>CAYQAG010000037.1:0-27819 GCA_964415425.1 uncultured Rhodospirillaceae bacterium | reverse complement strand
GCGGGCATGTTGAACAATCTCGCCGAATGGCTGGCGTAAGCGAATCTTGCGTTCACAAAAACCCGTAGGGGTCGATGTCGATCTGAATCCTGACATCTTTCGACCCGCGATGCGCGCCGAGCCAGGATTCGAGGATCGGCTGCAAGGGGATCGCCTTGTCGGCCTTCGCCAGAAAGCGTTGGCGATGGCGGCCGCGCAGCAAGGAAAGCGGCGCGGGGGCGGGGCCCAGAATCCGTACGCCCGGAAGCTGCGGTCGCGATCGCGACAATTCGCCGGCCTTGGCCGCGACCGCTGCCGCATCGCGGCCGGAAAGGATGATCGCCGCCAACCGGCCGAAAGGCGGCATTCCGGCTTGGCGGCGATCCGCCATCTCCGCCGCCAGGAAGGCGGCGCGATCGCCCTTGGCCAAGGCGGTCATGACCGGCTGGCGGGGATCGTAGGTCTGGATGAGGACGCGGCCCGGTTTCAACCCCCGCCCGGCGCGCCCCGCGACCTGGGATAATAATTGGAAGGATCGCTCGGCGGCGCGGAGATCGCCGCCGGCGAGACCGAGATCGGCATCGACGATGCCGACCAAGGTGAGATGCGGGAAGTGATGGCTCTTCGCGAGAATCTGCGTGCCGATCACGAGATCGACTTCCCGCGCGGCGATCGCGCGCATCAATGCCGCCGCCTTGATCGGCCCGCCCAAGGTATCGCTGGCGAGAACGAGGCGCCGTGCCGCGGGGAACAATTCGGCCGCCTCCTCGCTCAGCCTTTCGATGCCGGGGCCGCAGGCGATCAGCGCATCCTTCGCCTGGCAGGACGGGCATTCCGTCGGCGGGTTTCGCTTGAGGCCGCAATGATGGCATTCGAGCCGCGCCTGGGCGCGATGCTCGACCAGCCAGGCCGAGCAATTCGGGCAGCGCAGGCGATGGCCGCAAGCGCGGCAGAGCGTCAAGGGCGCATAACCCCGCCGATTGAGGAAGAGCAGAACCTGATCGCCGGAAGCCAACGTCTCGCCGATCGCCGCGCGCAAGGCGCTCGATAGCCAAGCGCCGCGCGGCAGGCGATCGCGCGTGAGATCGATCGTCGCGATCGTCGGCAATTTCGCGCCGCCATGCCGGTCGGGCAAATCGAGCGCGCGATAGCGCCCCGCCTCGACATTGGCGATGGTTTCCAAGGACGGCGTCGCCGAGGCGAGGATGACGGGAATCTTCGCCAGATGGCCGCGCAGCACGGCCATGTCGCGCGCCTGATAAGGAATGCCGTCTTCTTGTTTGAAGGCGCCCTCGTGTTCCTCGTCGACGACGATGAGACCGAGATCGGGAAAGGGCAGAAAGAGCGCCGAACGCGCGCCGACGACGAGGCGCGCGCGATTTTCCAGCACCGCCCGCCAAGTGCGCCGCCGTTCGACCGGCGACAATTCGGAATGCCATTGCGCCGGTTTGGCGCCGAAGCGCGCCTCGCAGCGATCCAGCCATTGCGCGGTCAACGCGATCTCGGGCAGGAGGACGAGGCATTGCCGATGGGATTTGAGCGCGGCCGCGATCGCCTCGAAATAGGTTTCGGTCTTGCCCGATCCGGTGACGCCGTCGAGCAGACGGACGCCGGGCGCAAGCTTGACGAGTTCCGCCGCCGCCGCCTGTTGCGCCGGCGAAAGATCGGGTCCCGGGCGATCGGGATCGGGATCGCCGAAAGGCAGCGGCGGCGGAATTTCGACGGCGCGCAATTCGCCGGCCTTCGCCATGGCGGCGACGATTCCCGGCGAAGCGCCGGCTCGGCGCGCCAATTCCGCGCTCGGCAAGGAAGGAAGATCGCGCAAAATCTCGACGACGCGCCGGCGCGCTGGAGAAAGTTTCTCCGCAGCCATGAGCGCAATCTCGGCGAGCCGCCAAGCGCGGATCGGCGGCTCGGGGCGGAGCGCTTGCGGGACGCTCATCGCCATGCGCAGCACCGCGCCGGGCGGGGCCATGTAATAGCGCGCAACCCGATCGACGAATTGACGCAAGACATGAGGCAAGGGCGGCAAGTCGAGGCGCGCCGCGATATCTTTCGTTTTTTCGTCGGGAATATCGCCGGCGCCTTCGTCCCAAACGATGCCGATCGCGAAACGCCGGCCGAGCGGCACGCGCACGAAATCCCCCGGCGCAACCGCGAGCGATTCGGGAATGCGGTAATCGTAACTGCGCGGCAAGGCGAGCGGCAAAAGCACGCCGCAGCGCCCCACCATCCTCGCGCTTTTGCTTTCCGGCGCCATCGGCTAAACTCGAGTCGCGCGATTCGTTGGCATGGGATCGCTCGGGGGATCGTTTCCGGATTCGTCGGCCGCATGATCGATCCCGGGGATCGCGAAGGCAAGCGTCGGTTTGCGGCGGCATGAAGCAGTCGAGAGCGGAGTTCGCATGAAATTTTTTGTCGATACCGCCGATATTGACGAGATCAGAAATCTCGCGGCGACCGGATTGCTCGACGGCGTGACCACCAATCCCTCGCTGGTCGCCAAGACCGGTCGCAATTTCCTCGACGTTGTGGCGGCGATCTGCGATCTCGTGCCGGGACCGGTCTCGGCGGAGGTGACGGCGACCGATCATGCGGGGATGCTGACCGAGGGTCGCAAGCTCGCCAAGATCGCCAAGAATGTCTGCGTGAAAGTGCCGCTCACCATGGACGGGCTGAAGACCTGCCGCAAGCTTGCCGACGAAGGTACGCGGGTCAATGTCACGCTGTGTTTTTCGGCCGCGCAAGCGATTCTCGCCGCCAAGGCGGGTGCCGCTTTCGTTTCGCCTTTCGTCGGTCGGCTCGACGATATCGGCGAGGACGGGATGACACTCATCGCCGATATCGTCGCCATCTATCGCGCCTATCCGAAGACGATCAAGACCGAAATCCTGGTCGCTTCGGTGCGCCATCCCATCCATGTCGTCGCGGCCGCCAAATTGGGCGCCGATGTCGCGACCCTGCCGCCCGCCGTGCTGCGGCAGATGTTCGCCCATCCTCTGACCGATAAGGGCCTCGCCGCCTTCCTGGCGGATTGGGCCAAGACCGGCCAGTCGATTCTTTAGCGCCAGCGGAGAAAACGATGACCGGCCCGGCGGAAGAAGCCACGCGAAAACCGGCGACGGCGCCGCAGATCACCGCTTCGCAGGTCATCGCCTATCTTCGTCGCCATCCCGATTTCCTGACGCGCCATCCCGAATTGCTCGACATGCAATTATCGCCCGGCCGTCATAAGGGGGAGGGCGTCGTCGATCTTCAGCAATTCATGATGGAGCGTCTGCGTTCCGACATCGCTAGGCTGCGCGCCGATCAGGACGAAATCGTCGCCAATAGCCGCGACAATCTTTCGACCCAAAGCCGCATCCATAATGCGATCATCGCCTTGCTCGAAGCCGAGAGCTTTCAGCAATTCATCGATATCGTGACCGGCGATCTCGCGCTCATTCTCGATGTCGATCTCGTCAGCCTCTGCGTCGAATTGCCCGACCCCGCGACGCATCGGCCCAAGCACGAAGGCATTCAATTCCTGGAACGAGGCGCGGTCGATCGCATTCTGGGCAAGAATTGCAAGGTGCTGCTGCGCGACGATACCAGCGGGGACGCCGAAGTTTTCGGCGCGGCGGCCGAGATGATTCGCTCCGACGCCTTGCTGCGCCTTGCCATTAGCCCGCAGGCGCCGATCGGCCTCATCGCTTTCGGCACGCGGCATCCCGGATTCTTCCATACCGGGCAGGGCACCGAATTGCTGAGCTTCCTCGGCCGCGTCATCGAATTCGGCATCCGCTCGTGGCTCGACCTCCCGAAAGCGCCGCCGCGGCGCTAAGCCCGGCCGAAACCGCGACCGCCGAAATTCTGCCCGGCATCGCGTCCGATCTCGCCGCCGCCTATCGCGATTGGTTGGAGGTCTTGCGCCGCGAACGCCGGCTTTCCCGCCATACGCTCGTCGCCTATGCGCGCGATGTCGGCGATTTCCTGCGCTTCCTGCCGCCTTATCTCGGCGAGGCGGTGGGACTTCCGCAATTGGGCGCGCTGCCGCGCAGCGCCTATCGCGCCTGGCTCGCGGCGCGCGGCGCGCGCGGCTTGATCGCCGCCTCGAATGCGCGCGGGCTTTCGGCGCTGAAAAGTTTTTCGCTCTGGCTCGCGCGTCAGGGTCGGTTGGAAATGGGCGCGCTCGCCGCCTTGCGCGGCCCCAAATTGCCCCAGGCCGTGCCCAAGCCGCTGAACGCCGCCGAGGCCGAGGCGGCGCTTTCCGGCATCGGCGAGATTCACGAAATCGATTGGCTGGCGAAACGCGATCTTGCCATTCTGACCCTGCTTTACGGCTGCGGCCTGCGCATTTCGGAAGCCCTCGCGCTCAATCGAGGGCAAGCGCCCGCTTCCGGCTCGCGCCTGCGCATCCTCGGCAAGGGCCGCAAGATGCGCGAGGTGCCGGTTCTCCCCATCGTCGCGACGGCGATTGCCGATTATCTTGCCGCTTGTCCCTATCGGCTGGCGGCGAGCGAGCCCTTATTCCTCGGCGCCAAGGGCGGGCGGCTCAATCCGCGTCTCGTCGCCGGCGCCTTGCAGAAATTGCGCGGGCTTCTGGGCTTGCCCGAAACCGCGACGCCGCATGCCTTGCGTCATTCCTTCGCCACGCATCTTCTCGCCGGCGGCGCCGATCTCCGCGCGATTCAGGAATTGCTCGGCCATGCCTCGCTCTCGACGACGCAGCGTTATACCGATGTCGAGGCCGGGCAATTGCTGGCGGTCTATAACGCTGCTCATCCCCGCGCCAAGGATCCCGCGGGCTGATCGCTCACGCCGGACGATAGATCGAGGTCAGGCGAAGCTGCGAATCCAAGCGATAGCCTTGGGAGCGGAGCAGGCGATAGATGCCGCTTTCCTCCAGCCGCGCAAGATCGAGGCCGAGATCCTCGACCGCGATCAACCCCGGCCGGAAGCGTCGCCAATCGTTCGATTCCAGGATATCGAGATCGGCGCCTTCGCAATCGACATTCAGGAAATCGATCGCGCGGCCCGGCGGCATTTCTTGCGCCAGGAGATCGTCGAGCCGCCGGCATTCGACCGTGAGATCGCCGATATGGCGCTTCTTCGGCTTGGCGAGGAAGGCGCGGAAGCTCGCCTCGTCCATCGTGTTCATCGAGCGATCGTTGAAAAGATGCAAGGTAACCGCGCCCGGTCGGCTCCCCAGCGCGCAATGGATCGCCTTATCTTCCGGGCGATGATGCGCGAAAGCGGCGATGGCCTCGGGATCGGCATCGACGGCAAGGCCGCGCCAGCCCCGGCGATAGAGCGCATAGGTATTGGAATAATCGATCGGATGATGGCAGCCGATATCGACATAGAATCCGTCGGTGCGCGCGCCGACGAGTTTCAGGATCAGGCGGTCCTCGCCGAAAGCGGAATAGCTGGGAATGGGGAAAGTCATGCGCTTTCCTGCAAGCAGATTTCGAGCTTGGCGAGGAAATCCGCGATTTCGGTCTCGCCGATGACGAGGGACGGCTTGATCTTCAGCACATTATGTCCGGGGCCTTCGCTGGAGAGCAGAACGCCCTTCGCCTTCATGGCTTCGATCACGCGAGCAAGAAGAGCGGGCGCGGGTTTTCGGCTAAGCGCATCCGCGACGAATTCGGCGCCGATGAATAAGCCCAAGCCGCGCACATCGCCGATAACGGGATAACGCAGCGCCAATTGCCGCAAGCCTTCCTGAATGAGCGCGCCCATGCGGCGCGCGCGCGGCAGCAATCGTTCCTCGGCGATGACGTCGAGCACGGCAAGCCCGATCGCCGCCGAAACCGGATTGCCGCCGAAGGTGTTGAAATATTCCATGCCGTTGGCGAAGGCGGCGGCGATGGCGGGACGGACAGCGACCGCCGCCAAGGGATGGCCGGCGCCGATCGGCTTTCCCATGGTGACGATATCGGGAATGACGCCCTGGGTTTCGAAGGCCCAATAATGCGTGCCGACGCGACCGAAGCCGACCTGCACTTCGTCGGCGATGCAAAGACCGCCGGCCTGGCGCACATGATCGTAGGCGGCGGCGAGATAGCCGGACGGGAAGGGAATTTGCCCGGCGCAGCCCTGGATCGATTCGGCGATGAAGGCCATGGGCTGACGGCCGATTCCCGCCATGTCGCGCAGCAAAGTCGCGACGGATTCGGCATAACGCGGGCCGAGATCGGGCGCGCCTGCGCGCAGGCGCCCGCGATAGGGATCGGGCGTCTCGGCGACCCAGACATGATCCTTTCGCCCCTTTCCGCCGGGTCCGAAGAATTTATAGGGGCTGATATCGATCAGCGAGGAAAGATGCCCGTGATAGGCATGATCGACGACGAGGATATCCGAGCGCCCCGTATAGGCGTTGGCGAGACGGAGGGCGAGGTCGTTGGCCTCGCTCCCCGAATTGACGAAGAAGAGCGTCGATAATTCGGCGGGCAGGATGGCGGCCAAGCGCCGCGCATATTCGACGAGATTGTCGTGCAGATAGCGGGCATTGGTGTTGAGTTGCGCCATCTGGCGCGCGGCCGCGTCGACGAGGCGGGGATGGCCATGGCCGATATGGGCGACATTGTTCACCATATCGAGATAGGCCCGTCCGCGATGATCGTAGAGATAGCAGCCTGCCCCGCGCTCGATCTTCAAGGGTTCGGCATAAGCGAGGCCGAGCGCGCGGCCGATATGGCGGCGGCGCTGGCGTTCGAGATCTTCGGGCGATTGGGCGACGCGAGCGGCGGTTTCGAGGCCGAGGCCGAGAACGAGATTGGGATTGGGGCAGATTTCGCTCCACACTTCCCATTGGCTTTGCCAGACGACGCCGAGGATTTCGATCGCGCGCCAGCCGAGAAGATGCGTCATGAGCTGGAAATGAAGATGCGGCGGCCATTCGCCGTTTTCCGCCGGCGTGCCGAGCCGACCGATGACTTCGCCCTTGGCGACGCTTTGCCCGGGCGCGAGGGCCGCCAGCGATGCCGGCGATAAATGCCCGTACAGCGTCCAGAAGGAATGCCCTTCGTCGGTTTCATGGCGCAGCACGACAAGGCCGCCGAAACCCGCTTTCACGCGATCGTCGGCGATGCCTTCGACATGGCCGGGATAGGCCGCGAAGACGGCTTCCCCGGCGGGCAGGAAGATATCGATGCCGATATGGATGCGCCGGCTTTCCTCGCCCGGCGCGGTCGCGAAATTCGGTCCGTCATAAATGGCGCGATCCTCGCCATAGAGGCCGATCGGAATGCGCGGCGCCAGCGCCCTCAAGCGTTCGGCGATATCGGCGCCGGGCAGCGTCGCTTCGAGAATGCCCAGGCGTTCGGGCGAGAGATCGGGCGCGACGACGGGGCCGAAGCGATCGTTGTTGAGGGCGAGCCAGCGGCGAATAGCCGGTCCCTCGCGATGCGCCGGATAGCCGCAGGCGACGCGCAGGCGCATCCGCGCGAGATGGGGATTGAGTTTGTCGAGGCGCTGGAATTCGCGCCAGACATCGGCCTGGCTCACCAGCAGATAGGCATTCTCCGGCCGATCGCGAATCTGCCGCGCCGCCATCGCCATGGAAACGGCGAAGCGCGTGCGGATGAGGTCGAAGAGATGATCGATCTCGATCTCGCTCAAGGGATTGACGTCGTGATAGGCGGCGAGGAGGGGCAGAATCGCGCCGATGGGATCGGCGGTGCCGATCAGCGCATAAGCGGCGGCAATGGCGATCTCGTTGACGCGCCAGCTTTTCACCATATCGCCGAAATCGAGCAGGCCGGAAATCCGCCCCTCGTCTTCCAGCAGCAGGTTGCGATCATTGGCGTCGTTATGGATGGCCTGGCGCGGCAGGGAGGCCAAGGCGGGGGCGATGTGGTCGCGGAAATCGACGAGGCAGCGCATCGCCGCCTCGCGCGCTTCCGAATCGGCGATCAGGGCGCAAGCCTCGATATGCCGCGCGGCGAGGCGCAAATCCCAAGCATAATCGCGGTCGAGACCGGCATGGTCGAAATCGGCGAGCGCGGCGTCGAGCCTTCCCAGCATTTCGCCCAGCGCGCGATAGGTCGCGGGTTTTTGGGGTTTCCTATCGGCCCAGGCATGGCCCGGCAGCCAGGGCGTGAGGCGCAGGCGATGCGCCTTACCCGCGTTATCCCGCGCGCGCGGCAGGATATCGCCCGAGGGGCTCGCGATCGGCGGCGCTATGGGAAGGTCGGGGGCGCGCGCAGCGAGATGGATAAGAACAGCAGCCTGCGCCGCGATCTCCGCATCTGGCCAATGCGGCGCATGGATTTTCAGCAGATAAAATTTGCCGTCTTCCGCGCTCACGCGGAAATTGGCGTCGAATTCGCCCGGCAGGGGATCGAGTTTCCCCACGATCCCGAAAATTTCGCGCGCCATCGCGCCGGCCGTCGCGCCATTCATCGCCATGCCGCATCCTTTCCGCTCGCTTTTTAACATGATGCGCGCCCCTTGCCAGCCTGTCATAATCCTCGCCCGTGGAGCGGAGACGAGATCAGATGCCCGACAATTCCCGCCAGAAAGCCTCGCCCAGTTATATCCTGCCCATCGCCGATGGCGACTTCCTGATGAATCGCGAGGAATTGCGCGGCCTGCGCTTCGCCGCCGAGTATTACAAGGCCGATCTTATCCTGCGCGATTGGGGCGTGCGTTCGACCATCATCGTCTTCGGCTCGGCGCGAATTCCCTCGCCCGAAACCGTCGCGGCGCAGCGCTTGGCCGATCTCGCTCCCGCCGCCCGCACCAAGCTGGAACGCATGGCGACCTGGGTCCGCTATTACGAGGAAGCGCGCGAATTCGGCCGCCTCGTCTCGGTGGAAGGGGGCGCGCTCGACGGTCATGGCAAGCGCCGCTTGCGCGACAACGTGATCGCGACGGGCGGCGGTCCCGGCATCATGGAAGCCGCCAATCGTGGCGCGACGGAAGCGGGCGCGCCCTCGATCGGGTTCAACATCACGCTGCCCGGCGAGGAAATGCCCAATCCCTATACGACGCCGGAACTCACCTTCCGGTTCCATTATTTCGCCATGCGCAAGATGCATCTCGCGATGCGCGCCCGCGCCTTGACCGTCTTTCCGGGCGGATTCGGCACGATGGACGAATTGTTCGAGATTCTGACCCTGCAGCAGACGCGCAAGGCGACGCCGGCCCCGGTCGTTCTCGTCGGTCGCGATTACTGGAGCCGCGCCGTCAATTTCTCCGCCATGGTCGAAGCCGGCATGATCGATGCCGCCGATCTCGGCATTTTCGATATCGTCGATAATGCGGCGGAAGCCTGGGCGGCGCTGCAGAAACGCGGCTTGAAGCGCGTCAATCCGCAGAGGGGATAAGATAGAGGGCAGATTTCAGATGACAGATGATAGAGGGCAGGTGTCGGAAGACAAAGCCCCTCTCTCGTCATACCGGTGGATACCGGTATCCAGCGATGCGGCTCGGAATCTCGCTCGGCATCAATCGTTCATCGGCCTAATCGCATGGATGCCGGTATCCACCGGCATGGCGAGTTTGGGATGGGCAGCGAGTTTAATCTCGTGTTCTTTTCTTTCTGACACCTGAAATCTGTCATCTGTCATCTGACCTCAAGGTAGCTCGCCTCAAGATCGTAATCCGTGCTGCCGGTGACGCGGGCGCGGATAAGATCGCCCGCTTTCAGGCGCTTGCGCCCCATGCCGGTGACGATGACTTCGCCGTCGATTTCGGGCGCATCGCCGGCGCTCCGGCCGATGGCGCGGTCTTTTTCCGCACGATCGATCAGAACCGCGATCTCGCGGCCGCGCTTCAAGGCGAGGCGCCGGGCGCCGATCTGGCGCTGGGTTTCCATGAAACGGTCCCAGCGATCCTGCTTTTCGTCCTCATCGACCGGATCTTCGAGATCGTTGGCCTTGGCGCCGGCGACGGCTTCGTATTTGAAACAGCCGACGCGGTCGAGTTCGGCCGCTTCCAGCCAGTCGAGCAGGAAATCGAAATCCGTTTCCGTCTCGCCGGGAAAGCCGACGATGAAGGTCGAGCGGATCGTCAATTCCGGGCATTCGCGCCGCCAAGCGCGGATGCGCTCCAGCATTTTTTCCTGATTGCCGGGCCTCCGCATCGCCTTGAGGATACGCGGGCTCGCATGCTGGAAGGGAATATCGAGATAGGGCAGGATTTTGCCCGAATTCATCAAGGGGATGACGTCGTCGACATGCGGATAGGGATAGACGTAATGAAGCCGCACCCAGATGCCGAATTCGCCCAATTCCCGCGCGAGGTCGAGGAAGCGCGCCTTGACCTGACGGCTGCGATAGAGGCTTTCGGCATAGCGGAGGTCGAGGCCATAGGCGCTGGTATCCTGGCTGATGACCAGCAATTCCTTGACGCCCGCCTTGACCAGATTTTCCGCTTCGATCAGCACTTCGCGCGCGGGGCGCGAGCGGAGATCGCCGCGCAATCCGGGAATGATGCAGAAGGTGCAGCGATTGTTGCAGCCTTCGGAAATCTTGAGATAGGCGTAATGGCGGGGCGTCAGCTTGAGTCCCCCCGGCGGAATAAGGTCGAGATGGGGATCGTGGCGCGGCGGCAGCGCCGCATGAATTGCGGCGATCACGTCTTCATATTGCTGCGGCCCGGTGACGGCTAGCACGTTGGGATATTCGCCGCGAATGAGACGTTCGTCCTTGCCAAGGCAGCCGGTGACGACGACCTTGCCATTCTCGGCCATGGCTTCGCCGATTGCTTCCAGGCTCTCGGCCTTGGCCGAATCGAGGAAGCCGCAGGTATTGACGATGACGAGATCGGCTCGGTCGTAAGACTCGCCGATCGCGTAACCCTCGGCGCGCAATTGCGTGAGGATGCGTTCGGAATCGACCAGCGCCTTGGGGCAGCCGAGACTGACGATGCCGATGCGGGGGTCGCGGTTTTTCATGCGCCTCCACTAGCGGGAAATCGCCGGCCCGGCAAGGCCGCGATCGGGGTTGCGGGGCTGCCGGCCGCCGGCGATTGCATTCCGCCCGGAAACCCCCTAAGACCTTGCGGTAACGGAGGTTTTCGGTGATCGAGGCGATAGATATCCGGCATTACGATCTGCGCAATCTGACGCTGGCCGAGCGCAATCGGCTGATGCGGCGCGCCGAACTCGATCTTACGCCCTTCCTTGCCGCCGTGGGTCCCATTGTCGAGGATGTCCGGCGGGAAGGCGATGCCGCGCTCATCCGCTATGCGCGGCGCTTCGACGGCGCGCCGGCGGATTTTTCCGCCATTGCCTCGCCGCCCGAGGATACTACCCGCGCCTTCGCCGAACTCGATCCCGCCGTGATCGCGGCCCTGCGCTTCGCTGCCGACAATATCCGCCGCTTTCATCAGCGCCAGCTTCCCCATTCCTTGCCGCTTACGGAAATGGCGCCGGGCGTGAAGGCGGGGGAAATCTGGTCGCCTATCGATTCGGTTGCCTGTTACGTGCCGCGCGGCAAGGGCTCCTTCCCTTCGGTCGCGCTGATGACGGCCATCCCCGCGATCCTCGCCGGCGTCAAGCGCGTCATCATGCTATCGCCGCCGGGCGCCGATGGGCGTTCCGATGCGGCGACTTTGGTCGCCGCGCACCTAGCCGGAGTGGGCGAGGTCTATCGAATCGGCGGCGCTCAAGCGGTCGCCGCCGCCGCTTTCGGCACGGCCTCGGTGCCCGCCGTTCGCAAGATCGTCGGCCCGGGTTCGCCTTATCTGATGGCGGCGAAACGATTGCTGGCCGATCGGATCGATCCCGGCGCCATCGCCGGCCCTTCGGAAACCATCGTCTTCGCCGACGAAAGCGCCGATGGCGCGCTCGTCGCCCTCGATTTCCTGATCGAGATCGAACACGGGCCGGATTCCTCGGGCTTTCTGGTGACAATTTCCCCCGCTATCGCCGCCGCTGCCGCCGCCGCTATTCCGGACTATCTCGCGCAGCTTCCCGCCGAGCGCGTCGCTTTCATCCGCCGCGTTCTCGGCAGCGATCAGGGCGGGATCGTCCTCGCCCCCGATCTCGCCGCGGCTTACGATTTCATTAACGATTATGCGCCCGAGCATTTGATGATCCATAGCGGCGATCCCCATCGCCATTTGCCCCATATCCGCAATGCCGGGGAAATCCTGCTCGGCGAGATGACCAGCAATACGCTCGCCAATTTCGTCATCGGACCCAATAACGTCCTTCCCACCCATGGCTGGGCGAAGACCATGTCGCCGCTTTCGGTACTCGATTTCATGAAGCGCACGACGATCGCCGAAGTTTCGCCGGAGGGCTATCGCCATCTGGCGCCCGCCGCCGAATGCCTCGCGCGCTACGAGGGATTCGCGGCGCATGCCTTGGCCGTCGGGCCGATGCGCGACCGTATTCTGGCCGCCCGGCGCCGCTGATCGCGGAAGGAAGGCGGCGGATGATTGGAACCATCGCCTGCGTGCCCTTCGCCGATCAACGCCCCGGCACGTCCGGTCTGCGCCGGCCGGTTGCGCGGTTTCGCGAACCGCATTATCTCGCCGCTTATCTCCAGGCCGTCTTCGACGCGGCGGGATGGAAGGGAAAGAGCCTCGCTCTGGGCGGGGACGGGCGTTTCTTCTCGCCGGCTGCGATCGATATCGCGCTGTGCGTCGCCGCCGGCAATGGCGCGAAAAACTTCCTCGTCGGGCGCGGCGGCTATCTTTCAACCCCGGCCATGAGCGCCGTCATTCGCCGCCATCATCTCGCCGGCGGCATTCTGCTGACCGCCAGCCATAATCCGGGCGGGGAGGGGGGCGATTTCGGCGTCAAGATCGATATCGCGGGCGGCGGACCGGCGCCCGATTCCCTCAATGCGGCGATTGCGACGGCGGCGGAGAAGATCGACGCCTATCGCTGGGAATCGGCGGGCGCGATCGATATCGATCGCATCGGTTCTCAACGCCTTGGCGATATGCGCGTCGAGATTATCGATCCCCTCGCCGATCATTTGGCGCTGCTCGAAGAAATTTTCGATTTCGATCGTCTGCGCGCGCAATGCCGCAACGAGTTCCGCTTTCTCTGCGATACCCTGAACGGAATTGCGGGGCCGATGGCCGAGGCGATTTTCCGCGATCGCCTCGGTCTTCCCGCCTCGGCGCTGCGGCGCACGAGGCCCTTACCCGATTTCGGCGGCAGCGCGCCCGATCCCGATCGCGTGGCGAACACGATGGCCAGCGCCGATTGCGATCTGGCCGCGATCATCGACGGTGATGGCGATCGTTGCGCGCTTTGGGGCCAAGGTTTTGCCGTCGGGTCGGGCGATGCCTTGGCGATCATGGCCGAAGCCGCAACGCGATGGCCTTATTATCGCGACGGGTTGCAAGGAATCGCGCGATCCTTGGCGACGAGCCGCGCCATCGATCGTGTCGCCGATGCGCTGGGTCTTCGCCGTTACGAGACGCCGGTCGGATGGAAATTCTTCGCCCCCCTGCTCGAAGCCGGGCTGATTCGTCTCTGCGGCGAGGAGAGCCATGGCGCGGGCTCGGACCATGTCCGCGAGAAGGACGGCATCTGGGCGGCCTTGTTCTGGCTCGATCTCGTCAGCGGCAGCGGGAAATCCGTGCGGCGGATTCTCCACGATCATTGGCTTCGCTTCGGTCGGGATTATGCGCTGCGCCGCGATTTTGCCGACCTTCCCCCAGTCCTTGCCGATTCCCTCTATCAACGGCTCGCCGAACGCATTGCCGCCGGAAACCACCGCTGCTTCGGCGGTCGCGACGTCATCGGCGCCGAGGATTTTCGCTATGTCGATCCCGTCTCGGGCGCAATCAGCGCCGATCAAGGCTTACGTTTCGATCTTGCCGGCGAGGCGCGCATCCTGCTCCGTCGTTCCGGTACGGGAACGGCGGGCGTTACTTTGCGCCTTTACGCCGAACGATACGTGCCGCCTTCGGGGCCGATCGATCTCGCGCCGGAGGAAGCGCTGGGCGATCTGATCGCCGCCGCCGCCGCCGATATTGGCCTTACCCGAATTCGCGCAGAGCAGGAGGCGTCATGACCGAATCCGCTTTCGCTGGGCTGATGCGCGAATTGGCGACGCGCCGCGCGCTCTGGGAAAAGCGATCCTTGCGCGATCTTTTCGCCGCCGATCCCCGGCGCTTCGCGGCTTTTTCGCTCGCCGCCGATGGCTGGCTGCTCGATTTCTCGAAGATCCATGTCGAAGCGGCCGAGCTTTCCTTGCTGACGCGCCTTGCCGAGGCGGCGGGGCTTTCCTCCTGGCGCGATCGTCTGTTCGCGGGCGAGCGCATCAACGAAAGCGAATCCCGCGCCGTTCTGCATTGGGCCTTGCGCGATTTGGGAACGGCCCCGCTCGTCCTCGACGGCCGCGACGTCAGGCCCGACATCCGCGCCGAGCGCGATCGCGCGCTTGCCGCCGCCGAGCGAATCCGGTGCGGCGACATCAAGGGCGCGACAGGAAAACCGTTCCGCCGCATCGTCAATATCGGGATCGGCGGGTCCGATCTCGGCCCGGCCATGACGGTCGAGGCCTTGCGCGCCTATCGTGCGAGCGATCTCGATTTTCGTTTCGTCGCCAATATCGACCCCGCCCATCTCGAAGCGGCTTTGGTGGGCGCCGATCCCGAGACGATTCTGTTCCTGATTTCCTCCAAGACCTTCACGACGGCGGAAACCTTGGCGAATGCGCAGGCCGCGAAGGATTGGCTCATCGCGCATCTGCCGCGAGGCGCGGAAGGATCGGCGCATTTTTGGGCGATCACCGCCGCGCCCGATCGCGCGCGCGCCTTCGGCATCGAACCCGATCGCGTCTTCCGCTTTTGGGATTGGGTCGGCGGTCGCTATTCGATCTGGTCGGCGATCGGTCTGCCGCTGATGATCGCCATCGGCGGTGCGCGGTTCCGCGATTTCCTGGCGGGCGCTGAGGCCATGGATCGCCATTTCCGGGAGGCGCCCTTCGTGGCCAATCTGCCGGTTGCTCTGGCGTTGATCGGCTTCTGGTATCGGAATTTTTGGAATCTGCCGGCGCTCGCCATTCTGCCCTACGCGCAGGACCTCGCGCGCTTTCCCGCCTATCTCCAGCAATTGGAAATGGAGAGCAACGGCAAGAGCGTGACGCGCGCCGGCACGCCGGCCCTAGCGACGGCGCCCGTCATCTGGGGCGAACCCGGCACGAACGGCCAACACGCCTTTCATCAATGGCTGCATCAGGGAACGTCGCCCATTCTTTGCGATTTCCTATTGGCGGCGCGGCCGGCGCCGGGGCGGGATCAGGCCTGCCATCGCGCGCTCGTCGCCCATGCGCTGGCGCAATCCCAAGCCCTCGCTTTCGGTCGCGATCGGGCGGCGAGTGCCGCCGAAATGGCGGCAGCCGGTCTGGCGCCCGCCGAAATCGAGCGCCTTCTGCCTTGGCGGCAATTCCCCGGCAATCGCCCCTCGGTCACGCTGATGGCGCCCGAATTCGATCCCTATCGCCTGGGCGGCTTGATCGCGCTTTACGAACATAAGGTCTTCGTCCAGGGCGTGCTTTGGCATATCAATTCCTTCGATCAATGGGGCGTGGAATTGGGGAAGACCTTGGCGGCGGATATCCTGGCCGGGAAGGCGGGCGATTCCTCGACAGAGGGCCTCATCGCTTATTATGATGCGCATCGCTAGGAATGGGGACGCGTGATGCTCGCGATCGACGACACCAGCGCCGATCTGGCGCGCGAATTCAAGGCTTCGCCCTTCGGCCCTTATAGCGCCGATCTGCAGAAACTTCTGCTGCTGCTGCGCTGGGGATTCCCGCGCGGCCGCAAGATCATCGTCTGCACGATTCCCCATCGCGAATGGCGATTGGGCGAAATGGGGCCGAAGCGCGGCACGCCGATGCGTCTCGACGAAGGCCCCGCTTTCTCGCGTTACGCCGATGCGGTCTGGGCCTGTTTTCGCGCGCGCTGGCGCGAAATCGCCGGGCGCGATTGCCCGATCGCGTGAGGAAGCCATGACGCATCGCATTCTGGGCTATGCCGACAGGCTGAGCGCGCGACCGGGCGAAAGCCTCGCCTTCAAAGTGAGTTCCGAAATGCCCGGCCGTTATCGCTGGCGCATTTGCCGGATGATCAGCGGCGACGATTCGCCCGATGGGCCAGGCGTGAAGACTGTCCCCTTGCCCGGAGCGGAAAGCGGCGGCATGCGCCGCGCGCGGTTTCAGAAAATCGCCTATGGGTCCTATATCCGCATTCCGGCCGCGCCCGCTTTCCGGCGCGACGATTTCGCGCTGCAAGTCATGATCTATCCGACTTTGCCCGGCAAGGGCGAGGCGCAAGCCATTCTCGGTAATTTCGATGCCGCCGACGAGACCGGCTATGCGCTCTTCCTCGATGGCGCGGGGCGCGCGGCTTTTCGCTTGGGCGCCAATCCGCCGCTCGTCCTGCCCGAGCCTTTGCTCGCGCGCCATTGGTATCACCTACGGGTCGAGGTCTCGGCTGCGGGCGAGGTTAGGCTTGCGAGCGAACGGCAGCGCGTCTATGCGCGCCGCGAAGGGAGGACGCGCGCGCAGGCGCAATTCGCATCACCCGCCGGCAAGGGCGGAGATTTCCTGATCGGCGCCTGGAATCGCGGCGCCGAGACGACGGCGCATTTCAACGGCAAGATCGATGCGCCGCGCCTCGCCGGCCGAACGGATGTGCCCGATTCGCGCAGCGCCGATCCCAAGCTCGCCGGCAACATCGCCGCTTGGGATTTTTCGCGCCAGATCATGGGCGATCGCATTCTCGATCTCGGCGCGGGGCGCCATCACGGCCGCGCCGTCAACAAACCGACCCGCGCCGTCACGGGCTGGAGCTGGGATGGCAGCGTCTTCGATTGGCGCCAGAAGCCTGCGCATTACGGCGCCATCCATTTCCACGACGACGATCTTAGCGATTGCCGATGGGCGACCGATTTCCGCTTCCGGCTCCCAAAGGATTTGCAAAGCGGCATCTATGCCGCGCATTTGACCCAGGAGGATGAAGCGGGCGCGATCGAGGAGGATTATATCCCCTTCTTCGTCGTCGCGCCGAAGGGGAAGGCGAGCGCGCCCTTGGCCGTTCTCATTCCGACGGCTTCCTATCTCGCTTATGCCAATCATCAGATGCCGTCGAGTTGGTGGTTCGACGAATTGTCGACCGGTAAATTCACGACCTTCAATCCGGTCGATCGCTATCTTGAGGAACATGCCGGGTTCGGCCTTTCCGTCTACGACATCCATAACGACGGCAGCGGCGTCTGCTATTCCTCGGCGAAGCGGCCGATTCTCAACATGCGCCCCAAGACCGAGCTTTGGCAATTCAACGCCGATCTTCACATCGTCGATTGGCTGGAAGCGCGCGGCATCGCCTACGATATCGTCACCGATCTCGAACTCCATCGCGAGGGACGCGCCGCGCTCGAACCCTATCGCGCCGTCATGACCGGCACGCATCCCGAATATTATTCGCTCGCCATGCTGCGCGGCTTGATCGATTACACCGATGAGGGCGGCCGGTTGATCTATCTCGGCGCCAACGGTTTCTATTGGCGCATCGCCTATGACGGCAGGGGTGAGATCATCGAACATCGCCGCGCCGAGGACGGCATGCGCGGCTGGATCGCCGAAGGCGGCGAATACCACATGAGCCTGACGGGCGAATTGGGCGGGTTATGGCGGCGCATGGGCTATCCGCCGCAGGCCGTCTGCGGCGTGGGATTCACCGCGCAAGGCTTCATTCGGTCGAGTTTCTATCGGCGCGAAAAGGCTTCCTTCGATCCGCGCGCGGCCTTCATCTTCGCCGGGATCGATCCGCAAGAAAAAATCGGCGATTTCGGCCTGCTCGGCAACGGTGCCGCCGGTTGGGAGATCGATCGCGCGGATAGCGCACTCGGCACGCCGCCCCATGCCCTCATCGTCGCCGCGGCGACGGATTTTCCCGATCATTACCACTGGGTGAAGGAGGAAATGACCCACACCCATTCCGCCGTCAACGGCGAAACCTGTCCGCTCGTCCGCTGCGACATGGTCTTTTACGAAACGCCGAAAGGCGGCGCCGTCTTTTCGACGGGATCGATTTCCTGGGCGGCCTCGCTTAGCCATCGCGGTTACGACAACAATGTCAGCCGCTTGACCGAGAATGTCGTCCGCCGCTTCGTCGATCCCGCGCCCTTCCCCTGATTTCCGAGATGCGGGAGTTGCCCATGACCGAAAGCGATCGCCTAGCGGCCCTCAATGAAGAGATTACGGCACTTTCCGAGGAGGATCGCCGGCTGCTGGAAAACTTGCGGCGCAAAAGGCAAGAACGCTTGGCGCCGGCTGCGCTTCGTAATCCCTCGCCCAGCCAGCGCCTCGCCGACCGCATTGCCGCCATTGTCGGTTCCTGGCGCTTCGTCGCCATTCAAAGCCTGCTCATGGTCCTGTGGGTCGCGCTCAACGTTTTCGCCTGGAGCGCGCATTGGGATCCCTATCCCTTCATCCTGCTCAATCTGCTGCTTTCCTTTCAGGCCGCCTATACCGCGCCCATTATCCTGATGAGCCAGAACCGCCAATCGGCGATCGACCGCGCGACCCAAATCAGCGATTTCGAGGTCAATCTGAAAGCCGAGTTGGAAATCGAATTGCTGCATCACAAGATCGACCTATTGCGCTCGCGCGAGATCGAACGCCTGATCCGCGTCATCGAGGAATTGTCGCGCGACCTTGCGGCGGCGCGAGCGGGAGCATGATCTTGCCGGGCTTTCGCGCTTCATGACTCTGCCGCTCGTTCACGAATTGCCGCAAGCCCCGCGGCCGGAGGATATCCTGGCCTGGGTCGCGGCCTTGCGCGCGGCGTCAAGGCGCGGCCTCGTCTTTTTCGATTCGGCCCAGCGCCACGAAACGCTCGGCCGCTATTCCTTCATCGCGATCGACCCCTTTCATCGCTTGACGATCGAGGGGGGGCGCCTGCTTCTCGATGGCGCAATTCTCGCTGGCGATCCCTTCGTGGCGATGCAGGATCTTCTCGCTCGCTATCCGATGGCGGGCGCGGGCAATCTTCCGCCCTTCCAAGGCGGGCTTGCGGGCTATCTCGGCTACGATCTCAATCGCTATCTGGAGCGGCTGCGTCTGCCCGAACGGCCGCAGGAAAGCATGCCCGACCTCTTGCTCGGCGCCTTCGATCTCGTCCTTGCCATCGATCACGCGCGCGATCGCGCCTTCGTCTTTTCGAGCGGTTGGCCGGAACGCGAGGAACAAGCACGCCGCCGTCGCGCGACGGAACGGCGCGACTGGCTGCTGGAAAAAATTGCCGCCGCGCCGCCAATGGATTTCGCGCCCGTTTGGTCGATCGCGCCCCGCCCCGATCTCACCGCCGAGACCTATCGCGCCATGGTGCGCCGGGCGCTCGATTACATCTATGCCGGCGATATCTATCAAGCCAATATCACCCAGCGTTATCGCGCCACGCTGCCGGCCGATCTCGATCGGCTGGCGATCTATGCGGCGTTGCGGCGACGGAACCCGGCGACCTTCGCCGCCTTTCTCGAATTCGGCGAATGGGCTCTGCTCTCGTCCTCGCCCGAACGATTCTTGAAACTCGCCGGCGGGACGGTCGAAACCCGGCCGATCAAGGGCACCAGGCGGCGCGGCCGCGACGAGGCCGAGGATGCCGTCCTCGCCGCCGATCTTCTCGCCAGCGCCAAGGATCGCGCCGAAAACCTGATGATCGTCGATCTCTTGCGCAACGATCTCTCGCGCGTCTGTCGGATCGGCTCGGTGCGGGTGCCGATTCTCTGCGGCTTGGAAAGCTATGCCAGCGTCCATCATCTCGTTTCCGTGGTGACGGGCGAATTGGCGCCGGGGCAAGGTGCGGTCGATCTGCTTCGCGCCGCCTTCCCCGGCGGCTCGATCACCGGCGCGCCCAAGATCCGCGCCATGGAAATCATCGGCGAGATCGAACCCCATCGGCGCGGCGCCTATTGCGGCGCGCTCCTTTATCTCGGTTTCGACGGCGCGATGGATAGCAATATCGTCATCCGCACGCTCAGCATCGCCGAGAACGAACTTGCCTTTCAGGTCGGCGGCGGCATCGTCGCCGATAGCGATCCCGAGGCCGAACGCACCGAATGCGACGTCAAGGCCGCCGCCTTGCTGGCGAGTCTTGCCAATCACGATCCGGCGATCGGGGCGACATCGTGAGCAAGAGCGGCAAAATCTGGCAGGACGGCAGGATTCTCGCCGCCGATGAAGCTGGGCTCAATCCCGCCGATCGCGGTTTCCTGCTGGGCGACGGTCTTTTCGAAACCTTGCTGGCGCGCCGGGGCCATGTCTTCGCCCTGGCGCGTCATCTCGATCGTTTGGCGCGGAGCGCCGCCGAACTCGAAATCCCGCTCCCTTACGAGCCTTCCGAGATGGCGGCGGCTCTACCGCGCCTTCTTGCCGCCAACGATCTTCAGGCAAGCGAGGCGGCGATCCGCATCACGCTCTCGCGGGGGATTGGCGCGCGCGGCTTGTTGCCGCCGCCTTCGCCGCAACCCCATCTTACGATCACAGCTGTCGCCTACGAATCGCCGCCGCCGGAGGCTAGCTTGATCGCGGCGATGGTCGATCTCCGCCGCAACGAAACCTCGCCGCTCTCGCGGTTGAAGACGCTTTCTTATCTCGATCAAATTCTCGCGCAGCAGGCAGCGCAGCATCTTTGCGGCGGCGCGGCGGCGGAAGCGCTGCAACTCAACATGGCCGGGCGCGTCGCCGGTTTCGCGCGCGGCAATCTTTTCGCCTTGATCGCGGATCGCCTCCTGACCCCGCCGCTCGGCGAGGGCGTTCTCCCCGGCATTGCGCGGGAGGGGGTGAAAGCGGCGGCGCTCGCGCTCGGCCTTGCTATCGGCGAAACGCCCCTGGTGCCGGCCGATCTTACGAAGGCGCGGGCGATCTATTTCACCAATAGCCTGCTCGGCCCGCGGGCGATCCGGCGGCTCGATGGGCGTGATTTCGCGCCTTGCGCCGAAACCGACGTCTTGTGCCAAGCCTATGAAGCGTGGCTGACGGCTTAGACTGGCTCTCGATTGCGATCTCTGTTATAGCGATGCCGCATCGATTTGCGTAAACGATCTCTTCCTACCCCCTCACCCCAACCCTCTCCCGCGCTTTGCGGAGGAGAGGGGGATTAGAACCGCTCTTCGTAACTCCCTCGCCCCCATGTTCTTTCATGGGGGAGAGGGTTGGGGTGAGGGGGAATATCGGTCGGCGAGTCTTGGAATAGGCAGCGTTCATTGGGGGCTCATGGGCAACATTTTCTTCATTCTGCTGATCGTCTTCCTGATTTTAACCGTCATCGTTCTTGCCGTCGGCGTGATCGGCATGGGCAAGGGCGGCGAATTCAACGCGCGCTACGGCAACAAGCTGATGCGCCTTCGGATCCTCTGCCAATTGGGCGCGATCGCGAGTTTCGTGCTGTATCTGCTGACCATGGGCGGGAATTGACGTCGTCATGGTGAGGCTGACGCGCATCTATACGCGGGGCGGGGATAAGGGGCGAACCTCACTCGGCAATGGCAGCCGTGTCCCCAAGCATCATCGCCGCGTCGCCGCCTATGGCGGCATCGACGAAGCGAATGCCGCGATCGGCCTCGCTCTCGTCGCCGCCTCGCGGATGAAAGCCGGTGCGCGCGAGGCGGCGGCGATGCTGACGCGCATCCAGAACGATCTCTTCGATCTCGGCGCCGATCTCTGCCGGCCGGAAGAAAAAGGAAAAACCGCCTTGCGCATCAGCGCTGCGCAAGTGAAGCGTTTGGAAGACGAGATCGATGCCATGAATGCGGAATTGGCGCCGCTCGAAAGTTTCGTTCTTCCCGGCGGAAGCGAAGCCGCCGCTTTCTTGCATCTCGCCCGCACGATCCTGCGCCGCGCCGAACGCGAGATGACGGCGCTTGCCGCCCGCGAGACGGTCAACGCCCAGGCGATCGCCTATGCCAATCGCCTTTCCGACCATCTTTTCGTCCTCGCCCGCTATCTCAACGATCGCGGCCGCAAGGATCGCCTCTGGCTGCCGGGCGCCCATCGCTGACCGCCTTCCGCGCTTGATTCGATTGGCAAATTTCCGCATCGCGCCGGGGTTCGGCTTCGATTGACACCGGCCAGCCCTGCCCTTATTTTGCACTGCGAAAAACGGGGCTCCCTTCAGAAACCATACCGGATCGGCAAGATGAAAGTTCTCGTCGCGGTCAAGCGGGTGATCGACGCCAATGTCAAGGTGCGCGTCAAGCAAGACGGCACTGGGGTCGAAACCCAGAACGTCAAAATGGCCATGAATCCCTTCTGCGAGATCGCGACCGAGGAAGCGATCCGCCTGAAGGAAGCCGGCAAGGCGAGCGAGATCGTCGCCGTTTCCCTTGGGGGCGCTAGCGTCCAGGAAACGATCCGCACCGCGCTCGCCATGGGCGCCGATCGCGGCATCCATGTCCTGACCGATGTCGAATTGCAGCCCTTGGTCGTCGCCAAATTGCTGAAGGCGGTGATCGAGAAAGAGCAGCCTGGTCTCGTCATTCTGGGGAAACAGGCGATCGACGATGACAGCAATCAGACCGGACAGATGCTGGCCGGCCTTTTGGGCTGGGCGCAGGCGACCTATGCCTCGAAACTCGTTCTCGATGCGGCGGGCGGCGCCATCGTCACGCGCGAGGTCGATGGCGGGCTCGAACGCATCGCCGTCAAACTGCCTTTCGTCATGACGACCGATCTCCGCTTGAACGAACCGCGTTATGCCTCGCTCCCCAATATCATGAAGGCGAAGAAGAAGCCGATCGATCAGCTGACGCCCGAACAATTGGGCATCGATCCCAGCCCGCGCCTCAAGGTGCTGAAAGTCGTCGAGCCGGAAAAGCGCAAGGCCGGCGTCAAGGTGAAATCGGTCGGCGAGCTGATCGACAAATTGCAGAACGAAGCCAAGGTCATCTGAAATTTCCGCTTATCCGACGAGGTCATCATGAGCGTTCTCGTTCTCGCCGAGCATGACGGCGCATCGCTGAAACCGGCGAGCCTGCATGCGATCGCGGCCGCCGCCAAGATCGGCGGCGATATCCATGTCCTCGTCGCGGGGCAAAATTGCCGCCAAGCGGCCGCGTCGGCTTCTTCGGTCGCGGGCATCGCCAAGGTGCTGTGCTGCGACGAGGCGGCTTATGCCCATGCTCTGGCCGAAAACCTCGCGAAGCTTATTGCCCATCTCGCCGGCGGCTATAGCCATGTCCTCGCCCCGGCGACGGTCAACGGCAAGAATGTCATGCCGCGCGTCGCGGCACTGCTCGACCTGCAGCAGATTTCCGAGATTTCCGCCGTCATCGCGCCCGATACGTTCGAGCGGCCGATGTATGCCGGCAATGCCATCGCCACCGTGCAATCCGCCGATCGGATCAAGATCGTGACCATCCGCGCGACCGCTTTCGAGGCCGCCGCCGCGACCGGCGGATCGGCGCCGATCGAAGACGTGGCGGGGGCGGGCGAGACGGGCCTCGCGCAATTCCTCGGCGCCGAAACGCAGAAGACGGCGCGGCCCGAACTCACTTCGGCGCGGATCGTCATTTCCGGCGGGCGCGGCATGCAATCGGGCGATAATTTCAAATTGCTCGAAGCCGTGGCCGACAAGCTCAACGCCGCGATCGGCGCCAGCCGCGCCGCCGTCGATGCCGGATACGTTCCCAACGATTATCAGGTCGGCCAGACCGGCAAGATCGTCGCGCCCGAACTTTACATGGCGGTCGGCATTTCCGGCGCCATCCAGCATCTCGCCGGCATGAAGGACAGCAAGGTCATCGTCGCCATCAACAAGGACGAGGACGCGCCGATCTTCCAGGTCGCCGATTACGGCCTCGTCGCCGATCTTTTCCAGGCGATGCCGGAATTGGCGGCGCAATTGCCGGCCAAGAATTGAGCGGGACCGGCGCCGCCGGTTCGCTTCTCGCGTCCTAAAAGCGGAGGATTTCCCGTGGCGATCGAAAAGGTGGGCGTCATCGGCGCCGGGCAAATGGGTAACGGCATCGCGCATGTCTGCTCGCTGGCGAAGCTCGACGTGCGGCTGATCGATATCGACGATCGCCAATTGCAGAAGGCGATTGCGACGATTCGCGACAATATGAGCCGCCAGCAGAAGCGCGGCCTCATCACCGCCGCCGATCAGGAAGCCGCCTTGCGCCGCATCGCGATCTCCCGCGATATCGCGGCGCTCGGCGATTGCGATTTCGTCATCGAGGCGGCGACCGAAAAGGAAGACGTCAAGAAGGCGATCATGAGATCGATCTGCCCGGCCCTGAAGCCGGACGCGCTGATCGCCACCAATACGTCCTCGATCTCGATCACGCGCCTCGCGGCCGCGACCGACCGACCGCATAAATTCATCGGCATGCATTTCATGAATCCGGTGCCGCTGATGAAGCTGGTCGAACTCATTCGCGGGTTGGCGACCGACGACGACACCTTCACGCAAGTGAAGGCGCTGGCCGAAAAGCTCGGCAAGACGACGGCGACGGCCGAGGATTTCCCGGCCTTCATCGTCAATCGCATCCTGCTGCCGATGATCAACGAGGCGGTCTATACGCTCTACGAGGGCGTCGGCACGGTCGATTCCATCGATACGGCGATGCGGCTCGGCGCCAATCATCCGATGGGGCCGCTGGAATTGGCCGATTTCATCGGTCTCGATATCTGCCTTGCCGTGATGCAGGTGCTTTACGAGGGCCTCGCCGACAGCAAATACCGGCCCTGTCCTCTGCTCGTCAAATATGTCGAAGCCGGCTGGTACGGCCGCAAGGTCGGACGCGGCTTCTACGATTACAGCAGCGAAACGCCGGTCCCGACGCGCTGAGAGGGGTCGTTCTCATCGCGCTCAATCGCGACGGCATTGGCGATCAATGCCGATGGCGGTGATGACTGTCGGGAACGTGCCGATGGGAATGCCGCATCCGGCGATGGCGATGAGGATGGCTGTGCGACTGGCGCGGATCGATCTCCCGCTCGTGCGGGTGATTGTGATGCTCGTCATGGGCGTGGCTATGTTCGTGCGCCAATGCCTCGTGTTCGTGCTTGTGCGCGTGCCGCTCGCTCAGATGCAGCCATACGCCGATCGCCATGAGCGATCCGGCGGCGGCTAGGTTTAGCGTCGGAGCCTCGCCCAGGAGCGGCACGGCAGCGGCCGCGCCTAAAAACGGCGCGACCGAGAAATAAGCCGCTGTGCGCGCGGTGCCGAGACGGCGCAAAGCCAATACGAACAGGACTAGGCTGACGCCGTAACCCAGGAAGCCCGTCGCCAGGCCGGCCAGGGTGATCGAGAAGGACGGCCAAGTCGCGCCGGCGACAAGGCCGATGCCGAAATTGATGGGACCGGCGATCAGGCCCTTGATCGCGGCAATCTGGACGGGATCGGAAAGCGAGACCTTGCGGGTGAGATTGTTGTCGACGGCCCAAGCGAGGCAAGCGCCCGCGATCGCGAGGGGACCCAGCAAATCGGCGATCGCGATATGCGGCGCGGCATTCAGAACCAAACTTCCCGCCAAAATGCAAGCCATGCCGATGGCGATTTGGCGATCGACGTTTTCGCGAAAGACGAACCAAGCGATCGCGGCGGTGAAGACGCCTTCCAGGGTCAAGAGCAGCGAAGCGGCCGTGCCGTCGATGCGCGTCAACCCCAGCATCAGCAAGACGGGACCGACGATGCCGCCCATGAGAATTGCACCGCCAAGCCAAGGCAGATCGCGCTCGGAGAGTCGAGATTCGCGCGTTCGGTGATCGCCGCGCAAAATCTGGACGACGAGCAGGCCGAAACCGGCGCCGCCGTAAAGAATTCCTGCGACGATCCAGGGATCGGCCGCGCCCAGAAGCCATTTGGCGATCGGAGTCGACAGCCCGAATAGCGCCGCCGACGTTAGGGCGACAAGTTCCGCTGGCCACATACCGAGAAGCCTCCATAAGGCAAGATTTTCTGCACCGCGAGTATAGCTGATACTTCGAGCGCGCCTCACACATTGAAGCGGAAATGGAAGATGTCGCCGTCGGCGACGACGTAATCCTTGCCTTCTTGGCGCATCTTGCCGGCTTCCTTCGCGCCCGCTTCGCCGGCATGAGCGACGAAATCCTTATAGGCGATGGTCTCGGCGCGGATGAAGCCGCGCTCGAAATCGGTATGGATGACGCCGGCCGCTTCCGGCGCCCTGGCGCCGCGCCGGATTGTCCAGGCGCGCGCCTCTTTCGGGCCGACGGTGAAGAAGGTGATGAGGTCGAGCAGCCGATAGCCGGCGCGGATGACGCGATCGAGGCCGGATTCCGCGAGGCCGAGATTCGTCAGGAAATCGCGCCGTTCCGCGCCATCGCCGAGGAGAGCGATCTCGGCCTCGATCGCGGCGGAGATGATGACGGTGGCCGCGCCCTCCGACGCGGCCTTGGCGGCGACGCGGCGGGAGAGGTCGTTGCCCTCGGCCGCCGCGCCTTCGTCGACATTGCAGGCGTAAAGCACGGGCTTGGCCGTCAGCAATTGCAGCTTCTGGAAAGCGCGCCGATCTTCGGGCGCGAGGCCGGCCATCGCCAAGCGCGCGGGCTTGCCCGAACGCAAGAGATCGAGCGCGGTCGCCATCAGCCCCAACGCCGCCTTCGTTTCGGGATCGCCGCTTTTGGCCTTTTTCTCGGCGGCGGCAAAGCGCTTTTCCAAACTGTCGAGATCGGCCAGCATCAATTCGGTTTCGACGGTTTCGGCATCGCGCACGGGATCGACCGATCCCTCGACATGGGTGACTTCGCCCGCAAAGCAACGCAGCACATGGACGATGGCGTCGGTCTCGCGGATATTGGCGAGGAATTGATTGCCGAGCCCTTCGCCCTTGGCGGCCCCGCGCACCAGCCCGGCGATATCGACGAATTCCAATTGCGTCGGCACGATCTTGGCCGATTTGCCGAGGATCGCGATTTCGTCGAGGCGCGGATCGGGAACGCCGACGCGACCGACATTGGGCTCGATGGTGCAGAAGGGATAATTCGCCGCCTGCGCCGCGGCGGTCGCCGTCAGCGCGTTGAAGAGGGTCGACTTGCCGACATTGGGCAGGCCGACGATACCGCAATTGAAGCCCATTCTCGGATCTCGCGGGGGTTGGGATATCGGGTCGGGCGCGTCAGCTATCAGGAAATCGGTCGAGGATCAATCGGCTATCCTTCCCGGCCGCCGGATTTCCCGCTCGCCCCCGGTTCGGGCTTGGGCGGCTTCGGGTTGAGCAGCAGATGCGTCTTCGTCAAAAAGCGATTTTCCTCGCCGGCGACGAGCAGGGGAAAGGCGCTCGTCGCGGCCGCCAGCACGCGATCGACGGTTTCCGCTTCCGCCTTGGCGAAATCGGCCAGCACGAAATTCCGCACGGCGCTCCTTTCGCCGGGATGGCCGATTCCCAAGCGCAGACGCCAATAATCCGGGCCGATATGGGCGTCGATCGAGCGCAATCCGTTATGCCCGCCGGTGCCGCCGCCTTTCTTGGCGCGCAATTTGCCGAGCGGCAGATCGATTTCGTCATGGATGACGATGACATCGCCGGGGACGAGCTTGAAGAAATCGAGCGCGGCGCGGACTGCGCGGCCCGATTCGTTCATATAGGTGAGGGGGCGCAGCGCCAGGCATTTTTCCGCCCCGATCGCGCCCTCGCTGATCTCGCCTTGAAAGCGCGCGCGCTCGGGGCCGAAGCCGTAATGGCGGCGTAAATCCTCGATCGCGAGAAAGCCGATATTGTGGCGGTTCCCGGCATATTGGGGTCCCGGATTGCCCAATCCGACGATAAGGCGCATCTCCGGGACCCCATTGCAGTCGATAGCAGCTTACTTCTTCTTCTCCGGCGCTTTGGCAGCAGCCGGGGCCGCGGCTGCGGCTTTGGCGCCGCCGGCCGCCGGTGCGGCTCCTGCCGCCGGTGCGGCACCACCC
>CAYQAG010000036.1:0-27856 GCA_964415425.1 uncultured Rhodospirillaceae bacterium | reverse complement strand
GCCCTTGACCTCGTTCACGATGCGGGTCGCGACGCGGCCGAGAAATTCGGGCGCGAAGGAATAGAAATCGGCCGTCATGCCGTCCAGCGAGGTGACGGCGCGCAAAGCGAGCGCATAATCGTAGCTGCGCTCGTCGCCCATAACGCCGACCGAGCGCACCGGCAGGAGAACGGCGAAAGCCTGCCAGATCGCATCGTAAAGCCCGGTCTTGTCGATCTCTTCGAGATAGAGGGCATCGGCCTTGCGCAGAAGATCGAGTTTTTCGCGCGTGATCGCGCCGGGGATGCGGATGGCAAGGCCCGGCCCGGGGAAGGGATGGCGGCGGATCATGCGTTCGGGAAGGCCGAGATTGCGACCGAGCGCCCGGACTTCGTCCTTGAAAAGCTCGCGCAAGGGTTCGACCAGCTTCATCTTCATGCGTTCGGGCAAGCCGCCGACATTGTGATGGCTCTTGATGGTGACGCTGGGTCCGCCCGTCACCGACACGCTTTCGATGACGTCGGGATAGAGCGTGCCTTGCGCCAGGAATTCGGCGCCGCCGAGCTTGCCCGCTTCCTCCTCGAACACGTCGATGAAGAGTTTGCCGATGGTCTTGCGCTTTTTCTCGGGATCTTCGATTCCGGCCAGCGCATCGAGGAAGAGGGCGGAGGCATCGCGATGGATGAGCGGGATATGATAGTGATCGCGAAAGAGCGCCACCACATCCCGCGCCTCGTTCTGCCGCAAGAGGCCGTGATCGACGAAGATACAGGTTAGCTGCGGACCGATCGCTTCATGGATAAGCACGGCCGCGACGGCGGAATCGACGCCGCCCGAAAGCCCGCAGATCACGCGCCCCGCGCCCACTTGGCGGCGGATGGCCGCGATCTCGCGCTCCTTGAAGGCTGCCATGCTCCAATCGCCGGCAAGCCCGCAGACGCGATGCGCGAAATTGGCGATGAGCTTCGCGCCATCCGGCGTATGCACGACTTCGGGGTGGAATTGCACGCCGTAAATGCGCCGCTTTTCGTCGGCGATGGCGGCGAAGGGCGCGCCTCGCGAGGTCGCGACGATGGCAAAGCCGGGCGGAATCGCGACGACGCGATCGCCATGGCTCATCCAAACGGGATAGGTCTTGCCCTTTTCCCAAACGCCGTCGAACAGCGCGCAAGACGCCGCGACCGCAATCTCGGCGCGGCCGAATTCGCGATGATCGGAAGCCTCGACCCGGCCGCCCAATTGCGCGCACATCGCTTGCTGGCCATAGCAAATGCCGAGAATGGGGAGACCGAGCCGCCAGACGAGATCGGGGGCGCGCGGCCCCTCGGCCGTGGTCACGGAATGGGGCGAGCCCGAGAGCACGATGCCCTGCGGCGCGAAGGCGCGGATGCGTTCGGGATCGACATTATAGGGGAAGATTTCGCAATAGATTCCCGCCTCGCGCAGGCGCCGCGCGATCAATTGCGTGACCTGAGAGCCGAAATCGAGAATGAGAATGCGATCGCTCACGATTCCTCCTGACGATTGTCGAACGCGCTATCGATGGGCCAACCGAAGGCAATATCCGCCGCCCCTTCGTCGCGGCCCTCGGCGATGATGCGGCCGCCGCATTTTTCGTAGAACCGGCGATAGGGATTGGCCGCGAAGCACCACAGCATGAAGCCCGGCGATCCCGCTTGGCGCCAGAGGCTCGCGGCTTCCCCGAACAGGCGATAGCCGATGCCGCGCCCGCCCGAAGCCTCGCGCACATGAAAGGCATAAATTTCGCGATCGTGCCCGACCGGCGATCCCGTCAGAATCTCATGGGGGTGGATCGGCCCGCCGAGCAGGAAGCCCAAGATTTCCGATCCCGCTTCGGGCCCCGCCGCCGCGACCAACAGGGTTTGGCGGGGATCGGCGAGCGCCTTTCGCCAGAAGCCCTCCCGTTTCGGCCCGGGGCGCATTTCCGCAATCCGCTCCGGCTTCAGGAAAGCGCCATAGGCGCGCCGCCAGCCGCGATAATGAATGTCCATCAGATCGGGGATATCCGCGCTGGCGCCCGGGCGGATGATGAGACGATCGGCCGTCGGCGCGGGAGCGGGAATCGGGTCTTTCATGCGGCCTTATAGTCGCTGGACAGGCGCTCGGCAATCCGGGCATGGTGAAAAAATCGAAGAGCGGCCGAGCATGAGCGAACAGGATAAAAACCGAGATTGCGGCATTCTCATTGGCGGCGGCGGCATGGTCGGTTTCCTGCTCGCCATCGGCCTGGCGCGGGCCGGAATCGAGACGATCCTCGTCGACCAGGAAACCCCTGCCGATCGGGATTGCGCCGAATATGACGGCCGCGCCTCAGCGCTTGCCTTGGGGTCGCAGCGGATTCTCGAAACACTCGGCCTTTGGGCGGGGATGGCGGAAGCGGCATCCCCCATTCTCGATATCCGCGTCGCCGATGGCGCCTGGAGCCAAGGCGGCGAATCCCGCGCCTTCGTTCATTACGATCATCGCGATCTGCCCGAAGCCGAGCCTTTCGGCTGGATCGTCGAAAACCGCATCATTCGCCGCGCGCTCGCGGCCGCCCTCCCGACCTTGCCTAGGCTTCGTCTTATCGCCCCCGCCCGGATCGTCGGTATGGCGAGCGAAACGGCCGGGCGGTCGATTGCTCTCGCCGATGGCCGGCGCTTGCGAGCGCGGCTCGTTATCGCCGCCGATGGCCGGCAATCGGCGCTGCGCGGCTTTGCCGGTATTGCGGCGCGGCGCTTCGATTACACGCATGACGCCATCGTTCTCACGGTCGCGCACGAAAAACCGCATCGCCAGGTCGCGCATGAAATTTTCCTACCCGCCGGTCCCTTCGCCATGCTGCCCTTGCCGGACGAAACCCTGCCCGACGGAACGATCCGGCATCGCTCCTCGATCGTCTGGACGGAGGAGCGCGCGCTCATTCCCTGGCTGCTCGGCCTCGACGACGCGGCGCTGGGGCGCGAGATCGAGCGCCGTTTCGGAACCAGCCTCGGGACGATCCGGCCCTTGGGGCCGCGCTTTTCCTATCCGCTGCAACTCACTCTCGCCGATCGTTATGGCGAGGACGGCTTTGTCCTCGTCGGCGATGCCGCGCACGGTATCCACCCCGTCGCCGGTCAGGGATTCAATCTCGGCATCCGCGATGCGGCGGCGCTGGCCGAAACGCTGATCGAGGCTCACCGCCTTGGCCTCGATATCGGCAGCCTCGCGACGCTCGATAGCTATATTCGCGGCCGTCGCTTCGACAATCTGCTGATGGCGGGCTTCACCGATTGCCTGGTGCGGCTCTTCTCCAACGAAAGCGCAAGCCTGCGCCTCGCGCGTAATCTCGGCTTCTCCGCCTTCGATCGCCTGAAGCCGCTGAAACGCTTCGCCATGCGTTATGCGATGGGCATCCCCGTCGGCGGCTAAGGAAGGCGTCACCGCCGCAGATTGACGATTAGGCGGTCCAATTGTTCGAGCGATTGGTAATGCAGGACAAGCCGGCCGCCCTTGCCGTCGAAATCGATTTCGACCTTGAGGCCGAGGGCGAGGCTAAGATCGCGTTCGAGCGCGCGGGTATCGGCATCCTTGGCGCGCGGCGCTTTTGCGCCGCCCTTGCGGGGCCGACGCCGATCGCCTTTCGCGGCGCGGGCCAGGGCTTCGGCCTGACGCACATTGAGATCGCGGCGCAGGATTTCCTCGGCAAGGCGCAAGGGATCGGGCGCGCCCAATAGCGCGCGCGCATGGCCCGCGCTCAAGCGGCCATCGGCGATCATGGCCTTGATCGGCGCCGGCAATTCCAGAAGCCGCAGCAGATTCGCGACATAGGGCCGGCTCTTGCCGATTTCCTGCGCTAGGTTTTCCGCCGTGTAATTATATTCGTCGCGGAGGCGCCGATAGCCTTCCGCTTCCTCGATCGGCGAAAGGTCCTGGCGTTGAACGTTTTCGATGAGCGCGATTTCGAGCGATTCGCGATCGTCGAAAGCGCGCTCGACGATGGGGATCTCATGCAGCGCCGCCAATTGCGCCGCACGCCAGCGCCGCTCACCGGCGATGATCTCGAACTCGCCGCGACGTTCGGGATGCGGCCTCACCAGAATGGGCTGCAGAATCCCGCGCTGGCGGATCGATTGCGCCAATTCGGCAAGCGCCGCGGGCGCGAAATCGCGGCGCGGCTGGAAACGGCCGGGATGCAGCTTTTCGGTCGGCGCGCGGCGCGCCGTCGCATTCGCCGCGGGCGCGGTCGCTTCGCCGAGTAGGGCCGAGAGGCCGCGGCCGAGATGGGATTTCTTTTCCGCCATGATCGCGTTCCCTCTTTCTTGCTTAAGCCGCACGCGCCAGGAATTCGCGCGCGAGTTCGACATAGGCCTGCGATCCCGCGCAGCGCCAATCGTAAAGCAAAGCGGGCTTGCCGTAACTCGGCGCCTCGGCAAGGCGCACATTGCGCGGGATGACGGCGGCGAAGACCTTGTCGCCGAAATGCGCGCGGATATCGGCGGCGACTTGTTCGTTGAGGCTGGAGCGCTTGTCGAACATGGTGAGCAGGATGCCGGCGAGATGGAGATCGGGATTGGCGCCGGCGCGCAGGCGCTCGATCGTGCGCAGCAATTGCGTCAAACCTTCGAGCGCGTAGAACTCGCATTGCATCGGCACCAGCACGGCATCGGCGGCGACCATGGCATTGATCGTCAACAGCGAGAGCGAAGGCGGGCAATCGATCAGCACGAAGTCGAAGGCGTCGGCGACGGGACGCAGGCGCTCGCGCAGACGAAATTCGCGGCGGTCGAGATCGACCAGCTCGATCTCCGCCCCGGCGAGATCGGGACTGGCGGGCAAGAGGGTGAGGCCGGGAATGGCGGTCGCCCGTCGCGCGGTCGGAAAATCGGCAAGACCCAGCAGCAAGCCATAGCTTCCGGGGCCGCGTTCGGTTGGGTCGAGGCCGAGGCCGGTCGAGGCATTGCCCTGGGGATCGAGATCGACCAGCAAGACGGATTTGCCGCAGGCGGCCAAGGCCGTCGCCAAATTGACGGCGCTCGTCGTCTTGCCGACCCCGCCTTTCTGATTGGCGAAGACCAGGATGCGCGGCGTTCCGGTCAGCGGGGTTGACATATATTAAGCCTTTGATTTAATTTGGTTAATTACCAGTATCGCCGAATCGGGGTCGGTTCGGCTGGGAATGTCCTCGGCCGTTATATTCCAATCTCGGCTGGCGGCGGTCAATTCCTCGCGCCAGGTACGGCCCTTCCAAAAGAGCGCAAGCGAGGCGGAGCCGAAAAAGGGTGCCGCCCAACCGATCAGAATCGGCAAGGCCGCCAAGGCGCGGGCGGTCAGGATCGGGGCCGGCCAGGGAGCGACGGATTCGATGCGGCGGGGAAAAAGGCGGAGGCGCGCGGCAATGCCCGTTTGCCGGCCGAGTTCGGCGAGAAAAGCGCATTTCCGTTGATCGGATTCGATGACGGCCAGCGGCCGCCCGGTCAGGAGGGCAAGGACGAAGCCCGGAAATCCGGCCCCGGAACCGAGATCGAGAATTTCGCCTTGGGATCCGTCCTCGGCCGGAAGCAGCGGCAAGGCCTGGGCCGAATCCAGCATATGGCGGTGCCAGAGCGCCTTCAGGCTCTCGGTCGCCACCAGATTGATCCTGGCCTGCCAGCGGGTCAGAAGATCGGCATAGATCTCCAGCGCCGTCAGCGTTTCACGGGAAACGGGATAGCCCCATTGGGCGAGGCGGGCGGCGAATTCGCCCGAGGATAGCGCCGGCTCGGCCATCACCCGGCCCGGTCTAAGGCGGGCGCCGGATCCGGAGTTTTCGTTAAGGGCCGACGGCGGACATGGCGCAGAAGAAGGGTGAGGGCGGCCGGCGTCACCCCCGAAATGCGCGAAGCCGCCGCTAGGCTGTCCGGCCGGGCGAGGCTCAGTTTTTCGCGAATTTCCGCCGAAAGCGAAGGGATCGCCGCATAATCGAGATCGGCGGGGAGCGCCAGCGCCGCATCGCGACGGAAGGCCAGGATATCCGCCTCCTGACGCTTCAGATAGCCGGCATAGGCGCCGTCGATCGCGATCTGCTCGGCGATTTCCGGCGAGAAGCCACGGATTTCCGGCCAGATCGCGGTCAATTTTTCGAGCGTGATATCGGGATAAGCGAGCAGCTCGAAGGCATTGCGGCGCGCGCCGTCCTGGGTGACGGAAAGACCGCGACGGCGCAATTCGTGCGGCGTCGCCGACCAGGCCGCCATTTGCGCCTGGGCCCGATCGAGTTCCGCCATTTTCGTCCGGTAATGCGCCGCGCGCGCTTTCCCGATCGCGCCCCAAGCAAGGCCGCGCGGGGTCAGGCGCCGATCGGCATTATCCTGGCGGAGATGCAGCCGATATTCCGCGCGGCTGGTGAAGAGACGATAGGGTTCGGCCGTGCCGCGCGTCGTCAGATCGTCGATCATGACGCCGATATAGGCTTCCGCCCGGTCGAGGCGGCATTCGGCGAATGCCGAAGGATCGCAATCCCCGCCCTGGGCGCCGGCGGCGCGCGCCGCATTCAGCCCCGCCATCAGGCCTTGCGCGGCCGCTTCCTCATAGCCGGTTGTGCCGTTGATTTGCCCCGCGAAATAAAGCCCCGGCACGCGTTTCGTTTCCAGGCTGGGCTTCAATTCCCGGGGATCGACGAAATCGTATTCGATCGCATAACCGGGACGCAGCATAAGCGCGCGTTCGAGTCCGGGAATGGTGGCGATCAGCGCCTTTTGCACGTCCTCGGGCAGCGAGGTCGAAATGCCGTTGGGATAGATCGTGGAATCCTCCAGCCCCTCGGGCTCCAGGAAAATCTGATGCCGATCCTTATCGGCGAAGCGGACGATCTTATCCTCGATCGAGGGGCAATAACGCGGCCCCAAACCCTCGATCGCGCCGGCATAAAGCGGCGATCGGTCGAGATTGGCGCGGATGAGGTCATGCCCGGCTCGCCCCGTATAGGTGATGCCGCAGGCGATTTGGCGCTGGGCTATCCGCGTCGTGAGATAGGACATCGGTATCGGCGGGTCGTCGCCCGGCTGCATTTCCAACCCCGCCCAATCGATGCTGCGCCCATCGAGGCGCGGCGGCGTGCCGGTTTTCAGCCGACCGCGCCGAAAGCCGAGCCGAGCCAACGCGGCGGCAAGATCGCGCGACGGCGCTTCGTCGATCCGCCCCGCCGGCCAATTCTCCAAACCGCAATGGATGCGGCCGTTGAGGAAGGTGCCGGTCGTGACAATGAGGGCCGGGCAGGCGATGGCCTCGCCGGTTTCGCTGCGAAGGCCGGCGATCCGGCCTTGGGGATCGAGGATAAGATCGCCCGCCGCCCCGGCGTGGATCGTCAGATGGGTTTCTTCCGCCAGCAAGTCCTGAACGGCTTGGCGATAAAGGCGGCGATCCGCCTGGGCGCGGGGGCCGCGCACGGCCGGCCCCTTCGAGCGATTGAGCATGCGGAATTGAATGCCGGCTCGGTCGATGGCGCGGGCCATGACGCCGTCGAGGGCGTCGATTTCCCGCACCAAATGGCCCTTGGCGAGGCCGCCGATCGCGGGATTGCAGGACATTTCGCCGATCTTGGCCGGGTCATGGGTGAGGAGCAGGGTCCGCGCGCCGAGCCGGGCGGCGGCGGCGGCGGCTTCCGTCCCGGCATGGCCGCCCCCCACGACGACGACATCGAAGCGCTGGGAAGCGGTCAGCATGAGCCGATCCCGCCGCGCCGCGCCGCTTCGTTTCCCGTGAAACGGATAGAATTACAAAGCATTATCAATCACTTGCCTATACAGAAGGCGGAAAAGAGCCGATCGAGGACATCCTCGACATCGACCGTTCCGATCACGCGGCCCAAAGCCCTGGCCGCAAGCCGCAAATCCTCCGCCTGCAATTCCGGCGCCGTCGCGATTTCCGCCCGGCGGAGGGCGGAGAGCGCCTCCGCCAAGGCCGCGCGATGGCGCGCGCGGGTGAGGGCCGGTCCCTCGCGGCGATCGAGCGCGGCCCGGGCCCGGTCGCCGATCGCCGCGATCAAGGCATCGAGGCCCGCCCCCGTCTTCGCCGAAACGGCAAGCCAACCGCGCTTATCCGGCGGATCGCCCGGAAGATCGGCCTTGTTCAACACCAGAAGCGTTCTTTCGTCAATCGCCGGCAGAATTTCCGCCGCCAAGGGTCGGCCGGGTTCGGCAAGCACGAGCTTGAGATCGGCCGCGCGCGCGCGCCGCCAGGCGCGCGCCTGACCCTCGGCTTCGATTTCGTCATCGGCGTTTCTCAACCCTGCCGTGTCGACGACGAGAATCGGATAGCCCGCGATATCGAGGCGGATTTCGATCGCGTCGCGCGTCGTTCCGGCGCGCGCGGAAACGATCGCGGCCTCGCGCCCCGCCAAGCGATTGAGCAGGCTCGACTTGCCGACATTGGGCGCGCCCAGGATGACGACGCAAAATCCGTCCCGTAAAATCTCGCCGCGACGTCCGTCATCGAGATGGCGCGCGATTTCGTCGCCGAGCCTTGCCAGCATCGCGGCGCTTTCGGCGAGGCGATCCTGGGGCAAATCCTCATCGGGAAAATCGATCATCGCCTCGATCGCGGCCAAAGCGTCGACGAGACGATCCCGCCAACCCGCATAGAGATCGGATAATTCGCCTTCCAGTTGCGCCAGCGCGAGACGCCGCTGCGCTTCGGTTTCGGCGGCGATCAGATCGGCGAGGCCTTCGATCGCGACGAGGTCGAGCTTGCCGCGATCGAAAGCGCGGCGCGTGAACTCGCCCGGTTCCGCCGCGCGGAGACCGAGCTCGCCGAGCGCCGCCATCATCGCCGCCAGGATCGCGGGGCCGCCATGGATGTGGATTTCGGCCATGTCCTCGCCCGTATAGCTTGCCGGTGCGGGGAACCAGATCGCCAATCCCCGGTCGAGCCATCCCCGGTTGGCCGAGCGGAATTTGACGAGTTTCGCCAAACGCGGCGGCGGCAAGGGCCCGCCGATAAGCGCGGCCAAGGCGGACCCGGTTTCGGGGCCGGAAAGGCGTAAAACGGCGATTCCCGAGCGCCCGGGCGGAGTCGCCGGCGCGAAAATGGTCGCGGCGGACATTCGAGGCTTAGCCCCGGGATTGCGCGCGCGCGCGGCGATCGGCGGGAATCTTGTCGGCGGGATCCAGCATCAGATGCGCCACGCGTTCGCCGCCGATCAGATGGCGTTGCAGGATTTCCTCGGCCTCGGCGATCGAGGCGATGGAATACCAAATGCCCTCGGGATAGATGACGAGAGTCGGTCCCAATTCGCAGCGATCGAGGCAGCCCGATTGATTGATGCGCAGCTTATCGAGGCCGAGTTCCTTGGCTCGCGCCTTCAAATAATTGCGCAGGGCCTCGGCGCCCTTTTCCTTGCAGCAGCCGCGCGGATGGCCGGCCGGGCGTTCGTTCACGCAGCAAAAGACATGCGCCTCGTAATAGGGGGCGGGATCGCCCGGCTGCGTCCCGGGCTGCGTTCGGGAAGCGGCCATTATTTCTTCGGCTTGCCCGTTTGGGCGAGTTGATCCCAGAACATTTTTTGCAGATCGCCGAGCGAGCCGATCCCGGCCGGCATCCAGGCCTTCATGAGGGCCTCGCCATCCATGGCTTTCAGCGCCGATTTCATGCGGGTTTCGACCTCGCGCAGCAGGGATTCCTGCATCGGCTGCAGATCGGGCAGGCCGAAAAAGGCCCGCGCTTCGGCCGGCGAGCAATCGATCTTGATGTCGATCTTCATTCCGTCCCTCCTGGCATCCGGCGAGGCCGCTGGTTGGCGATCCCCGCATTATCGGATTGATCCCGATAGCGCATATCGGCTTTGATGAAAAGCCTGCAACGGCAAGGCGGCAAGGAATCATGAACCGCTCCGATCGGATCAGCGAAAGGATAGGCCCCGAGAATCGCTTGAGCGGCGAGATCAGCCCCTATTTGCTGCAGCACAAAGGGAACCCCGTCGATTGGTATCCCTGGGGCGAGGCGGCGCTCGCCGCCGCCGGCGCCGCCGATAAGCCGATCCTGCTTTCGGTCGGCTATGCCGCCTGCCATTGGTGCCATGTCATGGCCCATGAAAGTTTCGAGGATCCCGAAATCGCCGCGCTGATGAATGCGCATTTTATCAATATCAAGGTCGATCGCGAGGAACGCCCCGATCTCGACCTCATCTATCAGCAAGCCTTGGCGCTCTTGGGTCAACCGGGCGGCTGGCCGCTCACCATGTTCCTGACGCCTAGGGCGCAACCTTTTTGGGGTGGCACCTATTTTCCGAAGGAGCCGCGCTGGGGCCGGCCGGGTTTCGGCGATGTCTTGAAACTCGTTGCCGCGACTTATGCGCAAGATCGCGGCCGCGTCGATCGCAATGTCGCGGCCATCGATCAGGCGATGCGGGAATTGGCGAAGGCCAAGCCCGGCGGCGCGATTTCGAGGGATAGCTTGGACGAGATCGCGCGGCGCCTTCTTCAGGAAGTCGATTTCGAAAAAGGCGGCATCGGCCGCGCGCCGAAATTTCCGCAATTCCCGTTGCTCGGCCAATTTTGGCGCGCCTATCGACGGATCGGCGATCCCGCCTTCCGCGAAGCCGTGACGGTTTCGCTCCGCGCGATGCTGCAAGGCGGCATCTACGATCATCTGGGCGGCGGCCTCGCGCGCTATTCGGTCGATGAGGATTGGTTGGTGCCGCATTTCGAAAAGATGCTCTACGACAATGCGGAATTGATCGCGCTCGCGGCGCTGGTCTGGCCGGAAACGCGCGACCCGCTTTTGGCGGTAAGGGTCGAGGAAACGATCGCTTGGCTCGCGCGGGAAATGCGCGCCGCGCCGGATGCCGCGGGGAACCGCGCCTTCGCCGCTTCCCTCGATGCCGATTCCGATGGCGAGGAAGGGAAATATTACGTCTGGGAGGCGGCGGAAATCGCGGCGGCGCTTGGCGCCGAGGCCGAATTCTTCGGCGCGCATTACGACGTAACGCCGGAAGGCAATTGGGAAGGGCGCGTCATCCTCAATCGCAGTCGACGCCCCGAAATCGCGGATGCGGAAACCGAAGCGCGGCTGGCGGCCGCGCGCGCGATTCTGCTGGCGCGGCGCGAAACGCGCATCCGGCCCGGCTGGGACGATAAGGTGCTGGCCGATTGGAACGGGCTTGCGATCGCCGCCTTGGCCGAGGCGGCGCAGGTTTTCGCGCGCGAAGATTGGCTCGATCTCGCGCGTTCCGCCTTCGCCTTCGTCATGGCCAATCTCGTCCATGAGGGGCGCTTGCGCCATGCTTGGCGGCAGGGCCGCGCGGCGCATCCCGCTTCGATCGACGATCTCGCGCATATGGCGCAAGCGGCGATCGCGCTCTTCGTCGCGACCGGGCACGATGATTATCTGACCGAGGCGCGCCGCCTTGTCGCCATCGCCGATCGCTATCATTGGGACGAAGCGGCGGGCGGCTATTTCTTCGCCGCCGCGGATACGCAGGATCTCGTCATCCGCACCAAAAGCGCCGCCGATCAGGCGACGCCTTCCGGCAATGGCGCGATGCTGGCCGTGCTCGCGCATCTCTTCGGGTTCACGGGCGATGCCGCCTATCGCGATCGCGCCGAGGCGCTCATCGCCGCCTTCGCCGGCGAGATCGAGCGCAACGTCTTTCCGCTCTCGACCTTCCTCAATGCACAGGAATTCTGGCAGGAAGGGCTCGATATCGTCGTCATCGGCGATCGGCGAAGGGCGGAGACCCAAGCGCTTCTCGCCGCGATCTGGGGACTGTCCTTACCGCATCGCCGTCTCCTCGTTCTGCCGCCGGGCGTTGCTTTGCCGCTTGGTCATCCCGCTTTCGGCAAACAGGCGATCGGCGGCAAGGCGACGGTCTATATCTGTCGCGCGGGGGTCTGCGGCCTCCCCATTGCCGATCCCGCCGCTCTCGTCACGGCGCTCGATCCTACGGCCAAGGCGCGGCAGGCGCGTTAGACCATGCCGCTCGCCGCCTTGCGCACGCCGATCGGCTGGGTCGAGATCATGGAGGATAAGGGTGCGATCTCGCATCTTTATTGGCGGGCGCATGCGCCGGCGCGCATGGTCTCGTCGCCCTTGCTGCGCGAGGCGCAGCGTCAGCTCGAAGCCTATTTCGCGCGGCGTTTGAAGCAATTCGATTTGCCGCTCGCCGCCGATGGCAGCGATTTCGCGCGCGCCGTCTGGGCGGAAATGCTCGCCATTCCCTATGGCGAAACTCGGCGCTACGGCGATGTCGCGGAGAAACTCGGTGCGCCGGCCCAGGCCGTCGGCCAAGCCTGCGGGCAGAATCCCATCGCCATCGTCATTCCCTGCCATCGCATCATCGGCCAAAGCGGGCTCGGCGGCTATTCGAGCGAACTCGGCTTGCGCGCGAAAGCCTATCTCATCGATCTCGAAAGCGGTCAGGGCAATCTGTTCTGAGAGAGATGACGCGGAGCTGGAAGGCGCGATAGGATCGGGCCATCGCGACCTTATTCCCGGAGGAATGTTTCATGGATCAAACCCGCGCCATTCGTTTCGCCAAGACCGGCGGCCCCGAAATGCTCTCCTTTCAAACTATCGATCTCCCGGCGCCGGGCGCTGGCGAGGTCCGGCTTCGCCATATCGCCTGCGGCGTCAATTATATCGACACCTATCATCGCGTCGGGCTTTATCCCTTGCCGCTGCCGAGCGGGATCGGCCTCGAAGCCGCCGGCATCGTCGAAGCCGTCGGACCCGGCGTCAAAGGCTTCGCCATCGGCGATCGCGTCGCCTATTGCTCGGGCCCCATCGGCGCCTATGCGGAAAGGCGCAATTATCCCGCCGAAAGATTGATCGCGCTTCCCGCCGAGATCGACGAACGAAAAGCCGCCGCCATCATGCTGAAGGGCATGACGGTCGAATATCTGATCCGGCGGACCTATGCGGTGAAGCCGGGCGATTGGGTTCTGTTCCACGCGGCGGCGGGCGGCGTCGGGCAGATCGCCGTGCAATGGTTGAAGGCTTTGGGGGCGCGCGTCATCGGCACGGCTGGGGGTGCGGAAAAATGCGCGCTCGTCGCCGATCTCGGTGCCGAAGCGACGATCGATTACCGGAAGGAAGATTGGGTCGCCGCCGTGCGCAAAATCACCGGCGGGCGCGGCGTCGATGTCGTTTATGACGGCGTCGGCAAGGATACTTGCGTCAAATCCATGGATTGCTTGAGGCCGCGCGGATTTCTCGTCACCTTCGGCAATGCCTCGGGCCCGGTGCCGCCGATCGAGCCCTTGATTCTGACGCAGAAGGGTTCGATTTTCCTGACCCGGCCCAGCCTGATGCATTACACGGAAAGCCGCGCCGATCTCGAACTTTCCGCGCGTTCGCTCTTCGAGGCGGTGACGCAATACCGGCTGCGGATCGAGATCGGCGGCACCTATCCGCTGGCCGAGGCTGCGGAGGCCCATCGCGATCTCGAGGCGCGCCTGACGACGGGCTCGTTGATCCTGGAGCCTTGAGGAAGATTTTCGCTTGCCGGCTGCGCGGTCTTACCGGTTTCATTTCGCTTGGCGGACGATAGGGATGACGGCAGGGGCGATAACCCGACCTAAAGCGTCGTAGCGCCCGAAATAGGCCGCTCGCGCCGCTCTCCGCCATCCGGCGATCGAGATCTTTTCGATGCGGAATCGATGCCCAGCCGTCTCGGCCAGTTGCCTAAGATATTGGATTTGCGCTCGAGTGTTTCCTTCGCGAAAGGGGTGGACGTAATTGGTATCGCCGATAATGCTGCCGACAGCGATGGCGAAGTCTTGCGCGCTTAGTCCCTTGAGATAATCGGCCGCAACCAGACGCCGATGCACATTGGCAAACCCGCCGGCAATGTAACGCGGCGGCATGAAAGTCATATCGAGTTTATGAGTCGTGACGGTTCGAATTTGCCCGGCCCAATCGTAAATGTCCTGGAACAGATGGCGATGGATGGCTTGCAAATGCGCCAGATCGAAATCGCCGACGGGCACTGGGCTGCGCATCCGATTGCTAACCAATCGGCGCTCGGCGAAATCGAGCATGGTCTGATCGGTAATGCCGAATTTATTGATAAGAACGCGGGTCCCTGGATAGACGTAGGGATCGCCGCTCATTGCGCCTTCTGGCTTGCGAGCTTCTTGACAATCGAATCGCGGATATAGGCTAAGCAACGCTCGGGGGGCCATCCCTCCCGCTCGAACATTTCGAACATGGCGATGTCTTCGGCATCGAGAGGATTGCCGACGAGGGCTTGAAGATGTTGGCCTTCGCGGCGGCGCTGTTTGGCGATGCGAATCTCGGCCCGAGTCATTTTGCGTTCGACGAGATTCATGATGGGCCGCGAGCCTCAAGGTTTGGATGGATAGAGAACGCAACCGAAACTTATCAGTTTTTCCGCAGAGGAACAAGCGAAGCCAGTCGTTTGGGGATTCGGAAAAGCGCGGCAGGCGCGACTTTACCGTATAGCCTAGAAATCGAGATCGGCGTAATGCGGCGGCGGTTGCGTGCCCGGCCAACGATCGGCGAGCAGCGGTCGGAAGGAGGGGCGCGATTTCACCCGCGCATACCACATCTTGGCGGAAAGATTATGCTCCCAGGGGACGTCGCCCAGATAATCGATGACGGATAGATCGGCGGCGGCGGCGATATCGGCCAGGCTGAAGCCCGATCCCGCCAGCCAATTCCGCCGGTCGGCCAGCCAACCGATATAATCGAGATGGATGCGGATATTGGCCTTGCCGGCGCGGATCGCCGCCGAATCGGGACCGGCGCCGTTGCCGCCGATCAGCCGCTTCAAGAAGCGCTCGTGGAGCAGATTTTGCGTCACCTCGCGCGCGAATTTGCCGTCGAACCAATCGACGAGGCGGCGCGTCTCGGCGCGCGCGATGGGATCGCCGCCGAGGAGCGGCGTTTCGCTGTAAGCCTCTTCGAGATATTCGCCGATGGCATAGGCGCCGGCGATGACGCGGCCGCCATCCTCGACCAAAACCGGGAGCTCGCCGGCGGGACTCAGCCAAAGGAAATCCTCTCGCCTTTCCCACCAGCGTTCGAGCTTCAATTCGCTGTCGAGTTTCTTTTCCCGTAATTGGACGCGCAAGCGTCGCGCCGTCGGCAAAAGCGGAAAATGATAAAGCGCGCGCATGCGGGTCCCCGATTTCGCGGGCGAAGCTATCACCGGCGCCGGAACCTGGCTAGAGCAAGTCCGACCAGCATGGCAATGAAGAAAACCGCCGCCGGAAACGGGGCGAGGGCGAGCGCCGCCAAAGCGGGGCCCGGGCATAATCCCGCCCATCCCCAGCCCGCGCCGAAAAGCGCCGCGCCGAGGATCAGCGTCGGGTCGATATCGCGGCGCTGCGGCCAATGGAACTTTTCGGCGAAGGCGGGATGCGCGCGCCGGCGCAGCCAGAAGAAACCGGGCAGCGCCACGAAAAGCGCGCCCGCCATGACGAAAGCGAGGCTCGGATTCCATTGGCCCGCGCTAAGCGCGCCGAGATCGAGGAAGCCGAGCACGCGTTGCGGCAGCACCATGCCGGAAACGGCGAGGCCGATGCCGAAGACGAGACCGGCGATAAGCGCAAGAAGACGTTTCGCCATCATCGCCTCACGCGCCGAAGACATGGCGCCGCAGGAAGACGATAATCATGGCAACCGCCATGAAGATAAGAGTCGCGACGAGCGAACGCGCGGAAAGGCGCGCCAAGCCGCAAATGCCGTGACCGCTGGTGCAGCCCTTGCCGAGCCCAGTGCCGAGACCGACCAGAAGCCCTGCGAGAACGAGGCTCGGCCAGCCGAGATCGAAAATGGGCGCCGGATTGCCGATTGCGCGATCGGCGATGCCCGCGCCGGCGACGAGACCGATCACGAAGGCAAGGCGCCAGAACCGATCGTCATCCGCGTCATGGCCGCGGCGGCGCGGTAGGATTTCGCCCAGAATTTCACCCAGAATGCCGCTAATCCCCGCGATACGGCCGATTCCCGCCATCAGGATCAGCGCCGCCGCCCCGATCGCTATCCCGCCCAGAAAGGCCGGGCCGATATCCGTCAAGATCATGCCGCCTCCGTTTCCCTGCTTGCTAGACCAGCAAAGTCGTCCCGTTTTGCCGCGCCCCTATTCCGGCGCCCAGCACCGCGCAAGAAATAGAGCCGGTGCTCCGGATCGACAAGCAACTCGGTTTTTAAGCTTCGCTATTAAAGAAAATTACTTAGCGATGCACTGCTATTAAAGCAAACGGCCATTTCCTTTAATAGCGAGTCTCAGCTATGAAGGGATATGGCAAAGGTTTCGACCCCACCGCGCAGCAGACTCGGCGATTACGTCGAGATATCGGTCAACGGCGAGAAAGCGCGGGCTTTCGTTCCGAGGTCTCTCCCGCCCGACCCCAGCCTCGATCTACACCCCTTTCTTACGCTCTATGATCGTGCCGCCAGCGCGATAGGCCGGCTGGACGGCTTGACGGCGATTCTGCCGGCTACGCCTCTGTTTCTCTTCATGTATGTCCGCAAGGAAGCGCTGCTTTCTTCGCAGATCGAGGGCACGCAATCCTCACTTTCCGATCTGCTGCTTTTCGAAAACGACGAAATTCCTAAAATTCTGACCGACGATATTGCGGAAGTTTCGAATTACGTGGCGGCTATCTACCATGGTATCGGCCGTCTGCGCGAAGGTTTCCCGCTATCGCTTCGTTTGCTGCGGGAGGTTCATGAGATCTTGCTGAAATCGAGCCGCGGCGCCAGCAAGCAGCCGGGGGAGTTTCGCCAATCGCAGAATTGGATCGGCGGGGCACGACCGAGCGAGGCTGTCTTCGTTCCACCGCCGCCGCACCGTCTGGACAAATGCTTGGGCGCTTTCGAGCGTTTCCTGCATGATAAAAGGGATGGGATTCCGCCCTTGATTCGCGCCGGACTGGCGCACGCGCAATTCGAAACCATCCACCCTTTCCTCGACGGTAACGGCCGGCTCGGTCGATTGTTGATTACGCTGATGCTTTGCGAAGCCGGCATCCTGCGCGAGCCGGTTCTCTATCTCAGCCTTTTCTTCAAGCGGAGAAGAGACGATTATTATCGTCTGTTGCAGGACGTGCGGCGCATCGGCGATTGGGAATCGTGGATCGCGTTTTTTCTCGCCGGTATTGCCGAAACGGCCGAGCAAGCCGTCGACACCGCCCGCCTATTGATGGCTACGTTCGAGGTCGATCGGAATCTCATTCGCGGCCACGGTCGCAGCGCCGCAAACATGCTGAGAATCCACGAACTCCTCCAGCGCGATCCCATTATCACCATCCGCGCCGCCGCCACGCAATCGGGACTAACTCAGCCGACCATCGGCAAGTCGCTCGACCTTCTGGTCAAGGCGGGCATCGTTTCGGAAATAACCGGGAAAAGGCGGGATCGTGTCTTTGCCTACAAGAAATGCCTTGCTTTGCTGGATCAAGGAGCCGAGCCGCTTCCTCTCTAGAAGCAAGGCCAACATGGGGCTGCCCCTTGCCCTCCCTAAGGTTAGCGCCAATTTATGAAGGGGTGCCCATGCGGGCGTCGGAATAGGAAATCACCATGAGCGAGGATTTTTTCGGCATCGATCCCAGCAAGACGCCGCCGCGCCCCGAACCCGCAGCCGAAGCCGGAGGCAAGGCCAAGCGCCGCTTCTGGCCGTGGGCCCGCCGCGATCGCCCCGCCGGCGGAGAGGGGTCGGGCTGGCGCGCGCGGCTCCTCCGCCATGCCCGGCTCTTGGCGATTCTGATTCTGGCCGGCCTGCTGCTTTATTATCCGCTCGGCGCCTTTTTCGTGCATCGGGTGGATGACGATATCGATTTCGCGCCCCCCGCCATGCCGGCCAATGCCAGCCAGGCGGTCGCGATGGCGGCCGCCTTGATCGACCGCGAAGTCGCCGGCACGGCATGGCCGGCCAACGATCCTTGGTTCTTCCCCGGCGCCATTCTCGACAACATGCCGAATTTCCAGAAGGGCGAAATCCAGGCGCTGCAGATTTTCGCGACCGAACTCCGCGACCAGATCGGCCGCGCGCGCGGCACCAGCGCCCCCGATAGCGATTTGCAGGATGCGGCGGGCGGTCTCAACAACAAGCCGGATATCTGGTATTTCGACCTCTCCCGCGCTTGGATCCCGGTCACGCCCTCGACCACCTATTATCTCGATTCGATGCGCAAATTCGCCAATTTCAATGCGCGCCTCATTCGCGACGAGGCGGTCTTCGAACGCCGCGCCGACAATCTGATCGCGCTCCTCGATCGCATCGGCAAGGATTTGGGCGGGGCTTCCAATCAGATCGACCGCCAGATCGACGAAAATTCCGGAGCCTGGATCGATTGGCATGCCGACGATGTCTTCTATTTCAACAAGGGTCGGGTCTATGCCTATGCCCTGCTGCTGCGCGAGCTCGGCGTCGATTTCAAGAGCGTGATCGCCGAAAAGGGCGCGGCGACGATCTGGCAGCGCATGGTCGCGTCCTTGAGCGAGGGGGCAAGCCTGCGCCCCGCCATCGTCATCAATGGCGAGCCCGGCGCCCTTTTCCAGCCCAATCATCTGGCGAGCCAGGGCTTCTATCTGCTGCGGGCCCGCGCCCAGCTTGAGGAAATCGTCGACATTCTGCAGAAATAAGACGGGTCTTCAGCCTCGGCGATTCCCTCCGGCCGCGCCGTGATCTAGACTGATCCTCCGGGCGGCCGAGGGCGGACCGCCGGCGGCGGGGGCGAGCGGGTCCTGTGAGCGTCATCGGGGGGATCATAGACTGGCTATTCGGTCTGCAGATTTATCTGCCGATCGCCGAGGTTTCGCTCAACGTCTTCCTGCTTTTGGGGCTAGGCGCCGGGGTCGGCCTGCTCTCGGGCTTGTTCGGCGTCGGCGGCGGCTTCCTGATGACGCCGCTGCTCATTTTCATCGGCGTCCCGCCGGCGGTTGCCGCGGCGACGCAATCCAATCAAATCGTTGCCTCGTCGGTTTCGGGCGCGCTCGTCCATTGGGGGCGCAACAATGTCGATATCAAGATGGGCCTCGTCCTCCTAGCCGGCGGCTTCGTCGGATCGAGCCTCGGCGTTTACGTCTTCTATCTGTTGCGTCTCGTCGGCCAAATCGATTTCGTCATCAATATCGCCTATATCCTGACGCTCGGCATCGTCGGCCTCATCATGGCGGTCGAATCGGCGAAGACCTGGTTCCGCATCAAGCGCGCGCCGGTCCTGCGCAAGCTGCATCAGCATAATTGGGCGCAAGGCTGGCCGCTGAAGATGCGCTTCAAGAAGTCCCGCCTTTACATCAGCGCGCTTTTGCCGATCGCGATCGGCATCGTGGTCGGTCTCTTTTCGGCGATCATGGGAGTGGGCGGCGCCTTCCTCATGGTGCCGGCCATGATTTATCTGCTCGGCATGCCGACGACGATCGTCATCGGCACCTCGCTCTTTCAGATCATCTTCGTGCAATCCTGGGTCACTTACCTTCAGGCCAGCACCAATCACGCGGTCGATATCCTGCTCGCGCTCGTCCTCACCTTGGGCGGCGTGGTGGGCGCGCAATGGGGCGGTCGCCTCGGCGCCAAATTGCCGGCCGAACAATTGCGCTTCCTGATGGCCCTCGTCATTCTGCTCGTCGCCGGTCTTTTGCTCTACGAATCGGTGACGACGCCCGGCGATATCTATTCGCTCGCCGATCGGGGGCCGGCATGATCGCGCGGTTCCTGCTCGTCCTGACTTGCGCCCTCGGCATGGCCTTCGCCGCCGCCGCCCAGGACGAGGAGGAATTCGTCAAGCCTCTGGTCGGCGCCGGCCTCGATCGTTACGCGATCGACATTTCAACCGGGTTTTCGGGAACCGACGTCCTGCTTTACGGCGCGCTCGAGGAACCCGCCGACATTATCGTCGTCGTGACCGGCAAGCCGCCCGGCGAGGTCGAAGTGCGGCGCAAGGATCGCATCGCCGGGCTTTGGATCAATCGCGCGCGGGTTCGCTTCGGCAATGTGCCGACTTTTTACGGCATCGCCGCCACGCGGCCGATCGAGGATATCCTCGATCCTCGGATGCTTGAGCGTCTGGAAATCGGCACAACGCGGCTGAAGCTCGCCGCCATCGATGGCGGCAGCGCGCCGGAGGCTTTTCGCGAGGCCCTGCTGCGCATCCGCACCGAGCGGGGGTTTTTCACCGACGATATCGGCCATGTCGCTTTCGGCGCCGGCAGCAAGCTCTTCGAGGCGCATCTCAAATTTCCCGCCGCCGTCCCGCCCGGAATCGTTCTCGTCAGCGTCCATGTGGTCAAGAACGGCCGCATCGTCGATGGCACGACGCTGCCGGTCGCGGTTCGCAAGATCGGCATGAGCGCCGATATTTATCTGTTCGCCCAAAACAATGCGCGCGCCTATGGCTTGATCGCCGTCTTCACGGCGCTAATCGCCGGCTGGATCGCGCATCTCGTCTTCCGCAGGAGATAGGCCATGACCGCATTCCCCGCCGAATCGAGCCGGGTCTTTCTGGTCGTCGTCGATCAGACGCCGGAATTCCGCACGGCCTTGCGCTATGCCTGTCGGCGCGCGGCGAAATCGGGCGGGCGGGTGGCGCTCGTTTACGTCATGGAACCCGCCGATCGCCAAGTCTGGATGGGCGTCGCCCAATTGATGCAGGAAGAAGCGCGCCAAGCGGCCGAGGCGATCCTGCAAAAAATGGCGGCCGAGGTGCAGAAGCATTCCGGCAAGATGCCGGTGCTTTACCTACGCGAGGGCGACCGGCGGGAAGAACTCATGAAGCTGATCGAGGAGGAACCCAGCCTTTCCATCCTCGTCCTCGGCGCGGCGACGGGGCCGACGGGGCCGGGACCTCTGGTCGCCGCCTTGACCGGCAAATATGTCGGCAAGCTGCGCGTTCCCGTGACCATCGTGCCCGGCCATCTCGGCGATAACGAAATCGAAAATATCGCCTGACGCGGGCGATCCGATAAAATTCAGGGCGTCAGCAGCAAACCTTCATGCGCGACGATCGTGCCGGGGCGCAGCTTTTGCGCGGCGGCGGCGATGCCGTCCATGACGTCGTCGTCATGCCCGGGATCGTGATGGAAGATGACGAGGCGCTTCGCACCCGAAGCCGCGGCCAGTCTCGCGCCTTCCTGCCAGGTCGAATGGCCCCAGCCGCGAAAGCGCGGATATTCCTCATCCGTATAGGTGCAATCGTAAACGAAAATGTCGCTGCCGCGGATGAGATCGAGAATGCCGGGATCGAGCGCCTCTGAATCGTGTTCGCAATCGGTCACGTAGCAGATCGATCGGCCTTGCCAATCGACGCGGTAGCCGGTGGCGCCGTTGGGATGGGCGAGCGCCACGGTGCGGAGTTCGAGCCCCGGATGCGGTTCGAGACGCTCGCCGGCGCGGAAATCGCGATATTCGGGCCGCGCGGCGAAGGCCTCGAGCGGGACGGGGAAAAGCGGTTCGACCATCATGCCGGAGAGCGCCTCGCGCAAGCGCCGTTGCGGCAGAAGATGCCCGGCCCAAAGACGGATGCGGTTTTCGAGCTTATAGAGCGGCGCGAAGAAGGGGAGGCCGACGATATGGTCGAGATGGGTATGGGTGAAGAAAATATCGGCATCGATCCCGGGCATCGTCGCGGCGAGATGGTCCCCGAGGGGGCGCGCGCCGGTGCCGGCATCGAAGATCAGGAGATGCGATCCGCAACGGATTTCGAGGCAGGACGTATTGCCGCCATAGCGGACATAATCCGCCCCCGGGCAGGCCAGCGACCCGCGCACGCCCCAAAAGCGGACGAAGAAATCCGGCAAGATGGTCGGGATCGCAGGCGCCATCGGCGCATGATGGCATTGTTCGCCGCCCCTTGCCAAGCCGGGCGCCGGTCTTTCATCATGGGCCGATCCATTGATGAGGTGAAGCCATGCTTTTTCATTTCGCGCGTTCCGCCGCGGCACCGAAGCCGACCGAGATTCGCCGCAAACCCCTGGCGCCGGCGGAATGCCCGGCCCTGACCAGTCGCCATTCGAGCTATCCCGAGCCCTTCAAATCGCGCATGGGCGATCGCGAGAAACGCCGGCTCGGCGATCCTTTCGGCCTCACGCAATTCGGCGTCAATCTGGTCCGCCTCGCGCCGGGCGCGCAATCGGCTTTGCGCCATTGGCACACGCAGGAAGACGAATTCGTCTATGTCCTCGAAGGCCGCATCGCCCTCGTCACCGATGCGGGCGAAGTCGAGATCGCGGCCGGCCAATGCATCGGTTATCCGGGTGGCGATAAGAATGCGCATCATTTCGTCAATCGCGGCGGCGAAACGGCGGTTTATCTTGAAGTCGGCAGTCGCCTCGCGGGCGATAATGCCTTTTATCCCGACGACGATCTGATGTGGGTCGAAACCGAAACCGGCACCAAGCCGGCGCATAAGGATGGCCGGTTTTACGAATAAGGTAGAGGACAGATGACAGATTTCAGATGTCAGAAAGGAAGATAATGATCGGGACGGCTGCCAGTCCCAAACTCGTCATGCCGGTATTCATTCGGTATGACGAAGGATGTTCTGCCATCTGAAATCTGTCATCTGTCCTCTGCCTTAGGCGTAATGCCGGCCGAAGCGGTTTTCGACGAAATGCTGGAAGTCGCAGGCTTCCTGGCGGATGAAGCCGCGCTGCGGCAGCAAGCCATCGAAGCAGAGATCGACCATCGTGCAGATGCCGGAAGCCGTCGTGATTTGAATGGCGCTCATCAATTTGCCGGCGATTTCCTTGGCGTAGATTTTCTTGGCATAGCTTTCCTGGGTAAGACGCCCCTGGCGCATGCCGGTGACGGTCACGAAGATCAGCACCACGTCCTGATGCGTGATGGGAAGCGAGCTCTCCATGATGTCTTTGAGCAGCGGGCGACGATCCTTGAGGCGCAAATCCTCAAGCAGCATCTTCATGATGTCGCGATGGCCGGGATAGCGCACGGTCTTGTAATTGAGGCTGGCGACCTTGCCGTCCAGGGTTTCGCAAAGCGTGCCTAAGCCGCCCGACGTGTTGAAGCATTCGTAATCGACGCCGTCGAGCGAGAAATGCTCCAAGCCTTCGAGCGGCATGACCTCGACCCGCGATCCGTCATAGATCGCCTCGCAGGGATTGCAATATTCGTTGATGAGGCCATCCGTCGACCAGGTGAGATTGTATTTGAGCGCATTCGCCGGAAATTCCGGCAGGGCGCCGACGCGCATATGAACTTCGCGCAGGGAATCGAATTTCTGGGCGAGGTGATGAGCGACGATGGAGATGAAACCGGGTGCGAGGCCGCATTGCGGCGCGAAGGCGACCTTGGCGCGGCGCGCCACGGCGCGGACGGCGCGGGTCGTCGCCACGTCTTCCGTCAAATCGAAATAATGCGCGCCCGTTTCGGCGCAGACCTCGGCCACTCCCGGATTGAGGAAAAAGGGCAGGGCCGACAGCACGGCTTGGCGGTCCTTCATCGCCCGGGCGAGGGCGCGTTTGTCGGCGACGTCGATCTTCACCGCCTCGGCCTTCTTGCCGGCGGCGCGGCGCAGGAAACCGGCATCGGCATCGGCGAGGCGGATATCGTAATCGCCCGTCGCATGCAGAAGATCGACCATGGCGCCGCCGATCTTGCCGGCACCGAGAATCAAAACCTTGCGGGACATGAGCGCCTCCTGGCCTGACGATATCCGTGCCCTTGAGGGTTAGCCGCAAAGAGAGCTTGCGTTAAGCCGGCGAAAGGGCGAAAACCGGGAAAAGAGCCGGCGAATCGACGGGCAGGATGGCGAAACGCAATCTCGACGATATCGATCGCGCGCTGATCGGCTTGCTGCGCGGCAATGCCCGCCTGCCGATCGCGACGCTCGGGCGCAAGGTCGGTCTTTCGCGCAGCGCCGCCCAGGAACGCCTGCGCCGCCTGGAAGCGGGCGGATTCATCGCCGGGTATACCTTGATTCTAGGGCGCGAGGGACAATCCGCCGCCGCGGTTTCCGCCCATGTGCATTTGACCCTCGACCCCAAGCAGCAGGATCGTGCCTTCCTGGCGCTCAAGGGCCTGCCCGAGGTCACGGCGGCCTATACGGTCTCCGGCCCCTTCGACGCCATCGCCCTGATCCAGGCGAACGGCGCCGCGCATCTCGACGAGGTTCTGACCCGGATCGGCAAATTGCCCGGCATCAATCGCACGGTCTCGGCCATCCTGCTCACCACCATGATCGAACGCGGCTGAAGACGATGATCGGCGCGGGGCTTTATCCCTGGCTCCGGCCTTTTCTCTTCGCCCTGGAGCCGGAGCGCGCGCATGGCCTGGCGCTCGCGGCCTTGCGCTTGCGCTTGGCCGGGCGCGATCGCGGTCCCGATCCCGAAAGCCTCGGCCAATCGCTTTGGGGATTGCGCTTCCCCAATCCGATCGGGCTCGCCGCCGGCTTCGATAAGGATGGCGCGGCTTTTCGCCCCGCCTTGCGCCTCGGCTTCGGCTTCGCGGAAATCGGGTCGGTGACGCCCAAGCCGCAGCCCGGCAATCCCCGCCCCCGTCTTTTCCGCTCGGCGGCGGATGGCGCCATCGTCAATCGCTTGGGCTTCAATAGCCGAGGCGCCGATCATGCGGCGGCGCATCTCATGGGCCGCGATCGCGCTATAGGCATCGTCGGCGTCAATCTCGGCAAGAATCGCGATGCGCCCTCGGCGGCGGAAGATTACGCGCAAGGCTTCGCGCGGCTGGCCCCGCTCGCCGATTACGTGACAATCAATGTCTCCTCTCCCAATACGCCGGGCCTCCGGGAATTGCAGATCGGCGCGGCGCTCCGCGATCTTCTGGATCGCGTCGAGTCCGAACGCCGGAAGCTCGATATTCCCGTGCCGCTGCTGCTGAAAATCGCGCCCGATCTCGGGCCCGAGGATCTGGCCGAGATCGCGGCGATCGCCGGCGAGCGGAAATTAGACGGACTCATCCTCGGCAATACGACGCTCTCCCGCCCATCGGGGCTCGATCCCCGCCTCGCGCGCGAAAGCGGCGGTCTTTCGGGCCGCCCGCTTTTCGCCCTTTCGACGGCGAAACTCGCCGAACTCTATCGCCTGACGGCGGGGCGCCTGCCCTTGATCGGCACGGGCGGCATCGTGAGCGGCGCCGATGCCTATGCCAAGATCAAGGCCGGGGCGAGTTTGGTGCAGCTTTATTCCGCCTTGGTTTTCCAAGGGCCCGGCCTTATCCGCCGCATCAAGCGGGAGCTGGCCGATCTGCTGGCGGCGGATGGCTATCGCCATATCGGCGAAGCAATCGGCGCCGATCATCGCCCGCCCGCTTCGGCGAAGGCGGCGTCATGAGCCCGCGCGCGATTGCCGGTCTCGGCGAAATCGCAAGCGATTTCGACCTTATCCTCCTCGACCTCTGGGGTTGCCTGCATGACGGGGTGACGCTTTATCCGGGGGCCAAGGATTGCCTCGATCGCCTGCGCGCGGCGGGGAAAAGGATTATCCTCGTTTCCAACGCGCCGCGCCGCATCGCCGCCGCCTTGCCGCGTTTGCGTGCGATGGGTTTGCCGGATTCCGCGCATGACGGGCTTATGACCTCGGGCGAAATCGCCTGGCGCAATCTCGCCCGCCGTTCCGATCCCGCCTATCGCGCGCTCGGCCGGAAAGTTTATCCGATCCTCGCCGAAAAGGATCGCGGCTTTTGCGACGGCCTCGACCTCGATCTCGTGCCGAATGTCGAATCGGCCGATTTCATCCTCGCCCTCGGCCTCGAAGACGGGGAAGCCGTCGCCGATTACGCCGATCGCCTCGCCGCCGCGCGCCGGCGCGATTTGCCCTTGCTTTGCGCCAATCCCGATCTCCTCGTCCATCGCGGCGGAACGAGCGAACCTTGCGCCGGGGCGCTCGGCGCCGCTTACGAAAAGATCGGCGGGCGCGTCCTTTACGAAGGCAAGCCCCATCCCGGCATTTATCGCCATATCTTCGCCGGTCTCGCCGCTACCGATTTCGCGCGCGTTCTCGCCATCGGCGATTCGCTCCGCACCGATATCCGAGGCGCGGCCATGATCGGCATAAGCTCGCTACTCGTCGCCGGCGGCATTCATCGCGCGGAATTTCTGCCGATCGTCGATCTCGATCGAGCGGCGCTCGATGCCGCTTGCCTTAAGCTGGATTCCTATCCCGATTTCGTTTTGCCCTATCTCGCCTGGTAGGGTTATCATCGGCCCATGCCGAGCCGAACCTGGTCGTGGAATTTCGCGCATCCGCCGGAAGCGATCTGGCCGCTTCTCGCCGATACCGCGCGCTTCAACGAAGCGGCGGGGCTGCCGCGCTATACGGTCGAGGAAACTCCCCGCCCCGACGGATCGGTCGCCTATTTCGGCCAGGCGCGATTCGGCCCCTTCGACCTTCGCTGGGAAGAGCATCCCGTCAATTGGGTCGCCGGGCAATGGTTCGAGCATTGCCGCAGCTTCCTGAACGGGCCGCTCTTGAGCCTCTGCGCGCATTTCGTCCTGGAAGCCGAGGGTTCGGGATCGCGCGGCCGCTACACCGTGACGGCCGAACCCCGGAATCTCCTCGGGCGTCTTATCTTGGCGACGGGTTTCTTCCGTTCGGCGGAGCGGAATTTTTCCCGCCTCGCTTGCGAAGCCGATCTTTATGCCGGGGGCGAACGGGCGCAGCCTTTTCCCTATGTTCCGCCGAAGCTTAGCGCCGACCTCAAGGCCAAAATCGATCGCCTCGTCGCCGAAATCGAAGCTTCGCCGAACGGTCATGGCCTCGCGCGGCGTTTGGCCGATTTCGTTCTGGAAAGCCAAGAGGTCGATCTTTGGCATATCCGGCCCTTGCTGCTCGCGAAACGTTGGCAAGTGCCGGAATTGTCGGCGATCGAGCTTTGCCTGCAGGCGGTCAAAACGGGATTGCTGGAATTGCGTTGGGATCTGCTTTGCCCGCGCTGCCGGGTGGCGAAGGCGAGCGCGCTCGGCCTTGATCGCCTGCCGCAGGGCGCGCATTGCCCCTCTTGCAATATCGATTACGATCGCGATTTCTCGCGCAATGTCGAAGCGAGCTTCCGCCCCGCCGCCGGTATTCGTCCGCTGCTCAGCGGCGAATATTGCCTCTGGGGGCCGATGTCGACGCCCCATGTCGCGGCGCAGATTCATCTGGCGCCAGGCGAGACGAAAAGCATCGACGCCCAGTTTCCGCCCGGCCCCTATCGTTGGCGGAGCCTCGAACCGGGGCCGGAAATCGATGGCGAAGTTTCGGGCGATGCGGGGATGCCCGGCATTCGTTTCATGGCGGCGGAAATCGCCGCGATCCCGCCCGGCGCGCCCGGCAAACTCACGCTCGAAAACCGCGATTCGCGGCCGCGCATCGCCCTTCTCGAAAGCCGCCATTGGGTCGCCGATGCCCTGACCGCTGATCGCCTGACGAGTTTGCAGATTTTCCGCGATCTCTTCTCGGCCGATGTGCTGCGCCCCGGCGACGAGGTCGCGATCGCCGGCGTGACCTTGCTCTTTTCCGATCTCAAGGGTTCGACCGCGCTCTATCAGGCGATCGGCGATGCGCGCGCCTATCATCTGGTGCGCGATCATTTCGCCTTTCTCGCGCGCGTCATCCGCGCGCATGAAGGCGCCATCGTCAAGACGATCGGCGATGCGGTCATGGCGGCCTTCCGCAATCCGGCCGACGGCATCGAAGCCGCGCTCGACATTCAGCAAGGCATCGCCGATTTCAATCGCGACCATGTGCAGGCGGCCGATCCCGCCCTCGTCGTCAAGCTCGGCCTCCATCAGGGGCCGAGCATCGCCGTCACGCTCAACGACCGGCTGGATTATTTCGGCTCGACCGTCAACATGGCGGCCCGCCTCCAGGGCCAAAGCCAGGGCGGGGATATCGTCATCTCGGCGGAGATGGCCGGGGACGAAGGCGTCAAGGACCGCCTCGCCGGTTTTGCCTTGGAAGAAGACCGCGCGCTCCTCAAAGGCTTCGCCCAGCCGCT
>CAYQAG010000035.1:0-28175 GCA_964415425.1 uncultured Rhodospirillaceae bacterium | reverse complement strand
CGGAGGGAATAAAGGCAAGGCTCGTCGCCAACAAGCCGAGAATTATGGGACCCCAGATGCGGCGGGGTGGCGGAGTCTTAGACGTGTCGGGCGATATCGCCATTCGCTATTCCCCGCTTAGAGAAGTCTTCGCGTATTATTGCCAGTATCGATATTGACGACTTCGCGCCAAAAGGCGAGGCGACGATGGAGCGCGCCCATCGCGGCGGCGGTCAACAAAAAGGCAATAATGAACGCCGGATCGGTGACGGCATCGACGAAGAGGGGATAATGGGCTTCGAAATCGAGGAAAAGCGACAGGAGGGCGCCGGCGAGGCCGCCGATCGTCGCGGCGAGCATGGCCCAGCCCCAAGCCGTGCGCCCGTGCCGGGCCAGTCGGCTTTGCAGCAGGGCATTGAGAATCGCCGCCGGCAGGGAAATCGGCAGAACGAAGGGCGCGGCGATGAGGATAAAGCCGAAACCGACGGAGAGAAACCCGGCCCAATCCAAACCGAAACCGCCGGTCATGGTCCAGAAGAACGTAAAGGCCAGCCAAATCGTCGGCCCGCTGACTAGCGCGACGATGGCAATAGCCGCCAAGGTCCAGCCTAGGCCGCGCGATCGGAGGATGGCTTTCGGTGTCGGTCTAAGAATCGGGGATTCGACTGTCATGGCCAGGCGCTCCGACGAAGAGACGCCATCAGGATAGCCCGGAAGACGCCGCCTCGGCCAGAGCGATGAAAGCGAAACTAAACAAAATTCGCACCCAGCCCCGCGATTTCACGATCGTCATCCGTCGCGTTTCGTAATTGCGCATCCTTATCGTTAGAACGCATCGGAATCGATTTTCAGACCCTCGCGGCGAAAGGCGAGGCGACGATGGAGCGCTCCCATCGCCGCGCTGACAAGGAGGAAAAGCGCCACGCTTAGCTCATCGGCAACGAACTTCGTTAGAAACCGGGAATCGGAGCTGACATATTGCAGGATAAACCCGACGGGAAGACCAGCGGCGACTCCACCGATCATGCCCGCGAGGGGCGCCCAAACCCAGGCCGTATGTCCTCGCCTAACAAGCTGGCTTTGCGTGACGGCATTGAGGATAGCCGCCGGCAGGGAAATCGGTAGGCCAAAAATAGCGGCGATGACGGAAAAGCCGAGCCCGGCAAGAGCGATATTGAGGGAATCGACGCCGGAGCTTTCGGTCAGACCCCATAGGATCATGAAAGCGATCCAAATGATCGGCCCGCTGGCCAAGGCGATGACCAGGATGGCGGTCAGCGTCCAGCCCAGACCGCGCGATCGGAGGATGGCTTTCGGCGCCGACGGAAGAATCGGGGATTCGACTGTCATGGCCAGGCGCTCCGATAAAATGCGCCCTTAGAATAGTCCGGGAAACGGTCTCTCGGCCAGAGGAACCGCCAAAGTCCGGGGCTTGATTCGGCATGGGCGGCGCCTATCTTAAGACCTGAACGCTAGGCGCGGCCCCGATGGGCGCGCCAAACCGTATTCTTTTACCGCTCGCTTCGGAAAGGAGGAGCCATGTCGCGTCTCTCTTTATTCAATTCGCCCTTCCTGCTCGGTTTCGACGAATTCGAGCGGCGCCTGGAGCGCCTCGGCAAGATGGGGGGCGAGGCTTATCCGCCCTATAATATCGAGCAGATCGGCGAGGATCGCCTGCGCATCGTGCTGGCGGTCGCCGGCTTTACGCTTAGCGATCTCGATATCGAGCTCGAGGACAATCAATTGAGCGTGCGCGGCCGCCAGAGCGAGGAGGAAGAACGAGTCTATCTGCATCGCGGCATCGCCGCGCGCCAATTCCAGCGCAGTTTCGTTCTCGCCGAAGGGATCGAGGTCGCCGGCGCGACGCTGGATAACGGCCTCCTCACCATCGATCTGTTCCGGCCGCGCGCCGCGAGCGAAGTCCGGAAAGTGCCGATCCGTCAGGCCGGGAGCGCTTCGGGAAAAGGCGAGGCGCCGAATACGGTCGCGATCGACATGAAATCGGCGCGCCAAGCGGCGGGGCGATAAGTCATGAAGGTTTCTTCCGAACGCATCCGCCGCATTTCGCCCGAGCAATTGATGGCGCTCGGCCTTAACGATCTCGCTTATCTGAAGCCGGTCGAGATCGACGGCCATCCGGCCATCGCCATCTTCGCCGCCGATGGGCGGCAGATCGCCATCATGCCCGACCGCCGCCAAGCGGCCGCCATGGCTTGGCAGAACGGTCTTGCGCCCGTGACGTTGCAGTAAACAGATTTCAGATGACAGAGGGCAGATGACAGAGGAAGAGTCTTTAGAATCTGACATCTGAAATCTGTAATCTGACATCTCTCTTTTTCAATTCTCCTGCTGGCGCCCCGTGCTCTTGGCCAGCACCAGATAAAGCTTGCCGATATCGGCCGAGAGCAAGGCGGCGCTCAGCGTCGAATCGGGATCGGCGCGACCCGATTGCGTCAGCAAGGTTTCGAAGGCGCGCAAGTACCGATCGACGAGATCGCGAAACGCCTCGTCCGTGCGATAGCGCTCCGCGACCGGCGGCACATCGTAAGCCTCCTTGCGGCGGAAGAGTCGCCGCGCGAAGATCGAGCGATCGCCGGCGCGGAATTTTCGCCAGATATCCTCGGGAATATCGGCTTCGATCAGGCCGTTGATATCGACCGCCATCGCATTCAGGGAATCGATCATCGTGCTGGCCGTGCGCAGGAAAGCGCCCTTGGTTTCCTCGGCCGTTAGCGCGCGCAATTTTTCGATAAGGCCAAGCGCTTCCGCCGAGGCGTTCGTCATTTCCTGACGGCGCGCTTGAAAGACGGAGCCCAGGCGATCGACGGTTTCGCCGGCTTCGGTCAAGGCGGCGGCAAGATTGCCGGTTTGGCCGGTGAGCGTCTCGCCGATCGCGCCCGCGCGTTCGAAACTGCGATCGAGCGCGCTGGCGGCCGCACCGATTGCGGTGGCGACATTGCGCGCCAATTCGTCGAGCCTAGCGCCCATGCGCGCATTCGCCTGATCGAGAGCAGCGATTTCGCGCGCGATGCGCTCTTCGACCGCGCGGCTTGCCTGACCGCCGGCCTCGGCGCTGGCGCGGGCCAAGGCGGCAGCCTCGGTCAGGCGATCGCTTTGGCCCTGCAATTCCGTTTTCAGCGTGGCGGCGGCTTCCGCGATTCGCGCGGCAAGACCGCCGAGCAAGCCGATCTCGCCCTCCATCGCCTGACGCGCGGCGCCCATATCGCCGAGCGCCGCTTGCGTCGCTTGGCCGACGGCTTCGGCGCCGCGCCGGAAAGCGCCGGAAGCGGCATCGATCTCTTGCGCAGCTTGGCCGGCCGCTTGACGAAGACCCGCCGACATATCCGAGAGACCCGCCTTCAAGGCGACGAGGCGTTGATCGTTCTCGGTGCCGAGCCGCGCCATCTGCTCGATGCCGATTCCCAAGCTGACATTGATCTGCTGCTGGCGTTCCATGGCTTGGGCGCCGATCGTCGCCAATTGGCCGGCCTGGGCGTGGAGCGCGCGACTCATCTGTTCCAAGCGTTCGCGCAACAGATCGCCGACTTCGCTCAAGCCCAGCGCGTGATCGCGATAGAGACCCGCCGCATGGGCGGCGCTTTCGGCGCCGCTGGCGCTGACGTTGCGGAAGGTCTCGCTTTCTTCGAGCAAGGCGGAGCGCGCGACGGCGAGGCGGCGGATCGCTTGCTCGGCGATATTGTCGATCTCGCCGAAATGGCTGCGCAATTCGCCTTGAAGCCGCGCCGCCGAATGCGTCGCCGAGGCGGCGGCTTCCGTCAAAGCGGCGGCTTCGGCGGCGAAGGCCGAACTCATCGTTTCCGCTTCGCCCTTGACCGATTGCGCAGCCGAAGCGAGGGCTTCGATCTGCGCACCCATGGCGGTGCGCATTTCCGTCGTCGCGGTCGCGATATCGGCGAAGGCGGCGTTCAAGGAATCGCTCTGACGCAGCAAAGCCTGCTGCAATTCGCCGCTCTGGCGCGCCTGGGTCGCGGCGGCGGCGGCGAAATGCGCGACTTGGCGATCGACATTGGCCTGCATTTCGGCGGCGAAACCGGCGACGCTTTCCGCCTGAGCGGCGCCGAGTTGAGCGAAATGCGTGGCCTGCCGGTCGAGTTTCGCCTGCATTTCGGCGGCGAGCGCATCGAGCCGCTGCGCTTGATCGGTACCGGAACGCGCGAGGTCCTCGGCATGGCGATCGAGGATGGCGCGCATCTGCAAGGAAAGATCGGCGATTCCCTGGGCCTGAGCGGCGCTCGCCGCCGTCAGTTGGGCGACATGACGATCGACGAGTCCCAGAAGCGTGGAATCGAGTTCCTTCGCCTGGCGTTCCAAGGCGCGACCCATATCGCGCGCGCGTTCGCCGATCGCCTCCCCGGCGCGGCCGGCCTCCGCCATTTGCTGCGTGAGCGATTCGCGCATCGCCATCGCAACCTGCGCCGATTGTTCGGCGATTTTGCCGAAGGCGATGGTTTGAATTTCCACCTCGCGGGCGAGTGTCGTTCCCTGATCCTTGAGACCGGCAAAATGCGTTTCGACCTCGCCATGGAGGCGGCGGAGTTCGGTCGCGAGCTCGGCCGTCGCCTTGGCGCCCGCTGCCGCCAGGGCTTCGCTTTCCCGACGCATCGCCGCATCGGCGGCGGCCATCAATTCCTCGCGCTGCTTGCGCGTCGTCGCTTCGAGATTGAGGGAATGCGCCGCCACGGCCTCGGCGGCGGCGAGGAATTCGTCCGCCTGCCGGCCGAGCAAAGACTTGAATCCGTCGGCGGCCTCGGCGGCGACCTCGCCCAGGCGGTCGCGCTGGCTGCGGATCGCCTCTTCCAGAACGTCCGCCTTTTCCGTCAAGGTCGCGGCCAAGGCATCGAGCGCGTTCGTTTCGCGCGCGATGGCCGCGCCCAAAGCCGTCGCCGCGGCGCCGGCGGCGCGTTCCAGAACCGGCGCCTGACCCTTCGCCGTTTCGGTAAGGCCGTGAATCTGATTGGCGAGATCGCGCGCAAGATCGCGCAAGGCTTCGCCTTGGCGATCGAGTTCGGCCTTGACGCGCTGGGTCATTTCGCCGCCCGCGGCGAGCAGGGATTCGGCCTGGGCGCCGGTCGCCGTTTTGACCTCGTCGGCGCGTTGATGAAGCGCGCCGGCGACGCGCTCGATCGCTTCGTTGCAAATTCGGACCGTATCCTGGAAATCCTGGCCGGCGGCGCGCGCCACGCCGCCGATGCGGCTTTCGAGTTCGAGAACGCGCTGCCCGAATTGATCGGCCCCGGTCTGCGCCGTTTCCTGCAGGCGTTCGGCGAAGAGGGCGATCGATTGCGCGAGCCGCGCGGCCTGGTCGTCGATCAGATGCTGCAAATGCCGCGATTGACGCTCGAAGGCGGCTTCGAGCGCGCCGAAGCGTTCCTCATTGGCGGCTTGCGAGCCGCGGAGAGCCGCGCGCTCCGCCTCGCCGCGCTGGATCAGCGATTGTTCGACCGCCGCGCCCGCTTCGCGCAAGGCGGCGATCTGGCGATGGCTCGCCCCCTCGAATTGGCGATAGCGTTCCTCGATCGCGGCTTCGGCCGATTTCAGATGCGAAAGCTCGCCGGCCATCTCGCTTTTCATCTTCGCGATCGCTTCGGCGTAATGGCGGCTGATTTCGGCGGCCTGGGATTCGAGCGCGGATTGCATGTCGCCGAAAATCCGCCGCTGCTGATCGATCTGCTGCTGGAAGGCCGAGGTTTCAGCATCGGCCTTGGCGGTCGCCGCCGTCAATTCGCTGGTGTGATCGGCGAGCTTGGCGCGCCAATCGCGCAAGGCCGCCGCCGCCGCCTCGCTCGCCGTCCGCAAATCCTCGCTCTGACGTTTCAACCCGGCGGCGATGGTGTCGATCTTGCCCCCGGCTTCGTCGTCGGGATAGCTCAGCAATTGCAATTGCCGCTGCAAGCGCGCGGCGATCACCGACAATTCGCGACCGCGCCCGACATAGCCGATCAAGAGCCACAAGAAAGCGGGCGGCGCGAAGAAAGCAAGAATGACGAGAGCACCGTCGAGCAAGGGCTGATCGAGGAGATTGGCAAGCCCGATCGTCGAGGCGAGGTGATAAAGATAAAGCCCGAACCAAGCGAAGCTCGCACCCGCGCCCAGAATGGGCAGCCAACGCGAACCCTCGGCCTCGGCATCGCTGGCGGCGCGATCGGCCGCCGCTTCCAACCTTAAGCGTTCGGCGCGGTCGGAATCCGCCGGGTTCGCCTTTTCGCCGGGCGATCTTTCGGTCATGGCGCGGTCCTCTGCTGTTCCTGGCGGCGAATGAGCGCGAGCAAGCTGCGGGCGGAATCGAGGATCGGCGTGCCGGGGCCGAAGATCGCGGCGACGCCCTGGCGCAGCAATTCGCCGCGATCGCGTTCCGGCACCACGCCGCCTAATGCTACCAGAATGTCCCCGGCCCCCGCATCGCGCAAGGCGGCGATGAGGGCGGGCACCAATGTGCGATGCCCGGCCGCCTGACTGGAAACGCCGATCGCATGCACGTCGTTTTCGATCGCTTGGCGCGCGACTTCCTCGGGCGTTTGGAACAGCGGGCCGATATCGACATCGAAACCGAGATCGGCAAAGGCGCTGGCGATGACCTTGGCGCCGCGATCGTGACCGTCCTGACCGAGCTTGGCGACGAGCAAACGCGGCCTACGCCCGATCGCGCGCGCGAGATCGTCGATTTCCTGCGTCAAGGCGGCGAAGGCGGGATCGCCCCGCCAGGCGGCGCCATAGATTCCGGCAATGCCGGTAGTCGCGGCGCGATGCCGGCCGAAGACATCCTCGAGGGCGGCGGAAACCTCGCCGAGACTGGCGCGGGCGCGCATCGCTTCGATGGCAAGCGCCAAGAGATTGGCCGAACCCGAGGCTCCTTCGCGCAAGGCGGCGAGCGTCGCTACGACACGCTCAGGATCGCGCGCGGCACGAACGGAAGCGAGCCGCGCGATCTGCGCTTCGCGCACCTTGGCATTGTCGATGTCGAGAATATCCATCTCCTCCGCCGGCGCCTCGGCATTGCGGTATTTGTTGACGCCGACGATGACCGCCTCGCCGCGATCGATCCGCGCTTGGCGCCGCGCCGCCGCCTCTTCGATCCTGAGCTTGGGCATGCCGCTTGCGACCGCTTTCGCCATGCCGCCCAGGCTTTCGATTTCGACGATGAGGGCGCGGGCGGCATCGATCAGCCCGGCGGTCAGGGATTCGACGAAATAGCTGCCGCCCAAAGGATCGATCACGGTGGGAATGCCGGTCTCTTCCTGGAGGATGAGCTGCGTGTTGCGGGCGATGGCGGCGGCGAAAGGCGAGGGCAGCGCGATCGCCTCGTCGAGGGCATTGGTATGCAGGGATTGCGTGCCGCCGAGAATCGCCGCCATCGCCTCGATCGTTGTGCGGATGACGTTGTTATGGGGATCCTGCGCCTGCAGCGAAACGCCCGAAGTCTGGCAATGCGTGCGGAGCGCCAGGGATTGCGGATCGCGCGGCGAGAAAGGACGCATCAGCTCCGCCCAGAGATAGCGCGCGGCGCGCAGCTTGGCGATTTCCATGAAGAAATCCATGCCGATGCCGAAGAAGAAAGAAAGCCGCGGCGCGAAATCGTCGATGGCAAGACCGCGCGCCAAGGCAAGGCGCACATATTCGAGGCCGTCGGCGAGGGTGAAGGCGAGTTCCTGCACCGCCGTCGCGCCGGCTTCCTGCATGTGATAGCCGCTGATCGAGATCGAATTGAATTTCGGCATGCGCTTGGCCGTGAATTCGACGATATCGGCGAGGATGCGCAAGGAGGGTTCGGGCGGGTAGATATAGGTGTTGCGCACCATGAATTCCTTGAGGATATCGTTCTGAATGGTGCCGGAAAGTTTTTCCGCCGGCACGCCCGATTCCTCGCCCGCCAGGATGAAGGCGGCCAGCACCGGCAGCACCGCCCCGTTCATGGTCATGCTGACCGACATGCGGTCGAGCGGGATGCCGGCGAAGAGAATCTTCATGTCCTCGACCGTGTCGATGGCGACGCCGGCCTTGCCGACATCGCCGACGACGCGCGGGTGGTCGCTGTCGTAACCGCGATGGGTCGGAAGATCGAAAGCGACCGATAGCCCCATCTGCCCCTTGGCGAGATTGTCGCGATAGAAGGCGTTCGAAGCCTCGGCGGTCGAAAAGCCCGCATATTGCCGGATCGTCCAGGGCCGATTGGCATACATGGTGGCGCGGGGACCGCGCAGATAAGGCGGAAAACCCGGCAGCGTTCCCAAGGTTTCCAAGGCTTCGAGATCGGCGGCGGTATAAAGGGGTTTGAGAATCAACCCCTCGGGCGTTTCGCGGGCGAGATCGCGGGGATCCCCCCCGCGCACTTCCGCGCGCGCCAGTTCCTGCCAATCGGCGATGGATTTTTGCGGAAAACCCGCCCCCGTCATGCCGTCCTCGCCGGAATCTCGAACCCCAATGCCTCGCGGCTCTTTACCGCAATGCAGCGAAAGACAGTATCACCGCCCGAGGCGGGCTGTAAACGCGACGCAATCCGGCCGCCAAGGGTTAACCGGGCTTCCCTTAGGGCGCCTGGATTATGCGGCCCTCGATCCCGATCGCGATCTTGCCGAGCTTGGCGATATAATCCATGACGGCGCCGGCCAAGAGCGGCCCGCCTTTCGCGCCCAGGACGATTGTGCCTTTCTTCAGCGCGCCATAGCCGTCGCCGCCATCCAGCAAATAATCGTTGGTGGCAAGACGATAGGTCTTGGCGGGGTCGAGATCGGCCTCCCCGATCTTGACGGAAACGATGCGGCTGCCGGCGGGCTTGCGGGCATCGAAAACGACTTTCATCCCCGAAACCTGCGGGAAGCGGCCGGCCTTGTCCTCGATCTTGGAAACGCCGTTTTCGAGGGCGGCGAGGAGATCGGCCCCTGCGATATCGACGACGACCAGGATATTGCCGAAAGGCAATTCGGTCAGAATGTCCTTCTTGGTCAGAACCGCGCCGGCGGGATAGACCTTATCGCCGCGAATGCCGCCGCCATTGGCGAGCGCGATTTCGGCGCCGGAAACGACCCGCATCGCATCGGCGATGAGATTGCCCATATTGGCTTCCCCGGTCCGCACCGAAGCGCGCTGGCTATCGAGATCGGTTTCCGTCGTGCCGAGCGGAACGCCGAGTTCCTTGTCGAGCGCTTCGTTATAGGGCGCGATCTTGGCGGCGATTTCGGCATCGGGCGCCGCCCCGGCGCTCGTCAGAAAGCGCCAGGCCGGCAGCACGGAAACCCGCACGTCCTTATCCTTCACTTTCTTGACGATGGTGAGATCGGCGACGGCCAGATAATGCGCGTCGTAGCCCGCCTTGAGGATGAGGGCGCCGCCCTCATAGATCGAGATCGGATCGTGATCGTGACCGCCGAGGATGACGTCGATATCGGGATTGGCCTTGGCGAGCGCGCGATCCTCGGAAAGCGCCATATGGGTGAGGGCGAGGATGACATCGGCCCCCTGCTCTTTGAGAGCGGCGATCGCGGCCTTGGCCGCCTCTTGAACGGGGGCGATGACGATATCGGGGCCGGGGCTGGATTCGACGCTGGCTTCCGGCGTCAGCAGAGCGAAGGCGCCGATCTTGATGCCGTCGATTTCCCGAACCCAAATGGGCGCCAAGCCGGCGAAAGGCTGGCCGTCCTTGCGCGTCACATTGGCGGCAAGCCAGGGAAAGCGCGATTCAGCCAGGCGGGCTTGCAGATTTTCCGGGCCGAAATCGAATTCGTGATTGCCGAGACCGGCGAGATCGACGCCCATCGCATTGAAAAGGTCGATCATATGCGCGCCTTGGGTCTTGGCCGAAAGCAGCGAGGGCGAAAGGAGATCGCCGCCGAAGGTGAAAAGGCTGTTCTTGGCCCCGCCGCGTTCGGCGCGAACGAGGGTCATGATTTCGGCCAATCCGCCCTGCCCGCCTTTGGGCGAGATTTCATAGACATCGTTCAAATGCAGGAGGCGGAGATCGATCCGGGTCTCGCTTTCCTGAGCCAAGCCCGGCACCGCGCCGAAGCCGATCCCGAGACCGAGGCCGATCAAGGTCAAAAAGGCGAACAGGAAACGGCGGGTTAGCAATGACTGGACCATGATTTCCCCTTTCGAAATGGAACCGATACGGATTTCCTAGAGATTCAGGACTGCAAATCGGCAAAAGTCCAGCCGATTCCTGGCCTGTGGTGTCAAATTTCTGTCTTTTTAGCAATGTCTTAGTTTGCCAGCCCACCAATGACGATAATTGTGACTGGCATCGCACTCACCCGCGTGCCCAAATATGCACCTTACTCAGCAGGGCCCAGTTGACAGCAGCATCTAATCAACACATAATAATAATTAGTCAACTCTATATCTGATCAAGTCAACGCTCTGGGTATGATTAGGAAGCCGAACACCAGCAGGAGGACAATTATGAAAAAGTCTACGACACGTACTGATAATGACTGGCTTTCGCTTGGCGCCGAAATTTCTCAACTTTTTGATGGCGCCCCCATTGATGAAGAAGACCTGTTCGCCGGCCGCCTCACCGAGGTACGCAAGGTATTGGAGACCGTTCTGACACGGGCAAAGCATGTAGTTCTTTTTGGCGAGCGTGGCGTTGGGAAAACCTCTCTCACAAATATTTTCTGGAAACGATTTAGCAAACAGTTACAGAGCTTCATTGTGGCACGTGTACAAACTGGTCCACATGATTCATTCTCGTCTCTTTGGATTCGTGCGCTCGAAGAACTCAAAGCAACGGGAATCTCAGCCGGTAAATCTAGATACGTTCAGTTTGATACGGAATATGAAACCATTACGCCGACGGAAATTCGGCGTGAGCTACAAAAATGTGGGATGAACGCTTTGCCGATTATCATAATTGATGAGTATAATGAGCTGCAGGACGAAGATGCCAAGCGATTAACAGCAAATCTTATTAAAGAACTTTATGACTTTACGGTTACTACTACCATTATTCTTGTTGGTGTGGCCGAGAATATTTCAGAATTAATTAAGGACCATGCGTCTGCTGATCGAGCCATAGTTCAAGTACCGCTTAGGCGCATGTCTAAATCAGAGCTAAGAGAAATAATCACCAAGAGAGCAAGCAGAACAGCACTGACTTTTTCACCCGATGCAATATGGACAATTATTGTTCTATCACGCGGCCTGCCATATTTCACCCAAACGTTATCTAAGTACGCCGCTCTGCATGCGATTCAGGAGCATCGCATCAACGTCACAAATGACGACGTAGAATCTTCAATGGAGAGATTCATCGAAGAAACAGAAAGAACATTTAAAGAGGCATACAGGGCAGCTACGCAAAGCAATCAAGAAAATTTTTTCCAGCAATCTCTATTAGCTTGCGCACTTGCCCGCACAGATGATGAAGGTTTTTTCACTGCAAATGATGTAGTTGAGCCATATAGTGCCATTATGAAAGAAAAAAAACGTATTGCTCACTTTGAAAAGCATTTGCGCCGCTTTTCTTCAGACGAGGGGGGTAATATCCTTATTAAGCGTGGCGGCGATCGCCAACAAACTTTCCGATTCTCTGATCCAATGATGCAGCCCTATGTGATAATACGTGGCATTCAGAACAAAATGATAGACGAGGAGGCTAAGACAATTCTACTTCAGCGCGAACAGAGCACCTTAGACATCTAGCCTTTGCTGCTTTGCTTAGTGATTTCAGAATGTTCTTTTTGCTTAAGCTCTCAGCCCTGGCTTTTCTGCCCTTGCAGTCCCCAAGGCGCCCCGAGACAATCACGGCGGTTTTTCCGTCCTCGGTTTTTCTAATGGATTCATCGGCATCACTTACAACCAAATTTACGATGAGCTTAATAAGCTGGTTTGTATCATAGGCGTTTGGGTTTCCCTGCTATACAGGCGAGCCTGGCTAATTAAGCATTTAGCAAATCAGCGGATTTCGATCTAAAGTCCCCCTTGCCAGGGGCGGGGAAATCCCTATAATGCGAAGAAATCCCTGGGATCGAGTTGGGGTCCGCGAAAACGAGGGTGGGCAAATGCCCGCCTTTTTTGTTGCCCGGCCCCATCCTTGGCCTAGTCCCCGGATAGCGGAACGAGGCCAAGAGTTGAAGGTTTTAAGGAGCGAGTAGAAGCGCGCGATGTCGGTACTGACGAGGATCGAGACCTTGCTGACCCCCGCGATCGAGGCCTTGGGCTACGATCTCGTGCGCCTTCGCCTGGAGGGGAGCGGGCGCAAGCGGTTGCAGATCATGGCCGAACCCAAGGACGGGCGGCCGATGTCGCTTGAGGATTGCAGCGAGATTTCGCGCGTCGTTTCCGCCCTGCTCGATGTCGAGGACCCCATCGCTGGCGCCTATTCGCTGGAAGTTTCCTCCCCCGGCATCGACCGGCCGCTGACGAAGGCGCAGGATTTCGCCCGCTTCGCCGGAGAGGGTGCCAAGCTGGAATTGAATACGCCCATCGCCGGGCGCAAGCGTTTCGCCGGGCAGCTGCTCGGGATCGAAAACGACCAAGTTCTTCTGCTCGCCGAGGGCGAGCGCATTGCCCTGCCGCTTGCCGGCATCCACAAGGCCAAACTCGCGCCCAAAGCGGCGCCGGAGGCCGCGATGCCGACCAGCCGGGCCCCATCGCAACGAGGTTGAGACATGGATACCACGATCGCCATCCCCCGCATGGAATTGCTGCAGGTCGCCGACGCCGTCGCGCGCGAAAAGGGGATCGAACGCGACGAAGTGCTGACCGCCATGGAACAGGCGATCCAGCGCGCCGGTCGCTCGAAATACGGCCACGAGCGCGATATCCGCGCCGAGATCAACCGCAAGACCGGCGAGATCAAGCTGATGCGCGTGCAGGAAGTCGTGGAAAATGTCGAGAACGAGGCGACGCAGCTTCCCCTGAAGGCCGCCTTGCGCTTCAAGCCCGATGCCAAGATCGGCGATTTCATCGTCGACGAATTGCCGCCGATCGATTTCGGCCGCATCGCGGCGCAGACCGCGAAGCAGGTGATCGTGCAGAAAGTGCGCGAATCCGAGCGCAAGCGCCAATACGAGGAATTCAAGGACCGCAAGGGCGAGATCGTCAACGGCCTCGTCAAGCGGGTCGAATTCGGCAATGTCACGGTCGATCTCGGCCGCGGCGAGGCGATGCTGCGGCGCGACGAATTGCTGCCGCGCGAAATTTTCCGCACCGGCGATCGGGTGCGCGCGGTCATTTTCGATGTGCGCGAGGAAATGCGCGGCCCGCAAATTTTCCTTTCGCGTTCGCATCCCGAATTCATGGCCAAGCTGTTCGCTCAGGAAGTGCCGGAAGTCTATGACGGCATCATCGAGATCAAGGCCGTCGCCCGCGATCCCGGCAGCCGCGCCAAGATCGGCGTCATGTCGCACGATTCCTCGATCGATCCCGTCGGCGCCTGCGTCGGCATGCGCGGCAGCCGCGTTCAGGCCGTCGTCCAGGAATTGCAGGGCGAGAAGATCGACATCATCCCCTGGTCGCCCGATCCCGCGACCTTCGTCGTCAACGCCCTCGCCCCGGCCGAAGTCAGCAAGGTCGTGCTGGACGAGGATTCGGGGAGGATCGAGGTCGTCGTTCCCGACGATCAATTGTCGCTCGCCATCGGCCGGCGCGGGCAGAATGTGAAGCTCGCCTCGCAATTGACCGGTTTCGATATCGATATCCTGACCGAGGCGCAGGAATCCGAGCGCCGGCAGGAGGAATTCCGCTCGCGCTCGCAGATGTTCATGGATGCGCTCGACGTCGACGAAGTGATCGCCCATCTCTTGGTGACGGAGGGTTTCACCTCGGTCGAGGAAGTCGCCTTCGTGCCGACCGAGGATCTCGCCGGGATCGAGGGCTTCGATGCCGATGTCGCGGGCGAGCTCAAATCCCGCGCCAGCGCCTGGATCGAGGCCGAGGCCGAGCGCCTGACCGCCCAGCGGCGCGAGCTCGGCGTCGCCGACGAGATTGCCGCCATCGAGCGCCTGACCCCGGCCATGCTGGTGGCGCTCGGCGAAAAGGGCATCAAGACGCTGGACGATCTCGCCGATCTCGCCGCCGACGAATTGATCGACGAGAAGGACGGCCTATTGAAGGATTTCGGCCTTTCGGGCGAGGACGCCAATACCATCATCATGGCGGCCCGCGCGCATTGGTTCGCGGAAACGGAGGCGGGCGCCTGATGATCGCGGAGGTCGCCATGACGGCGCCGGAAAAGGCGCTGGCCGAACCCGCCTTGCGCGGAGAGGGTCAGCGTCGTTGCCTCGTCACGCGCTTGCCCTTCGGCAAGGGCGATCTCCTGCGTTTCGTCATCGACCCCGAGGATAACCTCGTTTTCGATCTCAAGGGCGATTTGCCCGGCCGCGGCTATTGGGTGAAGGCGGATCGCGCCGCGCTCGAAGCGGCCGTCGCCAAGGGCCGCTTCGCCAAGGCGGCGAGAAGCGCGATCCGCGTGCCGGCCGATCTTGCCGATCGCGTCGTCGCGCAATTGCGCCGTCAGGCGCTCGATCTCATCGGGCTTGCCAAGCGATCGGGCCAGGCTTTCGCCGGTTTCGAGGCGGTCGAGCGCCGCCTCGCCGCCGGCAAGATCGGGCTGCTGATCGAAGCCGCCGATGCCGGCGCCGATAGTCGCGGCAAGCTTGCGCGCCGCGCCGGTCCCGATCTTCCCGTCATCGATCGTTTCCAGGCGGCGGAATTGTCGCTGGCTCTCGGGCGCGACTGGGCGGTCCATGTCGCCATCGCGCCCGGCGCCTTCGCCGATCGCCTGCGCGCGATCGATCGCCGTATCGCCGATCTGACGGCGCCCGGAAAACCGGCCGCCGCCCGATCCCGTTCTTCTCGTTCCCGTTCTTCCTCGCAGCCGAAAGATTCGAGCGCCGCATGACCGACCGCACCGAAACTCCGACCCGCAAACCGCTGAAGCTCGCTTCGCCGGGCAAGCTGGAATTGAAGAAGACCGTGGATGGCGGCTTGGTGAAGCAAAGCTTCCCGCATGGCCGATCCAAGACCGTGGCGGTCGAGGTCAAGAAGCGCCGCACCTATGCGCCGGGCGCCGGCGGCAAGATGACCGAAATCGCGGCCGAGAGCGAACCCAAGCTGACGACGCCCGGCGCGATCGATCCCGCCGTTACCGAAAACGTTCTTGAGGATCGCCATCACGCTTTGACCGACCATGAGCGCCAGCAGCGCCTCAAGGCCCTCGAACAAGCGAAGAAGGACGAGGATGTCCGCCGCCAATTCGAAGCCGAGGAAAGCCAGCGCCTCGCCGAACGCGCCGAGCGCGAACGCCAGGAATTGGACCGCCGGCGGCGCGAGGAAGAACGCCGCCTAGCCGAAGAAGAAGCGCGCAAGGCGGCCGCGACCGCCGAGGCCGGACGCGGCAAGCCCCGCGAAACCGGCGCGCCGGCCGCCGATGCCGCCAAGGGCGCGCATCTATCGGGTCGCATGCATCTTGCCAAGGCGCTCGTCGAGGACGAGGAAGCCGAGGCCAGCCGCCGCAAGCGCGTTGCCGGCCGCCCGGCTCCGGTCAAGACGCCGGCCCGCGCGCCGCGCGACGACGCGAAACGCAATCGCGGCAAGATGACGGTCACGCGCGCGCTCGATTCCGAGGAAGGCGAGCGTCAGCGTTCGGTCGCGGCCTTCCGCCGCCGCACCGCCAAGGAAAGACGCGCCGCGATGGGATTGCAGGGGGATCAGGCCCAGGCCAAGATCCTGCGCGAGGTCGTCGTGCCGGAAGCGATCACCGTTCAGGAACTCGCCAACCGCATGGCCGAACGCGGCGCCGACGTCATCAAGACGCTGATGAAAATGGGCGTCATGGCGACGATCAATCAGACGATCGACGCCGATACCGCCGAATTGGTGGTCGGCGAATTCGGCCACAAGCTGAAACGCGTTGCCGCCGCCGATGTCGAAATCGGCCTTGAGGGCGAGGGCGATGCGCCGGAAAGCCTGCGCCCGCGCCCGCCCGTCGTCACCATCATGGGCCATGTCGATCACGGCAAGACCTCGCTGCTCGACGCGCTTCGCCAGACCGATGTCGCCGCGCATGAAGCGGGCGGCATCACGCAGCATATCGGCGCCTATCAGGTGCGCCTCGCCAATGGCGGGCGCATCACCTTCATCGACACGCCGGGCCATGCCGCCTTCACCGAAATGCGCGCGCGCGGCGCCAATGTCACCGATATCGTCGTCCTCGTCGTCGCCGGCGATGACGGCATCATGCCGCAGACGATCGAAGCCATCCGCCATGCGAAATCGGCCGGCGTGCCGATCATCGTCGCCATCAATAAAATGGATAAACCCGGCGCCGATGCCGATCGCGTGCGCCGCGAATTGCTCAATCACGAGATCGTCACCGAATCCATGGGCGGCGACGTTCTGACGGTCGAGGTTTCGGCGAAGACGCGACTCAATCTTGATAAGCTGGAAGAGGCCCTGCTGCTGCAGGCGGAAATCCTCGACCTCAAGGCCAATCCCGATCGCCCGGCCCAGGGCGCCGTCATCGAAGCGAAGCTGGAACGCGGCCGCGGCGCGGTCGCCACCGTCCTCGTGCAGAAAGGCTCGCTCAAGGTCGGCGACATCGTCGTCGCCGGCAGCGAATGGGGCCGCGTGCGCGCCCTGCTCGACGATCGCGGCCGCGCGATCGAAAGCGCCGGCCCCGCGAGCCCGGTCGAAGTTTTGGGCCTGCAAGCGACGCCGCAAGCGGGCGATTCGGTCTTCGTCGTGCCCTCGGAAAACCGCGCCCGAGAAATCGCCGAATTCCGCAGCGCCCGCCAACGCCAGCAACAGGCGGCGGCTTCGGGGCGCTCCTCGCTCGAACAGATGTTCTCCAAGATACAAGCCGGCGAAAGCAAGGAATTGGCCGTCGTCGTCAAGGCCGATGTCCAAGGCTCGGTCGAGGCGATCGTCAATTCGCTGAAGCAGCTTGCCAATGACGAGGTCGGCGTGCGTATCCTTCATGCCGCCGTCGGCGGCGTCAACGAAAGCGACGTGACCTTGGCGCGCGCCGTTTCCGGCCTCATCATCGGCTTCAATGTCCGCGCCAATCCCCAGGCCCGCGAGATGGCCAAGCGCGACCATGTCGATATCCGTTATTATTCGATCATCTACAACGTCGTCGACGATGCGAAGGCGATCCTTTCCGGCCTCTTGGCGCCCACTTTGCGCGAAAAATTCCTGGGCAATGCCGAAATCCGCGAAGTTTTCTCCGTCACCAAGGCGGGCAAGGTCGCGGGCTGCATGGTCACGGAAGGCCTCGTCAAGCGCGGCGGCAAGGTGCGCCTGCTGCGCGACAGCGTCGTCATCCACGAAGGCACGTTGAAAACGCTGCGCCGCTTCAAGGACGAAGTGCGCGAGGTCAAGGAAGGCTTCGAATGCGGCATGGCCTTCGAGAATTACCAGGACATCCAGAAGGGCGATATCATCGAATGTTTCGAGGTCGAGGAAATCGCCCGCGCCATCGGATGAGATTGCCGGCATGACCAGAAGGAAGATGGAGCGTCGAGGAAACGCGCCGGGCCAGCGGCCCTTGCGCGTCGGCGAGGAAATGCGCCATGCCTTGGTCGGCATTCTCGATCGTCATCGCTTGGCCGATCCCGATCTCGCCGATCGGCGAGTGACGGTGACGGCAGTCGATGTCAGCCCCGATCTCAAGAACGCGACGGTCTTCATCCTCCCCTTCGCGGCCTTGCAATCTCCGGCGGAGGCCGATCTTCGCCTCGTCAAGGCGCTCAATCGCGCCGCCGGCTATTTTCGCGGCCGCTTGGCCGAGGCGATGACGCTTCGCGTCTCGCCGCAGCTTCGCTTCCGGCTCGACGAAAGTTTCGCGGCCTCCGGCCGCATCGAGGCCCTGCTGCACGATCCCGCCATCGCGCGCGATCTCGCCAAGCCGGAGGAGGAATCCTGATGTCGCTCCTCGCTGCGCCCCGAGCCGGGGCCTAAGATGGCGCGCCGCAGGAAGGGCGATAAGGTCGACGGTTGGCTGATCCTCGATAAACCGGCGCAGATGACCTCGACCCAGGCGGTCGCGGCTGTGCGCCGGCTCTATCAAGCGCAGAAGGCGGGGCATGGCGGCACGCTCGATCCCTTGGCGACGGGCATTCTGCCGATCGCCTTGGGCGAGGCGACCAAGACCGTGCCTTATGTCATGGATGGGGCGAAGACCTATCGCTTCATGCTCCGCTTCGGCGAAGCGCGCGCGACCGACGATGCCGAGGGCGAAGTAACCGGCCGCTCGGACCTGCGCCCCGAGGATGACGCGATCCGCGCCGCCTTGCCGCATTTCTTGGGCGAGATCGCGCAAATCCCCCCGGCCTATTCGGCGATCCGGGTTGCCGGCGAGCGGGCTTACGATCTCGCCCGGGCGGGCGAGGCGGTCGAACTGCAACCGCGGCTCATCCGCATCGACGATTTCCGCCTCATCGCTAGGCCCGATGCCGATCATGCGGAATTCGAAGTGCGCTCCGGCAAGGGCGCCTATATGCGCGCGCTCGCCAGGGATTTGGCCAAATATCTCGGCACCTTAGGCTATGTCGAGCGCCTGCGCCGCCTAGCCGTCGGTCCCTTCGGCGAGGCCCGGGCGATTTCGCTGGATTCGCTCCTCGCTTTGGGGCATAGTCCGGCCGCTTTCGAGCGATTATTGCCGATCGAGACCGCGCTGGACGACATCCCGGCGCTGGCCTTATCGGCCACCGAGGCCAGCAGCCTCAGATCCGGACAGCGGATCGGCCTGCTCCATCGCCACGACCGCGAGCGCATCCGTGGGTTTGCCCAGGGTGGTTTGGTTCGCGCCATGGCCGAGGAGAAGCTGATCGCGCTGGCGCGATTCGAGGCGGGAGAGCTGATCCCGGTGCGCGTCATGAACCTATAGCGGAAAGGAGTTTCCCCCGATGTCGATCACGCCAGAGCGCAAGCAGGAAGTCATCAAGGACTTCGCCAAGGCCGCGGCCGATACCGGCTCGCCGGAAGTGCAGATCGCCCTTCTTTCGGAGCGCATCAAGAATCTGACCGAGCATTTGCAGTCGCACGAGAAGGATTTCCATTCCCGTCGCGGCCTTCTCGTCATGGTCGGACAGCGCCGCCGCCTGCTCGATTATCTCAAGAAAAAGGACAATCGGCGTTACCAGGATATCGTCGCTCGCCTGGGTCTGCGCCGCTAATGCCCGTATTTCGATCCCGCCTTCGGCTCCCGCCGCCGGCGGGATCGGCGTTTTCGGGCTTGTCTTCGTCTTGCGCGGCTTTCGGGTTTTCGACCGCCCGATCGCCGCTTTCGCCACGGCCGGGCCGACGCAAGCAACGCCGCCTTCTGACGTTGCTTGCGCGGGTCCGGCGGGAAACGGTCGTTATCAAACCGATCTCGAAAAGGATCCAAACATGTTCAAGACTTACCGCAAGGAAATAAACTGGGGCGGGCGCAAGCTCAGCCTCGAAACTGGAAAATTCGCCCGCCAGGCCGATGGCGCCGTTCTCGTCACCTATGGCGAGACCGTCGTCCTCGTCACCGCCGTCGGCGAGAAATCCCCGAAGCCCGGCATCGATTTTTTCCCTCTGACCGTCAATTATCAGGAAAAGACCTTCGCCGCCGGCAAGATTCCGGGCGGCTTCTTCAAGCGCGAAGGCCGGCCGAGCGAAAAGGAAGTGCTGACCTCGCGCCTCATCGACCGGCCGATCCGTCCCCTCTTCCACCCCGCCTATCGCCACGAGACTCAGATCGTCGCCACGACCTTGAGCCACGATCTCGAAAACGATCCCGATATCGTCGCCATGATCGGCGCTTCGGCGGCGCTCACCATTTCCGGCATTCCCTTCATGGGGCCGATCGCCGCCGCGCGCGTCGGCTATAGCGACGGGCAATATATCCTCAATCCCAAGGCGAGCGATCTTGGCGCCTCGTCGCTCGATCTCGTCGTCGCCGGCACGGCCGAGGGCGTGCTGATGGTCGAATCGGAAGCGAAGGAATTATCCGAGGAGATCATGCTGGGTGCCGTCACTTTCGGCTTCAAGGAATTCCAGCCGGTGATCGCTGCCATCATCGCCTTGGCCGAGGAATGCGCGCGCGAAGCCTGGCCGCTCCCCGCCGCCGATAGCGAGGCCGAGGCGCTCGCCGCCGCCCTGAAGCGGCAATTCGGCGAGGATCTCGCCGCCGCCTATCGCGAGACGGGGAAGCAGGCCCGCACCGACAAGGTCGCCGCCGTCAAAGCCGCCGCCAAAGCGGCGCTCGGCACCGACGACGCCAAGACCGAACTCGTCGGCAAGCTTTTCAAGAATGCGGAGAAGGACGTCGTGCGCGGCGCCATCCTGAAGACAGGCAAGCGCATCGACGGCCGCGACACCAAGACGGTGCGCCCCATCGTCAGCGAGATCGGCGTTCTGCCGCGCGCGCATGGCTCGGCGCTCTTCACCCGCGGCGAGACGCAAGCTCTCGTCGTCGCGACGCTGGGCACGGGCGAGGACGAGCAGATCATCGACGCGCTCGAAGGCGAATATCGCGAAAGCTTCCTGCTGCATTACAATTTCCCGCCCTATTCGACGGGCGAAACCGGCCGCATGGGATCGCCGGGACGGCGCGAGATCGGCCATGGCAAGCTCGCCTGGCGCGCGCTGCATCCGCTGCTGCCGAAGAAGGAAGACTTCCCCTATACGATCCGCGTCGTCTCGGAAATTCTGGAATCGAACGGCTCTTCCTCGATGGCCAGCGTTTGCGGCGCCTCGCTTTCCATGATGGATGCGGGCGTGCCCTTGGTCCGGCCCGTCGCCGGCATCGCCATGGGCCTCATCAAGGAAGCCGACGGCTATGCCGTCCTCTCCGACATCTTGGGCGATGAGGATCATCTCGGCGACATGGATTTCAAGGTCGCCGGCACCGAGAGCGGCATCACCGCCTTGCAGATGGATATCAAGATCACCTCGATCACGGCCGAGATCATGAAAATCGCCCTCGATCAGGCCCGCGCCGGGCGTCTGCATATCCTGGGCGAGATGGGAAAGGCGATCGGCCGCGCGCGCGAAGGCGTCTCCGCCAATGCGCCGCGCATCACCGTCATCAACATCCCCAAGGACAAGATCCGCGAAGTGATCGGTTCGGGCGGCAAGGTCATTCGCGAAATCTGCGAAGTGACCGGCGCCAAGATCGATATCGAGGACGATGGCACGATCAAGGTCGCCGCCGTCGACGCCAAGGCCGGCCAAGCCGCGATCGATTGGATTCGCGGCATCGTCGCCGAGCCGGAGATCGGCGTCGTCTATGACGGCAAGGTCGTGAAGCTGATGGATTTCGGCGCTTTCGTGAATTTCCTCGGTTCGCGCGACGGCCTCGTCCATATCAGCGAACTTGCGGCCCAGCGCGTGCGCCAAGTCGGCGACGTCGTCGCCGTCGGCCAAGCCGTCAAGGTCAAGGTCATCGGCATGGACGATCGCGGCAAGGTGAAGCTTTCCATGCGCGTCGTCGATCAGGCGACGGGCGAGGATTTAAGCGCCAAGATGGCCGAGATGGATGCCGAGCGCCGGCGCGATCGCCAGCCCCGCGAGGCGGGCGAGTAGGATTCAGAAGTCAGATGTCAGATGTCAGAAGCCAGAAGTCGGATGACAGATGGCAGATGACGGTGATCCCCTCTCCCCCAATGGGGGAGAGGGCTAGGGTGAGGGGCAGCGCCTATTCGTGAGAGGCGATGCCTCTTCGTGAGGGGCTGTCGCGTGGCGAATCGGATTTGGGGCTTCCCTTGCTGACCTATTGTTCTGCCGTTCCTCCCTCTTCCGTCATGGCCGGCGATAGCGCGACCGTAAGTCGCCGACAATTCGGGCAGCCGGCATGATTGCGCCTTTGCGTTTGCCGCGCATCCTCGGCCATCGCGGCGCGGCTGCCTCCGCGCCGGAAAATACCTTGGCCGGCTTCCGCCGCGCCAAGGCGGAAGGCGCCGCCTGGATCGAATTCGACGCCAAATTAAGCGCCGATAAGGCCGTCATCCTGATGCATGACGACGATCTCGATCGCACGACCGATGGGAAGGGCCCCGTCGCGCGCGCTTCGCTGGCAGCCCTGAAAACGCGCGATGCCGGGTCCTGGTTCGCCCCCGCTTTCGCCGGCGAACGAATCCCCACCTTGGCCGAGGCGCTGGCGCTTTGCGACGAGCTCGGCCTCGATTTCAATCTCGAAATCAAGCCTTGTCCGGGGCGCGACCGCGAGACGGCGGAAATCGTCATGCGGGAATTGCAGAATTATCGTGCCGCCGGACGGCGTCGGTTCCTCGTTTCGAGCTTCTCGGAACTTTCCTTGGAAGTCGCGCGCGATATCGCGCCGGAGATTCCGCGCGGCCTGCTCCTCGAAGATCGCCCGGCGGATTGGGCGGCGCGTGCGGCGCGTCTTGCGGCGACCACGATCAATATCTGGGACGAAACCGCCGATCCCGATTGGATCGCCGCTATGAAGCGCGCTGGCTACGGCGTTCTCGTCTATACGGTGAACGCACCCGAACGCGCGCGCCGGCTGCTCGCCTGGGGCGCGGATGGCGTTTTCACCGACCGGCCGGGCGCTCTCCGGGCCGAATTAGGATAGGCGGCCCGAAAAGCACCCTGGCGCCGCGCATTTCTTTTGTTATGCTGGAACTTGGCCCGTTCGAGGGGACCCGATGACGATCCAATTAAAGCCCATCGTGATTTCCGGCGTTGAAGTGCTGCCGTTGATCGAAGGCGGCAAGGGCATTTCGGTCTCGAACGGCCAATCCTCGGGCGCCTGGGCGGCGGCGGGGGGCGTCGGCACCTTTTCCGGCGTTAATGCCGATTCCTACGATGCGCAGGGGCGCGTCATCCCGCAAATCTATCGCGGCAAGACGCGGCGCGAGCGGCATGAGGAATTGCTGAAATACGCGATCGCCGGCGGCATCGCCCAAGCGCGGATCGCCCATGAGGCGGCCAATGGGCAGGGCCGCCTGCATATGAACGTGCTCTGGGAGATGGCGGGGACGGAACATGTCCTCCATGGCGTGCTCGAAGGCGCCAAGGGCCTCATCCACGGCGTCACCTGCGGCGCCGGCATGCCCTATCGCATCGCCGAGATTTGCGCTCAATACGGAATTTATTATTACCCGATCGTTTCCTCGGGCCGCGCCTTCCGCGCGCTCTGGAAGCGCGCCTATCACAAATTCCGCGATCTCCTGGGCGGCGTCGTCTACGAAGACCCCTGGCTTGCCGGCGGGCATAACGGGCTTTCCAATCTCGAAGACCCGGAACAGCCGCAACCGCCTTATCCCCGCATCGTCGAATTGCGCCGCGTGATGCGCGAGGAATGCGGCCTTCATGAAACCCCGATCGTCATGGCGGGCGGGGTTTGGTATCTGCGCGAATGGGCGGATTGGTTCGACAATCCCGAATTGGGGCCGATCGCCTTCCAATTCGGCACGCGGCCCTTGCTGACCGCCGAAAGCCCGATCTCGGCGGCTTGGAAGCAAAGGCTGCTGGATTTGAAGCCGGGCGATGTCTATTTGAACCGTTTCAGCCCGACGGGCTTTTATTCCTCGGCCGTCAGCAATCGTTTCCTCGACGAATTGCGCGAGCGCAGCCAGCGCCAAGTCGCCTATAGCCAGCATAAGATCGGCGAGCACGAATGGCCCCTCGCGATCGGCGCGCGCGGTCGCCTCGTCTATCTGACGGCGGCCGACAAATTGCGCGCCGAGGAATGGGTGCGCCAGGGCTATGGCGAGGCGATGCGTACGCCCGAATCGACCCTCATCTTCGTCACGCGCGAAAAGGAAAACGAGATTCTGACCGACCAAATCAATTGCATGGGCTGCCTTTCCGCCTGTCTCTTTTCCAATTGGTCGCAGAACGAGGCGGGCTCGACCGGCAAGAAGGCCGATCCCCGCAGCTTCTGCATCCAGAAGACGCTGCAGGAAATCAGCCATTCGGAAAAGATCGAGGACCAGCTGATGTTCGCCGGCCATAACGCCTATCGCTTCAAGGACGATCCCTTCTATGCCGGCGGTTTCATCCCCAATGTCCGCCAATTGGTCGAACGCCTGCAAACGGGGGATTGAGGGGAATAGCTGGGCGGCGAGCTTATTTTACTAATTTGCGGTTTCGGCTTTCGATTCCGCCACTACAAAGCATTTGCCTTTATACTGGCTCATGGCTCAGTCCGGTGCCTCATAACTACGAGGGGCGCAGTTAGGATATAATCAATAGAGGGCGTTGCGATTCTCCGTTATTGTAGACTCGACATGAAATCGCGGCATAGCAGGAAACCGTTTTATGAACGTCTCTATTTTATTTCGTAGCCATTAAAGTTCGCCTCCCGTGAAAAACTAACGGTAATGGGTGCCGTACCGATCAGCCTGATGGCCTCCGCAGTGCTCGAACTAAGGTCCGTCCTTCGGTAGCTGGGCTCGGGTCGTCAAGCCAAAGACTTATTACGATAAGGCTTGTGAGCATTAAGCTGTGGGCCCGCACATTTTCGGAAACTCTCACCTACCTTTTTCATGAGGCTGTAATCCTGTCTCTCGTTCCCCAAAATCCAGAGGAATTTATCGAAATATCGAAACGGCTCCAGCCAGTTGTGATTTTTTGAATCTACCTTTGCCTTGATCTTCTCGAAACATTGCTTGTATATGCAGCTATGGGAGTAGAAAAAGTCCTGATACCAATAATTGTCCAAAATCTCTTGAGGCAGATCAATGTCACGAGACCAGCCCCACTTAGAATCGATAGCTTTGCACGTACCTTCGTCACCGATTTTGTAAGGTCCCCAGGTCGTTGCCTTGAGAAGTTTGACGAGAAAGATGATAGCCGTCTCGGCCTGACTATCGAAGACAGGAGCTTCCTTAGGCATCCTGAGCCATAGTACTTTTGATGTCAGGCTTTGCATTTTGCGGTCTCCCCCCTTCCCGCCCCCCTCACGATAAGTCTTCCCAAAGATTGCTCGGAGCTGTGCAAAATGCTTCACGATAGAGGCAGTTTGGCCATCGAAACTTTTGCCCTTGAAATATGCCACAGCTGCTTCGGTCATAGCCTCGGCAAATGTTTTGGTGATACCATCGATAGTTAGCCCCTTAACGCGGGCGACACCATATTCTATTATCCATGAGGCCAGATCTTTTGAGGGCCCCCTTCCAGCGGCAGCTTTGATAGCCCTGTTGTCTATTTCGCGAGATTTTTCCGCCGCTTCGATCGTTGCATCGTGGTATCTGTCGATGAGTTGGTGCAGGATTTTTTGCATTAGCTTTCCTCCTATACTTTGGTGACTTCGCTGCTTCGTGCGGCTTCTTGGAATTTTGTCAGTTGGTCGAGCGCCTGCAAACGGGGGATTGAGGGGAGGCATGGGCGGCGCCTATCGATTGGCAAGATCGCCCAACAATGCGAAAGACGATCGTATTTTTATTTACCAACGGGAGATTGCTCGACCCGGCTCAGCCCCCTCTGAACCATACGATCCAGGATATCTGGCATGAAGCGCTCGGCGAAGCCGGCAATAAAGGACCAAGCGGCCAGTTTGGCAAATGATGCGGAATCTACCAGATCAGGAAAGAGAATAGCATCGGCCGAGGATTTGAAAACGGGAGACAAGGAAACACCTAGGACTGCCCCGAGAATACCGGAGCTAAAAAGCACGGCAAGCAATAAGGGGAACAGAGCTCCACTGCAAAGAGCGACAAAAATGCCGGCCTTTCCCAGCCGGAGGGAATTTATTTCAAGAATGGGATCGCTGATCGAGCCGATCGGTGATTGAGCGACGATCTGTAGTCGCCGGGTAATACTGATGGATGCCCCGATAATACCAAAGATCGTGATGATCGGTAGATAGAATAAATGTCCTGGCGCTGTAAAATACAAAACTAATGAACTGGCGATTGCCACAACCGTAAGCCCAATAGACGAAGAGCCAATAAGGCGCTTCACGCTTCTAACTGCAACTTCTCTTTCATAATTGATGATATAGGCAGAGTATAGATCGGATATAAGCATCTGCAAATAAGAAACAAGAGTTTGATTGTCAAGCTTTTCTAGGTTTTGAGGAGATAAAGCCTCTTCGTATTTTTTTGCACGGTCTTCCCCGAAAACATACCGGAACTTGAGTTGAATCGACCAGATGAATTGTCGCAAGCTGTCATCGGGCAAAAGGCGTGCCATCTGCATCTGCAGGCCAGCGATGATGACATAACCGTCATGCACTTCGGGACTGAATGGAGTGTGCAGATTTCGCGCCACCCAGGCGATGGCCCGGTCTATCCATCCTGGTTTGGGCTTTTCATGAGAATTCTCCATGGCCTGGAGATAATCGATGATCGTTTCGTCCTGTGGCAGAGGCTTGATAGCCTTGATGGTCTCGATATAAAGCTTGGCCAATTCGATGAGCTCAGGGGCACCGCCGGATTGGCTCGGTTTTTTCCGATTGAGAAATTTGATGGCCTCGTTACAGGCTACAACGAGATCGCGTTTGCCCTCAGCAACTCTATCGCCATCCATGGAAGCCTCCATACTTAAAGGACGATTTATATATTAGGTAAGTCTCTTATAGATATTAATATTAAAAGTCAATTAGAAAAAATATATATGCTCCTTTGGTTGTGTGCATCTCTACTCGGGCAGCGGTACCGGCCTGCCGGTGATCAAACACTTGGATTCCCAAGAGCGCCGCCCATGCAAGGGCGCGGCAATTGGGCTCATGTGGCAAAATGGCCACTTACCTCCCTAACCGAGGCGGGTAGATCACAAGTTGCCATGGCCAGGACTTGTTACATCAAGTTGCGGCTTCGGCAAAATTCGGCGAGCCAGCGGGGCGATGATCCCAAACTAGGCGCCAGAAAGTCGGGCCATGCGGCTTTCAGGAATCGCGATTGCGTATCGGCACCGAGCGCGGCGATGAAGCGATCGAGACGCTTGCCTTCCTCGCCTTCGAATAGCGCGGCCGGGCCGAGATTAACCAAGCTGACCGGCTGGCCCTTCGCGAGACCGTGCAAAAGAGCCCAGTTGCGCGCCAATTCGTAACAGCCTGACGCTTTTACTTCGTTGTATCGCCATTTTAGCTGGCCCGATGCCGACTCATATCGGGGCCAGCCGGGATAATCGGCCGGTTTCTCATCGTTGCCGCTAAGATATTTGACTTCGATGAAGATGAGCCCAGCCGCGCCTAGATCGATAATGACATCGGGTTCGGAAAACGAACTCGTATGCTCCTTGAGGCGGGCGCAGAGACGGCTCAGCCCTTCTCGAATCTCGATCCCGCGCGCAGTCTTGCCGATGGGAGCGCCCCAGAGGAGCAGCGTCGGTTCCTCGCCCGACGGCATTCCAGCCGCCAGCCCGATCCGCCGGAGGGCCGGCAACAATTCGCCCGAGTGCAGCAGATGTGAAAACACCACCCATGTGACGGCGTCCTCGGATGTGGAAAATCCGAACCGGCGGCGCTTGGACTTCCGATTCTGCACATTGAGCGCTTGGCTCAACGCCTCGCTGGCACCTTCGCGGCATTCGAGGGGGATGTTTGCCAGCGGGTCGCGATAGATGAAGGTAACGGTCTTACTATTCTCGGTGTTCGAGGCACCGATCCCGCAAGCCTCGCAATGGCGCAGGCAATCCTCGAACCGAGACGCGATTAAAGCCTTGTCAGGCGACGAAACCCCCAAGACTACCTGGCCGCAGCCGGGACAAATTAACGACGGCAATTGCGGCATCGGCACCCCCCTTTATACGCCGGACAGCTTACCGCTTAGCGATTGGTCTTGCCATGCGCTTTTTCTATTTATCGGCATATCGGGGAGAAGCTGCGGATCGCCCGCCTTCGCCCTGGCGCGGCGCGCGGGATTTGGTATAACCCCCCGGCATGAAACCGGAAATCTCTCCGCCGCCGGGTCCCGCACCGGGTTCGCCGCCCCGCCCCGCCGGCTCCTGGCATCGTTTCGCCAATCCGGCGCGGTTCCAGCGTTGGGCCGACCCGCTCCTGCCCTGGCTGCGCTTCGCCGCCGGCGGCGCGCTCATTCTCGGCCTTCTTCTGGCGCTTTTCTTCTCGCCGCCCGATTACCAACAGGGCGAATCCGTCCGTCTGATGTATGTCCATGTGCCGGCGGCTTGGATCGCCATGCTGGCCTATGCGGCGATCGGCCTCATGAGCGCCGCGGCGCTCGTCTGGCGGCATGGGCTTGCCGAGATCGCGGCCGAGGCCGCCTCGCCCATCGGCGCCGTCTTCACCTTCATCGCGCTTCTCAGCGGCTCGCTTTGGGGAAAGCCGATCTGGGGCG
>CAYQAG010000034.1:0-29374 GCA_964415425.1 uncultured Rhodospirillaceae bacterium | reverse complement strand
ACGATCTTCAGCTTTTCCTCGGCGCGACGGTCGCCGCCATTGGCATCGGGATGCAGCGCCTTGGCCAGGGCCTTGTAGCGTTTCTTGATCTCCGCCCAGGTGACGGGCGGGGCGAGATCGAGAATCGCCAAAGCCTGTTCCTCGGGCGAGCGCGTGCGCGCCTTCCAGCGATCGCGGGCGCGCGTCTTGTCGCCATGGAGACGCCGCGCCATGGCTTCGCGCTGTTCGGCGGGAATGAAATCGCCCTCGGCCAAGCGCCAACGGCCGACGCGATGGCCGAGCGGCCAAGTCGGGCGCTCGCCGATGATGGCGGCGCGGATGGCGCTTTCCATCTCCGCGGGGCTCATATCGGCGTAATAATTCCAGCGGCGATTGTAGTCGCGGACGTGGTCGAGGCAGAACCAGAGATAATCGTTGAGACTCTGCGGCGAGCGCGGCGCGCGATAAAGGCCCGGCGCCGCGCAGCCTTCGTGCTGGCAGGTCAAAGGCAAAGGCGGCGGATCGGGATCGTGGAATTGCCGACGCCGACGGGATTGGCTTCCATCCATCGGTCCAGTATGCGAAGCTTGCGCGGCCCTGTCCAGGCCGAGCGCATTCCGCGCCTCATCGGATCGCAAGGGAGCCGCGATGACGCCTACGAAAATCGGACCGGTCGCGACGCGCATCGCCGCGAAATTGCAGGCGGCCTTGGCGCCCGCGCATCTCGCCGTGATCGACGAATCGCATCGCCATGAAGGCCATGCCAATTGGCGGCCCGACGGCGAATCGCATTTTCGCGTCGAGATCGCGGCCGAAATTTTTCGCGGGCGATCGCGCCTCGACCGGCAGCGCTTAGTCTATGGCCTGCTCGCCGAGGAAATGGCGGGGCCGGTTCACGCTCTGGTCCTCGATCTTTCCTTGCCGGAGGAACGGCGCCCCGCTTGAAACTTCAAGCGCCGCCGGTCGGATTTGCGGTTTCCGGCATTGCCTGATCGGGCAAGGGCGGATTGACGCGCAGCCGTTTGATCTGGTTGCGCTGACGCTCAAGGATCTCGAAGCGGAAACCGTAGAAGACGAAAACCTGCCCGACCTTGGGAATCCGTCGCGCTTCGTTCAGCACCAGACCGGCCAAGGTCGAAGCCTTTTCGTCCGGCAGTTTCCAACCGAATTCGCGATTGAGGTCGCGCAAGGTGACCGTGCCGTCGATCATGTAGGAGCCGTCCGGTTCCGGTTTGACGCCTTCGACCTTCTGATCGTGTTCGTCGGCGATGTCGCCGACGATTTCTTCGAGAATATCCTCCAGCGTGACGATCCCCATGAAGGCGCCGTATTCGTCGACGACGATGGCGAAATGTTCGTGCCGCGCGCGAAAGGATTCGAGTTGGGCGTAAAGATTGGTCGAATCGGGAATGAACCAGGGCTTGGCGGCCAGCGCGACGAGATCGAGACCGTCGAGACGCCAGTTATTTTCCTGAACGGCGCGCAAAGCCGCCTTGGCATGTAGGATACCGATGATGTTGTCGCCTTCGCCGCGATAGAGCGGCAGGCGGGTATGCGGGCTGCCGACGATCGCCGCCAGGATATCGGCGGCCGGCAAATCGGCGTCGATCATGTTGACGTTGCGCCGATGCACCATGATATCGGCGACCGGAACGTCGGCGAGATCGAGAATCGAATGCAGCATCTGCCCGTGTTCGCGGATCTCGTCGACCGCGCCGGTATGCAATTCGATGGCGCCGCGCAATTCCTCCATGCGCTCTTCCGCGCCGGGTTCCTTGACGACGCGGATGCCGAAACTGCGCAGAATGAAATTGCACAGCAATTGCGTGACATGCGTGATGGGATAAGTGATCCTGACCAGCAGCAGGATAAGCGGCGCAATGGCGAGCGAGGTGCGATCCGCGCGATTGATGGCGAAGGTCTTGGGCAGGACCTCGCCGAAAATGAAAATGACGATGGTGGCGGCGCCGGCGGCATAGAAAGCCGCCGTTTCGCCAAGCCGCGCGGTCAGGGCCGCCGTGGTCAGAGCCGCGATCGAGGAATTGACGAAAGCATTGCCGAGCAGAATCGTGCCGATCACCTTTTCCATTTGATCGCGCAGCCCGTTCACTTGGCCCGCGCGCTTCGAGCCGTGATTGGCAAGATTGGTCATGCGCGCCTTGGAGGCGGCGGTCAAAGCGGTTTCCGATCCCGAGAAGAAGGCCGAGCAGAGGATCAGCGCGAGAACGATGGCAAGGCTCACGAGGGTCGCATCCATGATCGGTTCCTTATCTAGAACGAGACGAGAGGCGGCGCTTTTAATTCGCCAAGGCGGCGTCGAGAACGCGGCGCAATATCGGCAGATCGGCATGGCCGGGATGGAAGGCCTGCCCGATGCCGCGCGCGAGCACGAAGCCGATGCGGCCATCGACGACCTTTTTATCTTGGCTCATATGCGCGATCAGCCGATCGGTCGACCAGGCGATATCGGCAATGGCGCGCGGCGAATCCGGCAAACCCACTGCGCGCAGATGTTGCCGCACGCGTTCGGCATCGGCGGCGGAGCAAAGGCCGAGCGCCGCGGAAAGATCGAAAGCGAGCCGCAGACCGATCGCCACCGCCTCGCCATGCAGCAGAAGATCGGAATAGCCGGTTTCGGTTTCCAAAGCGTGAGCAAACGTATGGCCGAGATTGAGGAGGGCGCGCGCGCCCGCTTCGGTTTCGTCGGCGGCGACGATCGCCGCCTTGGCGGCGCAGGATCGGCGGATCGCGTAATGCCGGGCCGCTTCCGAGCCCGCCAGCAGATCGGCGCCGTTCGCTTCCAGCCAGGCGAAAAAATCGGGCTGATCGATCAAGCCGTATTTGACGATCTCCGCATAACCCGCGAGCAATTCGCGGCGCGGCAGGGTCGCGAGCGCATCGAGATCGATCAGGACGCGGCGCGGCTGATAGAAGGCGCCGACGAGATTCTTGCCGGCCGCCATGTTGATGCCGGTCTTGCCGCCGACCGAGGAATCGACCTGAGCGAGCAGCGTGGTCGGTATCTGCACGAAATCGAGACCGCGCAGCAGAATGGCGGCGGCGAAGCCGACGAGATCGCCGATCACGCCGCCGCCGAGCGCGACCAGCGTCGTTCGCCGCTCGACGCGCAATTCCAGCAATCGCGCCAGCAAGGCTTCGAGCGAGGCGAAGCTCTTGCTGGCCTCGCCGGGTTCGAGCACGATCGTTTCGACGGCGATGCCGGCGGCGGCGAGACCGGCGCGGCAGGGTTCCCAATGATGGCGCGCGACATGACGGTCGGTAACGACGACGACCCGTTTCTGGCGCAGGATCGGCAAGAGATGCGCGCCGCTTTCGGCGATCAGATTACGGCCGATCAGGATCTCGTAACGGCGAGCGCCGAGATCGAGATCGAGGCGATCGATCGCGCTCATGCCGAAACTCCCGCCGATGCGCTTTTATGCGCGGCAAGATGGCGGCGCAAGGCAGCCAGGACCTGCGCGACAATCGCTTCCGGCGGTCCGTCGGCGCTATCGACGACGATATCGGCCTCGGCATAGATCGGGTAACGCTGTTCGATCAATTCGGCGAGGCGCTGGCGCGGATCGACATTGTGCAGCAGCGGCCGGTCGTTGCGGCGCGAGACTCTTTTGACCAGCAAATCGAGATCGGCCCTGAGCCAGATGGAAATCGCCCGCTGCTTGACGAGGTCGCGCGTCGCCGGATCGATGAAGGCGCCGCCCCCCGTCGCCAGCACATGAACGGGATCGGCGAGCAGGCGCTGAATGACGCGGCGCTCGCCGTCCCGGAAATAGGGTTCGCCATGGCGCGCGAAGATTTCGGCGATGGTGGAGCCGGCCGCCGCCTCGATCTCGCGATCGGCATCGCGGAAGGGCAAGCCGATCTGAGCGGCGAGGCGCTTGCCGATGCAGCTTTTGCCGGCCCCCATCAACCCGACCAGGACGAGGCTGCGATCGAGCGGCCCCAAGCCTTCGCCAAGGGCGGGGGCGGCACCATTCGGGCCGGGAAAGGGGGCGGAAGCGGGGCCGGTGCCGCCATGCGCCGGGATTTCGCTCATAGCCAGTCGGTATCAGGCCGCCGGGGCCGGGGTCAAGCATGGGGGAAATTTGCCGTTTCGCGCGCGAGTCGTGATAAGCTAAGCCCGATTCGCCGAGAGAATCGGATCGGTCTTGTTTCGCAAGGGTTTGGATCGCATGCGGCGCATTTTGCTGGGATTGCTGGGTGTCCTGAGCTTCGGCCTCGTGGCCGGCGCGCTTTTTCTCGGTTTCTACGATTTCCCGGCGCCTTCCCGAATGATGGAGGTCGTCGTTCCGAATGAGCGACTTATCCCGCAATAAGCCGGGGTTGCGTCTTTCCGTCATTCTCGGCCTGATCGGCCTCGGGATCCTGCCCCTATCGGCTTGGGGCCAATCGGCTGCACCGCCATCGAGCGCGCCCGCGCCGGGTGCGCCTTTGCTGCTCGGTCCCACCGAAAATCCGACGCCGCCGGCCGATCCAGCGCCCTCAGTGCCCGGCGAGGCCCCGTTGACGACCCAGCCGCTCTCGCCGGTCGGGACGGCCGTTATCGGCCTGATCGGGGAGGGCGAGGGCGGTCTCGGCGCCGATCTCTGGTCGGGTTCGACGCTCTCTTGGCTCTCTTCGCTGCTGCCGCGCCTGCCGGCGCCCGTCGCGAGCCCGCCCTTACGCGATCTTCAGCGCCGTTTGCTCCTGACCAAGGCGGCGGCACCCGAAGCCGATATCGCGATCGGCGGCCCCGATCCCTTGATCCCGCTTCGGGCGGAGCGCCTGCGGGCGATGGGATTGGTTGGGGATGCGCAAGCCCTCGAACAGGCGGGGGCGGGAATCGATCTGCCGCCGGGCGATCCCCGCTTGGCGATCGAAGCGCGGTTGAAGGCCGGCGACAATAAGGGCGCCTGCCTAGAAATCGATCGGCAAATGCAGGCCGCCGTCGCGCTCGATCTTTTCCTGAGCCGGGCGGCTCTTTTTTGCACCGTTTTGCGTGGCGACAAGGAAAGCGCCGCGATCGGCCGCGATCTTCTGCGCGAGCGCGAAGACCTCGATCCCGTCGCGCGGGATTTCGTCGCCTTGATCTCCGCCATGCTCGGCGATGCGCCGCACGACCAAATCGCCTTGAGCGCGGAACCCGACGTTCTCAATATCGCCGTTCTGCGGGAGGCGGGCCTCGATGCGATTCTTCCCGGCGAGGGCGAGACCGCCGAGATCGATCCCGCGCTCGATGGCGCTTTGGCGCGCGATCCGCAATACCCCTTGAGCGAACGTTTGGCGGCGGGGCGACGGGCCCTGACTTATGGTCTCCTCTCGGCCGAGGAATTGGCGGCGCTCTATCGCACCTATCCGCGCAGCGATACCGATCCCTTCCTGCTGGCCGGCGCCAAATCGACGCCCGAAAACGATGCGCTGCTTTATCAGGCCGTGGCGGCGGGACAATTGCCGGAACGGCGCGCGCATCTCATCGCCTTGCTGTTGGCGGGGGCGATCGAATCCGGCGATCTTTCCGCGACAGCGGCGCTTTATGCGCCGATCGCAGCCGAGATCGCGCCCAATGAAGGTCTCGTCTGGTTCGCGCCGACGGCCCTGCGCCTTGCGATTCTTTCCGGCGATCTCGATCTTGCCGGGCAATGGATGAATCTGGCCGAACGCGTCGGCGCGAACGCAACCGCGCCGAATGCGGCTAAAATTGCGCCCGCTCTGCCGGCGATGCGGCTGCTGGCGCGATTGGCCGGTCTCGCGGATCGCGAGGCGGGGACTTACGACGTCGCCCAGGCTTGGCAATTGGCGAGCCAAGCGCCGAGCGAAATCGGGCAATTCTATGGCGCCGCGCTCGATGCCGTGGCGCCCGCGGCAGCGGGCACGATAGCGGAAGCGCCTATTAAACCCGGCGAAAATTCTCCGGCGGCGCTGATTGCCCCCGCCTTGAGCGGCGGCAAGCGCGGGGAAGGGATCGCGCTCATCCTGATCGCTCTCGATGACGGTAACGCCTTCGCGACCGATAAGGGCGCGGTTCTGGCGGCGATCCAAGGGCTGGTCGCGGCGGGCCTTGCCGGCGAAGCGCGCGCGATCCTCTGCGAGATCGCGATCCGCAACGGTTTGTGATCGATCCCGTGGCGCGATCTCCGATCCAACCGGCCGTCGCTCTTTTTCTCGACATGCTGGCGGCCGAGCGCAATGCGGCGGAAAACACAAGCGCCGCTTATCGCCGCGATCTTGCCGATGCCGCGGCCTTCGTCGCGCGGCGCGGGCGCGATCTTGCCGATGCCAAGGCCGAGGATTTGCGAGCTTATCTCGCTTGGCTCGATGCCGCCGGCTTGCAGGCGCGTTCGGCGGCAAGGCGTTTGAGCGCGCTTCGGCAATTCTTCAAATTCCTCGTCGGCGAAACGATGCGCGCCGACGATCCCAGCGCCGCCTTGATTGCGCCCAAGCTTGGCCGCGTCTTGCCCAAGGGGCTCGACGAGGCGGAAACTTCGCGCCTGATCGCGGCGGCCGGTCGGCTCGAAGGCGCCGAGGGTAAACGGCTTCTCGCCCTCGTCGAACTCGTTTATGCGACGGGCCTCAGGGTCAGCGAATTGGTGGCCTTGCCGCTGGCCGCCGTGCAACGCGATCAGCCTTTCCTGATCGTGACGGGGAAGGGCGGCAAGGAAAGATTGGTGCCGCTGAGCGCGCCGGCGCGGACGGCAATTCTGGATTATCTCGGCGCGCGCCAAGATTTCTTGCCGAAGGGCGATGCGGCGCGGCGCGATCGCGCGCAGCGTTATCTTTTCCCGTCCTCGGCGGCGGCGGGGCATCTCACGCGCCAGCGTTTCGGACAGATGCTGAAAGCGCTGGCTCAAGCCGCCGAGATCGATCCCGCGCGGCTTTCGCCCCATGTTCTGCGCCATGCCTTCGCGACGCATCTCCTCGATCACGGCGCCGATCTCCGGAGCCTGCAGAAGATGCTAGGTCATGCCGATATCGCCACGACGCAAATCTATACCCATGTCGCCGGGGAAAGATTGCAGCGCATCGTCGAGGCGCATCATCCCCTAGCCAAGGCCGTCGCGCCGAGCGCGGGCCCGCGCAAAGGCCAGGATTGACAGCCCGGGGCCGAGGCGGCATGAAAGCGATTGGCAACCGACAGGGCGGTCATGAGTTTCACCATCGTCGAACCGGCACCGGCGCGCCTTAATCGCAGCGAATTGGCGGTTCCCGGAAGCCAACCGCAACTCTTTGAAAAGGCGGCGAAATCCGCAGCCGATGTCGTCTTCCTCGATTTGGAGGATGCGGTTGCTCCCGACGACAAGCCGAAGGCGCGCCAGAACGTCATCGCCGCCTTGCGCGAAATCGATTGGGGCAAGAAGACCCTTTCCGTGCGGATCAACGGCCTCGATACGCATTACATGTACCGCGATGTCGTCGATGTCGTCGAGCAAGGCGGCGAGCGCCTCGACCTCATCATGATTCCGAAGGTCGGGAATGCGGCGGATGTCTATGCCGTCGACATGCTGGTGACGCAATGCGAGGCGGCGATCGGCCGCAAGAAGCGCATCGGCTTCGAACTCATCATCGAAACGGCGCTCGGCATGGCCAATATCGATGCCATCGCCGCCGGCTCGCCGCGCAACGAAAGCCTGCATTTCGGCGTCGCCGATTATGCCGCCTCGACCAAGGCGCGGACGACGAATATCGGCGGCGCCAATCCCGCTTATGCGATCCTGACCGATCGCGATGCGGCGGGCGAGCGCGCCAGCCATTGGGGCGATATGTGGCATTACGCGATTGCGCGCATGGTCGTGGCGGCGCGCGCGCGCGGACTTCGTCCCGTCGATGGTCCCTTCGGCGATTTCTCCGATGCCGAGGGCTATCGCGCGGCGGCCGCGCGCGCCGGCGTGCTAGGCTGCGAAGGCAAATGGGCGATCCATCCGGCGCAAATCGCTCTCGCGAACGAGGTCTTCACGCCCGGCGCCGCCGAAATCGCCAAGGCCGAGCGCATTTTGGCGGCCATGGCCGAGGCGCAGCGCCAAGGCAAGGGTGCGGTTTCGCTCGACGGCAAACTCATCGATCTTGCCTCGATCCGTCAGGCCGAGGTTCTGGTCGCCAAGGCGCGGCAGATCGCCGCCGCGTACTGATCGGAGCCCCAATGCCCCAATATCTCGATTTCGAAAAGCCGATCGCCGAACTCGAAGGCAAACTCGTCGAATTGCGGCATCTCGCCCATGGCGGCGATATCAACATCGCCGAGGAAGTGGCGAAGCTTCAGGCCAAATCGGAAAAGCTGCTGCGGCAAATCTATGCCAAGCTTTCGCCCTGGCAGAAGACGCAGATCGCGCGCCATGCCGAGCGACCGCATTTCAGCGATTACATCGCGGGATTGATCGAGGATTTCGAACCCCTGGCCGGCGATCGCGCCTTTGCCGACGACAAGGCGATCATGGGCGGGCTCGGTCGTTTCCGCGGCCGTTCGGTCGTCATTCTCGGCCATGAGAAGGGCGCCGATACGCAAGCGCGCGTTCGCCACAATTTCGGCATGGCCAAGCCCGAAGGCTATCGCAAGGCGATCCGGCTCATGGAGCTTGCCGATCGTTTCGCGCTGCCGATCATTTCGCTTGTCGATACGCCGGGCGCCTATCCCGGCGTCGAGGCCGAAGCGCGCGGTCAGGCCGAGGCGATCGCGCGCTCGATCGAAACTTGCCTTAAGGTGCGCGTGCCGCTGATTTCGGCGATCATTGGCGAAGGCGGATCGGGCGGGGCGATCGCGCTCGCCGCCGCCAATTATATTCTGATGCTCGAACATTCCGTCTATTCGGTGATCTCGCCCGAGGGCTGCGCCTCGATCCTCTGGCGCAGCGCCGAACAGGCCAAGGAAGCGGCCGAAGCCTTGAAGCTGACGGCGGATAATTTGAAGGAACTCGGCATCATCGACGAAATCGTGCCCGAGCCCTTGGGCGGCGCGCATCGCGGCAAAACCGAAACTATCGCCGGATTGGGGGCCGCGATCGAGCGCGCGCTCAACCTGTTCGAGGACGAAAGCGGCGAGGATATCCGCCGCCGGCGCCGCGATAAATTCCTGGCCATGGGGCAGAAGGGCCTGGCGTGATGGCAGAGCTGCCGCGTCTTGGCGTTATGTTGACAAATAAGAAGAAGAAGCTTAATTTTCCAACAGCGCTGGCGTAGGAAGCCATACCTGCGACACCGCCTATTTAGGGGGCTCCTGCGGGAGCCCCCACGACTTTGAGGATACGCATGGGGCGGGTCGCCGTCTTCGTCGATGCCGGATATCTTTTCGCCCAAGGCTCGCTGTTGATCGGGGGGCGCAAGTTCTCGCGCAATGCAGTTACTCTCGATAATGAAGCGATCGTCGCTCTGCTTAAGACACTTGCCAACGAAAAGGCTAGGAGCGCCGATCTGTTAAGGATCTATTGGTACGATGCGCCGTTGCCCAATGGGCAACTCTCCGGGCAACAATCGGCGCTTGCGAATATGGACGATGTCAAATTGCGGCTGGGGAATCTGAATTCCAGCGGGCAGCAGAAGGGCGTCGATTCCTTGATCGTCACTGATATGATCGATCTTGCCCGAAATGGCGCGATTAGCGACGTGGTTCTGCTTTCCGGCGATGAGGACATTCGGATCGGCGTACAGATCGCGCAGAGTTTTGGGGTGCGAGTGCATCTACTCGGGATAAAGCCCAGCCGCGCTTCTCAATCGTCGCTTCTTTTGCGCGAGGTCGATACCCGAACCGAATGGAGCGAAGCTTCCTTGAGCAGCGCTATCACAATTAAGAACGAATCGCTGGGACCTGATACTGCGTTAATTGGCGAATCTCGGAAAGCTCCGGCAAGCTCGGCGTTGCCCGAAGCGCGTCGCCAGGGGACGCTCATCGGAAAGCACGAAGAGGAAAAATTGCGCCAGACTGTTATCGATTATGTTGATACGCTAGGTGATACAGCACAAGGCGCAATTCTGGCGCATTGGCAGATGGAAAAGAAGATTCTACCCGAATACGATCGCCGCCTCTTGCCGGCTTGCCGTTTGGCTCTATCGGGACGCGATTTGCAACCGACGGAGCGGGCATTTGCTCGTGACTGCTTCCTGAAGGTCTTGAGCCAACGCAAAACGGGGACCGAATCGTGATCGCCGTGCTGCAGAGAGGGAAGGCTTGGTGATGGCGCAGCGGCGGCTGTTCGGCACGGACGGCATTCGCGGCCTCGCCAATGTCGAGCCGATTACCCCGACGACGATTCTGAAATTGGCGCTGGCGGCGGGCGCGCATTTCCAGCGCGGCGATCATCGCCATCGCGTCATCATCGGCAAGGATACGCGGCTTTCCGGCTATATGCTGGAATCGGCTCTGACCAGCGGCTTCCTCGCCATGGGCATGGATGTGATGCCGCTCGGACCCTTGCCGACCCCGGCGGTCGCGCAATTGACGCGCTCCATGCGTGCCGATCTCGGCGTCATGATCTCCGCCTCGCACAATCCCTATTGCGATAACGGCATCAAGCTCTTTGGGCCGGACGGATTCAAATTGTCGGATGCCATCGAGGCCGCAATCGAAGCGCGCATGGCGGCCTTGACGGAAACGATCGCCTTGCCGGCGGCGGAGAATCTCGGCCGCGCCAAGCGCCTCGACGACGCGCCGGGACGCTATATCGAATTCGTGAAAGCGAGCCTGCCGAAATCGGTCGGCCTCGACGGCAAGCGCATCGTCGTCGATTGCGCGCATGGCGCCGCCTATAAGGTGGCGCCCATCGTGCTGAGGGAATTGGGCGCGACCGTCATCCCGATGGGAATCGCGCCCGACGGCACCAATATCAATCTCGGCTGCGGCGCCGTGCATCCCGAAAAAATGCAGGCCGAGGTTCTGGCGCAAGGCGCCGATCTCGGCATCGCGCTCGACGGCGATGCCGATCGCGTCATTCTCGCCGACGAAAGTGGTCGCCTGATCGACGGCGATCAGATTCTGGGCGCCTTGGCGCAAGAATGGCACCGGGCCGGCCGTCTCGCGGGCGGCGGCATCGTCGCGACGCAGATGTCCAATCTGGGTCTCGAACGCTATCTTAGCGGACTTGGCCTCGCCTTGCATCGCGCCAATGTCGGCGATCGCTATGTCGTCGAGGCGATGCGCGCCGGCAATTGCAATCTGGGCGGCGAATCTTCCGGGCATATCGTACTGACCGATTTCGCGACGACCGGCGACGGCTTGCTGGCCGCCTTGCAGGCGCTGGCTGTCCTCGTTACCGCCGATCGGCCGGCGAGCCAGGCCTTGCGGGTCTTCCAGCCCTTGCCGCAATTGCTGAAGAATATCCGTCTCGCGCCGGGCCATGAAACGGCCTTGGCGGATCCCGGCGTCAAACGCGCCATCGCCGATGCCGAAGCGGCGCTCGCCGGGCGCGGTCGCCTGCTCATCCGCAAATCCGGCACCGAACCGGTGCTGCGCCTGATGGCCGAGGCCGATGACGAGCGATTGATCGCCGGCCTCGTCGATGGCATCGCGACGGCCATTGCCGCCTGTCGGAGGAACTGACCCTTGCCCGGTCTCATCCGCGCCTATCGCGGCTTTTCGCCCCGCATCGCAGGGGATGCCTTCATCGCCGATAACGCGACCCTGATCGGCGATGTCGAGATCGGCGCCGGCGCCTCGATCTGGTTCGGCTGCGTGTTGCGCGGCGATACCAATCGCATCCGCATCGGTGCTGGCACCAATGTCCAGGACAATACCGTCATCCATGTCAATCACGAGCGCGAAGGGGGCGATCGGCCGCCGCTGGGCACGGCGACGACGATCGGCGCTGGGGTCACGATCGGCCATATGGCGCTGATCCATGCCTGCACCATCGAGGATAATGCTTTCATCGGCATGAAGGCTTGCTTGATGGACGGCGCCATTGTCGAAAGCGGCGCCATGGTTGCGGCCGGCGCCTTGGTGACGCCCGGCAAGCGCATAAAAAGCGGCGAATTATGGGCCGGCAGCCCGGCCAAGCTGATGCGCCGCCTGGAGCCCGCCGAGATCGCTTATTTCGCCTATTCGGCGGCGCATTATCGCGAATTGGCGGCCGAATACCGGCGGACGGAAAAATAAAAACGCCCTGCTCCGACGAACCGGAGCAGGGCGGCGCAAGTTTCGCGGATCGCGGGATCAGCTCGAATAATACATCTGGAATTCGATCGGATGGGGCGTATGCTCGAAGGCATAGACCTCTTCCCATTTCAGCTCCAGATAGGAATCGATGAAATCCTTGGTGAAGACATCGCCCTTCAGCAGGAAGGCGTGATCGGCGACGAGTGCGCCCAAAGCTTCGCGCAGCGAGCCGCAGACATTGGGCACGTTCTTCAATTCCTCGGGCGGCAGATCGTAGAGATTCTTATCCATCGGATCGCCGGGATGAATCTTGTTGGCGATGCCGTCGAGCCCGGCCATGACCATGGCGGAAAAGGCCAGATAGACATTGGCGAGCGGATCGGGGAAGCGGACTTCGACGCGCTTGCCCTTGGGGCTCGCGGCATAGGGAATGCGGCAGGACGCCGAGCGATTGCGCGAGGAATAAGCGAGCAGCACCGGCGCCTCGAAGCCGGGAATGAGGCGCTTATAGGAATTGGTGGTCGGGTTGGTGAAGGCGTTGAGCGCCTTCGCGTGCTTGATGATGCCGCCAATATAATAGAGCGCCGTTTCGGAAAGATCGGCGTATAGATTGCCGGCGAAAAGCGGCTGACCGTTCTTCCAGATCGACTGATGGACATGCATGCCCGAACCGTTATCGCCCTTGACGGGTTTCGGCATGAAGGTCGCCGTCTTGCCATAGGCGTGAGCCACGTTCTTGACGACGTATTTGTATTTCTGCATCGCATCGGCGCAAGCGACCAGCGTTCCGAATTTGACGCCGAGTTCGTGCTGCGAAGGGGCGACTTCGTGATGATGCTTTTCGACCTCGACGCCCATCGCGGCCAAGGTGGTCAGCATCTCGGAACGGAGATCGCCGGCGGAATCGAGCGGCGCCACGGGGAAATAGCCGCCCTTCACCTTCATGCGATGACCGTGATTGCCCTCGGGAAATTCCTTCCCCGAAACGTAAGGCGCTTCTTCCGAAGTGAATTCGACGAAAGTGCGATTCATCTTCACGTCGTAGCGGACATCGTCGAAGACGAAGAATTCCGCCTCGGGCCCGACATAGATCGTGTCGCCGACGCCCGAGCTTTTGACATAGGCTTCAGCCCGCTTGGCGATGGAGCGGGGATCGCGGCCGTAATTCTGTCCGGTCAGCGGTTCGAGGACGTCGCAGAAGATGATCAGCGTCGGCTGCGCCGCGAAGGGGTCGAGAATGGCGGTCGCGCAATCGGGCAGCAGGGTCATGTCGCTTTCATTGATCGCCTTCCAGCCGGAGATCGAGGAGCCGTCGAACATGACGCCCTCGCTCAGCAAATCTTCGTCGACCGTGCTGACGTGATGGGCGAGGTGATGCCACTGGCCGAGCGGATCGGTAAAGCGAAAATCGACGTATTTCACGTCGTGCTCGGCGATGAGGGCGAGAGCCTTCTTAATAGCGGTCATGATGGATTCCATAAGTTGGGAGCGTTGCGGAAAATCAGATGGCGTCGATGCCGCGTTCGCCGGTGCGAATGCGGACGGCTTCCTCGACATTGAGAACGAAGATCTTGCCGTCGCCGATGCGGCCGGTCGCGGCCGCTTGGCGGATCGCTTCGATGGCGCGCTCGACCAAGCGGTCTTCCAGCACGACTTCGAGTTTGATCTTGGGCAGGAAATCGACGACGTATTCGGCGCCGCGATAAAGTTCGGTATGGCCTTTTTGTCGACCGAAGCCTTTGGCCTCGGTGACGGTGATGCCCTGGATGCCGACTTCGTGGAGCGCGTCTTTGACTTCGTCAAGCTTGAAGGGCTTGATGATGGCTTCGATTTTTTTCATGGATCGGGCCTTCTTTCCGAAAGATTCGGGATACCGCCTTATAAGCAAGAATCGTGCCAAATCCATTGTCCCGGAATCATAGGGCCCCGGGATGGGCGGTCTTCATGACGGCCTTGCCGTTGCTCGATTCTTGGGCGGAAACTGACTGCGGATTGAGCAGATGCGGTTTGCTTTTCCAGCCCGGCAGGCTTATGAGCGGCCCATCATGGCGAATCAGGCGGCGATATCCTCACTTCCGGCCGGCATGGCAGGGCGGCCATGATCTCCCGTCAGGCGAAATATGCGCTCCGGGCCCTTATCGCCTTGGCGCGACTGGCGCCGGGGGAGGATCTTTCGACCCTCGAAATTGCCAAGCGACAGCGTATCCCCAAGAAATTCCTGGAGCAGATTCTGCTGACGCTGAAGCGCCACCGATTGGTGAAAAGCCGCCTCGGCCGGGGCGGCGGCTACGCTCTGCGCGAGCCGGCGGCGCGCATCACAATTACCCAAGTTCTGCGGATCATCGATGGGCCGATCGCGCCTTTGCCTTGCCTTAGCATTGTCGCCTATAGCCGCTGCGCCGATTGCCCGGACGAAAAGGCCTGCGAAATCCGCCGCGCCTTCGCTCAAGTGGCCGATTCCAACCGACGCATTCTTGACCGGATCAGCATCGGCAGCTTGGCGGATGCGCCCGCGTCTCTTGATAATTACTCAATATAAATAATATGTTAATGGATGTTTGGGTTGGTAGGTAAAATAACTTTGACAAATTCTATAAAACTTATATACATTTATCTCGCGATAGCCTTTGGACGGAGATATCCGATGCTCAGAACCCTGGTCTCGTTCCTATTGATAGCCGGTCTGACCCTGAGCGGTTTGGCGCGGGCCGATAGCGAATTGCTCGTCGTCTCCTACGATCCCACGCGCGAATTGTATAAGGAGATCGACAAGGTTTTCGCGGCGGAGTGGCAGGCGAAAACCGGCGAAGTCGTGACCATCGGCCAATCGCATGGCGGTTCGGGCAAGCAGGCGCGGGCCGTGATCGACGGATTGGATGCCGATATCGTTGCGCTGGCGCTGGCGGGGGATATCGATGCTATCGCCGATCAGGGCTTGATCGCCCCGGATTGGCAATCGCGCCTTCCCCATAACAGCCTTCCCTATAGCTCGACCATCGTTTTCCTGGTGCGCGAGGGCAATCCTAAAGGCATCAAGGATTGGGGCGATCTTCTCGGCGAAGGGATTGGCGTCGTGACGCCCAATCCGAAGACCTCGGGCGGCGCGCGTTGGGCGTATCTGGCTGCCTGGGCCTATGCGCTACAGGAGAATGCCGGCGACGAGGCGAAGGCCGAGGCTTTCGTCGCCAATCTCTATCGCCATGTTCCGGTTCTCGATACCGGCGCGCGCGGATCGACCATCACCTTTGCTCAGCGGAATATCGGCGATGTTCTGCTGACCTGGGAGAATGAGGCGCATCTTGTCCTGCGCGAACTGGGCGAAGATCGTTTCGACATCGTTTATCCGAGCCTCTCCATTCTGGCCGAGCCGCCCGTAGCGATCGTCGATAAAGTGGTCGATAAGAAAGGAACCCGAGCCGTCGCCGAAGCCTTTGTCCAATTCCTTTATAGCCCGGCGGCTCAAGATATCGCGGCCCGAAACTTCTATCGCCCGAGCGATCCCGAAATCGCCGCGCGCTATGCGCAGCAATTTCCGCAGATCGAATTGGTCGAATTCGCTAAGCTATTCGGCGATTGGCGTCAGGCGACGGCCAAGCATTTCGCCGACGGGGCGATTTTCGATCGGATCTACAAGCCGGCGCCGTAAGCGGCCGCGCCGGGTCGGGTGGGGGTGGGGCCTATGATATCCGAAAGTTTGCGGCGACGACGCCTCATCCCCGGCTTCGGCTTGACCTTGGGCCTGACGCTGTGCTGGCTTGGGCTCGTCGTGCTGATTCCGGTTGCGGCTCTGCTCTTCAAGATCGGCCATATCGGCCTTACCGATCTTTACGATCATCTGACCGAGCCGCGCGGTTTGGCCGCCTTGCGCCTCAGCCTAACGATCTCGCTGGCGGCGGCGGCGGTCGATTGCGTTTTCGGTTTCGTCATTGCTTGGGTTCTGGTGCGGCATCGTTTCTTCGGCCGATCCTGGCTCGATGCCGCGATCAACATTCCCTTCGCCCTGCCGACGGCGGTTGCCGGCATCGCCTTGACGGCCCTCTATGCGCCCGAAGGACCGATCGGGCGCTGGCTGGAGCCGCACGGCCTGCACCTTGCCTTCACGCCGCTCGGTATCGGCATCGCCTTGGTCTTTATCGGTCTTCCCTTCGTCGTGCGCAGTCTGCAGCCGGTGCTGGCCGACCTCGATCCCGAGATCGAGGAAGCGGCCGCCTGTCTCGGCGCCTCGCGCTGGCTTAGCTTCCGCAAGATCGTTCTGCCGTCTCTGCTGCCGGCTCTGGCGGCCGGTTTCGGCCTCGCTTTCGCGCGCGGCATCGGCGAATACGGCTCGGTCATTTTCATTGCCGGCAATCTGCCGATGGTTTCCGAAATCGCCCCGCTGCTGATCGTCATCAGGCTTGAGGAATTCGATTACGACAAGGCTTCCGCCTTGGCCTTCGCCTTGTTGCTGATCTCGGGGTCGATCCTCTTTCTCGTCAACCGGCTGCAGGCGCGCTTGCAGCACCGCGCTTTGGGGCGGCGGCCGTGAACGCGGCGGAAAGGCGCTTGCGAACGGCGATCGGCGGCGAGGCCTGGCCGGTTCGGATCGCTTTGCGGATCGTCGCCATCGGCTTTCTGCTGCTCGTCATCGGTCTGCCGCTGGTTATCGTCTTCGCGGAAGCTCTTGCCGAGGGCATTCCGGCTTTTTTCGCCGCCGTGACGACGCCGGGCGCCTGGGCCGCCATTCGGCTTACCCTATCGGTCGTGGCGATCGCCATTCCCGTCAATCTCGTCTTCGGCATTGCCGCGTCCTGGGCGATCGCCAAATTCGATTTCCCGGGCAAGAATTTGCTGACGACGCTGATCGATCTGCCGCTTTCCGTTTCGCCGGTCGTCGTCGGCTTGCTTTATGTCCTGGTCTTCGGGCGGCAAGGATGGCTCGGCCCCTGGCTCGCCGAACACGATATCAAAATCGTCTTCGCCTTTCCGGGCATCGTTCTCGTCACCATTTTCGTCACCTTTCCCTTCGTCGCGCGGGAATTGATCCCGCTCATGGAAAGCCAGGGTCGGACGGAGGAAGAGGCGGCAATCTCGTTGGGGGCCGACGGTTGGACGACCTTCCGGCGGATCACGCTTCCCAATATCCGCTGGGGTCTCGCTTACGGCGTTCTCATCACCAATGCGCGCGCCATGGGCGAGTTCGGCGCGGTCTCGGTCGTTTCCGGTCACATTGCCGGCGCCACCATGACCATGCCGCTTTATGTCGAAAGCCTCTACGACGAATACGATTTCACGGCCGCCTTCGCCGTCGCCGCGTTATTGGCGCTCGTCGCGCTTGCCAATCTCGGCCTTGAGGCTTTGCTCGACAGACGTCGCAAGCGGCGTTCCAAGATTCCGGGAGAAACATCGTGAGCATCGAATTGATCGGCGTCACCAAGCATTTCGGCGATTTCCGCGCGCTCGACGATCTCTCTCTCGCCATTCGCGGCGGCGAATTGCTGGCGCTGCTCGGTCCCTCGGGTTCGGGCAAGACCAGTTTGCTGCGCCTGATCGCCGGCCTCGACTGGCCGGATCGCGGCGATATCCATTTTTCCGGCGAGAGCGTGCTGCCGGTCGAAGCGCGGCGGCGCAAGGTCGGTTTCGTCTTTCAGCATTACGCGCTCTTCCGGCATATGAACGTTTTCGACAATGTCGCCTTCGGCCTGACCGCGCGCGGCAAGGCCGAGCGTCTATCGAGCGAAAAAATCGCCGCGCGCGTCACAGAGCTTTTGCATCTGGTGCAGATCGAGTGGCTGGCGGAACGCTTTCCCGACGAATTATCGGGCGGGCAAAGACAGCGCGTGGCGCTGGCGCGCGCGCTGGCGATCGAGCCCAGCGTGCTGTTGCTCGACGAACCCTTCGGCGCGCTCGATGCCAAAGTGCGCAAGGAATTGCGCCGCTGGCTGCGGCGATTGAATGCGGAAATGCGCATGACGTCGATCTTCGTGACCCACGATCAGGAAGAGGCGATGGAAGTCGCCGATCGCATCGTCGTCATGAATCATGGGCGCATCGAGCAGATCGGCAAACCCGGCGAGGTCTATGCCGATCCCGTCAACGCCTTCGTCTTCGACTTTCTCGGCAGCGCCAATCGTATCCCCTGCCGGCAGCGCGGCATGAGCGCCTTTCACCCCCATATCGATCTTTCGCGGATCGCTTGTTCGACGCCCGAGGGTTTGGCCTATATCCGCGCCCACGATATCGAAATCCTGCCGAGACCGGGAGGGAGCGGAACCTTGCGCTTCTTGAGCGCCGCCGGTCCTATCGCCCGCGCCGAGATCGCAATTCCCGATCATGCCGATCCGGTCGAAATCGAACTCCCTTGGCGCGAGGCGCAGCGCCTCGGCCTTGCCGTCGGAATGACGGTCGATCTCGCCGCGACTGCCGGCAAGGTTTTTTAGGCGGCGGCGCTCGCGATCAAGCCGCTTGGCGTTTGGCGAGGAAGGCGGCGAAGCGGCGCATCGCCTCGGCGATATTGGCTATGGAATTGGCATAGGAAATGCGCAGATAGCCTTCGCCATAGGCGCCGAAGCTGGTGCCGGCGATGGCGGCGACACCCGCTTCGTCGAGCAAGGCGAGTTCCAGCGCTTTCGATTTCAACCCCGTGCCCGAGATATTGGGGAAGGCATAGAAGGCGCCGTAAGGCGTGACGCAGGAAACGCCGGGCAGTTTGTTGAGCTCGGCGACGACGAAGCGGCGGCGCTCGTCGAAAGCCAGCATCATCTTGTCGATCTCCCCGCGCGGTCCTTGCAGCGCGGCGATGCCCGCCCATTGCGCGGCGGCATTGACGCAGGAATGGACGTTGATGCAAAGCCGCGTCGCGTGATCGATCAAGGCTTTCGGCCAGACCGAATAACCCATGCGCCAGCCGGTCATGGCATAGGTCTTGCTCCAACCGTCGAGCAGGATTACGCGATCGGCGATTTCGGGATAGCGCAACAGGCTGGTATGGATTTTGCCGTCATAGAGCATCTCGCCATAAATCTCGTCGGACATGATCGCGACATGGGGATGGCGCGCAAGACCGGCGACCAGCTTGTCGATCTCCGCCTTTTCGGCGATGCCGCCCGTCGGATTGGCCGGCGAATTGAGGATGATGAGGCGCGTTTTCGGCGTGATGCGCGATAGCACGTCCTCGGCCTTGAAGCCGAAGCCGTCCTTTTCCAGCAAGGGCAGCGGCACGGGCGTGGCGCCGGTGAATTTGATGACCGATTCGTAGATCGGGAAGCCCGGATTGGGATAGATGATCTCCGCGCCCGCTTCGCCGAACATTTGGATCGCGAAATACATAGTAACCTTACCGCCGGGCACGATCAGCACCTGGCCGGGATCGACGGTCACGCCATGACGGCGATGGAGATCGGCGGCGACCGCCTCGCGCAAGGGCGGGATGCCATTGGCCGGCGTATAGCCGTGATGGCCGTCTTTCAGAGCCTTGATCGCGGCTTCGACGATATGGCCGGGCGTCTGGAAATCGGGCTGGCCGATCGAAAGCGCCACGATCGAGCGCCCCTGCGCCTCCAGGGCCTTGGCGCGCGCCAGGACCTCGAAAGCCGATTCCGTGCCGAGGCGGCCCATTCCGCTCGCCAAATGAAGCATGTCGATCTCCCCTGAAATTGCGTGTGGTCGGGTCGCGCGGCAGTCTAGGGATCGCGAGAATCGCCGGATCGCCGCAGGCGACGGGTTTTTACATGAGGGCGACAGGCGATGCCAGATCGTTGGCTTGCCCGCTTGCTTGACGCCTCATCCCGGCTCGGTTACACCCGTCGCCGCTGCGGCGGGTGTAGCTCAACAGGTTAGAGCGTCAGATTGTGGCTCTGAAGGTTGCCGGTTCGAGACCGGTCACTCGCCCCAGATCGATTGCCGGAGCTCTGCTCCGAATCGCGCCAGCCGCAAGGGAAATCGCGTAAATCGATGTTGCGATGCAGCATAACGCCTTGCGCCACCGCGATTCCCTGCTTAGACGCAAATAGCGTAATACCGACGGCGGCAGGAATGATCGCCAACGAATTGTGTTAAAAAGAAGAATTTCCTCGGCAAGATTTGCGAAGCACTCGATTTCGCGGAGCGGCGGCAGCCTTTACATTTATTTCATAAATCATCGTTTTGCCGCAATGTTCTTGATCTGGCGTCGTGACTCGCGCGGCGAGATTCGTTAGCGTGCCTTCCGTCGGCAGGGTGGCCGATAGCAAAAGAGACCGTCGCACGGTCCAAGTTCTGGGATGATGAGGGATCGGTCCCTTCGGGGACATCCTGTTGGGTGGGGGAGGAACCTTCGGGTTCCGGTGAAAAAGGCAAGCTCGCGCGAGCTTGCCTTTTTCATTTTCCGGCGGGATTGGAATAGGCGAAACCGGCGCGCTCGGCCGTTGCCCATGCCGGGTTGAGCTTCGCGATTTTTCGGAAGACCGGGCAGGATTCGGCATGCGCCCCGGGGAGATAGCCGGTCGAGAGCAGAAACTCGCCGACGATTTCGCCGCCGGTGAAGACGAAGGTCTTTTTGAAAAGCTTGACCCAATCCGCCTTGGTCAAGGGGTGATGCCGGTCGAGGAAAGCGGCGAAGGAACCGAATTCCCTGCGCAAGGCCTGGATGCGCTTGGCGTTTTCGATGGCGGCCGCGATCTTCAAGCGATTGCGGATGATGCCGGCATCGCCGAGCAAGCGCGCGACATCGCGCGGGCCGAAGGCGGCGACGCGGTCGATGCGGAAATCGGCATAAGCGCGGCGGAAATTCTCCTGCTTCGTCAGGATCGTCAGCCAGGAAAGTCCCGCCTGATTGATTTCGAGGACGAAACGCTCGAACAGAAGATCGTCGTCAGCGATCGGATAGCCGTAGTGATGATCGTGATAGGGGCCGTGCCAGGGATGGCCCTTGGCGGCGGCGCAATAGCCGCTCATCGGCCGAGGCTCCAATCGAGCAGGGAAAAGCCGAAGACCTGAGTCGCCAGGAAATACGCGCCCCAGATGAGCAAGGCGATGACGCTGGTCCAGATCGCCTTCGCCAGCAAGCGGGGATTGGCGGGCGCGCCGGGATCGTGGCCTTCGGCGATTTGGTCTTGCCGCCTAATGCCGAAAGGCAAAACGGCGAAGATCACCACCCACCAGATGATGAAGAAGATGAAGATTTGCGCGAGAAACGTTTTCATGGCGATGGCTGACGGCGATCAAGCTTGTTCGAGCTCGATAAGCGTGCCGCAGAAATCCTTGGGATGCAGGAATAGGACCGGCTTCCCATGCGCGCCGATCTTGGGTTCGCCATCGCCCAGCACGCGCGCGCCCGCGCGGCGCAGATTTTCGGCGGCGGCGCGGATATCGGCGACTTCGTAGCAAAGATGATGGATGCCGCCCGCCGGATTGCGTTCGAGAAAAGCGGCGATCGGCGACGTCGCGCCCAAGGGATGCAGCAATTCGATTTTCGTATTCGGCAATTCGACGAAGACGACGGTGACGCCGTGATCGGGTTCGGACATCGGCGCCGAAACTTGCGCGCCTAAGCGATCGCGATAAAGCGCCGCCGCGGCGGCGAGATCGGGAACGGCGATGGCGACATGATTGAGGCGACCGATCATGCACTCTCCTGGCAGCGGCGGATCGACCGGCAGAAGCCACGTTCCGGCGGCACCGGTCATTGTCAAAAGCGTTCCGCCATCGCTATACTCGAAACCGGTTCGGATGCGCAAGAATTCGCAAGGATTGGGAGGTCGACGATGCTCAGGCTCGACGACAACAAAATCGCTGAGATCGATGCTGCCGTCAGGAAAGTCTTGGCCGACGCTTTCCGCAGGACGCGAATTTTGGAAGTTCGCGCTCGCGAGGATGTCGGCTCCGATGGCGAAGAATTGCTTCGTCTTGAAGTCATTTTCAAAGGGCCGCTGAAAAAAGTCGATGTCGATAAGCTGACAGGCATTACTCGCTTGATAAGACCCGAATTGGCGGCGATTGGGATTACCGCCTTCCCACTGTTCTACGTGATATCGGAGCAGGATCTGAAAATGACCGAGCATGCGGCCGCTTGACTTGATCGCTGCGGCTAAAGACCTATGCGCTGCGAATGCCCGCAAGCCAAGGCAGGTTAATCTGCGCCGAGCCGTCAGCACGACATATTATGCGCTTTTCCACACTTTGGCTCGATGCTGCGCCGATACTATGATCGGCAAGCAGGCGAGTAAGGAGAATCGGCCCGAATGGCGAAGAGTCTATCGCGCGCTCGATCACGCTTCCGCCAAGAGGGTCGGATTGAACGAAGCGGAATTACGAAATTTCTCACGAACGATTAGGGATTTTGCCGATTTTCTCGTCGAGATGCAGGAAAAGCGCCATAAGGCAGATTATGATCCCGGCGAACTTTTCTATAAGGACGATGTAACGACCGATATCGGCAAGGCGCAGAAAATCGTTAAAGAATTCGAAGAAAGCTCTATCGGTCAAAGGCGGGCTTTTGCGTCTCTTGTCCTGTTTAAGGATAGAAAGTGATCGAGCTTCGACAGGCTCGGAGATGATCGTGGAGCAACGCTCTCAGCCCGAAATTTCGGCATCATCGCATCTCCTCCTCTCGGCGGCGGAGATGCGTCGGGTCGAGGAAGCCGCCATCGCTGCCGGCCGTTCCGGCTTCGCTTTGATGCAGGAAGCGGGCAAGGGCGTTGCCGGCATTCTCCGCCGCGATTACGACGCGCGCCGTTCGGCCATCATCCTCTGCGGCCCCGGCAATAATGGCGGCGACGGTTTTGTCGCCGCCACGGAATTGCGGCGCGTCGGCTGGCGGGTCGTCATCCTCGCCGATCGGGAACGCGCCGCCTATCGCGGCGAAGCGGGAGAAGCCGTTGCGCTCTGGGTGGGCGAAATTCGGCCGCTGACTATTGCGGCTCTGCGCGATGCGCTGGCGGAGGAGCCGCGCGCGCTCATCCTCGATGCGCTGTTCGGGATCGGTCTTACGCGCGATCTCGACCGGCGCTATGGCGAGATCATGGATTTGGCCAAGATTGCCGGCCGGCCCATCATCGCCATCGACATCCCGAGCGGCATCGATGCCGATAGCGGCGCCCTCCGCGGTTTCGCCTTGCCGGCGACGCGCACGATTACCTTCGGCTGGGCGAAGCCCGGTCATTTCCTGGCGCCGGGCGAGGGCCATACCGGGCTTCTCGAAATCCTCCCCCTCGGCTTCCGGCCCGAATGGGGGAAGGCGAGCGGGGCGAAGCTCTGGCGCAATGATCCCGATCTCTGGCGGGAGGATCATCCTTATCCGCAAGCCGAAGATCATAAATATAGCCGGGGCCTCGGTTTGATCCTGGCGCGTTCGGCCATGTTCGGCGCCGGCCTGCTCGCCGCGCGCGCCGCCCGGCGCATCGGCGCCGGCATGATCGCAATGGGCGCGCCGACCGCGATTCATAGCGCCCTCATCGCCGCGCAGCCCGGTCTCATCGTTAAAAAACTCGAAAGCGGCGAGGACGTTCCCGCCTTGCTGGCCGAACCGCGTTATCGCGCGATCCTAGTCGGCTGCGGTTCTCCGGCCGATGGCGAGGCGCGGGCGATGGCGCTTGGCGCTCTCGCCGGCGATCCTCCGGTCATCGTCGATGGCGGCGGCCTCTCGGCTTTCGCGGAGAAGCCCGGCGATCTTTTCGCGCGTTTGCGGCCGGATTGCGTGTTGACGCCTCATGACGGCGAATTCGCGGCGCTTTTTCCCGATCTGGCGGTTTTGCCGGATCGCTTGCAGGCGACACGCGCGGCGGCCGAACGATCCGGCGCCTGCGTTCTGCGGAAAGGTCGTATCTCGCTCTTTGCGGCGCCTGACGGCCGGGCCGTCATTGCGCCGCCGGCGCCGGCCGATCTGGCGACGGCGGGATCGGGCGACGTTCTCGCCGGCATTCTGCTTGGCCTCATGGCGCAGAAGATGCCGAGCTTCTCCGCTCTTGGCGCGGCGCTCTTCGCTCATGGCGCGGCGGCGCGGCATTGCGGTCCCCGCTTGATCGCCGAGGATTTGCCCGAAGCCTTGCGCGCGCTTCCCCATTTTCGGCTGCAGCCATGATCGAAATCCGCCCGGCCTATGCCGAGGATCAGGACGATCTGGCGGCGATATACGCGGCGACCTATCGCGCGACCTTTCCCGAGGAACCGGCGGCCCATTCCGAACCTGCGGCTTATCGCCTGGCGATCCTTGGCGAAACTCAATATCTGGCTTCCCGAGGCGGGCGCAGTCTCGGCTTCGCCTCGGTCTTCTGGCCGGAGAATTTCGTGCATTCGCTTTATATTCATCCCGAAGCGCAGGGCCAGGGTCTCGGCCGGGCGCTCATCGCCTATCTCCTGGCCCTAGGATGCGGGCCGATCGAACTCAAGACGGATGCGGCGAATAATCGGGCGCTCGGCTTTTACCGGCATATCGGGTTCCGCGAAATCGGTGCTGGAAAAGGCGAATTCGGCGAGTGGCGGCGGTTTCGGGCCTATCCTTCGCTGGAATGATTTAGCGGGATTCGGCCGGGAATCCGGCCCTCATGCGGGGTCGGCGCATTGGCGGGGGCTTTCCTTCCCCGGTTTTTCGCTTGTGCGCGGGGAGGGAGTGGGATACACCCCCGGCCGGAAAACCGGTGAACTTTCGCGGGCGTGGCGGAAATGGTAGACGCGCTGGATTTAGGTTCCAGTGACCACAAGTCGTGTGGGTTCAAATCCCTCCGCCCGCACCAGGAGACCGGCCCTTCACGCCGGCGGATCCGGCTTTGCGACCAACCCTAGCGAGTGAGCGAGACGATGCAGGTGACCGAAACCCTGGCCCAGGGCTTGAAGCGGGAATATAAAATCGTGATTCCCGCCGCGGATTTGAAATCCCGCGTGGCGGGCAAATTGGCGGAATTGAGCCAGACCATTCAGGTCCCAGGATTCCGTCCGGGCAAGGTGCCGGTTTCGCTTCTGCGCCAGCGCTACGGCAAATCGGTCAATGCCGAGGTTCTCGATGAGGCTTTGCAGGAAAGCTCCAGCCGCCTGATGGGCGAGCGCAGCCTGCGCCCGGCCAGCCAGCCCAAGGTCGAGATTCAGAAATTCGAGGAAGATGCCGATCTCGAATTTTCGGTGATGATGGAAATCGTCCCCGAGATGACGCCGATGGATTTCGCCGCGATCTCGCTGGAACGTCTCGTCATCGACGTGCCGGAGAGCGATGTCGAGGATAATCTGAACGCGATCGCCAAGCGCCGGCGCCAATCCGAGCCGGCGCCCGAAGGCGCCGTCGCGGCCGCGGGCGACCTTCTCGTTATCGATTTCGTCGGCCGCATCGACGGCACGGAATTTCCCGGCGGCAAGGGCGAGGGGCATTATCTGGAACTCGGTTCCGGTCAATTCATTCCCGGTTTCGAGGACCAATTGATCGGCGCCGCCAAGGGCGAGAATCGGAAAATCGCCGTCACTTTTCCCGAGGCTTATGGCAATGGCGCGCTCGCCGGCAAGGCGGCCGAATTCGATGTCGCGGTGAAGGAAATCCGCCGCTTCGCGTCGGCCACGATCGACGACGCGCTCGCCAAGGATTTGGGCTACGAAGCGATCGACGATCTGCGCAAGGATTTGCGTACTCAATTGGAGCGCGAGCGCGCCCTCTATGCGCGCAGCCATCTGAAGCGCCATCTGCTCGATATCCTTTCCGCCCATCACGATTTCGCCTTGCCGGAAGGCCTGATCGAGGCCGAATTCGGTGCGATCTGGCATCAGGTCGAGGCCGATATGAAAGCCGGCCGCGTCGACGAAGAGGATAAGGGCAAGAGCGAAGAGGCTCTGAAACAGGAATATCGCGAGATCGCGATCCGGCGCGTGAAGCTCGGTCTGCTGCTGGCCGAAATCGGCCGCCGGCATGACGTTCAAGTCTCCGACGAGGAAGTCATGCGCGTCGCCGCCGCCGAGGCGCGCCGCCATCCCGCTCAGGCGCAACAGATTTTCGATTATTACCGCAAGAATCCGCAGGCGCGCGAGGGGCTCCGCGCGCCGATCTTCGAGGACAAGGTGATCGACCTTATCCTCGCTGGCGCCAAGATCAGCGATCGCAAGGTCAGCCTCGCGGAATTCGAGGCGATCGAGAAGGCGGCGGCCGCCGGCGCCAAGGCTTAAGCGCCGATATCCGTTCGTTCATCCCGAAAGGAGCAAAAGATGCCCATTCGCGACAAGGATCCGATCGCCGTCTACGACAATCTGCTGGTGCCGATGGTGGTCGAGCAGACCAATCGCGGCGAACGCGCTTACGACATTTATTCCCGCTTGCTGAAGGAGCGCATTATCTTCGTCGTCGGCCCGGTCAACGACGCCATGGCGAGCCTCGTTTGCGCGCAATTGCTGTTCCTGGAATCGGAGAATCCGACCAAGGAAATCGCGCTTTACATCAATTCGCCGGGCGGCGTCGTCACCTCGGGCCTCGCCATGTACGACACGATGCAATATGTCCGCCCCGAGATTTCGACCGTCTGCATCGGTATGGCGGCCTCGATGGGCTCGCTGCTTCTGGCGGCCGGCGTGAAGGGCAAGCGCTTCAGCTTGCCGCATTCCAATATCATGGTGCATCAACCCTCGGGCGGCTATCAGGGCCAGGCGGCCGATATCGAGATTCACGCTCGGGAAATCCTCAAGACCCGGGATCGCCTGAACCGCATCTATGTCAAGCATACGGGACAGGATCTCGCCGCCATCGAGCAGGCCATGGATCGCGACCGCTATATGAGCCCCGAGGAAGCCCGGGATTTCGGCCTGATCGACGAGGTGGTGGTCGAACGCCCGCGCCCCGCCGAGCCCGCCGCCAAGGAGGGCGCCGGCCCGGCTTGAACCCGGTCGGATGGGGAAAAACCCCCCTATACGGCCAGGAATCCCCCCGCTAAAGTGTAATTTGCCTGATTCGGGCCCGATACCGCAGGGGATCGGGAGATCGGGCTGGGTCAACGAGGCGGATTGGACCGACCATGAACAAAGCGACCGGCGGCGATGCCAAGACCACGCTTTACTGCTCGTTTTGCGGCAAGTCGCAGCACGAGGTCAGGAAACTCATCGCCGGCCCGACCGTGTTCATTTGCGACGAATGCGTCGAATTGTGCATGGATATCATCCGCGAGGAGCACAAGACGACGCTCGTCAAATCCCGCGACGGCGTCCCCAGCCCCAAGGATATTTGCAAGGTTCTCGACGATTACGTGATCGGCCAGGGCCATGCCAAGCGCATCCTCTCGGTTGCGGTTCACAATCATTACAAGCGCCTTGCCCATCTCGGCAAAAATAACGATGTCGAATTGGCGAAATCGAACATTCTGCTGGTCGGCCCGACGGGCTGCGGCAAGACCTTGCTGGCGCAGACTTTGGCGCGAATCATCGATGTCCCCTTCACCATGGCCGATGCCACGACTTTGACCGAGGCCGGCTATGTCGGCGAGGATGTCGAGAATATCATCCTGAAATTGCTGCAATCGGCCGATTACAATGTCGAGCGCGCGCAGCGCGGCATCGTCTATATCGACGAGGTCGATAAGATCAGCCGCAAATCCGATAACCCCTCGATCACGCGCGACGTTTCGGGCGAGGGCGTGCAGCAGGCTTTGCTGAAGATCATGGAAGGCACGATCGCTTCCGTCCCGCCCCAGGGCGGGCGCAAGCATCCGCAGCAAGAATTCTTGCAGGTCGATACCACGAATATCCTGTTCATCTGCGGCGGCGCCTTCGCCGGCTTGGAAAAGATCATCGCCCAACGCGGTCGCGGCGGTTCGGCGATCGGGTTCAAGGCCGATGTGCGCGGTCCCGACGATCGCGGAACGGGCGAAATCCTCAAGGAGATCGAACCCGAGGATTTGCTGAAATTCGGTCTCATTCCCGAATTCGTCGGCCGCCTGCCGGTCGTCGCCACGCTGGAAGACCTCGACGAAGCGGCGCTCGTCAAGATTCTGACCGAGCCGAAAAACGCGCTCATCAAACAATATCAGCGCCTGTTCGAGATGGAGGATGTGCGCCTCGATTTCGCCGAGGATGCGCTGGGCGCCATCGCCAAGAAGGCGATCGCCCGCAAGACCGGCGCGCGCGGCTTGCGCTCGATTCTCGAGGCCATCCTGCTCGAATCGATGTTCGAACTCCCCGGGCTGAGCGGCGTCGAGGCCATCGTCATCAGCCGCGAAGTGGTCGAGGGAAAAGCCCGTCCTCTCTACATTTACAGCGAGCGGCGCAGCGATGCCAGCCTCGGCGCCTGACCCCGCCTTGCCGACGCGGCCTTGACCGGCGGGCTGCGCTCACCCAAATAACAGGTCGGCGGCTTGGCTCGGCGGGAATTGCTCCGGTCGCGCCGAGCCTCTTACGGTCCTAACGCCTCGAACTCAGCAGCGAGCCCCAAAATGAGCGACACCTCGCGCCTCGGTCAGAATTACCCGGTCCTGCCTTTGCGGGATATCGTGGTTTTCCCGCATATGATCGTCCCGCTTTTCGTCGGGCGCGAGAAATCCGTGCGCGCGCTCGAGGACGTGATGAAGGAGGATAAGCAAGTCCTGCTGGTCACGCAGAAGAATGCCGCCCAGGACGATCCCGGCGCCGCGGATATCTTCGCCGTCGGCACGATCGGCACGGTCCTGCAATTGCTGAAACTGCCCGACGGAACGGTCAAGGTTCTGGTCGAGGGCGTTCGCCGCGCGCGCATCGAGCGTTTCACGGCCGAGGAACCGTTCTTCGTCGCCGAGGCGTCGCCGGTCGCCGATGGTAGCAGCGAAGGCAAGGAGATCGAGGCCCTGGCGCGCTCCGTCGTCGCTCAGTTCGAGCAATATCTGAAGCTCAATAAGAAAGTGCCGCCCGAGGTCCTCGTTTCGGTCAATCAGATCGAGGATCCCTCGAAGCTCGCCGATACCGTCGCTTCGCATCTCGCGCTCAAGATCGCCGACAAGCAGGAATTGCTGGAAACGGCGACCGTCGTCGAGCGCCTGGAAAAAATCTATGCCTTCATGGAAGGCGAGATCGGCGTGCTGCAGGTCGAAAAGCGCATCCGCAGCCGGGTCAAGCGCCAGATGGAGAAGACCCAGCGCGAATATTACCTCAACGAGCAGATGAAGGCCATTCAGAAGGAGCTCGGCGAGGGCGAGGACGGCAAGGACGAAATCGCCGAACTCGAGGAGCGCATCAAAAAAACCAAATTCACCAAGGAAGCCCGCGACAAGGCGCAGGCGGAAGCGAAGAAACTCCGCACCATGAGCCCGATGTCGGCCGAGGCGACGGTGGTGCGCAATTATCTCGATTGGCTATTGTCGCTGCCCTGGGGCAAGCCGACCAAGATCAAGCGCGATATCCGTTTGGCCGAAAAGGTGCTGAACGACGATCACTACG
>CAYQAG010000033.1:21606-30066 GCA_964415425.1 uncultured Rhodospirillaceae bacterium | reverse complement strand
TCCCAGCTCAGCCGATCGCCGGCGAGGAGAGCGCCGCTCAGCACGCCGACCACGGGAATGGCGAGCGTGCCAATGGCGGCGATCACCGCCGGATAAAGCGAGACGATGCGAAACCAAGCCCAATGACAATAGATCATCGGGATTAGCGCTGAATAGGCGATGGCGATCCAGGCCGTATGGCTGATGACGGCGGGATCGAAGCTGCGATCGAAGAGAATCGTGCCGAGGAAGATCGGCAGGCCGCCAAGCAGCATCTGCCAAGCGGCAAGAGTCGTGATCGGCATCGTGAAACGCCAAGCTTTGAGGGCGATGGTGCCGAAGGCCCAGCCCATCGCCGCCGCCAGCATGAAGAGCGGCCCCAAAGGATGCGCGGCGATTTTCGCCCAATCGGGCAGGATCAAGGCGACGAGGCCGGCCAAGCCGAAAACGAGTGCCACTCCTATCGTGCGGTCGAGCTTCGTCTTTAGCCAGATCGCGCCGATCAGCGCCGCCCAGATCGGCATGGTGAAGGCGAGGATCGAGGCGCGCCCCGCTTCCATATGAATGACGCCGGCCGCCGAGCAAAGATGCCAGAGCGTGATATTGCCGAAGGCGGCGACAAGCAAAGGTCGGATTTCCTGCCGGGGGATGCTCAAGCGATGGCCGAGGCCGCGCGCGATCAAGAAAAGTCCGGCCGCGCCGATGCCGAGGCAGATCGAACGATAGGTCCAGGGCGAAACCTCGGCGACGGAAAGCTTGATCGCCGGCCAGTTCGCGCCCCAGAATAAAGTGAGGCTGGCAAGTAGCCAAGGGCCGAGCCAGGGATGCGGCGCTTTCTCGCGATCGTTCACGATTCGGCTCCGGTTCCTGCCGTTTTGCGCTCTCGGTTCATGAGCGCGCGGCGCATCGGCAGGCGATCCAGAATGCGCTGGCGCTCTTCGGGCGTGGAAATGATCCAGTTGCGGATCTCGTCGATATCGCGCTGGCAGCCGAGGCAATAGCCGCTATCGGGGTCGATCTGGCAGACGCTGATACAGGGCGAAGGCGGCCCCGACATCAGCAATCTTTGGCGCTCGGCGCGGCGGCGGGCACGCTCTTCGGGATCGCGTTGGCTCATCGGGGAATGGGGGTGGATTAAGAAAGGGAGGGCCATACTGCCTTGGCCCCGATGGCAAGGCAAGCCGGGCCTCCTCTCCGGCCGCAAGCTCGGCTATGATCCCCGGCGATCCTCATCCCACCGGTCGGCTCGCGCATGTCTTGGTCCTGGAACGACGGAATCGCCAAAGCGCGCCTCGCCACGGGGCTCACGCTCTTTGCCTATGTGCTGACGCATAACCTCAATCACGCTCTCGGCCTCGTATCGCTGGACGCCCTCGAAACGGGTCGCGAAATCTTCCTCGCTTTCTGGCGGTTTCTGCCGATCGAAATCGTCTTCATCCTGTCGATCCTCGTTCACGGCGCCATCGCTTTGCGCGCGCTCTATCGCCGCCGGGCCATGCGCATGCCCTGGGCCGAGGCGGCGCAACTCGTCTTCGGCCTTTCCTTGCCGCCGCTTCTCATGCTGCATGTGGCGGCGACGGCTCTTGCGCATGACAATCTCGGCGTTCGGGACAGCTATGCCTATGTCTTGATCGGCCTCTGGGCGCAGGCGCCCGACCTCGTCGTCCTGCAATCCGCCGCCTTGCTCGTCGCTTGGATTCACGGTGCGATCGGATTGTTCTATTGGCTGCGCCTCAAATCCTGGTTTCCGGCTTGGGCCGGCGCCCTGACGATCGCGGCTTGGCTGGTGCCGCTCTTGGCCTGGCTTGGTTTCATGATCGCCGGGCGCGATATCCTGGCGATCCTCGCCGATCCCGATCGCTTGGCGGCTATCGCCGCCCGCGACCGTTTTCCCGATGCGGCGGCGATCGCGCAAATTTACGCTTGGCGCGATTTCGGGCTTCTCTTTTACGGCCTGTTGCTGGGCGGCGTCATCGCCGCGCGGGCCTTGCGCCATTGGGCGAACGCGCATCGCGCCATCGCCATTGCCTATGCCCATGGCCGAACGATCCGCATCCGTCCGGGCACGACGCTCCTCGAAGCCAGCCGATTGGGCGATATCCCGCATGCCTCGGTTTGCGGCGGTCGCGGCCGTTGCTCGACCTGCCGCGTGCGCATCGTTGCCGGCGCCGCCAATCTTCCGCCGCCGAGCGAGACCGAAAGCAAGGTGTTGGCTAGGGTCGGCGCGGCGCCGGGAACGCGGCTTGCCTGTCAGACGGTGCCGCGAGGGTCGGTCGAGATCGAGCCGCTCCTTCCCGCTCAGGCGGGGCCGCGCCAGGCCCAGGCGCAAGCCGATTACCATGCCGGCAAGGATATGGAGATCGCCGTTCTCTTCGCCGATATTCGCGGCTTCACGCATCTCGCCGAGCAGCGTTTGCCTTACGATATCGTCTTCCTGCTCAACCGCTATTTCCGCGCCATGGCCGAGGCGATCGAGGGCAGCGGCGGGCGCATCGATAAATTCATCGGCGACGGCATCATGGCGCTTTTCGGCCTCGATGGGTCGCCCGAACGCGCCTGCGCCGAAGCGCTGGCGGCGGCGAGACGCATGGCCGAGGCGCTCGATGCCTTCAACGCCGCCTTTCGGGTCGAGCTTGCCGCTCCCTTGCGGATCGGCATCGGCATCCATTTCGGACCCGCCATCATCGGCGATATGGGTGTCGGCGGCCGTCACGGCGTGACGGCGATCGGCGATACGGTCAATACAGCAAGCCGGCTCGAAGCCGCGACCAAGGATATCGGCTGTCAGGTTCTGGTCTCGCAAACCGTCGCCACGCTCGGCAAGATTCCCGAAGGACGCTTCCCGGCCCACGAGATCGAATTGCGCGGTCGGCGGGAGAGGCTCGCCGCCATCGCCATCGACGACGGCAAGAAGCTGGAAAGGTAGATATCAGAAGTCAGAAAACAGAAGTCAGAAGTCGGAATCGGGCGGACGAGAGAAAATTTCTGACTTCTGATTTCTGACTTCTGAATCAGGGCTCGATGATTTCCGTAGGGTAAACGCCCCAGATCTCGTCCTTGCGCAGCCAGCCCTTATAGCCCTGGACTTCAAGGCGGCACCAGATTTCCCCGCATTCGAGAATGCGCGCGATGACGCCGGCTTCGAGCAAGGCGACGATGCGGCTCGTTTCCTCGGCTTCGCGACGAAGCGTGCGCTGTTGGCCCATGACGATCGCATGGCGCTTGCCGGTGAGCAGCGTGCCGCGCACCCAGCCGGTGATCCCGTCATGGTCGCGGATTTTTCGCCAGACGTCGAATTCCTCGATGATTTCGACCGGCAAACCGGCGCGTTGATAGACCCATTGCACGGGATAAGTCTCGCCAGGACCGGCGCGGAGATTGACCTTGCTCGATTGTAAAGCCGCGAAGCGCGGCAAGGGTAGGGGCGCCTGCTGAGCCCAAGCGGAAGGCCCGCGACCGGACAAGATCGCCGCCGCCAGGGAGAAAATCAGGAAATTTCGCCGAGTCGCGCCCATGGCGCATTATCGAATCGGCCGGGCCGCGGTCAAGCGTTCTCGCGCGCGATCGGCAATCCGTCTCTCGACAAGGCCGGTTCCAGCTTGCTAGGACTAAGCCCTAGCCAAGGGGTAAGCCCGCATGAGTTCCAAGCCCGTCGTCGTCGTCACGCGCAAATTGCCGGATATCGTCGAGACCCGGATGATGGAGCTTTTCGACGTGAAGCTCAATCTCGACGACCGGCCGATGAGCCAGGCCGATCTCATCGCCGCCGCGAAGATCGCCGATGTTCTGGTCCCGACCGTGACCGACCGGATCGATGCCGCCGTTTTGTCTCAGGCGGGGGAGAGGCTGCGCCTCATCGCCTCTTTCGGCACGGGCGTCGATCATATCGATCTCGCGAGCGCCCGCCAGCGCGGCATCACCGTCACCAATACGCCGGGCGTCCTCACCGAGGACACGGCCGACATGACCATGGCCCTTATCCTCGCCGTTCCGAGGCGCCTTTCCGAGGGCGAAAGATTGATGCGATCGGGCGAGTGGCGCGGCTGGTCGCCGATGAGCATGCTCGGTCATCGCATCTACGGCAAAAGGCTCGGCATCATCGGCATGGGTCGCATCGGCCAGGCCGTCGCGCGCCGTGCCAAGGGGTTCGGCCTTTCGATCCATTATCACAATCGCCGCCGCCTGCATGGCGAAATCGAACGCGCGCTTGAGGCGACCTATTGGGAAAGCCTGGATCAGATGCTGTCGCGCATGGATATCGTCTCGATCAATTGTCCGCATACGCCGGCGACCTATCATCTGCTGTCGGCGCGGCGTCTCGCGCTATTGCAGAAGCATTGCTATATCGTGAATACGGCGCGCGGCGAGGTCGTCGACGAAAACGCCCTGACGCGCATGTTGGAAAAAGGCACGATCGCCGGCGCCGGGCTCGACGTCTTCGAGCATGAACCGGCCGTCAATCCGAAATTGCTGCGCCTCGATAATGTCGTGTTGCTGCCGCATATGGGTTCGGCGACGATCGAGGGCCGCATCGACATGGGAGAGAAGGTCATCATCAACATCAAAACCTTCGCCGATGGGCATAAACCGCCCGACCGGGTCCTCGAAGCCTTGCTTTGATTCGACTATCGACGCCCGCCAGCGAGGGAGATTGCGTTCATGAAAATCGCCGGATTGAAGGTTTTCGTCGTCGGCAATCCGCCCCCCGGCTGGGGCGGACGCTATTTCATCTTCGTCAAGCTGACGACCGATAGCGGCATCACCGGCATCGGCGAGGTCTATGGCGCGACCTTCGGTCCGCAGGTGATGGAAAAGGCCATCGCCGACGTTTATCAGCGTTACGTCGAAGGCATGGATCCTTTCCATATCGAGGCGCTGTGGCGACGGGTCTATGGGTCGGGCTATACCTTGCGCCCCGACGTGACCTTGATGGGCGTGCTTTCGGGTATCGATATCGCGCTCTGGGATATCAAGGGCAAGGCGCTCGGCAAGCCCGTCCATGCTTTGCTCGGCGGTCAGGTGCATGAGCGCCTGCGGAGCTATACCTATCTTTATCCCGATCTCGCCGCCGGTCAGGACGACAGTCTCTATCACAATGCCGAACAATCGGCCGAACGCGCCGCGCAATATGCGGCGCAGGGCTTCACCGCGGTCAAATTCGATCCCGCAGCGCCTTATTCGGCCTTCGATCCGCGCCAGCCCAGCCAAGTCTCGCTCGATCTCTGCGCCAAATTCTGCCGCCTCATCCGCGAAGCCGTGGGCGATAAGGCCGATCTGCTCTTCGGTACGCATGGGCAATTCACGCCCGCCGGCGCCATTCGCCTCGCGAAAAGGCTGGAGCCTTACGATCCGCTCTGGTTCGAGGAACCGACGCCGCCCGAAAAACCGGAAGACATGGCCCTCGTCGCGCGCGCGACCTCGATCCCCGTCGCGACGGGAGAGCGGCTCACCACCAAATACGAATTCGCTCGCGTGCTCGAATGCCGTGCCGCCGCCATCCTGCAGATGGCGATCGGCCGCGTCGGCGGCCTATGGGAGGCGAAGAAGATCGCCGCCATGGGCGAAACCTTCTATGCTCAGATCGCGCCGCATCTCTATTGCGGCCCGGTCGAGGGCGCGGCCAATATCCATCTCGCCGCCGCCACGCCGAATTTCCTCATTCTGGAAAGCATCGAGACCTGGGGCGGTTTTCATTCCAAGATTCTGAAGAAACCGATCCGCTGGGAAGAGGGCTATGTGATCCCGTCCCAGGAACCGGGCCTCGGCATCGAACTCGACGAGGAGGTCGCCGCGAAACATCCCTATACCGGGAATCGCCTGCATCTCGAAATGACCAACACGCCGATCGGATAATCGGCAAAGGGTGCGGAAGGTAAGGATCGGCATGGATCGGGCGCGGATCGCCATTCTGGGTGCCAGCGGCTATACGGGAGCGGAATTGGTGCGCTTGATCGCGCGCCATCCCGGCCTCAAAATCGTCGCCCTCACTGCCGAGCGCCAAGCCGGCAAGGTGATGGCCGATATCTTCCCGCATTTTACCGGCCTCGCTCTGCCGCGCCTCGCCAAGATCGGCGATATCGATTTTTCCGGCCTCGACGGCGTCTTCTGTTGCCTGCCGCATGGCTTGACGCAAGATTGCGTGGCCGGATTGCCGAAGCCTCTCCGCATCGTCGATCTTTCCGCCGATTTCCGCCTGAAGGATCCTGCTCTTTACGCCGCCTATTACGGCCAGGCGCACCGCGCGCCCCAGCTTCTTGCCGAGGCCGTTTATGGCTTGAGCGAGATTGCTCGATCGGAGATCGCCAAGGCACGGCTCGTCGCCAATCCCGGCTGCTATCCGACGGCCGCGCAATTGCCGCTGATTCCGCTGCTCGAAGCCGGGTTGATCGACCCGGACGAAATCGTCATCGACGCGAAATCGGGCGTGAGCGGGGCGGGGCGCGAGGAAAAGCTTGGCTCCCTCTATGCGGAAGTGACGGAAGGCATCCATGCCTATGGCATCGCCAATCATCGCCATCTGCCGGAAATCGAACAGGGCTTGAGCCAGGCGGCGGGCCGCGCCGTCGCCATCAGCTTCACGCCGCATCTGATGCCGATGAGCCGCGGCATCCTCGCCACCTGTTATGTGAAACTGACGCCGGGTGCGGGCCTTGCCGATCTTCGCCGGGCGCTCGCCGCGCGCTATGGCGATACGCGTTTCATCCGCCTGCTGCCCGAAGGGCAATCGCCCCAGACCCGCCATGTGCGGGCCAGCAATTTCGTCTTTCTGAATGCCTTCGCCGATCGCCGTCCGGGCCGTGCCATCCTCATCGCCGCCGAAGACAATCTGGTGAAAGGCGCATCCGGCCAGGCCTTGCAGAATTTCAATCTGATGCTGGGCTTCGACGAAGCGCTCGGCCTCGAACAAGGGCCGATTTTTCCGTGATCGGCACGAGAAAACGCTAAGCCGTTATAAAGCCTGCCGGACTTGGGTCTATTCGCTATTGAATTTGAAAAGCGGCAGCGCGGACTTTTTCGATAAATTCCGCAGCGGCGGGGTTAGCGGTGTTGTCCTCCGGGCTAAAGGAAGTGCTGGTCACCGAGTAATAACCCCCAGCTGCTCGTCGTATGAGTACAGAATACGTAACCAAGGTGTTTTCACCGTTCACGCAGATCATACGAGCTCCCGGCAAAAAATTTTCGCTGCCATCGGGTTCCGCATCTGTCCGCGAGCCGAATTTCCCGCGACAACCTTGAGCGTAACGCGCCACTATCTGGCTAAGTAGAGTGGTTGGCGAAGTATCAGCGGAGCTCTTTATGATGTCGAGTGTGCCAAAAATTCCTGCCACATACCAAGCCAAGATCTGGTCCCGTAACGTTGAGGGCACGTCCTCCCCTTGGAGAATTTTATATCCGGAAATATCGGCAGAGGCCATTAAATCGGCAAAAAAAGCAACGGCCTCCGCGTGTTCGTCTTTGGGATATCCTAAATTTGGAGTCGTCGGCGACGAAACGCCGGGCGCGGATTCGGCAAAAGGGTTATTGGGATTGTTACCGATAAAGGGATTATCGCTCCCCAGATTGTTAGCCGAGCGCGTATGCCGATCTATGCAAGCGACAACTTCCGTCAAACCACGAGCCGTGCCGTCGAGAAGGAAGCTGAAGGTTTCGCTAGCGGTTTCTATTGTTAATTCGCGGCCGAAGCGGAATCGTTGGAACAACGGCCCAGCGGTGTCAATAGCGGCAACTATTTGCCCTGTATCTACAACTTTCGCTGTCAGAACGAAGGGTGGGTAGTGGTCTATTGTCGCGATAAGACGGTATTTGTCGCCGATATTTAATCGCCACGAATCTTTAACAAGGCTGAGATTCCATATGTAATCGGCTTCCACTGAAAATATTAAAATTATGTTACTGTTATAAGTCGCGCCCATGGCGCAATGGCTGAATTCTCCAGTATCGTTGTCAGAAAGAGCTCTGATATTCCAGCCAGCAATGTTATAACTCTCCAATGTATCGGCGCGAGCACTTGCAGTTGCGCATAACAGCACGCAACAGAGAGGCAGTTTCGAAAAGAGCTTCATCATATTCGCCTCGCACGAAAACCTGAGGGCCAATATGTGCAACCAATATTGAAGGCTATCATGGGATTTTGCGATCGCGCAATATCCCCAACATCGATGAATTTAGTTCCCTTTACCCGATCAGCCAGCGGGCGAGGAAGAATCCGCCCATGCCGATCGCGATGGCGGGAAGAAGCCGCCGGCTCCGCCAACTGACGAAAGCGGCGAGCAGCGCGCCGATCAGATAGGGATTGTTCCAGGCAAGAGCGAGAGCGGAATCGCGCCCGGGCGCGAGAACGGCCGGGAAGACGATGGCGGAAAGAACGGCGACGGGGACAAACCCGAGCGCGCGCTCGATCGCGGGGGAGAAGCGCAGACGCCCGGCGAAGAGATAGATCGGCCAGCGCAAGGCGAGATTGATCAACGCCATGCCGAGGAT
>CAYQAG010000033.1:0-21506 GCA_964415425.1 uncultured Rhodospirillaceae bacterium | reverse complement strand
CGAAGAGATAGATCGGCCAGCGCAAGGCGAGATTGATCAACGCCATGCCGAGGATCAAGAGAACAAGGAACAGGGTCTCGCCGGTCACGATCCGCGCCTTTCGTCGAACGCAATTTTTGTCGAATCTGTGGGCCGGCGGGAAGCCCAATGGGAGGCGGCAAGGCCGATGGCGATGCCGGCGCAAGCCGCCAGCATCAGCCCGGAATTATAGGGAAGGTGGCGGCCGGCCACGGCGGCCAGGCCCGCGACCAAAGCCGCTAGGACATGCGCACGCGATCGGCAGGCGGGAATTATGATGCCGATGAAGGTGACGACCATGGCGAATTCCAGGCCCCAATCCTGGATCGCCGGCGCGCGATCGTTGAGATAGATGCCGATCGCCGTCCAGAAGGCCCAATTCGCATACATGCCGAGACAGGAGCCGAGATAATAATAATGCGCGGCGGGGCCGCCGCCGCGTTCGCGATAACGACGTTCCATCACGGCGAAGGTTTCGTCGGTCAGCAAGACGGCGAGGATAAATCGCCAGGATTGCGAAAGACGGCGCACATGGCCGACAAGATGCGCGGCATAAAGCAGATGCCGCAGATTGAGGGCGAGCGTCGCGAACCAGACGATCCCAAGTCCCGCACCCGATCCCAGCAGCAGAATAGCGAAGAATTGCGCCGAGCCGGAAAAAACGAAAAGCGACATGGCGAGAACGGCAAATGGCGGCAGACCCTGGCCGCTCGCCGCCACGCCGAAAATCACGCCGAAGGGAAGCGAGGCCAGCATCAAGGGCAAGGTATCGCGAAGGCCGTCCCGAAATTCTCGGGACCGATTTACGGGAGCGAGCGTCATGGAATCAGATGAAGGTGCCGAAATCGCTAGGCGAACGCTTCAGCAAATTGCCGATCCGTTCGAGGCCGGAGAGGAAATCCGCTTCCGCGCGCGGCGCGGAGAGGCAAAGCCTGATGGCGGCAGGCGCTTGGCGCGAGATCGCGAAACTGCCGGCCGGCGAAACGCCGATGCCTTCGCGCTGCGCGGCGAGAGAGAAGAGATCGGCGCTCCAGGGTTCGGGAAGATTGAGCCAAAGATGGAAGCTCGCGGGATGGCCGGAAAATTCGGCATCCGAGAGCAAAGCGCGCGCTTGTTGCTGGCGCTGGGCAGCTTGCCGGCGATGGCGCTCGGCCAATTGGCGCCCCGTTCCGTCGGCGATCCATTCGGCGGCGATTTCGGCGGTCAAGGGAGCCGCCATCCAGGTGGTCGAGCGCAGGATCAGAGCAAAGGAATCGATCGCGCCTTCGGGAATGGCGAGATAACCGACGCGCAGGCCCGGCGACATGGATTTGGAAACGCTGGTGAGATAATGGCCGAGCTCGGGCGCGAGGCGAGAAAGCGGCGGCGGCGCGAGATCGCCAAGCAGGAAGCCGTAGACATCGTCCTCGACGATCTTGATGCCGTGACGACGGGCGATATCGGCGAGCGCTTGGCGCCGTTCCATCGGCACGACGAGGCCGGTCGGGTTCTGCATATTGTTGACGCAATAGAGCGCCTTGGGGCGATGGCGCTGGCAGGCGAGATCGAAAGCCTCGGGATCGATGCCGGCCGCATCCATGGGCAGACCGATCAGGCGCAAGCGGAGAAAATCGGCGAGCCGCTTCAAGCCGGGATAAGTGAGATATTCGCAAAGCACGATATCGCCGGGTTCGGTGATCGCGCCCAAGGCCGCCGTCATCGCGTGTTGCGCGCCGGCCGTGACTAGAACGCGTTCGGGCGCGACGTCGTGGCCGAATTGCGCGAGCCAATCCGCGCCCGATCGGCGATGGCGCATCAACCCGGCATGATGATGGTAATCGAGAAGACCCGGACGCCCGGCGATCTTTTCCAAGGTCGTCGCCAGCAGCGAATCGTCGATCTGGGAAGCCGGGAGATTGATCGAAAAATCGACGAAGCTGCCATCCTCCGTCGCCGGCGCAGCCGTATTCGCGGCGCGCGGCGGGATTTGCGCGAGGCGTCGGAGATCGGCCCGCACATAAGTGCCGCGCCCGACCTCGCCGCCGATCAGGCCGCGCCTTTCCGCCTCGGCATAGGCGCGCGTCACGGTGCCGACTGTCACTTTCAGCCGGTAGGCGAGATCGCGATGCGTGGGCAAGCGCATGCCGGGTTCCAGGCGATGCGTACGGATATCCTCGGCCAGCGCATCCGCGATCGCCAGATAAAGCGGGCCGGAGAAACGGGAAATATCGGGTTGCCAAGATATCATTGTCATGGTGACAATGTATCGATTGACGCGACATCCTGTCAATACAATATTGCGGCTTCTACCGATTTTTTCGCATGGAGGCCACAATGTATCGATACAAAGAGGCGGAATCGGATTTTCCGCTGTCGAGCGGCGCCGATCTATGGGCACGGGGCTATGCTCTTCTCCTGACGCTTCTCGACCGACCGGCGCTCTGGCGGGAAAGGCGCCGCCAGCGCTTGGCCTTGGGGCAGCTCGACGATCGCATGCTGAAGGATATCGGCCTTTCGCGCGCCGATATTCTGGCGGAGACTTCTCGCCCCTTCTGGCGGTGAGGTTCCGATGCGTGCGCCCTTTTATCAGATCGACGCTTTCGCCGATCGCGCCTTTGCCGGCAATCCGGCGGGCGTCGTTCCGCTCGATCGTTTTCCCGAAGCGGCGGTCATGCAGGCTATCGCCGCCGAAATCAATCTGGCCGAAACCGCTTTTTTCGTGCCGCGCGCGGGTCGATCCGGCGAATACGATATTCGCTGGTTCACGCCCACGACCGAGGTTCCGCTTTGCGGCCATGCGACGCTCGCCAGCGCCTTCGTCGTCACGCGCTATTTGTCGCCCGATCTCGCGGCGATGGTTTTTCATTCGCAATCGGGACCGCTGCCGGTCGCGCGGCGCGGCGACAAATTGGAACTCGATTTTCCGGCACGGCAAGCGCGAAAGATCGCCGATCGCGATCTTGAAGACCGCATCGCGGCGGCAATCGGAAGGCGGCCGATCGCGCTGGCCGAGGATTGGGCCTATATCGCCGAATTCGCTCATGCGGCGGAAATCGCCGCTCTCGTTCCCGATTTCGCCGCTTTCCGCGCGCTCGATAAGGATCTGATCGTTACCGCGCCGGGAGAGGGCGGGATCGATTTCGTCTCGCGTTTCTTCGCGCCGAAATTCGGCATTCCCGAAGACCCGGTGACGGGTGCAGCGCATTGTCTGCTCGCGCCCTATTGGGCGCAACGATTCGGCCGAGCCGATCTGCGCGCACGCCAGCTTTCCGCGCGCGGCGGCGATTTGTGGCTGAATTGGATGGGCGAACGCGTCAAGATCGCCGGCACGGCCATTCCCGTCATCCGCGGCGAAATCGAATTCTGATCGATTGGCCGGGCTTCCCGGCTGGACTTGCCGGGGGAAAATCGGCTAAGCCCGAGCCATGACCGGGGATCGACCTTCCTATCTGTTGCCGGCCGGATTCGGCGATACGTTGCCGCCCTTGGCCGAGCATGAAGCCGCCATCGTCGAAAGATTGATGGCCTGTTTCGCGCGCTGGGGCTATCGGCGCGTGAAGCCGCCGCTGATGGAATTCGAGAATTCGCTGCTGGCCGGGCCGGGCGCCGCCATGAGCGCGCATACCTTCCGCCTGATGGATCCCGTTTCACAGCGCATGATGGGTCTGCGCGCCGATATGACGCCGCAGGTCGCGCGCATCGCGGCGAGCCGGCTTGCCCAGGCGCCGCGCCCCTTGCGGCTTTCCTATGCGGGCCAAGTGTTGCGCGTCAAAGGCGAGCAGATGCTGCCCGAACGGCAATTGGGCCAGGTCGGCGTCGAATTGATCGGCGACGGCAATCCGGCCGCCGATATCGAGGTGCTGTTGCTCGCCGTCGAGGCTTTGAACGCCATCGGCATCGCCGATCTCGTCGTCGATCTCAATCTGCCGGCTTTGGCGAGCGCGATTCTCGCCGGAATGCCGGGCATGACCCATGAGCGGCAACGCGCGATCGTCGCCGCGCTCGATCGCAAGGATGCGGCGGGACTTGCCGAATGCGCCGGACGCGAGGCGCCGATCCTGACGGAATTGATGACGCTCGCCGGTACGGTCGAAACCGCCTTGCCGCGTCTCATCGCTCTCGATCTTCCTGCCCCCGCCGCCATGCTTCGCGCGGGGCTTGCCGATATCGTTGCCGGCATTCGCCAAGCGGCGCCCGATCTCAGGCTCAATCTCGATGTCAGCGATCATCGCGGTTTCGAATATCATACCGGCCCCGCTTTTTCCCTGATCGGCGGCGCGCGGCCGGTCGAATTCGGGCGCGGCGGGCGCTATGTCAATCATGCCGGGGAAATGGCGACGGGCGTTTCCTTCTATCTCGACATTCTGCGCGCCGCGTCGCCGGCCGCCGCCGCGCCGCCGCGCATTTTCCTGCCTTTGGGAACGCCCAATAGAATCGGCATCCGTTTGCGCGCCGAAGGCTGGGTCACGGTGTCGGGATTGCGCGCGGTTGCGGATATCCGCGCCGAGGCGGGTCGCCAAGGCTGCGCGCATCTCTGGGCCGGCGATGCGGTTCTGCCCGTCGCGTAATCGCCGCACCCCTCATCGACAACAAGAAGCGGAGTTGATTTCATGGCCAATGTCGCGGTGATCGGCGCTCAATGGGGCGATGAGGGCAAGGGCAAGATCGTCGATTGGCTCTCGGAGCGCGCCGATATCGTCGTGCGCTTCCAGGGCGGGCACAATGCCGGCCATACGCTGGTCATCGACGGCGTGACCTATAAGCTAGCGCTGCTGCCTTCGGGCATCGTGCGACCGGGCAAGCGCGCCGTCATCGGCAATGGCGTCGTCGTCGATCCCTGGGCGCTGCTGCGCGAAATCGAAATCCTACGCGGTCAGAATATCCGCGTTTCGCCCGACAATCTGGCGATCGACGAAGCGGCGACCTTGATTTTGCCGCTCCATAGCCGCCTCGATACTTTGCGCGAGGAATCGCGCGGCGCCGCGAAAATCGGCACGACGGGGCGCGGCATCGGCCCCGCTTACGAGGATAAGGTCGGTCGGCGCGCGATCCGGCTTTGCGATCTTGCCGATGGCGCGGGCCTTGCCGAGAGGATCGAGGCGCTGCTCCTTCATCACAATGCCTTGCTGAAGGGCTTGGGCGAGCCGGCGATCGACGGGCGCGCGCTGCGCGAGGAATTGCTGGCCGTCGCGCCGCAAATCTTGCCCTTCGCCGCTTCGGTCTGGGTCGAACTCAATGCCGCGCGCCGCGCCGGCAAGCGCATTCTCTTCGAAGGCGCTCAAGGCGTGATGCTCGACGTCGATCACGGCACTTACCCCTATGTCACGTCTTCGAACACCGTCGCCGGCCAAGCCGCGACCGGGTCGGGATTGGGGCCGGGCGGCGTCGGTTATGTGCTTGGCATCGTGAAAGCCTATACGACGCGGGTGGGGTCCGGCCCTTTCCCGAGCGAGCTTACCGATGCCACGGGAGAATTTCTGGGCGCGCGCGGCAAGGAATTCGGCGTCAATACCGGACGCAAAAGGCGCTGCGGCTGGTTCGATGCCGCGCTGGTGCGCCGGTCGATCAAGATCGCCGGCATCGACGGGATCGCGCTCACCAAACTCGATATTCTCGACGGCTTGCCCGAGCTTAAAATCTGCACGGGCTACGAGATCGATGGCGAAAAGATTGCCCATCTACCGGCCGCGACTCATCTTCAGGCGAAGGCGCGACCCATTTACGAAACGCTCGAAGGTTGGCGCGAGACGACGAACGGAGCGCGCAACTGGTCGCAATTGCCGGCGACGGCCATCAAATATATCCGCCGCATCGAAGAGGCGATCGAGGCGCCGGTCGCGCTTCTTTCGACCAGCCCCGAGCGCGAGGACACGATCCTCGTCACCGATCCCTTCGCCGATTGAGCGCGCGCCGATAGACCGGAACCCTCGGCCCCGCAAGGCCGCCGGCAAGGCTTGCGGCGATTGCCGCGCTCAGCGGCGGAGCGCGTCGTCGACGGCGAATTCGGCGCAACCCACCATTTGCGCGGCGGCGCCGAGGCCAAGCCGCGCCGTTTCCTCGCGCAGGCAGTGCAAGTGGTGATGCAAGGCGGCGAATTCCGCCATGCTGGCCGCGCGCGCGGCAGGGTCGAGCGCGATCGCGCTCATTCTCCGAACCTCGCTTTGCGCGATATCCGTCCGAATTTCGGCAACCGTCCCATTTCGATCCGAACTCCGACGCATTTTGATCCCCCATCCCTGTGAGTTCAAACGCTCCCAGAAGGTATATCATTAAAAAAATATGATCAATGCATATTTTGCGCGCGCCTAGCGTCGGCTAAACGCGTCGGTTTGTTCCTTTGGCGTCATAAATCGGCGATTTCCGGGAATCGATCGGGATGACGTAACTTAGCCAATCGGCTTGATCCGCGATTTTTCGATAGAGCGCATTGGCCGATGCGTTCGATCGCGGGGCGAGCCAACGCAGATGCGACCATTGCGCCTGCTCGCCATGCGCGCGGGCCGCTTCGATCAAAAGGCGCGCAATCCCTTTCTGGCGCCAAGCCGGCAAGACGAACAGATCGTCGATCATGCCGCAGCGTGCGGCGAAGACGGCTTCCGGCAAGTCGAAGACGATCATGAAGGCGACCAGATCCGCCTCCCGGAAGGCGCCCCATACCAAGGCTTGGGGTAAGGCCAGCAATTCCTTGGCAAAATCGCCGGCCACGAACGGCGGAGCTCCCATTTCGGCGGCGTAAAGGCGACGAAGTTCCTCCAACGCCGTGGCGTCGGCCGATCTCAAGCGGTCGAGCCTTATCGCCGTCATTTCGTCGATCCTTTATCGGTTGTCGGATGACTGTGCCACGGCCCGAATTCGCGCGGCGCGCATCAGGGCATAGATCAGCAGCAAGGCGCCGCAAGTGATCGGCAAGGCGGCATTGCCGAAGCCGTCCATGACCAATCCGCCCAAGGTTCCACCAATCGCCGAGCCGATCGCGTAGCCCATGGAAAAGGCCGAAGCGGCGACCGGCAAATCTCTGCCGGTAAAGGATTCGCCGAGGACGATCAAAGCGAGGTTGTAAAGGCCGATGATCGTACCGCCCGCCGCTATGGTCAAAAGCCAAGCCGGTAGCGGAAAAGCGATGGCGAGGGGCAGCAGGAAAAGCGCGCCGGCGGCGATCCCGGCGCATCCCGCCAGCAAGCCGCGGCGATGATAGCGATCCGCCGCCCAGCCGAGCGGCAAGGCGAAACCGATGGCGCCGATCGAAAGCGCGACGAGCAGGCCGACCGATTGCTCCTGCGGCAGACCGCCCGCCATGCCGAAAATCGGCAATAGCGTATAGAGCGCGGCCTCGACCGTTCCGGCGAGAAGGGCGATTGCGATCAACTCGCGACCGCGCCAAGCGACCGACCAATCGACCCTTTCGGTTTCGGCGGTGACGGTCGTTTTTTCTTCCCGCGCCATTCCGGCGATGGCAAAACCGAGCGTTGCAATGGCGATGATCGTCAGGAGAGGCGCCAATCGGCCGAAGCCGACCACATAGGTCAGGCTGGGACCGGCTAGGAAGCCGATCGAGTAGATCATCTGAAATGCGGCATTCCAGCGTCCGCGTTGGGCATCGGCGACGACATGATTGAGCCAAGCTTCGGTCACGATCCAGAGGCCGCCGAAGGAGAGGCCGAGGATAAGCCGCATCGCAAACCAGAGGAAAACGAGATCGCCGACCAACAATCCGCCGAAAGCGAGCGCGGCGAGAGCGAAACAAGCCATCGCGAAACGACGATAGCCGAGGCGCAGCATCAGTCGCGGGGCGATCAGGCCGATGACCGGCACGCTCAACGCGCCCAAAGTCGTATTGAGACCGATCATCGTGGGCGAAAGCCCCATCTCGGCCAGAACGAGGGAGAAATAGGGAAAGGAGAATCCATAAATCGCCGCTTCGAGAAAGCCGAGCGCGGAAATCGCCATGACGATGCCTGAAATCGAAAGCCGCTTAAGCATCGCCATCTACCTCGTCAGGCCGTCTCAGATCAGGCAACGGGGATTGGGGCACCAACAGGGTATGCCCTCGTGAACGAAATCCCATTTCGTATAATCGATGGTCAAAGCCTCGCCGGCGGCAATGTCTCTCTCGGCAACGAGCACGATGCGATCGCGCGCGACGATATTGGCCTTGCAGGAGTGATTAATGAAGCCGATGCCGCTGCGACCATCCCGCTTGATAAGCCCATAAAGCAGGTTGTCGCTTCTGGCAATCTGAACGATGAATTTGTGGGCCTCGCGGTCCTTCAGGCGCTCTTCTTTATCGATCTCGAAGACCTCCAAGAGACCATCGTATATGCCGACAATGATTCCCGCCGGGATAGGTTGCCGCGCGATTATTCCCTTCTCGCCGGCCGCAATGTCTCGCTCGGAAACATAATCCCAATTGGTGTAGGTCATTTCTCACCTCTTGTCTCAAAGAATGTATGCGGATTACATATATAAAAGCAACTCAATAGGCCTATTATCGCCTGCTGCTTCAATAGCGGCCATCGATCAGGGGGGCCAGCGGAATTGTCGGGCAGCGGTCTTGCGGGCAACTCGCCTCATTGCAATAGCGACAGACATAAATCGCATCTTGCTGCGTGTCGGCAATGCGGTGGAGCATAGTTTCGACAAAGCAGCCCAATTGCGCGAGATCGGTAGCGCTTAAATCGCGCGTCAAATTATCGAGGATCTGTCTGCGCTCGTTCAGCATGCCGGTCATGACCGTCTTGCCGCGGCTCGAAAGAACAAGCCGCGCTTCGCGGCGATCCTTGCTGGCAACTCGCCTGACTAGCTTGGCCTCGGTGAGTTTCGCGACAAGCCGGACGGTTGCCGAGTGACTCAGCTTTAAGGCTTTGCTTAACTCCTCTATGGACATTCGGGGCATGGTGCCGATCTGGATAATTGCCGCCGCCGTTTCGCCGGAATAGCCTAGGCTTTGGCTTGCCGCCGCCGCGATCTTGTCGCCGATGCCGATGCTAAGCGCACCAAGCAGGTTCTTAACCCGTGTCGCTTCGGTGAGTTGCATGTTGCCTCGCTCAATATCTTGTGTGGAATCCATGCGCCGCACAGACATACCCAACGCAGCGTCAAAAAGCAATAATTAATTGATCGTCTTTAGCTAACGATGGCGCTCAGGGGTGGCAAATTCCGAATATAAAGTTGGTTGCTTTTGATTTTGTTAACGAGGCTTTTCGTTTGTATATGATAATGCATGTGTCCTACATATACTATGACGTTGCAACCATTAACTTAACGATCCAGGGATGGAGGGCGCGATGGTGATCTGGGGAAGTCAAGGCGATTGCGATGCCGGAATTTTGGAGCAGATTAAACATTGGTTCAGCAAAGATCTGGGATGCCTATTCGGGAAGCGAGAATTTGCCTTGCGGCGCTATATGATCGCCATTGTGGAAAACCGGGAGGATTGGCTGGCGGCGCATCGACATTTCGTCCAACTCTTGGAATCTCATGTCGTAACCTCTTGCCTTTATGTTCCGCGTCGACGCGCCGGCCAGAATCCGACGGAGACCGTTGCCGAAGTAATCGGTTTTCTTTCGTCGGTTTTTCTCGGCAATTTGAAGCAACCGGGAGAATCGGTTTTTTCCTCGAAACTGCTGTTGAAATGTCCGGTCACGGAAGTTCCTACGCGGTTTCCAGATTTTGATCTCGTGGGTTTCTATCCTCACGCGATGAATCCGGAAGATCCTCTCTACGACCCCTCGAATGATGCGCCGGTCATTTGCATGAATCAGGCGTCCGATATTTTCGGTTTTGCCACGATGTGCCGGGAACTTTGTATCAATTTTCATGGCCAGCCGCCTGCTGAGATCGGCGATCGGTCGAAGCTGGAGCCGGTTTTCTCTCGGGCTGCAGGCATCTGGCAGGAAATGGCTAGGAAAACTATCGAGAATTTCGGGAGCCGTACTGATCCCAGTGTTCTCTGTCCGGCGCATGTCTCTGCCGATCATAATTTTTATGTTACTCAGCACGATGAAGCAGCCTTTGGCGAGACCGAAAAACTAGAGCATTTCAGCGAAATGCCTCGACTTTATTTACGTCGATTGGTGGACGAGTGGTTGGATTTCTTTTCCGAAGGTATCCCGCCGCGGCTGGATCACGTCGTCCGACCGGCGCTCTGTCCTGTCAAGATTCGCCGCGTCGATGCTCGTCCGAAGATGCCGAAAGGCAAAATGCCAATCAAGCGGAGTTTTCCGGAGCGAGGGCTTTCTCTATTACATACCCAGCCGTCATGTCCAAGATCGCCGGTCGCCGTGTCGTCTCCTAAGACCGTTCCGAGCCCCTAATCGAATCCAAGAGCGATTGTCGTTCAAAAAGAAACAAATGAGGACTCAAGGTTATCCGATCTCGGATGCTTTCGATGATCTAGCTTCATTGCGGCTTGGCATGCTTTGCCCAGCAGCAATTCTCTCCAGAATGTCCAATTCAGCGCAGCTCAAAAAATGTTGCGCTTCGCGCAGCTTAAGGCGCCGCGTTTCGCTTTGCAGGTAGCGAAGTTGAGCGATAACTGATTGCAGGTCGGCAGAATTGGATGTAGTGGGCGGCGCAAGTTTTTGGTTTGCGGATGTCGAATCCAAAAGCTCTGGTCCCGCGTTGTGGTTACTCGAAGATTTTGCCGGCTTTTTCATACGATCTTCCCTCCGTTCGACTCGTCAGAATATGTAATAAACGGCAAATGGCGAGGCAAGGAACCGTCTGTGCAATGGCAGTCAATATCAATCCTTCAGTAACGCGAGATTGCGCTTTAAGGCCGCGTTATCATTGATTTGCCTATCGATCCTCGGGGCAGCACTGTTTTCGTTGCTAGTTAACCTCCCAAGCCTAGGTTAAAAGATATATGATCTGTGCATATATTATTTTTCTAGCTGTGTCTATAATTTTATACGGCATCCGGTATTGGCAATGCGATACGGCAACGTGAAAGGTAGCGATCTTAGACGAGCTATTAATCATTAATAATTGTTTGTACCAAAAGGGGAAGGGTATTTAGTCACGCATGAGCTGAATGTGTAATGGGTTTTTCACACCCGTCGGGCAGGATGCGAGATCATTTCATGTATCTGCGCTTTTGCTGCAATAGCGATAGATTCTTATTGATTCTACTGAGTTGCGAGGCAGTCGTTTTAGGATAAGTCTCAGGCAATGGCTGAAATGGTTAAGATCGGATGGGGCCAGATCGTTAATTGCCGTAGCGAGAATTTGGCCATGCTCTTTTTGTAACAGACGCATTGCCGCTTTTCCCGATCCCGTCAATGTAAGCCCGACTTCCCGTCGATCATTCCCAGCATGACGTAAGAGGTATCCCGAGGATGCTAGGCGCATCGTTAGGCGAACAGTGGCAGAATGACTGAGTGCCAGGATTTTACTCAACTTTCTTATGTTTAACCCTGGCGTAAGGCCAATTTGAACTATTGCTGCCGCAGCTTCGCCAGTATGGCCCATAATGTGTTCTGCCGCTTCGACAAGGCGATCGCTGATTCCGATGGCGAGAGCGCCAAGCAACTTAATAGCCAGCATGCCTTTGTCTGTTCCCATGCTATTCGTTCTAACCGCAATTCCAGGAATTATTGAGTTCATGCGACATCTGTGAGTGGCACTGATGATCTCTGCTGCTGTCTTCGCTAAGTTCAATTTTCTCTGCTACACTGGTTGCGCAGAAAAACGATGACTAGCGATATCACTCTTATGGTCGATCGACATCCAGGAGTATCGATAGTCGTTTATCAAGTGTGCGTTGAGTGATTTTTTTTATGATCGAGTGCGTAATGACCTAAGAATAGCTGGGGTAATTCGCAGTGAATATGCAGTTTATAAGTATAAATTAGATAATTTTCATTACTATGAGTATAGATTTAACGTAACCAGAAATTTACCTTAGCAAGAAAATCCATGACTAGATTACGATTAATAATCAATGAGTTGCCAGGACGATCGCGCGGTCCCATGATGCTATACGATACACGAGTATAGTGAGAATCTCCGATTGTTTGCCGGCGGGGGATGCCGGCGAGGGAGGATGTGGGGATGCGGCGCGAATGGGAAGATGCGCTGAACGCGATCGCGGATAGCCGCGATATCGCGGCTTTGCAGCCGATGATCGATCGACTCGGGCGATCGCTGGGTTTCGCCTGCTGCTCTTATATCGATCTTCAGCGCGTGCCGCTTTCGGGCGAGGCCTTGCCGTTCTATGTCACGACCGTGCCGGCCGATTTCGTCGCAACCTATATCGCTGGGGATTTCGTCGGTTACGATCCCGTCGTCCGCCGCGCGGCAACGGGGAATTCGCCGTTCCTCTGGTCGGATTGCTTGCCCTTCCGGCGCGCTAGCCAGCCGCATCGGGGCGTCAAGGGCCATGCGCGCCGGCTGCTCGATCTCGCGACCGATTTCGGCTTCCGCCAGGGTTATGTCGTCCCCTGCCATGGAATCGATGCGACAGGGCGGCCGTCTTCCTCCTTCGTGAGCTTCTATTGGCCCGACGGCCGGGAAGAATTGACCCAAGCCGATCGCCTTCCGATCTGGCTGCGGCTGGCGGGTGCGCTCTATCACGAGCGCATGCTGGCGCTGCGCGGCCTACCCGATCGGCATCGCCAGAATAGAGCGGAAGACAGCCGGGACTTACCGGTCCTTTCGGATCGCGAACTCGAATGCTTGGTCTGGGCCTGCCGCGGCAAGACCAATCCGGAGACGGCCGAGATTCTCGGCATCGCGTCGCGCACGGTGGAATTCCATGTCGCCAATGCCATGCGCAAGCTCGGCGTCTTCAGCAAGATCCATGCCGTCGCCGTCGCCATTCATCTCGGGTTGATTTCGCCCTAACCGCGCGGAGCCATCGTCCCATCGCCGCGAATTGCGATCGGCAATGGTGGGCGCGACAGGGATTGAACCTGTGACCCCTACCATGTCAAGGTAGTGCTCTCCCGCTGAGCTACGCGCCCGATCTTGCCGTTCCGGCTTCGGCGGAACGATCCGCCGTCTTGATCGCGATCGGGCTGGGCATTAGCATCCCCCAACATCGAATGCAAGCCGGATCGATCCGGCGAATGGATGCCCGGAATGACAGCCGATTTCGCTTCCGCCCCCGCTTTCGCGCCGGCCCGGCCCCCGTTCGCGGAACCTTCGGCGCCATCTCCGATCGAAATCCTGGCGCCGCGCGCGCCGCGCCGGCCGCTGGTCCTGACCTCGCCCCATAGCGGGCGGCATTATCCCCCGGAATTTCTTGCCGCCATCGCCGTCGATATCGAAGCGCTGCGCCGTTCCGAGGATCGCTTCGTCGACGAACTCTTCGCGGCCGGTCCGGATTGCGGCGCGCCGCTTCTGCGGGCGCTTTTCCCGCGCAGTTTTTGCGACGTCAATCGCGAGGCGCTGGAGCTCGATCCCGCCATGTTCGATGCGGCTTTGCCGGCGGGCGCCAATAGCGTTTCGCCCCGCGTCCTGGCCGGTCTCGGCGTCATTCCGCGCCGCGCCGCCAACGATCGGGAGATTTACGCTCGGCGGCTGGCGATCGGCGAGATCGAGCGACGACTGCAACTTTGCTATCGTCCCTATCATGCCGCTCTGGCCGATCTGATCGCGCAGACGCGCGACCGCTTCGGCTTTTGCCTTTTGCTCGATTGCCATTCCATGCCGTCGATCGGCGCCGCCGAGGATCGCGATCGGGGCGCCAGTCGTGTCGATTTCGTACTCGGCGATTGCCATGGCGCTTCCTGCGCCGAGGCTGTGACGGCTCATGTCGAAGCCTTCCTCGCGGGCACGGGCGCTATAATCCGGCGCAACGATCCCTATGCCGGCGGTTTCGTCACGCAACATTACGGAAACCCTCGCGCGGGCGTCCATGCGCTGCAGATCGAAATCAATCGCCGGCTTTATCTCGACGAGGATTCGCTTGCCAAGACCGACGGCTTCGATCGTCTCAAGGCTTGCCTGGGCGCGCTCGTCGCCGGGCTGGGCCAAGCGGCCTCGGCGCTGATCCGGCCATGACCGGCATCTCATCTACGCCGATTCTGCGCCCGGCCGAATCCGGGGATATAGCGGCCATCGCCGCCATCTATGCCCATCATGTGAATTACGGTCTCGCCAGCTTCGAGGAAATCCCGCCCGACGAAGCGGAAATGTTCCGCCGCTGGCAAAATCTGACGGCCGAGAATTTTCCCTATATCGTCGCCGTGGCGCCGACGGGGCGCGGCGAAGATCGGCCGGGCTCCATCCTCGGCTATGCCTATGCGGGGCCTTATCGCCCGCGCAGCGCCTATCGCTTCAGCGTCGAGGATTCGATCTATCTCCGCCCCGATCGGCAGGGGCGCGGTCTCGGCCGTCTTCTTCTCGCGCGCCTCATTACGGAAGCGACCGCCCTCGGCAAGCGGCAGATGATCGCCGTGATCGGCGATAGCGCCAATACGGCCTCGATCCGACTTCATGCCGCTTTGGGCTTCGCCCTGACCGGAACTTTCCAGGCGATCGGCTATAAATTCGGCCGCTGGGTCGATTCCGTCCTCATGCAGCGCCCGCTCGGCGAGGGGGCCGAGACACTGCCAGAGCCCTGATTTTATTCAAAAAAATAGGGCCGTGCCGAAAGGCACGGCCCAAGTTCTGGGAGGAAGCGCCCCGATGGGGCGCAAAACGGCAGCGTCGTCAGGGGAGGGTGCTGCCGCAGTGCACAATATTATGCTGCAGCTGCGAAAAGTCAAGTCGGTTTTTGGTCCGCGTTGGACTCGTTTTCGCGGCGGCGCGCGAGCTCGACGAAACGCCGGCTGAGGGCGAAAGCGCCGAGCGGCGCCAGAAGGCCGATGCCGAAGATCCAGCTCATGGCGCGGGCGACATCGGCTGCGGCCAAGCGATCGTCAAGCCCGGCCATGGTGGCGATGGCGCCGGCACCTGCCGCGCCGAAGGCGATGCCGAGCGAGCGGATAGGCGGCATGGCCGAAGCGGTGATTGCGCTTTCGGCGATGGGAGCGAAGCGCATCGCAGCCGCGACCAGATGCAGATTGGAGGCACCGATCCCGAGGCCGATCGCGAAATTGCCGAGCACGAGAAATTCGACCGGCATCCGGCCCAATCCGAAGCCTAGCCCGAAAAGGCCCAGGGCAGCAAGACCATGCCCGCCGATCATGGCGGCATCGGCCAGCCGGCCTTGCCATTTAGCGCTGAAGACGGCGGCGCCGGTCCAGCCCAAGGCGAGAGCGGCCGTGGCGTAGCCGGCGGCAAGCGCATCGAGGCCGTAGAGTCTCTGCATGGCAAGCGGCAGGAAGGCGCCGATCATCGTATGGGTGACGGAAGAGAGGAACATGACCCAATAAGCGGCCCCGGTCGTGGTCGAGATGGCAAGCGGCCGACGCGGGAACAGGCGATGGCTGGCGACGGCATCGAGCGCGAAGGCCGCGGCCAGCATCGACCCGGCCATGAGAATGGCGAGCAGGCTTTGCCAAGCTTGGCGCCATTCCCCGGAACTTCCGAGCGCGATGAGGCCGAGGCTGAAGAGGCCGAGCTGCGCGAAGGGGAAGGGCGCAAGAGCGCCGCTCTCTTGCGCGGGCGGGCGCCGTGCCGGCAAATGCCGTCTTGCCAGGAACAGGAAGAGGAAAGCGAGCGGCATATTGATCCAGAAGGCGCCGCGCCAGAAGCCGATCTCGGCGAAGAGACCGCCCAAGGCCGGGCCGACCAGAGCAGCGACGCCCCAGGTCGAACTGACGAGGGCAAGGATCGGTTTCTTGAGATGGGTCGGAAACAATTCGCCGATCATGGCCATGCCGCGCGAGACGAAGATTCCGCCGCCGAAACCTTGCACCAGGCGGCCGAGGAGCAGAACCGGCATTTGCGGCCCGAGCGCGCAGAGCAGCGAGCCTAAGAGGAAAGCGAGAATGCCGATCTCGTAAGCGCGCTTGCCGCCGAACCGATGCGCGAGCGGCGCGGCGGCCGCTCCGCCCAGAATCGAGGCCAGCATGTAGAGCATGCTGGTCCAGCTATAAAAGGCCGCGCCGCCGATCTCGGCGATGACGTCGGGCATGATGGTCGAAACCAGGAACGTATCGATGGCATGAAGCCCGAAGCCAAGATTGATGAGCAGGCAATAAAGGCCGATTTCGCCCTGCCATAATTGCCGCCAAGGCGAGACCGCGCTGGAATAATCGGGTTTTCCGTTCATAAGGGTTTCCGTCGCTTTCGCCGGATGGCAAGATCGGTCGGGGAAGGGCGCAGCCCCGACCATAAACCCGGGTGCGACGATGGCAAGACCGATTCCGCGGTCAAGTCCGGAAGATCGTGCGGTCGGAAAGAATCGGAATTATGAACGGAAGGAACCAATCCATGACGATTTCTCTCATTCGTTTCGATCGCGATCCGCCGCCGGCGGAATCGGGAAAACCGGAACGTATTCTGGCCGGCGCTCCCGAAACGCGGACGCGGAATTTCTATAGCGACGGCCAGGGCAAGTTTTTCGCCGGCATCTGGGAATCGACGCCCGGCAAATGGCGCATCCTCTACGAGGAAGACGAATTCTGCCATCTGCTCGCCGGCCGCATCGTCATCACCGACGAATCCGGCCATGCCGAAACCTTCGCCGCCGGCGACGCCTTCGTCATTCCGCGCGGGTTTGCCGGCACCTGGGAAACGATCGAATCCGTCCGCAAATATTATGCGATCCGCTTGGCGTGAGCGCGGCGATCTCCAGAATCGGATCCTTGCGAATTTTGCCTCTTCTGAAGCACCTACAATGTAGATTGGCGGGAACGGTTCATGCCCGACGCCGGTAAGAGAAACCTCTGCCTGTTTTCTCTCGCGATCGTTTTTTCCATCCGCCGCAGATAGCCGGGATTCATCGATTCCTGAATGCGATAGAGAAAGAGATAATCGAGCGCCATTCGCGTATAGAAAAGATTAAGCAACGGTACACGGTTTTTGACGTTCTGCAGGATATCGGCCCCGGTATCCTCGCCGCGGATGACCGCAGCCCAGATACGGCCGAAATCGCCGATAGTGCCGGCACTCGTTTCCCAGGCTCCCTTACCGAAGCGATGGAACTCGCCGAACAGGGCATCGCCATAGACGCTAAGCCCGCCCCCCTGCGCCATCGCCGAAAGCCAAGTTTCCCAGTCCTTCGGATCGCGCGGATCTCGCCCCTGGGTAAGATCCTTAGCCATGCGCAAGACATGACCGAGGGCCGTCATCGTCAGCATGAACTGGCCGATATTCAGGACGTGCTGCAGGGCCGCGAAATCGCCGCGCTTCAACTCGCGACCAGCAGATCGATTGATGAAGGTTATGCCATGGGCCTTGAATTGCATGAGGAAGCGCACAGCCTCGCTGATCGAGCCACGTCGCCGCGCGCCGGCCATGACCATTGCTTCGCCGGTCTGATCGACGAAATAAGTCTCGAAATCGGACCGCAATTTCCCGCGCGCGGCGGCGATCTTTTCTGGCGCAGCCTCGGAATCGCCGATATAGGCGCGGATCGCGGCATCGTCCAGCGCTTCGATCGCATCCGGGGTCAGGAATCGTTGATCCTCGGCGGTTCCGACCTTGGCCTGCCGGATCGATTCCCACTCCCGCTCGCCGATGCCATAGCGATTGAGGTTGTCGGCGAGGTCGGGATCGAGGGCGTCGAAGGCGAGGTGACGGCGATTGGCAAGGTTCCTGGAGAGCATGAATCCAATTCCGCTTGCCTGCGAATCCGCCCACCAGGTGAGACTGTTCGCCTTGAAGAATACATCCAGGAGCTTGCCGATATGCCCCGGCCAATCATCTGTCGCGCTGAATTGGCCCAGAATCCCGCCTAACAGGCCGGTTATGCCGATTCCGATCAGATCGGCGATCTCAAGCCGCTCCGCGTTGTCGCGATCATGCAGGATATTGCGAAACCCTTCATCCAGGGCTTCGAGATAATTGGCGCCGTTATGCTTGAGCTTTGCGGCGCGGATGGCGATATCCGGGAATGAAGGGATCAAAACGTCGCCGAGCTTCGCCGTGCTTTGGAGAATGCGCCTGATATTCGTCCATTTGGCGAGGGTCGGAATGGCTGGAATCGAGGCTGCCCCGGTCAGGTGATCGAACTCGGCTTCGCCGAGAATCTTATCCGTCCCGCGCCAGTTATCCAGCGGCTCGACTTGCCTAAGGAAGGCGGCCTCCGGATTCGTACCCCAGACTCGCATCAGGGCCGTGTTCTTCGCGGCGCGATTGAGATGCCCGATGACGGCATCCAGCAGGAACATTTCGCCGAAGCGCTCGTTATAATCGCACCAGGAATCGGCAGTCTTGAAATGCAGAACCCGGCCTTGCCCCACGCGCCTTGCAAACTTGCCGGAGCCGATTGCCGCCTTGGCGAGCCAATCGTTCTTGCCGTGAATTTTCAGATGCTTGCCCGTCGAAAGCGCCTTGAAGACGTCATGCAGGAAGGCGTCGCGATCGGCGATGCCCTCGAACGTGGATTCGTCGAGTAGCGGTTCGATGACCTTGCGCCATTTCTCGAAACCGGCCCTGGCGATTCGAAACATGTCATGCGACTGGACGGCAATATAGCCCGCCCGACGATCGATCCAGGCCCCGGCCTTATTCTGCAGAAGACGCGCCGCTTCGAGGTATTTATCGAAAATGGCGGCGATCTCGGCGGCATTCTTGTTTCCGCTCGGAGCTTGCCGATTATCGCCGAGGCGAGACATTTCCTGGGCGATATCGCGAAGACTTTCCTTGGACAGGATGCGCAAGTAACGATCATTGCCGCCTTTCTTGAGCGCTTGGATCATCGATCCCGCAAGGTGGCGGAAAAGGCCGTTCGCCATGGCATCGACGGATTTTCCGGCGCCGTGAAACGTTTTTCCGCTTCCGACATTGAGGGCGCGAATGGCCTCAGCCTCGGTCTCGGCCATGCCGGCTGCCAGGATCGCGCCGATTTCTTCGGTCCGCGCACGCTTCGCTCGAATATCGACGAGGTGCGCGCGCTTTTCGATGAGGATAGCTCGACGCCGCTCCGCTTCTAATTCCGAAGCGGCACGACGCCTCAGATCGAAATCGGATGCTAAGGGATCGGCGCGTCGCAATCTCTTACGATGCTCCGCCGTCTCGTCTCGCATGTCGGGAAGGCCATTCCCATGGGAATGGCTTTTCTTGTTCACGGCGGCAATGTCGGGATTGTTAGGCATGCTTTGGCCTCTTCACGATGCGATTCGGTCAATGAACGATGGTGCGCCTCTCGGCCGCAAGATTACCGATCTCGATTGCCGGCGAATCCGTGCTGCCAATTCCTCGATCTCCTTCGCCTCCATCGGGCGCGATTTGGCATTTGCGCGCGGCCGCGTTGTGGCGGATATCGCAGCCGCTAATCTCGAGGCTTTCCGCTATTGATTTCGAGGAGGCCAAGGTCCATAGTAAAGGAGGCCGAAGCTTCCGGAATCCCCCTGCCGACCGGGAATGAGAAACCGCCGGCGGGCGTATCCCTGGATGGGGGTTGACCATCTCCTCTGGGGGACGGACTGGGAGCTTCGGCTTTTTTCTTCGAAAGCGGCAGCGACGCTTTCCGCCCATCCTCGACGTAGATCGTCGTCAGCGTATCGACATCTGCCGAAACTGCAGCCAACCTTTTCGCGTATGAAGTCCGTCGCCCAAGGCCGCGCCGAAGGCGAGGTTCGTCAGCATGTCATAGGCCGTGTAATCGAATTGCCGGCGGTTTTGCGAATGATAGGCGAGGGGTTCGATCATTGCCTGACCGGCGACGCCCTCGACGATGCCCCGCTTCGCTCCTGTTGGGAGCGAAACGCGCAATCGCGGCTAGAGGATTAAGCCTTTTCTTCCGGCTTTGCCTTATCCGCCGCCATCGTCTCCTGGCCCGGCGCCTGCTCTTCGGCCGGTTTCGCGGTCGATGGCCTGGGTAAGATAGCGAGACGTTTCCCGCCGAAGACGATCAGCGCGCCGCTCGCGAAGGGATGTTTCGGGTCGAGCGGGTCACCCTCCTTCTTGATGATCACCGGCATATCCATAATCCTTCTGTTCCGGGAAAGCAGCGTAAAGGGCGCGGAAACCTCAGATCAGGAAATCTTTTTCATATAAGGCGGCAGGCGATCCATGGTCGAAGGGTCGTTATCGGGATTGACGCCGGGAATAGCAGCGGCCTTCATGTTCTCCCTGTACTGAGTACGCAAGGGCTCCGGCAGAGGGTACTGGCAAATTAGGTGATCGTATTTCTCCAGAAACTCCAAGAATATAGAAAGAGTTCCGTCGTAATCCTTTGCACTTGTTGTCGTGTATTGATTCCATAAAGGTTTATCAAGTGCATTCAAGAGATGCCTTTTCGTATAAACGACCATGGCACGGTTTTTCTTATCGTTCTTGTCGAGCAAGTAGCCGAAAATTATGAACAGATTCGGCTCGTATCTGTCGATGAATATATCTATGGCAAAATCGCCGCGCCGATACTGGCGATAATCCTCGCCCGTCATGGCATCATTGCATTCGAAGCCTAAGGCAAAAATTCTCGGCTCATGCCGCGCAATGAAGGCATCGAAATTCGGTTCCTGCATGGTCCACTCCTATTTAACCATCCTATGGGTTGCCGGGTCATAACGATAGCCCTTCTCTAGCAGATAAGCATATTTGCGGGGTAAGAGTGCAGGAATCTAAGATCAGGAAATCTTTTCCATATAAGGCGGCAACTCATCCATGGCTGAAGGGTCGTCATAGCCGGTCCAGTTGGCCATAGGATCGGCTTTTCCCATTGCGCGATATTGAGACCGTAAGGGCTGCGGTAGAGGGAATTGAGAGAATTGGCTACCGTGTTTTTCAAAGAAGTCGAGAAATAAGGAAAGTGGCTGATCGAAATCTTCTTCAAGCGTATTCTGGTAGCGCAGCCATAAATCTTGATCTAGAATTTGCATCAAATAATCTATCGTATAACCGACACGAGCCCCACCTTTTTTGATGCTCTTGTCAAGTAGGTAAGCAAAATGTATAGAAAGATCTTCTTCATATCTTTCTATGAATAATGATAATGCAAAATCGCCGCGCCGATATTGGCGATAATCTTCATCTGTGCTGTCTTTATTAAGTTCAAAGCCCATGGCTAATATTCTCGGTTCGTTATGAGCTATAGCGGCGGTGAATCTAGGGTTCTCCATGGCTTTGATCTCCTCTTATCATGCGATTGGTTGCTTGATCGTAACGATATCCCTTGCTCTTTAGATATTTGATCTCCCGACCGAAGCCAGTGAGTTTTCCTTTGCTATACATATATCGAGGCTCCAATGGCGTTGCCAGCAAAATATCGTCACTGCGTTCGATGGCTTTGTCAAGGAAAGGCTTATTGTATCGGACCCAAAACTCATCGCTTCCGCGATAAAGATAATCAGGGGTATTAAGAAGGTTGAACCCGCCGATCTTCGCATCGAAATCTAGAGTTTTGGAATAGCCGAGTTCGACGATTATGAGGCCGGTATCGTCTTTGAAATTTCCCAGGATCGTCGTCGTCTTATGAGGATTGGCGATAAGAATCGCCCCACTGCTGGCTT
>CAYQAG010000032.1:0-31030 GCA_964415425.1 uncultured Rhodospirillaceae bacterium | reverse complement strand
GCGGGGTCAGTTGACGCGCTTTTCCATATCGACGATGGCGCGGTCGACAAGGGCGGAGGCTTTGGCCTCGTCCAATCCCTCGACGATCAATTTCCGCGCGGCGGCGGCGGCGATATCGATCGCCTCGCGCTTCACTTCGGCCAAGGCCGCGGCTTCGGCTTGCGCGATTTTTTCGAGGCTCGCGCGTTCGCGCCGGGCAAGAGCGGCGTCGAGCGCGATCATAGCTTCGCGGCGCTGATGTTCGGCGCTGGCGCGGGCACCCGAAAGGATAGCCTCGGCCTCATCCTTGGCCGATTGCTGCTTGCGGCGATAGGTTTCGAGCAGAGCCTCGGCCTCGTCGCGGAGCTTCTGCGCTTCGTCCAGCATCGCCTTGATGCGGAGCGCGCGCTGATCGAGCATGGCGCCCAAGGCTTTCCAAATCTTCGGCCCGGCGACGAGAATAAAGATGACGAGGCCGACATTGACCCAAGTATGGGGATCGGCGAGGAAGCTCGCTTCGTGTTCCATGGCTTAGGCTCCCCGATCTTGGGCGGCGATGGCGGAAGCCGCCGCGCCGGCCGGAATTTCGAGGCCAGCGACGCGCTTGGCCATCAGCGCCGCCAATTCGCCGGCGACGATTTCGATATCCCGCATCGCCTTCGCCTTCGCGCTAGCGATGGCGGCTTCGGCCGCCGCCGTCTTCGCCGCCAAGGCGGAACCGAGTTCCCCTTCGCGCGCGGCGACGATCCCAGCGATTTCGGCCGCATTGGCGGAAGCTTGCGCCTGGGCCGAGGCTTTCGCCTCGGCGATCGCTTTTTCGTAAGCCGCGAGGATCGCCGCCGCCTCGCTTTTCAGCGCTTCCGCCCGCGCCAGATTGCCGGCGATCCGTTCGTTGCGCCGCGCGAAGACGGCCTCGACCCTGGGCAGGGCGAGGCGCGCCATCAAGACATAAAGCGCGACGAAGAAGATCGCCAACCAGACGAGCTGGGAGGAAAAGACGGCGGGATCGAGTTGCGGCATGGAATCCTCCGCGCGCGGGCGCCAAGCCCCGGGATTAGACGAAGAGGATGATGAAGGCGATGATCAGGGCGAAAAGACCGGTCGCCTCGATCAGCGCGAAGGCCAGCATCGGATTGACCTTCAGCTTGGACTGGGCGTCCGGATTGCGGAAGGCGCCCTGCATATAGCCGCCGAAGAGCGCGCCGAGGCCGGCGCCGGCGCCGCCAAGGGCGATCGCCGCGAGACCCGCGCCGATCATTCTTGCCGATTCGAGATCCATGATGATGTTCCTTTCGTCAGGGTTGGGTGGGAAAAGCTTTCGCCCGCAAAGGCCCCCTCAATGGGACATGTGCAGGGCGTCGTTGAGATAGATGCAGGTCAGGATGGCGAAGACATAGGCCTGCAGCAAGGCGACCAGCAATTCGAGAGCGAAGATCGCGACGATGAAGACCAGGGGCATGCCGCCCAGCAAGAAGAAATAGCCGCCCAGGCTGACCACGAAACCGCCGATCACGGTCAGCATGACATGGCCGGCGACCATGTTGCCGAATAATCGCACCGAAAGGCTGACCGGGCGGATGAGATAGGACACGATCTCGATCGGGATCATTAGCGGCAGCATGAGGGCGGGCGTTCCCTGCGGCAGGAAGATGCCGAGGAAATGCAGGCCGTGGCGCCAGAAACCGACCAAGGTGACAAGCAGGAAAACCATTAGGGCCAAAGCGAAGGTGACGATGATATGGCTCGTCACCGTGAAGGCGCCGAAAAGGCCGATCAGGTTGCAGAACAGAATGAACATGAAAAGCGAAAAGACGAAGGGAAAGAGTTTCCGCCCGGCATCGCCGGCATTTTCGCGCAGCATGTTGGCGATAAATTCGTAGATCGTTTCGACCAAGCCCTGAAGCCTTCCCGGCACGATCGCCGCGCGGCTCATGCCGAGGATCATGAAAGCGGTGATGCCGGCGACCGCGATCGCCATCGAAAGCGAGGCATTGGTGAAGGCGGCGTCGATGCCGCCGATCTCGAAGGGGACCAACGGCTTGATTTCGAATTGCGCCAGCGGCGAATGACCTTCGGCCAAGATGCCCCCTTAAACTCTTCCTAAGTTCGTCCCGGCCGGTAAAATCCGGGTCACTTCTCGCTTTCGTCCTCGGCCATCATCGCCGATCCGGCGCGCATCACGTTGCGCATGGCGCCGGCAAGACCGAGCAGCATGAGGCCGAGCATGAACCACGGCTTCGTGCCCAGCCAATCGTCGATCAACCACCCGAAACCGAGACCGACCAGAATGCCGGCCAGCATCTCGATGCCGAGCCGCATGCCCTGGCCCATCGCCGATCCCGACCGTTTCGCCGCCGCCTCGCTCGGACCTTCCGCCTCCGCCTTGAAGGCGGCAAGCTTGTCGGCGAGGCGATCGATATCGGTCGGGTCTTCCTGGGTCATGGCAGGCGATCCCCCGAGCAATCCCGAAAGCGGGCGCAAGATAGGTAAGCCGCCCCGCCCTGTCAAGCCGAATTGCCGCCGGCTAGAGCATTGATTTCATGGGCAATAAATCGGGTTCCCGCCTATTCGGCGGCCTTCAGCCGTTCGACTTCCTGAAGATCGACCGAGACGAGTTGCGAAACCCCGCGTTCGGCCATGGTGACCCCGAAGAGCCGATCCATCCTGGCCATGGTCAGGCGGTGATGGGTGATGACGAGGAAGCGCGTGCCGGTTTCGCGCGCGAGATCGTCGACGAGATTGCAGAAGCGTTCGACATTGGCGTCGTCGAGCGGCGCGTCGACTTCGTCGAGGACGCAGATCGGCGCCGGATTGACCATGAAGACCGCGAACAGAAGCGCTAGCGCCGTCAGCGCCTGTTCGCCGCCCGAGAGCAAGGAAAGAATCTGCAGCTTCTTGCCCGGCGGGCTCGCGAAAATTTCGAGTCCCGCATCGAGGGGATCCTCGGCCTCGGTCAATTGCAGATGCGCCTTACCGCCGCCGAAGAGGCGCGCGAAGAGGCTGGCGAAATGTCCGTTCACCAATTCGAACGCGGCGAGCAGGCGCTCGCGTCCCTCGCGGTTGAGGCTGGAAATCCCCTGGCGCAGCCTGGCGATGGCGGCGATGAGATCGCTGCGCTCGGTCTGCATGCCGGTCAATTGCCGATCGAGCTCCTCGGCCTCCGCCTCGGCGCGGAGATTGACCGGGCCCATCGTATCGCGTTCGCGGGTGAGGCGCGCGACGCGCTGTTCGACGGCATCGCGTTCGGGCAGATCCTCGCCGGGATCGAGTTCGGCCAATTCGAAGACCGCTTCGGGCGCGCAATCGAGTTTTTCGCGGATGCGCTCGGCAAGATGGGCGGAAGCTTCCTCGGCTTGCGCGATCTGAGCTTCGGCGCGAATGCGGCTCTCGCGCGCTTCGGCGAGTTCGCCTTCCGCCATTTTCGCCGTGCGATCGGCTTCGGCCAAGGCCTGTTCGGCGCGGAGCAGCGTATCGGCCGCCTCCTGCCGCGCTCTCTCGGCGGCGGCGATGAGGTCGAGCAATTCGCTACGCTTTTTCGCCAATTCCGCCGGCAAGGCGGCAAGACGCGCGATTTCGGCCGCGATCAGATCGCGGCGCTGAGCAAGTTCGCCGGCATGGCGTTCGGCCATGGCCCCGCGTTCCGCCCAGGATTTTTCTTCCGCCGCGATGGCGGCGAGGCGCTGGCGGCGCAATTCCGCCTCGCGCGCGAGCCGGTCATGGGCGGAACGCGCCTCGATCAAGGCGGAGCGCTCTTCGGCGAGAAGCGAGCGTCGCATGGCGAGCGCGTTTTCGCGCGTCGCGAGGTCCGGCAGGTTCGCCATTTCGCTCGTCGCCAAACGCGATTGCTCCGTCATGTCGGCGATCTGAACCGCGAGTTCGGCCAATTGCTGATCGAAACCGGCGCGGCGCGAATTCATCTCCGCCGCCTTGGCCTCGGCCTGCTGCACACGCTCGCGGCAATACCGCGCTCGGTCGTAAGCGGCGGCCAAGCGTTGGCGCGCTTCCGTTTCGCGCCCGGCGGCGCTGCCCGCTTCCTGCGCAGCCGTGGCGAGGTCTGCGGCCGCCGCATCGCGCGCGCTCGTCGCCAGCGTCATTTCCCCGGTCAATTCCTTCAACCGATTGCGCTGCTGAAGCCGCGTCGCGGCGGGGCTGGCGGCGCCGGCGGCGATGGTGAAACCGTCCCAGCGCCACATCGCCCCGTCTTTCGAGACCAAACGTTGACCCTGCGTCAAGGTTCCGCCCAAGGCGCGGCACTCGGCCTCGCTTTCGACGAGGCCGATCTGGGCGAGGCGGCGCGTCAAGACTTCCGAACCCGTCACGAAATCGCCGAGCGGGCGGGCGCCCGGCGGCAAGGCCGGGCCGGCCGTTCCGATTCCCGCGCTTTCGCCGGCGCGCCAATGCAAGGGCGCGCCGAGATCGGTCGAAGCCTGCAAATCCTCGCCCAAGGCGATGGCGAGGGCGAGTTCGTAGCCGGGCTCGACATTCAAGGCGTCGATCAAGGGCGGCCACATATCCGTATCGCTGGCGGCGAAGATGGCGGAAAGGGCCGCGAATTCGCCCTTCAGGCGCTGCATGCGGGTTTCGGCGGCATGTAGAATATCCCGCGCGCGCTTTTCGCCTTCCGCCGCGATCCCGCGCGCGCTGCCGATTTCGCTCTCGGCCGCTTGCGCGGCGGCGAGTTCGGCCTCGGCCGCGACGAGGGCATCGCGCAAAGCGGCGATTTCCGCATCGTCGGTCATGGCGGCGATATGGCGCTCGCGCAAATTGGCGATTTCGCTCTCGCGGGTCGCTAACCGCGCGCGCCGACTCTCCGCCTCTTCGAGGCGCCGCTCGATCGCGCGCCGCATGGCGACGGCAGCCGCCAATTCCTGGGTAAGGTTGGCGACTTCGCTTTCGCCGGCTTCGAGGTTCTCTTGACGGCTGCGCACTTCGGCCGCGGCGCTTTCGGCGAGTTCGGCCTCGGCCGCGGCGATTTTCTGCAATTCCGCCGCTTCGCCGGCAAGACGCTGCCGCGCCGCGCCGGCATCGGCGGCAAGTGCGGCCGCGCGCGCCGCATCGGCTTCATTTTCGGTCAATTGCCGCTGGGCATCGGCCGTCTCGCGCTGCAGGCGTTCTTCCTCTTTATCGAGCGCGCCTTGCGCGAGGGCGAGGCGTTGCCATTCGGCGGCGCGTTCCGCCTCGGCCTGACGCAAGGCGGGCAGCTCAGCGGCGATTTCCGCCTGGCGCCTTGACGCCATTGCCGCGGTTTCGGTGCGGCGCGCGACTTCGGCCGCCGCGGAATCCAGCACGGCTTCGGCCTGGACGAGGCGCGCTTTCGCATCCAGCCACAGGAGATGGAAAAGCGCGGCTTCGGCGCGGCGGATGTGATCCTGGAGATTGCGATAGCGCGCCGCCTGGCGGGCTTGCTTCTTAAGCGCCGCCAATTGGCTTTCGAGCGTCAGGATCACGTCGTCAAGCCGCGCGAGATTGGTCTCGGCCGCTTTCAAGCGCAATTCGGCTTCGTGTCTTCGCGAATGCAAGCCGGTGATGCCGGCGGCTTCTTCCAGCAAGGCGCGCCGATCGATCGGCTTCGCGTTGACGATGGCGCCGACCCGGCCCTGGCTCACCAAGGCAGTCGAATGCGCGCCCGCCGAAACGTCGGCGAAGAGCAATTGCACATCCTTGGCGCGCGTGTCGCGGCCATTCACCCGATAGGTCGAACCCTCGCCGCGATCGATGCGCCGGGAAATCTCGACGATATCGCTGTCGTTGAATTGCGCCGTCGCCTTGCGATCGGAATTGTCGAGCAGCAAGCTGACTTCGGCGATATTGCGCGCGGGGCGCTGGCCCGTGCCGCCGAAGATGACGTCGTCCATTTCCCCGCCGCGCAGGCGCTTCGCCGAGGTTTCGCCCATGACCCAACGCAGAGCCTCGACCAGATTGGATTTGCCGCAGCCATTGGGGCCAACGATGCCGGTCAGTCCCGGCTGGATGGCAAGGTCGGTCGCATCGACGAAGGATTTGAATCCCGTCAGGCGAAGCTTGGTGAATTGGACCATGGCCGGCTCTCTTCCGCTGGGCGCTATGGCGCGATCGCTTTAGGCAATTTACTTGGCAAGCTGACGATCGAAGAGAGCGGCGAATTCCTCGTAGGAATGTTCGCCGATCACAACGATGCCGTCGATGACGAAGCTCGGCGTCGAATCGATCTTGAAGGCTTGCCCCGCCTTTTCGCGCGAAAGCAGGATGGCGTCGATGATCGGCTTGTCCTGCTGGCATTTCTCGAAAGCGAGATCGTTGACGCCGGCGGTCTTGGCGATGGCGAGGAGATCGGGCAGCGGGTTTTCCTTCACCCATTGCGCCTGAGTCTCGAAGAGAAGCTCCATCATGCCGTAATAGGAAAGCGGCGAAACGCAGCGCACCAAGGCGGCGGCGCGAACCGCCGGACCGTTCAGCGGGAAATCGCGGATGACGAATTTCACCTTGCCGGTATCGATGTAATTCGCTTTGAGCTTCGGCAGGACGTCCTTGTGATGGCGCGCGCAATGGGGACAAGAGAGCGAGGAATACTCGATCATCGTCACCTTGGCCGCCGCATCGCCCATGACGATATCCGTCGGCTGAATTCCGGCGAGGGGATCGGCGATCGGCTCAGGGAGATCGTCAAGGAAAGCCTGAACGGCCGGCGGGGTAAGGCTCGCATCGCCGGTGCCGGCGGGCGTCGTGGCGGGGAAAAGCCGATCGCGGAAGGCGAGGCCCAAGCCAGCCAGGATTACGACCAGAAGGGCGATCCCCATCAAAATCTTGCGGGACGTCACGGAATCCTCCTCAAGGGATTAAGGTCTATCCCGGCTTTTTCGCAGTTTTCCCTGGCGCTGGCAAGATCGCTCGACCAAGCGCCGCCAGACGGGTCTTGAGCTCGCCATCGGCGATATCGGCAAGGAAGGGCGAGGGATCGGCGGGGGGCTCGCCGACGCCCGGCTTCCCTCGGGCCGATATGCCGCGACCGGCGGCGAAATTCGCCGGCCTTCCGCTCTGCTCGATCCGCAATTCGCCGATCGCCGGGTAGCCGAAATGAAGATTGATCCGCTCCAGAATCACGGGCTGAAGGTGCTGGATTTCGAGCGCCGCCGCCCCGGCGGCACGCAGAACGAGGGTCGCGCCTTTATCCCTATCCGGCGCGGCGGTCTTCGCCGCCGACCGATGGCGGTTAAGACCGCGCAGGCGGATCGGAGTGGCGAGGGCGGCGAGATCGGGGCCCAGAATCTCGCGCCAGGCGGCGATCAATTCCGCCTCGGCGAAGCCTTTGCGGCCGAGCGCCGTTCGCGTCAAGGCGCCGACGCCCCGCGCCAAGGGGCGAAGACCGGGATTGCGCAAGGCGGCAGGTTTCGCGGTTTCGGCCATCGTCGGAAAAGTTTACGCTTCGCGCCGCATGGCTGGCAAATCCTCCCTCAAGCGAAAGACGCCGCTGCGTCCCGACCCCAAGGCGCTGCTCGCTTGGTACGATCGCCATCGGCGCGATCTTCCCTGGCGCGCGAAGCCCGGCGCGCGACCCGATCCCTATCGGGTCTGGCTTTCGGAAATCATGCTGCAGCAGACGACGGTCGCGGGCGCCGCAGCCTATTTCCGCCGCTTCCTGGAGTTATGGCCCGATCTCGCCGCCTTGGCGCGGGCGCCCTTGGACGATCTTCTCGCCGCTTGGGCGGGGCTCGGCTATTACGCCCGCGCGCGCAATCTGCATCGCGCGGCGCGGATTCTCTGGGAAGAACGCGGCGGCCATTTCCCTCGGGAAGAAGTGGAATGGCGGCGTTTGCCAGGCATCGGCGCCTATACGGCGGCGGCGATCGCCGCCATCGCCTTCGATCGCCCCGCCAATGTCGTCGATGGCAATGTCGAGCGCGTGATGGCGCGGCTCCATCGCGTGGAGACGCCGCTGCCGGCCGCGAAATCGATCCTGCGGCGTCTCGCCGGCGAAATCGCGCCCGCGCAACGTCCCGGCGATTACGCGCAGGCGCTCATGGACCTGGGTGCCGTTCTTTGTCGGCCGCGTCGGCCTTCCTGCTCGCTTTGTCCCTGGGCCGAATCTTGCGCCGCGCATCGCGCGGGCGATCCCGAAACCTATCCGCGCCGCGCGGCGAAGCGCGCTCGGCCGCAGCGTTTCGGCGCGGCCTTTATCCTCCTCGCGCCCGGTATCGGGGCGGGCGGGAAATCCGTGCCGAGCCTTGCTTTGCGCCGCCGCCCGGAAAAGGGATTGCTGGGCGGGATGATGGATGTTCCGGGCAGCGAATGGGGCGAGCGGCCGCTCGATCGCAAGGCGGCGTTCGCCGCCGCGCCGGTTTTAGCAAAGGCGGATTGGCAGCCGCTCGACGGCCGGGTCCTGCATGTCTTCACGCATTTTTCGCTGATTCTCGATCTTTACGGCGCGCGCCTCGCCAAACGCCCGCAAGGCGCCGCGCTCCGCGATTGGGTTTGGGCGCCCTTGGATCGTCTCGACGATTTTGCGCTCCCCGGCCTCACGCGCAAGATATTGGCGCTCGCCTTGCCGCAGCTCGGGTTCCGCGAATTTTCTCGCCGGCGATAAGGGATCAGTGCAATTCGGCGCGCAATTGCTGGCGCAGATAATCGATGGGAACGAGGCGCCCTTCGATCGGCACGCACCAGAATTGCCAGCCATTGCAGGCGGGGGCACCCTGGACGGCCGCCGCGACCTGGTGGATCGAACCCTTGTGATCGGCGGCGATGAGCGTGCCGTCGGCCCTGACCTTGGCCGACCAGCGCCGATCGGGCGAGGTGAGGATGGTGCCGGGTTCCAGCAAGCCGCGCTCGACCAGCCAGCCGAAGGGAATGCGCGGCTCCTCGCGCTTGGCGATGGGGTGCAAGTTGTCCTCGTCGGCGATTTTCTGCACCTCGGCGATGCGGCGCTCGGCAAGGGCGGCGTAATGGGAATCGCGCTCGATGCCGATCCAATGGCGCCCCAGGCGCTTGGCGACGGCGCCCGTCGTCCCCGTTCCGAAAAAGGGGTCGAGCACGACATCGCCGGGTTTCGTCGTCGCGGCGAGAATGCGATGGATGAGGGCCTCGGGCTTTTGCGTCGGATGGCTGCTGGCGCCATCCTTTCCCTTGAGCCGTTCGTTCCCCGAGCAGATCGGCATCAGCCAGTCGGAGCGCATCTGCAGATCGTCGTTCAGCCGTTTCATTGCCTCGTAATTGAAGCGGTAGCGGCTTGCCTTCGAGCGCGCACTCCAGATCAGCGTCTCATGGGCGTTGGTGAAGCGCCGGCCGCGGAAATTCGGCATCGGATTGCTCTTGCGCCAGACGATATCGTTCAAGATCCAGAAATCGAGATCCTGGAGAATCGCGCCAAGACGGAAAATGTTGTGATAGGAACCGATGACCCAAAGCGCGCCATCCTTTTTCAGCACGCGGCGGACGGCGCGAAGCCAGTCCCGCGAGAAAGAATCGTAAGCGGAAAAATCGGCGAATTTGTCCCAATCCTGATCGACCCCGGCGACGCGCGAATGATCCGGACGGCGCAATTCCTGGGCGAGCTGGAGGTTATAGGGCGGATCGGCGAAGACGAGATCGACCGAGGCCTCCGGCAACCCGGCAAGCCTTTCCAGGCAATCGCCGATAAGGAGCGAATCGAGCGGCAGGGGCCCTGTTTCTGCCGAGGGGACGGGCCGGGCGGGTTTTTTCATGCCCGGCGATCCTGAGTCAAAGCGAGTCTGCGGTCAACAGAAAAATAATATGAGTCAATTTGTTAATGGATAAAGCTCAGATATTGGTCTAAATGTTCGCCGATGTTCCGGGGTGATCCCATGCCGCCGGATGGCGGCGAGATGCTCGGCCGTTCCGTAGCCGGCATTCCGCTCCCACCCATATGTTGAGTATGTCGCGGCCAGCTCCCTCATGATCTTGTCTCTCGCGACTTTTGCGATAATAGAGGCCGCCGCTATGCTGAGCGAGCGGCGATCGCCCTTGACGAGGGTGCGCGCAAGGCAGGGAAGATCGGGGGGATCGTTGCCGTCGATCAGCGCGAAATCGGGGGCGGGGTTAAGGCCGGCAATGGCGCGCGCCATGGCGAGATGCGTGGCGCGACGGATATTCAGCCGGTCGATCTCGCCGACCTCCGCCTGGCCGATGGCGAAATCGGCATAATCGGGCAAGAGGGCCGCGATCTCGCGCCGCGTCTTGGCGCTGAGCGCCTTCGAATCGTCGAGCCGCTGGCGAAGCGAGGCGGGCAGGGATCGGGAATCGAGGATGAGTGCGCAAGCGAGAACCGGCCCCGCCAAGGGCCCGCGTCCCACTTCGTCAATGCCGCAGATGCGGCGCCCCTGCGCCATCCCGGCGGCGATTTCCTCCGACCAATCGGGCATGGAAGCAGTCTAGCGGCGGAAGACGGAAATCAGAAGTCGGAAGTCAGATGACAGATGACAGGTGACAGATGACAGATGACAGATACTTCGCCTCTCCCTCTGGGAGAGGTTGGCGCGAAGCGCCGGGTGAGGGCGGAATCGGAAGGCGAATAAACAAGCGATCCTCTATCTCGACTGCCGCTCCCAAATTCGTCATGCCGGCGAAGGCCGGCATCCACGAGTTTCGCGCCGCCGGTTCGGCCCTTGCCGAGCTTTCGCTCGGCTGGGGTCGTGGATAGCATGCCTTCGCATGCCATGACGGAGATAATGCCGGAAAGGATCATTCTGCCATCCGCTCTCCGACTTCTGACATCTGACATCTGTCATCTGTTCTCTACCCTCTGCTCTCCGCCATCGCGCGCGAACAAATCTCCCTGCGCTCCCGCCATTCTCGGCACACGGAATTGCGTGAGGTCGAGAGCGCGGCGCGGGCGGTCGAGGCCATGCCGGCGGATGGCGAGTAGGATGCGTTGATGCAGCATTTCGGCATAGGGGCCGCTTCCCGTCATGCGCTGGCCGAATTGCGCGTTGTAAAGCCGCCCGCCATGAACGTCGCGGATCAATTCCAGAATGCGCGCGGCCTTCAAGGGTTCGTTGGCGGCGAGCCATTCGATGAAGAGGTCCTTGACCTCGCGCGGCAGGCGCAAGGGCGCCCAATGGGCGCTTTCCGCGCCGGCGGCGGCGGCCTCCGCGATAATGGATTCGATCTCGCTATCGGTGAGGCCGGGGATGATGGGCGAGACCGAAACGCCGACCGGAATCCCGGCCTTCGCCAAGGCGGCGATGGCGGCAAGACGCCGCTTGGGCGTGCTGGCGCGCGGCTCCAACCGCCGCGCGAGATCGCGATTGAGCGTCGTCACCGAAACGAAAACCTTGACTAGATGGCGGCGCGCTAGATCGGCCAGGATATCGATATCCGCCGTGACGTTATGAGATTTCGTGGTAATGCCGAGCGGATGGCTGAACTCGCTGAAGACCTCAAGCAGGCTGCGGGTGATGCGATAGCGCCGCTCGATCGGCTGATAGAGATCGGTATTGGCGCCAAGCGCGATGATCGCCGGGCGATAGGAGGGACGGCTGAATTCGGCGCGCAGCAAGCGCGCGGCCTCGGGCTTCCGGTAAAGCCGCGTCTCGAAATCGAGGCCCGGCGAATGGCCGAGATAGGCATGGCTCGGCCGCGCGAAACAATAAATGCAGCCATGCTCGCAGCCGCGATAGGGATTGATCGTCTGAAAGAAAGGAAGATCGGGAGAATCGTGGCGCACGATGATCGAGCGGCTGGCATCGATCCCCACCGTGGTCGCGAGCGGCGGCGGTTGATCCTCGTCCTCTTCCCCGCATATCGCGGCGTTGCCTTGCCAGCCGTCATCCTCGCGCGGGCGGTCGCCGGGTTCGAAGCGGCCGGGCCGATTGGAAATCGCGCCGCGTCCTTTTCGCGCCGTCTCCGGCAAAAGCGACGAGGGCGCGGATTCGATATCGGGATCGGGGATCGGTCGGATAGCCATGGCGGCATCCTGGCACGAAGGATAGAACAAATAAAGAACAAAATACCGGTGTCACTGGTGGCGATGGCCGTCGGGTTCGCGGATCAGCCCTTATGTTCTTCGAGCCGCGGCAGCAATTCGGCGAGATTGCAGGGGCGGTGGCGGTTATCGAGCTGGAATTTCAGGATTTCCTCCCAGCCGTCGCGGCAGGCGCCGGGCGATCCCGGCAAGGCGAAAAGATAGGTGCGTCCGGCGATCCCGCCCAAGGCCCGGGATTGGATCGTCGAGGTTCCGATTTTCGCGTAAGAGAGCCAGCGGAAAAGTTCGCCGAAGCCGTCGATCGGTTTTTCGATGACCTGGCGGAAGGCTTCGGGCGTGATATCGCGCCCGGTCAATCCCGTGCCGCCGGTCGAAATCGCGACATCGATCGCGGGATCGGCGATCCAGTCGCGCAAAATGGCGACGATGGCCGCTTGGTCGTCCTTGACGAGACGCCGCGCCGCCAGGCGATGGCCGTCGCGCTCTATGAGTTCGGCGAGGAGATCGCCGGATTTATCTTCAGCCGGCCCTCGCGAATCCGAAATCGTCAGCAGCGCGATGCCGAGCGGGATGAAGGGACGGGTTGCGTCGAGTTTCGCCATGGGGGTCTCGCCAGAACGGTCGATGGAATAATGGAGTAAACCGGAACGAATCTCACGCCGGGAAGATTTTTCCGGGATTCATGAGGTTTTGGGGATCGAGGGCGGATTTCAGGCTGCGCATGATCGCGACGCCCTCGCCATGTTCGGCCGCCAGAAAAGGAATTTTCCCCGTGCCGATGCCGTGTTCCCCGGTCGAGGTGCCGCCCATGGCGATGGCGCGCAAAGCAAGGCGTTCGACGAAAGCCTCGGCGCGGCGCATCTCCGCCGCGTTTTCGGGATCGACGATCAGGCTGACATGGAAATTGCCATCGCCGACATGGCCGAGGATCGGCGCGATGAAGCCTTCGGCCTCGATATCGGCGCGCGTTTCGGCGATGCAATCGGCGAGGCGCGAAATGGGCACGCAGGCATCGGTCGCCCAGCCGCGCCCGCCGGGGCGCAAAGCGATCGCCGCGTAATAAGCGTGATGGCGCGCCTGCCAGAGGCGGTTGCGTTCTTCCGCCTTGGCGCTCCAGGAAAAATCGCTCATGCCGAAATCGCCGCCGATTTCCTTCACCGCTTGCGATTGTTCGGCGACGCCCGCTTCGCTGCCGTGGAATTCGAAGAAGAGGGTCGGCCGTTCGGGATAGGAAAATTTGGCATAAAGATTGGTCGCGCGCATTTGCAATGCGTCCATCAATTCGATGCGCGCGATGGGGATGCCCGATTGGATGACGCGGATGACGGTATCGACGGCCGCGGCGGCATCGGGAAAATTGGCAACCGCCGCCGCCATCGCCTCGGGAATCCCGTAAAGGCGCAAGCGAAGATCGGCGATGATGCCGAGCGTCCCTTCCGAACCGACGAAAAGTCGCGTGAGGTCGTAGCCCGCCGCCGATTTCCGCGCGCGGCCGCCGGTCTTGATGATGCGGCCATCGGCGAGGATGACGGTCAGACCCAGCACGTTTTCCCGCATCGTGCCGTAACGCACGGCATTGGTGCCGCTGGCGCGCGTCGCCGCCATGCCGCCCAGAGTGGCATCGGCGCCGGGATCGACGGGGAAAAAGAGGCCGCGATCCTGGATATGAGCGTTCAGTTGCTTGCGCGTGACGCCGGCCTCGACGCGGATATCGAGATCCTCGGCATTGACTTCGAGGATGCGGTTCATGCGCGTCATATCGAGGCTGATGCCGCCCGCAAGCGCCGCGACCTGACCTTCGAGCGAGGTTCCGGCGCCGAAGGGAATGATGGGAGCCGAAAAACCCTTCGCGATTTCGACGATGGCGAGGATATCCGCGATAGTTTCGGGAAAGGCGACGATATCCGGGGCATGGCCGGCATGATAGGATTCGTCGCGGCCATGGCGTTCCAGAATGGCGCTTTGCGTCGAGAGGCGATCGGGGCCGAGTTTTTCCCGCAAAGCCGCTTCGAATCCGGGTTTCGCACGTTTCCTCTGCGCGCTCTCGCTCATGATTGCCTCTCCCTTTCTTCTACCGGCGCACCATAACCGCCGCCGCCCGGGGTTTCGATGACGATCGCATCGCCGGGATCGAGGCTACGCCGATCCGTGCCTTCAAGGATTTCGCTGCGGCCGTCGCTTCGCTCGACGGAATTGCGCCCGAGCGCGCCGGGCTTGCCGCCGGCTAACCCATAAGGCGCGATGCGGCGATGGCCGGAAAGGATGGCGACTTCCATCGCTTCCCGAAAACGCAGGCGGCGGATAACGCCATCGCCGCCTTTATGGCGACCCGCTCCGCCGCTCCCGCGACGGATGCGGAAATCCTCGACGAGAACGGGAAAGCGCCATTCCAGGACTTCCGGGTCGGTCAGGCGCGAATTCGTCATATGCGTCTGCACGGCATCGGTGCCGTCGAAATCCGGTCCCGCGCCCGAACCGCCGGCAATGGTTTCGTAATATTGATAGCGCGCATTGCCGAAGGTCAGATTGTTCATCGTCCCTTGCGCCGCCGCCATGATGCCGAGCGCGCCGAACAAAGTATCGACGATGGCTTGCGAGGTTTCGACATTGCCGGCGACGACGGCGGCCGGATATTTCGGCGCCAGCATCGAGCCTTGGGGGATGATTATGTCCAAGGGTTCGAGGCAACCCTCGTTCATCGGAATATCGTCGTCGATCAGGCAGCGGAAAACGTAAAGCACGGCCGCCTTGGCGATGGCGCTGGGCGCGTTGAAATTATTGGGGCGTTGGGGCGAGGTGCCGGTGAAATCGATCCGCGCGCGTAGCGCTGCGCGGTCGATGGCGATAGCGACGGCGATCTTCGCGCCGTCATCCATTTCGTAAGCGAAGGCGCCGTCCTTCAAGGAGAGAAGCGCGCGCCGCACGGCCTCGGCGGCATTGGCGCGGACATGGCCCATATAGGCGATGACGATATCGCGGCCGAATTCCCGGATCAGGCGATGCAATTCGCGGGCGCCCGTTTCGTTGGCGGCGACTTGGGCGGTCAAATCGGCGATATTCTGATCGGGATTGCGCGCGGGGTAAGGCGGTCTTGCCAGCAGCGCCCGCAATTCCGCCTCGCGCCACACGCCATTTTCGATCAGATGGAAATTGTCGATCAGGATACCTTCTTCCTCGACGCTGCAACTGTCGGGCGGCATCGAGCCCGGCGTCATGCCGCCGATATCGGCATGATGGCCGCGGCTTGCCGTGAAGAAGAGGAGATCGCGCCCCGCCTCGTCGAAAACGGGCGTGACCACGGTGATATCGGGAAGATGCGTGCCGCCGTTATAAGGTGCGTTCAAGACGAAGACGTCGCCGGGTTTCAGCGTCGAGCGGCCGGAATCCTCCCGATTCCGCCGAATGACGGTCGCAACACTCTCGCCCATGGAACCGAGATGCACCGGCATATGCGGCGCATTGGCGATGAGACGGCCCTCGCGATCGAAGAGGGCGCAGGAAAAATCGAGCCGCTCCTTGATATTGACGGAATGGCTGGTCTTTTCCAGCGTCGATCCCATTTGCTCGGCGATCGACATGAAGAGATTGTTGAAAATCTCCAGCATGACGGGATCGACCGAAGTGCCGATCGCGGCTTTCGCTTCGCGCAATCGGTAGCGTTCGAGGACGAGGCCGCCCGGAGCGACGGCGGCGCGCCAACCCGGTTCGACGACGATGGTCGAGGTCGCTTCCAGAATCATGGCGGGACCCGGAATGGGCGCTGTGGGATCAAGATCGCCGGCCCGATAAACCGGCGCGGCGCGGAAACGCTCTTCCGCCCAAAGCGCGATTTTGGCGATCGGCTTGCCGCTCGGCGCGGCCGGCGCGGAAACCGGCGCCAAGCCGGGCGCGATTTCGCTTTTCAGAATCGCCTCGACGGCAATGGCATCGACGATCAAGGCTTTCTCGGGAACGACGAAACCGTAGCGGCGGCGATGCGCGTCGGCGAAGGCGGCCGCGATCGCGGCGCAATCGCCAAAGGCAAGATCGCGCGGCGCATCGGTGCCCGCATATTTGACATGGATGCGGCGCTCGACGACAAGCGTTTCGCCGGGCTCCCGACGATCGGCGAGATCGCCGCGCGCGGAAGCTTCAAGCGCCGCGAAACGGGTTTCGAGTTCGGTGAGCAAGGCGGGTTCGAGCTTCGCTTCGACGCTTTGCTGCCGCAAGGCGCGCTGATCGGCAAGCCCCATGCCATAGGCCGAAAGCACGCCCGCCAGGGAATGGAGGAAGATCCGCGTCATGCCGAGCGCATCGGCGACGGCGCAGGCATGTTGGCCGCCCGCCCCGCCGAAACAGGCCAAAGTGTATTGCGTGACGTCATGGCCGCGCTGCACGGAAATTTCCTTGATCGCATTCGCCATATTGGCGACGGCAATGGCGAGATAGCCGGCGGCGATCGCTTCGGGCGATTTTCCTTGCCCGGTGGCGGCGGCGATCGTTTCGGCGAGGGCGGCGAATTTCCGCTCCACGATCGCCTTATCCAAGGGCCGATCGCCATTGGGGCCGAAGATCGCCGGGAAGAAAGCGGGATCGAGCCTTCCCAGCATGACATTGCAATCGGTGACGGTCAGGGGTCCTCCGCGGCGATAGGCGGCGGGGCCGGGATCGGCGCCGGCGGAATCGGGGCCGACGCGAAAGCGCGCGCCGTCGAAGCCGAGAATCGATCCGCCGCCCGCCGCCACCGTATGGATCAGCATCATCGGCGCGCGCAACCGGATACCCGCGACTTGCGATTCGAAACTGCGCTCGAAGGCGCCGTCGTAATGCGCGACATCGGTCGAGGTTCCGCCCATATCGAAACCGATGATCTTGGTGAAGCCGGCGGCTTCCGCCGTTTTGGCCGCGCCGACGATGCCGCCCGCCGGGCCGGAGAGGATCGAATCCTTACCCTGGAAATGCCGGGCATCGGCCAGACCGCCATTCGATTGCATGAAGAAAAGGCGTGCGGCGGCGGGACCGATTTCTTCCGCCAGATTGTCGACATAGCGGCGCAGGATCGGCGAAAGATAGGCATCGACCAGAGTCGTATCGCCGCGCCCGACGAATTTCATCAGCGCCGCGACGCGATGGCTGACCGAAATCTGGGTAAAACCGATGCTCTCGGCGATCTCGGCCAAGGCCGCTTCGTGCGCGGGATGGCGATAGCCGTGCATCAGCAAAATGGCGAGGCTGCGATAGCCCGCCGCATAAGCCGCCCGAAGATCGCGCTCGGCGGATGCGCGATCGAGCGATCGTTCGATCCCGCCATCGGCGCGGATGCGCTCGTCGATTTCGATCGTGCGATCGTGCAGCAATTGCGGCAGGACGATCGCGCGGGCAAAAATTTTCGGCCGGTTTTGATACGCGATGCGCAAGGCATCGGCGAAGCCGCGCGTCGTTGCCAGAACCGTTCGCTCGCCCTTGCGTTCGAGGAGAGCATTGGTGGCGATCGTCGTGCCCATCTTGATGCGGCCGATATCGGCCGGCAGAGGCGCATCGGGCGCAAGGCCGAGAATGGCGCGGATGCCGGCGATCGCCGCATCGCGATAGCGTTCGGGCGCCAGCGAAAGCAGTTTATGCGCGATCAACCGGCCCTCGGGCGAGCGCGCGACGATATCGGTGAAAGTGCCGCCGCGATCGATCCAGAATTGCCAGGATCCCATGACTATCCCGTTGAGGTGAAGAGCCGAAAGCCGGAAGGCGGAATCTATCCCCGATCCCGCCGCGAATCCATATGCGAAGCCGGGTTTTCGGGAATCGGTTTCCCGCGCCCGTCGATTGCTTTACTCTGGCGCCGGACAAAGCCTAACGATCGGCGAAGTGCGAGCGAAAGATGAGCATCTGGGGCAAGATCATCGGCGGCGCGGCGGGTTTCGCCTTGGGCGGCGGGCCCTTGGGCGCCTTGATCGGGGCGCTCGCCGGCCATGCCGTCGATCGCCATCGCCAGCAATCGGCCCCGGCCGTCGAGGGACCGGAAACCGGCGACGAGCGCTTGGCGACGCGCCAAGCCGCCTTCACCATCGGCGTCATCGCCTTGGGCGCCAAGATGGCCAAGGCCGACGGTCATGTCAGCCGCGCCGAGATCGCGGCCTTCAAGGACGTCTTTCGCATTCCGCCGGCGGAAGTGAAGAACGTGGCGCGAATTTTCGACCTCGCCAAACGATCGACCGTGGGTTTCGAGGAATATGCCCGCCAAGTCGCGCAATTGTTCAAGCCGCAAAGTCCGGTGCTCGAAGAATTGCTGGACGGGCTTTTCCATATCGCCATGGCCGACGGCAAGGCGCATGCGGCGGAGCTTGCCTATCTCGCGCGCGTCGCGGAGGTTTTCGGTTTCGGCGCCGCCGATTTCGCGCGCATCCGCGAATCCCATCTCGGCCCCGACGAAGCCGATCCCTATCGCATCCTGGGCGTTTCCCCCGGTGCCGATCCCGCCGCGATCAAGGCGGCGTGGAAGAAATTGGTGCGGGAAAATCATCCCGATCGCTTGATCGGGAAAGGCATGCCGCCCGAATTCGTGGCGCTGGCGACCGAAAAGCTGGCGGCGATCAATGCCGCTTATGACCGCATCGCCAAGGCGCGCGGCCTCGCCTGAAAAAACGGCGGCTCATCCGCATTTGGAATAGCCGCAATTCGGGCAGAGATCGCGCTCTTTCCGTGGAGGTATCGCTTTGCCGACCTTGCCCCGGTTGTTGACCGCCGACCCAAGCGTAAGGCGGCGTGGTTTCGGTCGGCTCGAATTCGCTCTTAATGCAGCGGCAATCTCCGATATTTTCCGGGCCTCAAGGGATCGTGGAAATGATCGAGCGGGCCGTTCTCGGTGAAATGTTTATGCCAACGATCCAGGGCCTTGCGATCGAGCGTTACCCCAAGACCGGGCCCTTCCGGAACAGAAACCACGTTATCCGTCTGACGGAAGGGTCCGCCTTCTATCACGTCGCCCACCTGCCAACGGAACAGAGATTGACTGGGTTCGTGAATCCATGGAGTCGCCGCCGATACGTGCAGATAGGCGGCCGTGCAAATTCCGGCGTCTCCCGAATAGCACCAAAAACCGATCCCCATCGCTTCGCAGGCTCCGATGAACCTGATCGAACGACCGATCCCGCCCAATACCGCGAAATTGGTGACGAAATAATCCGGCACGCCGAGAGCGACCGCCCGGCGAATATCCGGCACGTGGGTCGAGAAGGGGATGGCGGAATGCTGCCGCAGGGCCGCCATCTCCTCGAATGTGCCGACGGGGTCTTCGTAATTGCGCACATCGTATTCCCGTAACTCGTCGAGAACGCGTCGCGCCGTCGCGAGCGACCATTGCATATTGGAATCGAGCCGGATAATGGCATCGGGCCCAAGCGCATTCCGGAGCAGCCTTACCGTTTCCACTTCCAATCGCGGATCGCCCAGAATCAGTTTACCCTCAAACGCGGTGCTGCCGTGCTTCTCCTTCATGGAGAGGCAATAATCGGTAACCGCGGCCGGCGACATTTCGCGGCCGGGCCTGAAGCTGAAATATTCCGTGAATCGAATCTTGTCCCGCACCTTTCCGCCGAGCAGGGCGTATAATGGAACGTTCCAAGCCTTACCGCGGATGTCCCAAAGCGCAATTTCGATGGCCCCGAAGGCCTTGACCACGGAGGAATCGTCCGTGTTCTGAACGATCTGCCAGGGCGGAACACAGGCCATTTCGCATCCGGCAATGTCGAGGGGATCGAATCCGACCAAGCGGTCCCCCATAGCCAATATCGTCGCCAGCACGTCTACCGACGGCGCCTCGCCAAGACCTAGGATGCCTTGATCGGTTTCGACCTCGATCACCACCTTCGACGTGCCGGGATAATATCCCCCGGTCCACCACATCGGCGCTTCGAGCGGAATGTTTATGGGCGTCGCTCGGATTCGGGTGATCTTCACCGGCAATCTCCCCATCGCGCATTGGCGCTCGCCATATTCGCCTGCGCCCATCGGCACGGGGGCGACCGCCATTTAATTCATCGTCTGGACGATAAGTTAGCTCCGGCGGCCAAGTCCGCGTCAATCGCTTTTTGTATGCTCTCCGGGCATATCCTGAGCATCCTTTGCGGTCGGATCGATAGGGTAGCCTGCGCGCAGACCGGCGACCTTGCGAAATCCTTATAAGGCAGGCGGGATGTGGGAGAGAGAAACGTCCGGCGCCTAGTTTCCGCCGCTCATCCGCATTTGGAATAGCCGCAATTCGGGCAGAGATCGCAGCCTTCCTGGCGAATGAGGCCGGGCAGATGGCATTTCGGGCAGGCGGGCAATTTCGCGGCCATCGTCGCGCCGCCGCTGGCCGGCGGCGCCTCGCCGGCGAGGCCCGCGCGGGCTTCGCGCAGGAAGGGCTCGCGCTCGCGCGCCGGATCGGGCAGGAAACCGATATCGATCATATGCTTTTCGATCACCTCGCCGATCGCGGCGAGCAGCGATGGCACGTAACGTCCCTCGACCCAAGAACCGCCGCGCGGATCGAAGACCGCCTTCAATTCCTCGACCACGAAGGAAACGTCGCCGCCGCGCCGGAAGACGGCGGAAATCATGCGCGTCAATCCGACCGTCCAGGCGTAATGATCCATGTTCTTGGAGTTGATGAAGACCTCGAAGGGGCGCCTTCTCCCGTCCTGAACGATGTCGTTGATGGTGATGTAGAGCGCGTGATCGCTTTCCGGCCAGCGCACCTTATAGGTGGCGCCCGGCAGAGATTCGGGCCGGTCGAGCGGCTGGGTCATGTAGACGATGCCGCCCGCCTCGAAGACGTCCTTCGGCTTGGTCTCGGCCTGGCGGCGGCGCGGCAGGGGCAATTCCGCCTGCTGGGGCGCCGCTTCCGGTTGGGTCTTGGTTTCCAGCACCGCGCCCGTCACCTCGTTCGGCCGATAGGTCGTGCAACCCTTGCAGCCGAGATCGTAAGCCTCGCGATAGACGGTCTTGAATTCCGCGAAAGGCAGATCGACCGGGCAGTTGATGGTTTTGGAGATCGAGCTATCGATGTAACGCTGAACGGCCGCCTGCATGACGACATGGTCGTGGGGCGAAAGCGATTGCGCGTCGACGAAATAATCGGGCAGCGGCGCGCCTTCGCCCTTTAGGCGGCGATAGAGACGATAGGCGTAATCGCTCACCTCCTCGGCTTGGCGCGAATTGTCGGGCAGCAGCAGATGGCGAGTATATTTGAAGCTGAAGACCGGCTCCAGGCCCGAGGAGACGTTATCGGCGAAAAGCGAAATCGTGCCCGTCGGCGCGATCGAGGTCAGCAGCGCGTTGCGGATGCCGTGCTGGGCGATGGCGGCGCGAAGATCGGGCGCGAGATCGCGGATCGTCTCGCCGGCGAGATAGCGATCGCGATCGAAAAGCGGGAAGGCGCCCTTTTCGGCGGCGAGCCGAGCGGAGGCGAGATAGGCCGCGCGCTGCAAAGCGCCAAGCCAGCTTTCGATCAAGTCGATCGCCCGGCGCGAACCGTAGCGCGCTTCGCAAAGGATGAGGGCATCGGCGAGCCCCGTGACGCCAAGGCCGATACGGCGCTTCGCCTTGGCTTCCTCGGCCTGAGCCGGGAGCGGGAAATTGGAAACGTCGATGGCGTTATCCATCATGCGGACCGCAATGCCGACGAGCCGCGTCAATTCGTCGAGATCGAGATGCGCTTCGGGCGAGAAGGGATCGCGGACGAGCCGCGTCAGATTGATCGACCCCAGCAGGCAAGCGCCATAGGGCGGCAAGGGTTGCTCGCCGCAGGGATTGGTGGCGCTGATCTTTTCGCAATAAGCGAGATTGTTGCGCGCATTGATGCGGTCGATGAAAATGACGCCCGGCTCTGCATAAGCGTAGGTCGCGCGCATGATGCGCTCCCAGAGATCGCGCGCTGCGACGACCTTGTAAGTGACGCCGCCGAATTTCAATTCCCAGGGCGCGTCTTCCTTGACCGCGCGCATGAAAGCGTCGGTGACGAGGACGGAAAGATTGAACATGCGCAGGCGGCCGGCCTCGCGCTTCGCCTCGATGAAGGCCTCGATATCCGGATGGTCGCAAGCGAGCGTCGCCATCATCGCGCCGCGCCGATGCCCGGCCGACATGATGGTGCGGCACATCGCATCCCAGACATCCATGAAGGAAAGCGGTCCCGAGGCGTCGGCGCCGACGCCCTTGACCGGCGCGCCCTTGGGCCGGAGGGTCGAAAAATCGTAGCCGATCCCGCCCCCCTGCTGCATGGTGAGGGCCGCCTCGCGCAGATGCGCGAAGATACCGCTCATATCGTCGGGGATGGTGCCCATGACGAAGCAGTTGAAAAGCGTCACGTCGCGCTTCGCCCCGGCGCCGGCCAGAATCCGCCCGGCGGGCAGGAATTTGAAATCCTCGAGCGCGCCGTAAAAGGCGGTTTCCCAGCCCGCGCGGGCTTCGGGCGCCTCGGCCGCGGCGAGCGCCTTGGCTACCCGCCGCCAACTCGCCTCGATGGTGCTGTCGATGGGGCTGCCATCGAGGCCCTTCAGGCGGTATTTCATATCCCAAATCTGTTGGGAAATGGCGGCGATCTGCACCATGATGGGGGCCCTTGAAAGCTCTTGCGACGAAGCCCCAAGTTAAGCACGGGCCAGCAAGCCGGTCAATTTTTTCGTTCTCTTTTTATTCTTATCCGAAATTAATTCCAGCGCCCCGTCTCGACCCGGAGAGCGCCCTCACCTTTAGCCGAGGGCCCGCAATTCCTCGGCCATGGCGCGCAAGCCGATAGCCTCCAGGGAGGGCGATAAGGGATAGCGATCCTCCCCGGCATGAACGAGAAAGGCGCGTTGCGGTTTCAGATCGGCGCAGGCGATATGGAATCCAGGCGCGAGCTTGGCGGATTGCGAGCGTTTGATCTCGATAGCCCATAATGCGCCGTCGCCTAGTTCGATGAGGAGATCGATTTCCGCCCCGACAGCCGTCCGATAAAAAAAGGCCGAACTCCGCCAGGGCAATACTGCCAGCAGGGATTCGATCACGAAGCCTTCCCAACTCATGCCGATGACGGGATGCCCCGCCAATCGATCGAGGGTTGCTATCCCCAGCAAGGCGTGGACCAGCCCGCTATCGCGGATATAAACCTTGGGCGATCTCACCAACCGCTTGCCGATATTGGCATGATAGGGCATCAGCCGGCGCACCAGCAGCAATTCCGATAGCAGATCGATATAGCGGGTGACCGATTGGGTACTGATCTCCAAAGCGCGCGCCAGTTCGGAGGCATTGAGCAATGCGCCTTGGCGATGGGCCAACATGGTCCATAAGCGTTCGAGCGTCGTGGCCGGAATGCGGGGGCCGAACATCGGCACGTCCCGCTCCAGATAGGTGCGGATGAAATCCTTGCGCAAGGTGAGGCTGGATCGATCGCCGGTTGCAAGATAGCTGTCGGGAAAGCCGCCGCGCAGCCATAAGCGTTCGCGCGCGGCCGGATCGTCCTCGATCTCCAGCGGCGAGAGCGGCCCCATATCGATATAAGCGACCCTTCCGGCCAAGGTTTCGCCCGATTGTCGCAAGAGTTCGATGGCGGCGGAGCCCAGCATCAGGAAACGCCCCTTGCCTTTACCCTGGCGGCGGCCTTTATCGATCACCCCGCGCAGCGTCTCGAAGAGGGAGGGGATACGGTGAATCTCGTCCAGGATGACCAGGCGATCGGCGAAGCTCCCGAAAAACAATGCCGGGTCGGTCAATTTTTCCCGATCGTCCCGATCCTCGAGGTCGAGATAAAGCGCGTTCCGGCTTTTGCCGATTTCGAGCGCCAGTGTCGTCTTCCCGACTTGGCGGGGGCCGACTAAGACGACGGCCGCTTGGCGCTGGAGAGCCTCTACCACGGAGGCGGTAACGATCCTTGGTATCATTATTGTAATTTATCCACGAAATAGATAAATTACAATATAAATTCTTCAGGACTATCCCTGCACCGGACTTTCGGCGCCAAGATTCCCAATTGGCTTATCCACCTTATTATCAACAGGGGGATGAAATTATCCTCAGGGTCGGGATTGGGGCCGGCTTTCGAGATCGGCGAGGAAATCCAGCACCCGTTCGGCGAGGCCGTGTTCGAGAAGATCGCCATGCCCGGCGCCCGCGATGAAAAACCCAATCCTGGGCGGGGCCGAAGCCGCGAACAAGCGCCGGCCGAATTCGGCCGGCGTCACACGATCATCGATCCCATGGAGAAAGAGTTTGGGCTGGCGGATGCGACCGATTTTGGCCAAGGAATCGAAGCGATCCTTGACGAGCCAGGACCAAGCGAAGCCCGGGTAAAGCCGCCAAGCGGAAAGCGCCACCGAGCAGAAGGGCGCTTCCAGAATAAGGGCGCGGCCATGCCCGCGCGCCGCCATTTCGACGGCGATGGCGGCGCCCAGGGATTCGCCGAAAAGAACGATATCGCTTTCGGGAATTCCTTGACCGGCGAGAAACGCGAGATGGGCTTCGGCATCGCGATAGAGACCCGCTTCCGTGGGTCGCCCCGGATTGCCGCCATAACCGCGATAGCCCGCGAGCAGAAGGCCGTAACCCGCTTCGGCATAGGGGAGGATGCGGGGGATGCGGTCGCCGATATCTCCGGCATTGCCCTGCAAGTAGAGAATCGTGGTGCGATTGGGATCGCTCGCCGCGCGATACCAAGCCTGAAGCGGAAGCCCGTCTTCGCTCGGGATCGCGATTTCGCGGAAACCGGCGGGCGCGGGCAGAGCGGCAAGATCGGGGCGCCGCGCGCCGGCGCGAAAGAGCAAGCGGCGTTGCCGGATATAAAGCCAAACGAGAATCGCGAGATAAGAAACGGCCGCCAATCCCAAGACGGCAAGCAGATCCGTCATGGCGGGGTTATCTTCGCGTCGCGGAAATGCCGCAAGGCGTCGGCGCCTTCGGTCGCGCACCAATGTTTCTGCCCCGAAAGGCCGCGATCCAGATATTCGAGATCGGCGGCGGTATAGGCGCGCAGACGCAAGCGGCGATCCTCTTCCGGCCCTACCCCGAATTCGCTCAGCAATCGCTGATGCTCCAGGCGAAACCCGGCGATGACGGTCTCATCTTCCCCACCGCAATACTCGATGACCGCCGCATCGTAATAGAGACGATAGAACAGGCGTTGCTTCGCGCTTTCCTCGGCCGCAACCGGCCAAGCGAGCGCGAGGCCGCAAAAGGCCAGGAGCCAAAGAGGACGCATGCGGGAAGCTTGGCGGATCGTTCTCGCCCTGGCAAGGCGGATCGACGCCGCGTCTTGCATCGGCGCTGAATCTATCGCATGAGAGGACATGGCCGATGCCGAAACCCATGCCGCCGCGACAAGGCCGGGAGACGCGCGCGATCGCCGCTTTCGCCGGCTGACCGGCCGCATCTTCCTGGCGCAGATCGTGGGCGCACTCGCTGCCTTTTTCCTACTGCCGATCGCGCTTCGCCTCGGCGCGCCCGGCGATCTCGCCTGGCTGCTGCTGCCTTTGGCGCTGCTCGCCAATGGCTATTGGGCTACGTTGCATGAGGCGATCCACGGCCATCTCTTCGCCGATGGCCGGCGCAATCGTTGGGGCGGTCGGCTGCTCGCCATCCTTTGGGGCTCGTCCTTCCGTTTCCTGCGCTTCGGCCATCTTTCCCATCATCGGTTCAATCGCCATCCGCTCGACCGGCCGGATTGGTTCGACCCTAGGGCGCAAGGCGCGCTGGCCGCGAGGGCGCGTTTCTATGCGGAATTGCTGGGCGGGCTTTATCTGCTGGAAGTCGCCGTGCCGATGCTCTTCCTTCTCCCCAAACCTTGGGCACGGCGATTATTGGCGCGCGTCTTCGCCGGGGAAGCGGCGCCGCTTCCCGTGCTGCGATCGCTGGCCGCGCAGAATTTAGGCAGCGATCGGGCGATCGCCGAAATCCGCAATGATGCGCTGGGCGTTCTCGCCGCTTGCGCGTTGGCGATCCTCGCTTGGGGTCCCTATTGGCCGGCTTTCGCGCTCTTCCTCTTGGGGCGCGGTTTTCTCGTCTCCTTCCTCGATAACGTCTATCATTTTCGGACACCCATCGACCGGCCCGATTTCGCCTATAACCTCGCTTTGCCCGGCTTCCTGCAAGCCTTCATCCTCAATATGAATCTGCACCGCGTGCATCACCGGCATATGAGCCTGCCCTGGTGGCGCTTGAGCGGACATTTCGCCGCTTTGGGGGAACATTGCGAGGCGCCGCTCTGGCGCATGGCGCTGCGGCAATTCCGCGGCCCCCTGCCGCAAGGGGAGCCCAAGCCGGCGGGGCTGCCCGTTTCGGTGCGATAATCTTCAATGCTTCCATAAGGTTATCGCCGATTCCGCGCCATGGGCGAGAGGGCCGGTTCCGGGCCTTGCTTTTCCCTCCCGCCCGTCCCATTCTAATTCGAGCGTCTCGTTTTCGCGCGGGGGCTAAGGCGCCCCGCGAGGACGAGCGTTACCCTTTCCTTATGATCGAAGAGTGCGAAGCGATGAACGAGCAAAATCAGGGCGCCGGCGGCAGCGAGCTCAAGGGGCGCATCAAGTGGTTCAATCCCGAAAAGGGATTCGGTTTCGTGACACCGGCCGATGGGTCGTCGGATGTCTTCCTGCATATTTCCGCGCTGAAGGATGCGGGGCTGCAGGATGCGCCGGAAGGTTCGGCCATCGTCTGCGAAGTCGGACAAGGGCGCAAGGGCGTGCAGGTTCTGCGCGTCATTTCGCTGGATACCTCGACGGCGACGCCGAGCAAGCCGCGACCGCCGCGTCGGAATTTCGATAGGCCGCGCGGCGATTACGGCGATCGGGGAGATCGCGGCGGATTCCATCGCGGACCGCGCCATCACGACGATTGAGCGAAGCTCTTAGGATAGAAAATGCGGCGCCTGCGGGCGCCGTATTTTTTTGCCGTCACTCCGCCGGGTAATCGATCGCCAGGATTTCGAGATCGAGATCGCCGGCCGGCCGGCGCCAGGTCACGCTATCGCCGATCCGCGCATCCTTGAACGCCAAGCCGAGCGGCGAAACCCAGCTCAATTTGCCGGATCGCGGATCGGCCTCGTCCTCGCCGACAAGACGGAAATGCCGAGTCTCGCCATGATCGTCGATCGTCCGGATGCGGGCGCCGAAAGCGATGCGATCCCGGGGCTGGCCGGCGGGATCGACGAGCCGGGCCTGACGCAGCCTTTCCTCCACATAGCGCAAATCCCGATCGTGAATGGCCAAAGCTTCTTTATCGACGAGATCGCCGGCGGCAAGCCGCCGCTTTTCCGCGGTCAAGGCGGAAGCCCGTTCCTGCAATTGTCGCAAGCCCGCAGGCGTCACGAAATTGGGATAGGGACTGGTCTTGCGTTCCGGCAGATCGCCGCCCGCTTCCTCGCTTTCCTTGACGAAAGCGCGACTCATGATCGCCGTTCCTCCAAAAACCGTCGCTATCTATTCGACAAGCTTGGCGCAAGCCGCGATCCCGGTCAAATCCGCGCCTTCCGCCTTGCGGCGGATGTTCTATAAGATAGGATCGATTCGGCGGGGATTTCCATGCGCGCATTCGACGTTCTCATCATCGGCGGCGGCGTCATCGGCTCCTCGCTCGCTTATTTCCTGGCGAGCGAAAAGGGTTTTTCGGGCACGATCGGCGTTGTCGAAGCGGATCCAGCCTATCAAAATGCGGCGACGCCGCGTTCGGCCGGCGGTATCCGGCAGCAATTCTCGACGCCGGAAAATATCCTCATCTCCGCCTTCGGCATCGAATTCTTTCGCCAAGTGGGCGATCTTCTGGCCGTCGGCGGGGAACGGCCGGAAATCGCCTTGCGCGAGCAGGGCTATCTTTTCCTCGCGAGTGCCGCTGGACTTTCGGCGCTTCGCGCCAATCACGACATTCAGCGCCGATTGGGCGCGGCGACGGAATGGCTCGATGCGGCGAATCTCGTCCGGCGTTTTCCCTGGCTCGATAGCGAGGGGATCGCGGCCGGTTGCTTCGGCCCCCGCAACGAGGGCTGGATCGACCCCTATGCCTTGCTCGTCGCCTTCAAGCGCAAGGCGCGTTCGCTCGGCGTCGAATATATTGCCGATCGCGTGATCGGCCTCGATCGCCAGGGGACGCGGATCGCGCAAGCGCGGCTCGCTTCCGGCGAAATCTTAAGCGCCGGCATCTTCGCCAATTGCGCCGGCTATCGCGCGCGCGAGATCGCCGCCATGGCCGGCATCGATCTCCCCGTTCATCCGCGCAAGCGCTTCGTCTATGTCTTCGATTGCCGCGAGGAATTCGAGGCCATGCCGCTCACCATCGAGCCCAATGGCGTCTGGTTCCGGCCCGAGGGCGCGCAATTCATCTGCGGCGTTTCGCCCGAGGAAAGCGACGATCCCGATTGCACCGATTTCGATATCGATTACCGTTTGTTCGAGGAATTGATCTGGCCGACGCTCGCCCATCGCGTTCCCGCTTTCGGTGCGATCAAGCTGGCGCGGGCCTGGGCCGGGCATTACGATTACAATATCTTCGACCAGAATGCGCTGATCGGTCTGGCGCCGGCGGCGGAAAATTTCCATTTCGCCAACGGTTTCTCCGGCCACGGGTTGCAGCAATCGCCGGCGATCGGTCGGGCCTTGAGCGAGCTCATCGCTTTCGGCGAATATCGCACGCTCGATTTGTCTCGCCTCGCCTTCGCCCGCGTCGCCAAGGGCGAGCGCATTCAGGAAATCAACGTGGTCTGAGGCGCTACTCGGGCCTTAAAGGGAGGGCAGGATGAAAAATACCGCGCTGATCTCGATCATTTGCGAAGACCATACCGGTCTCATCGCCGATGTCACGGGCCGGCTTTACGAACTCGGCGTCAATCTCGGCGATACTACTTTCGCCGTTCTCGGCGGCGGGGCGGAATTCACGCTGGTCGGCAAATTGCCCGAGGATCTTTCCCTCGGCGAGGTCGAGCGGGAATTGGCCGGGCTTGCGGCCTTGGCCGAGGCCAAGCTCACCGTCCAGCCCTTCCGCTATCGCGACAGCCATGACGAACAGGCGCGGATCACGCATCGCGTCGAAATCGTCGGCGACGATTCGCCCGGACTCGTCGCTCGGCTTTCCGAAGCCTTTCGCGATTTCGGCGTCAATATCGTGCGCCTCAATTCCGAATCGGCGCCCTCGCCCTCGGGCGCGCGCTTCGTCCTCCGCATGGCGCTATTCGTGCCTGCGGCGAAATCGGCGGCCGTCATGGCGACCATCGCCAATACGGCAGGGCAGATGAACCTCAAATGCACCTGGCAGCAAGTGGCGTGAGGCCGGGAAAATGTGGCGAAACTGTGACGCCGATCACTGAAATTTGCTGTCGGTCGGCTAAAATAAATGCGGTATAGTGAAACCGATTCGGCTGGGTTGCCCTGAATCGCGAAGGGGCAGTCGGGCCTAGCGGGAGAGGCCGGTTTCGTGCCGGTTCGCTCCCCCTTGTTAGGAAAGGAAGCTCCATGAAGTCGATCGCTTTATCCCTCGTCGTGACCATCGGTTTGACCAGTCTTGGTCTTGCCGGCTGCTCGCAGACGCGCCAGCCCATCGTCGATACCAAGGGCGTCGATTCGGCGCGCTATCAGCAGGACAATTACGAATGCCAGCAATATGCTCAGCAAGTGAGCCCGGTCGAGGATGCGGCGACCGGCGCGCTCGGCGGCGCGGCGGCGGGCGCGGCCTTGGGCGCCATCACGGGCGCGCTTACGGGCGGCGTCAGCGCCGGCGAGGGGGCCGCCTTCGGCGCGGCGGCGGGCGGGGCCTTGGGCCTCGGCGGCGGAGCCGTGACGGGGATCGAGCAGCAGCGCGATATCTATCGCCGCTGCATGATCGGTCGGGGCTATAACGTCCTGAATTGATCCTTGCCGGTGTAACGGCGGGGCATATTTAGAATACAGTCCCGATCGCCGAGAAAGCTATTTAGGGGTTAGGTGGCCAAGAAAGGCGGCGAGCCAGTTCTTGCCGCTACGCCGCTTGCTCATGCCATCCCTAAGGCGATGGCTATGCGGAATTATTGGAGCCTGATCGTATTGAAATCCATCGGGCCAGCCTCAAAGTCATAATCATTGGTATAGAAATCGCAACAAGGTTAGGAAGCACATGTGGAGCGATCGCAGGTTAATTTATCAAGCTCGGATTAAATGCTTTGCCTTTTTGATGACGGCGATAATTGGCGCCTATTTCGTTCTGATTGCGGGAAACATAGGTGTTGCGGATGAAACGAACTTAAGCGGCTCTGGCGGCTCTTCGAGCCCGCCATGGGAAGATATCGGAAATTACAAGAAGGTGGATTATACGGAATTGGCGCGCGATATTGGGCTTCGGGGTGAGCTTTTTTTCGCCGATGCAACGACAGGCGAATTGCTGACCTTCGATCTTGCCAGCGAAGCTCTCTCGCGAAATTCTCAGAAAATCTCAACGGGCGAATTTCTTTGCTTGACGCCGGGAAAACCGGGGATGGCCTATGTCTCGGCTTGCCGATCATCCGGGAAATGGCACAAGCCATTGGTATTACAGAAACTCGAGGTTCGTGAACTGATCTCGATTCCCGAGTCTGAAATCGACGCGACAAGATACCTAAAAGCCGGAGAGAACACTCAGTTGTCCGACATTTATGGAGAATCGCGATATACTTATATCATAGATCAAGCGCATATATTTGGGCAGCAAAAATTCGGAACAGATAATAACATTGCCGACTGCATATATATATCCCGGAAAATAGGCGGCATTATTTTGCAAGATACGGAAACGCGCCCTCATTTCCTTGGAATTCTTAAAGTTCTAGTTGGGGAATACGATTCGCAAAAATACGTTGGCAGATTTTTGCTTAGGCATCTGGAGAGCGTTTTCGACCGCAAGGCTTACGTCTGTCGTCAGGCGATCACCGTCGGCGCGGAAACCATCCTTATCGTCTCGGACGAAACGATCATCCTGATCGATCTCCGCCATGATCGCTACGGGCTTGCCGCTTTGGCGGCAAAACCGAGATATCCGGCGATAGCGCAATTGCTCGGCAAACCTGAAGGAGCCGCTCAATGAGCGATGGGCTTCCAGCAGTAAGCTTTGTCTTTCCTAGCAGGACCTATTGACCGATAAAACGGGTTTTGCCTTCGGAACCGTTGTCCGATCCTTGCGCCGGCTTTATGCTGCGGCAGGTTTCTGCCGGAG
>CAYQAG010000031.1:715-31497 GCA_964415425.1 uncultured Rhodospirillaceae bacterium | reverse complement strand
GACCATGGCGAAGGCGAAATTTGAGCGGACGAAGCCGCATTGCAACGTTGGAACGATCGGTCATGTCGATCATGGGAAGACGTCGTTGACGGCGGCGATTACGAAGATCTTGGCGAAGACGGGCGGGGCGACCTATACGGCTTACGACCAGATCGACAAGGCGCCTGAGGAGCGAGCGCGCGGGATCACGATTTCGACGGCGCATGTGGAATACGAGACGCTGAAGCGGCATTACGCGCATGTGGATTGCCCTGGCCATGCGGATTACGTGAAGAACATGATCACGGGCGCGGCGCAGATGGACGGGGCGATTTTGGTGGTCTCGGCGGCGGACGGCCCGATGCCGCAGACGCGCGAGCATATTCTGCTGGCGCGCCAGGTCGGCGTTCCGGCGCTGGTCGTGTTCATGAACAAATGCGACATGGTCGACGATCCCGAGCTTTTGGATCTGGTCGAGCTTGAGGTCCGGGAGCTTCTGTCGAAATACGATTTTCCGGGGGACAAGATCCCGATCGTTCGGGGTTCGGCCCTGTGCGCGCTGGAAGATAAGCAGCCCGAGCTTGGCGAGCAGGCGGTATTGAAGCTGATGGCGGCGGTTGACGAGTATATCCCGCAGCCGGAGCGGCCGAAGGATCGCCCGTTCCTGATGCCGATCGAGGACGTGTTTTCGATTTCCGGCCGAGGCACGGTGGTGACGGGTCGCGTCGAGCGCGGGATCGTGAAGGTCGGGGACGAGATCGAGATCGTGGGTCTGAAGCCGACGCAGAAGACGGTGGTGACGGGGGTCGAGATGTTCCGCAAGCTGCTGGATAGCGGCGAGGCTGGGGACAATATCGGGGCGTTGCTGCGTGGCACGAAGCGCGAGGAAGTGGAGCGGGGTCAGGTTCTGGCGAAGCCCGGCTCGATCACGCCGCATACGAAGTTCAAGGCGGAGGCCTATATCCTGACGAAGGAGGAGGGCGGTCGGCATACGCCGTTCTTCACGAATTACCGCCCGCAGTTTTACTTCCGGACGACGGACGTGACGGGAATGGTGCATCTGCCGGAAGGGACGGAGATGGTGATGCCGGGCGACAACATCTCGATGGATGTGCATCTGATCGCGCCGATCGCCATGGATGAGGGACTGCGCTTCGCCATCCGCGAAGGCGGCCGAACCGTCGGCGCCGGCGTCGTCGCCAAAATCGTCGAGTAAGGCGGCTCTGGGTCGCTAGGCAAGGAAAAGCCAAGATGGACAATCAGAACATTCGCATCCGTTTGAAGGCGTTCGACCATCGCGTTCTCGATCAATCGACGAGCGAGATCGTCAGCACCGCCAAGCGGACCGGCGCGCAGGTTCGGGGACCGATTCCCCTGCCGACCCGCATCGAGCGTTTCACCGTCAACCGCTCGCCCCATATCGACAAGAAGAGCCGCGAGCAATTCGAGATTCGCACGCATAAGCGCCTGCTCGATATCGTCGAGCCGACGCCCCAGACCGTGGATGCGCTGATGAAGCTCGACCTCGCCGCCGGCGTCGATGTCGAGATCAAACTGAAGAATTGAGGAGGGCGATCATGCGAACAGGTCTTGTCGCCCGCAAGTTGGGCATGACCAGGATTTTCGGCGAGGATGGCGGCCATGTGCCGGTCACCGTGCTGAAAATCGACGGTTGTCAGGTCGTCGCCGTTCGTACCGAGGAGAAGGACGGCTACAACGCCGTGCAGCTCGGCCTCGGTTCGATCAAGGTGAAGAACGTGACCAAGCCGGAGCGCGGCCATTTCGCCAAGGCGAAGGTCGAGCCGAAGCGCAAGCTGGTCGAATTCCGCGTCTCCAAGGACGGCCTGATCGATGTCGGTGCCGAGCTTTCGGCCGATCATTTCGTCGTCGGCCAGTTCGTCGATATCGTCGGCACGACGATCGGCAAGGGTTTCGCCGGCGCGATGAAGCGGTGGAATTTCGGCGGTCTGCGCGCCAGCCATGGCGTTTCGATTTCCCATCGTTCGCATGGTTCGACCGGCAACCGTCAGGATCCCGGCCGCACCTTCCCCGGCAAGAAGATGGCCGGCCATCTCGGCGTCGAGCGCGTGACGACGCAGAATCTGAAAGTGGTCGCGACCGATTCCGAACTCGGCCTCGTCCTGGTCAAGGGTTGCGTCCCTGGCCATGAGGGCGCCTTCGTGCTGGTTTCGGATGCGGTGAAGCGGGCGCTCCCCAAGGAAGCGCCGTTCCCGGCCGCGATCAAGGCCAAGCCGCAAGCGGCGGCGTGAGCGAGGCAGCGATGAAGCTCAAAGTTACTGATATCGACAATCGACCGCAGGGCGAGATCGAACTCGCCGATACGGTCTTCGCCGATCTGTTCGGCTGCAAGGTCAGGAAGGATATCCTGGCGCGCGTCGTCAATTGGCAATTGGCCAAGCGCCGCAGCGGCACGCACAAGACCAAGGAAATCGGCGATATTTCCGGCACCACGAAGAAGCCCTACGCTCAGAAGGGCACCGGGCGCGCTCGTCAGGGTTCGCTGCGTTCGCCGCAATTCCGCGGCGGCGCCACGATTTTCGGCCCCGTGCCGCGCAGCCATGCCCATAGCCTGCCGAAAAAGGTTCGCCAGCTCGGCCTCAAGACCGCGCTCTCGGCCAAGGCCAAGGACGGCAAGCTGGTGATTTGGGACGCGGCGCCGGCGGCCGGCGCCAAGACCAAGGAGATCGCGGCGAAATTCGCCAAGCTCGGCTGGTCTTCGGCGCTCATCATCGGCGGGGCGGCGCTCGACGAAGGCTTCGCGCGGGCGGCGCGCAACATTCCCCATGTCGATGTGCTGCCGCAGCAGGGCCTCAACGTTTACGACATTCTGCGCCGCGACACCCTGGTTCTGACCCGGGATGCGGTTCAGCATCTGGTGGAGCGATTGTCATGAGCCGCGCCCGACCCATCGTCAGGAAGACCGTGAAGCTCGACGAAGCGGCGATGTTCGACATCGTCCGCCGCCCCGTCGTCACCGAAAAATCGACGCGCGGCTCCGAGCACAATCAGGTCACCTTCCGCGTGCCCTTGGCGGCGACCAAGCCCGAAATCAAATTGGCCGTCGAAGGCATTTTCAAGGTTAAGGTCAAGGCCGTGAACACGCTGACCGGCGCGGGCAAGACCAAGCGCTGGCGCGGCCATGAAGGCCAGCGCAGCGATTTCAAGAAAGCCGTCGTGACCCTGGAAAAGGGCCACAGCATCGACGTCGCGACGGGAATTTGAGGGAGATCGCGCCATGGCATTGAAGACCTTCAAGCCGACTTCCGCGGGCCGCCGCCAATTGGTGATCGTCGATCGCGCCGAATTGCATAAAGGCGATCCGGTCAAGGCGTTGACCGAGGGGTTGAAGAAATCCGGCGGTCGCAACAATTACGGTCGGCTGACCGCCTTCCGCACCGGCGGCGGTCATAAGCGCCGCTATCGCCTGATCGATTTCAAGCGCCGCAAATTCGATGCCCCGGCAATCGTCGAACGGTTGGAATACGATCCCAATCGTACCGCCTTCATCGCCCTCATCAAATATGCCGATGGCGAGCTTGCCTATATCCTGGCGCCGCAGCGCCTGAAGGCGGGGGACGAAGTCGTCTCCGGCGAGAAGGTCGACGTGAAGCCCGGCAATGCCATGAAGCTGAAGCATATCCCCGTCGGCACCATCGTCCACAATGTCGAGCTGAAGCCCGGCAAGGGCGGGCAGATGGCGCGCGCGGCCGGCAGCTTCCTGCAATTGGTCGGTCGCGATCAGAGCAACGCCTTGCTGCGTTTGCCTTCGGGCGAAGTCCGCATGGTTGCGGCCGAATGCATGGCCAGCATCGGCGCCGTCTCCAATCCCGATCAGCAGAACGTTTCGATCGGCAAGGCGGGGCGCTCGCGTTGGCTCGGTATTCGTCCTTCGACGCGCGGCATCGCCATGAACCCGGTCGATCATCCCCATGGCGGCCGCACCAATGGCGGCATGCATTGGCTGACGCCCTGGGGCAAATCGACCAAGGGCAAGAAGACTCGCCGCAACAAGAAGACGGACGGCATGATTCTGCGCCGCCGTCAGGCGTCGAAACAGTAAGGCAGGAGAGCGAAACCCATGACTCGCGCCGTATGGAAAGGCCCCTTCGTCGATGGCTATCTGCTCAAGAAAGCGGAAGCCGCGCGGGGATCCGGCCGCAACGAAGTCATCAAGACTTGGTCGCGCCGTTCGACCATTCTGCCGCAATTCGTCGGGCTGACGTTCGGCGTCTATAACGGTCACAAATTCCTGCCTGTGCTCGTGACCGAGAACATGATCGGGCATAAATTCGGCGAATTCGCGCCGACCCGGACCTTTGCCGGCCATACCGGCGACAAGAAGGTGAAGAGGGCCGAAGCATGAGCAAACCGAAAGCCGCTCGCCGCCTCGCGGATAACGAGGCCAAGGCCGCCGCCGCCGTCGTGCAGACGACGCCGCGCAAGCTCAATCTGGTGGCGGAGATGATTCGCGGCCTCGATGCCGCGCCGGCGCTCGCCGCTCTCACCTTTTCGCGCAAGCGCGCGGCGGGCGACGTGAAGAAAGTGCTGCAGGCGGCGATCGCCAATGCCGAGAACAATCATGCGCTCGACGTCGATCGCCTCTATGTCGCCGAGGCTTATGTCGGCCATGCGCTGAAGCTGAAGCGCTTCCACGCGCGCGCGCGGGGGCGCGGCGCTCGCGTCGTCAAGGAATGGAGCAATTTGACGGTCATCGTGCGCGAACGCGCCGAAGCCGGGGGGGCGAAATAATGGGCCAGAAGGTCAATCCGATCGGACTGCGCGTCGGCATCAACCGGACGTGGGATTCGCGCTGGTTCGCGGCGAAGGATTACGCCAATCTGCTGCATGAGGATCTGCGGCTGAAGAAATATCTGCGTACGCGCTTGGCGCAGGCCTCGGTCGCCAAGATCGTGATCGAACGCCCGGCCAAGAAGGCGCGCGTCACCATCCACACAGCGCGCCCTGGCGTCATCATCGGCAAGAAGGGCGCCGATATCGAGGAATTGCGCAAGGACCTCGCCAAGATGACCGGCTCCGAGGTCAGCCTCAACATCGTCGAAATCCGCAAGCCGGAAATCGACGCCAAGCTGATCGCCGACGGCATCGCTCAGCAATTGGAACGCCGCGTCGCTTTCCGCCGCGCCATGAAGCGCGCCGTGCAATCGGCGATGCGTTTGGGCGCGCTCGGCATCCGCATCAACTGCTCGGGCCGCCTCGGCGGCACCGAAATCGCGCGCATGGAATGGTATCGCGAAGGTCGCGTGCCGCTCCACACCCTGCGCGCCGAGATCGATTTCGGCGAGGGCACGGCGATGACGACCTACGGCACTTGCGGCGTCAAGGTCTGGGTCTTCAAGGGCGAGATCATGGCGCATGATCCGATGGCGGTCGATAAGCGCGCCAGCGAACATCAGCCGGCTTCCCGCTAGGTCCTAGGAGTTAGGCGATCATGCTGTCACCCAAGCGCACGAAATTTCGCAAGGCCCATAAGGGTCGCATCCACGGCCAGGCCAAGGGCGGGGCGAGCCTTTCCTTCGGCGCCTATGGCTTGAAGGCGGTCGAGCCGGCGCGCGTCACCGCGCGCGAGATCGAAGCCGCCCGCCGCGCGATCACGCGCCACATGAAGCGCGTCGGCAAGGTATGGATCCGCATCTTCCCGGACGTTCCCGTGAGCCGCAAACCGGCCGAAGTGCGCATGGGTTCGGGCAAGGGCAATCCGGAATATTGGGTCTGCCGCGTCAAGCCCGGCCGCATCATGTTCGAGATCGATGGCGTCGGCCGGAACCTTGCCGAGGAAGCGTTTGCGCTCGCTGCCGCCAAGCTCTCGGTCAAGACGCGCGTCGTCGCTCGTCTCGGTGAAGTCTAAGGGTTAAGGGGATGGCGATGAAAATCGAAGATATCCGCCTCAAGAGCGAGGATCAGTTGAACGGCGAACTCGTCGCTCTGAAGAAGGAAGCGTTCAACCTGCGCTTCCAGAAGGCCAGCGGCCAGCTGGAAAACACCGCGCGCGTCGGCGCCGTCCGTCGCGACATCGCGCGCATCAAGACCGTTTTGCGCCAGCGCCGCATGGCGAAGGCCTAAGGCTCGGAACGCAGTCGGTTTCGAGCGAAGAAGAGGAGCTAAGAAGATGCCCAGGCGCGTTTTGCAAGGCGTTGTGGTGAGCGACAAGAACGACAAGACCGTGATCGTCGCGGTCGAGCGGCGCGTCATGCATCCCGTCTACAAGAAATTCATCCGCAAATCGAAGCGCTATGCGGCGCACGATGCGGACAACAAGCACAAGATCGGCGATTTGGTCTCGATCCGCGAGTGCCGGCCGATCTCCAAGAGCAAGCGCTGGGAAGTGGTCGCCGCGGCGACTGCCGCCGGCGATGCCAGTCGTTAGCGTTAGCGGGAAAGGATCGACATCATGATCCAGATGCAGACCAACCTGGACGTCGCCGACAATTCCGGCGCTCGCCGGGTGCAGTGCATCAAGGTGCTGGGCGGCTCCAAGCGCCGGTTCGCTTCGGTCGGCGACGTCATCGTCGTTTCGATCAAGGAGGCGATTCCGCGCGGCAAGGTGAAGAAAGGCGACGTCCATCAGGCGGTCATCGTGCGCACGGCCAAGGAAATCCGCCGCGCCGACGGCAGCGCCATTCGCTTCGATCGCAATGCCGCCGTTCTCATCAATAAGCAGGGCGAGCCGATCGGCACGCGCATTTTCGGCCCCGTCACGCGCGAGCTCAGGGCCAAGAAATTCATGAAGATCATCTCGCTGGCGCCGGAAGTTCTTTAGGTTAAGCGGCGAGGATGGAGTTACGGGAATGAGCGTTAAGATGAAAATCAAGAAGGGCGATCGCGTCGTCGTGATCTCCGGTGCCGATAAGGGCAAGACGGGCGAAGTCTTCCGCGTCGTGCCGGATGAGAATCGCGTCTATGTGCGCGGCGTCAATATGATTCGCCGCCATCAGCGCCAGAGCATGAAGCAGCCGGGCGGCATCATCGAGCGCGAGGCGGCGCTTCACGCCTCCAACGTCGCGCATATCGACCCGAAGACGCAGAAGCCGACGCGTATCGGCTATCGGATGGAAGGCGATCGCAAGGTGCGTTTCGCTCGCAAATCCCAGGAAAAGATCGATTGAGGGAGACGGCCATGACGGTCCGCCTGCAACAGCATTACGACAAGGTCATCAAGCCGCAGCTGATGAAGGAATTCGCTTACGACAATTCCTTCGCCGTGCCGCGCCTGGACAAGATCGTCATCAATATGGGTGTCGGCAAGGCGACCTCGGACGCCAAGAAAATCAATGCCGCCGTCGCGGAGCTGACCGCCATTGCCGGCCAGAAGCCGGTCGTGACCAAGTCGCGTAAGTCGATCGCGACCTTCAAGCTGCGCGAGGGCGTCGCCATCGGCTGCAAGGTCACCCTGCGCCGTCAGCGTATGTACGAATTCCTGGATCGGTTGATCACCATCGCCTTGCCGCGCGTTCGCGACTTCCGCGGCGTTTCCGGCAAGAGCTTCGACGGGCGCGGCAATTATTGCCTCGGCCTCAAGGAGCAATTGGTGTTCCCCGAAATCGATTACGACAAGATCGAGGAGGTGCGCGGCATGGATATCGTGATCTGCACCACCGCCAAGACCGACGCCGAAGCCAAGGCGCTGTTGAAGGGCTTCGCCATGCCCTTCCAGAATTGACGCGCCGGAGGAGATGAGATGGCAAAGAAAAGCAGCATCGAAAAGAACAAGAAGCGCACTCGGCTCGCCAAGAAATTCGCCGGTCGGCGCGCTCGGCTGAAGGCGGTCGCCGCCAACGAGGCCCTGCCGATGGAAGAGCGCTTCGCCGCTCGGCTGAAGCTTTCCGAATTGCCGCGCAATTCGGCCAAGGAGCGCCAGCGCAATCGCTGCGAGTTGAGCGGCCGGCCGCGCGGCGTCTATCGCAAGTTCAAGCTGTCGCGCATCGCCTTGCGCGCTCTTGCCTCGACCGGACAAATTCCGGGCGTGGTCAAGGCCAGCTGGTGATTGAGAGGAGCAGATCATGGCCATAAACGATCCCCTGGGCGATATGCTGACGCGCATCCGCAACGGCCAGAAGGCGCGGATGAACGCGGTCGCCAGCCCGGCGTCGCGGCTGCGCGCCAACGTTCTCGAAGTCTTGAAGCGCGAAGGCTATATCCGCAGCTATTCCTTGGATCCCAGCAAGCCGGGAGGCGAAATCACGATCGAGCTCAAATATCACGAGGGCGAACCGGCGATCCGCGAGATCGATCGCGTTTCCACGCCCGGTCGTCGCGTTTATTCCCGCATCGGCGATTTGCCGCGCTATTATAACGGTTTGGGGATTTCCATCCTTTCGACCCCGCGCGGCGTCATGTCGGACGGCGAGGCGCGCTCGGCCAATGTCGGCGGCGAAGTTCTCTGCCGCGTGTTCTAAGTTCGAGGAAGGAAGACAATCATGTCTCGCATTGGCAAAAATCCGGTGTCGCTGCCGCAAGGCGTCACCGTCGATCTGGCCGGCGGTACGGCGATCGTCAAGGGCAAGCTCGGTTCGCTCAAGCTTCCCTTGGCCGCTGACGTCGAGGTCAAGGTCGAGGACGGCAAGGTCTGGGTCAAGCCGGTCGGCGAGGCGAAGCAGGCGCGCATGAGCTGGGGCGCGACGCGCGCGCATCTCAAGAACATGGTCGATGGCGTGACCAAGGGCTATCAGAAGAATCTGGAAATCAACGGCACCGGCTATCGCGCGGCGATCCAGGGCAAGACCCTGCAATTGCAGCTCGGCTTCAGCCACGATGTCAGCTATCCTATTCCCGAGGGTATCGCCATCAAGTGCGAAAAGCCGACTTCGATCGCGATTTCCGGCATCGACAAGCAGCGCGTCGGTCAGGTCGCGGCGGAAATCCGCGCCTTCCGCGGCCCCGAACCCTATAAGGGCAAGGGCATCAAATACGACCGGGAAACGATCCTGCGCAAAGAAGGCAAGAAGAAGTAAGGAATCGACGCCATGGCCAAAGACAAGGATTTATTCGATCGCCGCAAGGCGCGGGTGCGCACCGAGATCCGCAAGAAGGCGCATGGCCGTCTGCGGCTCTCCGTCTTCCGCTCCAGCCAGCACATCTATGCGCAGATTATCGACGATGCGGCGGGCGCCACTTTGGCCGCGGCTTCGAGCCTCGACAAGGATGTGAAGGGTTCGGTCAAGACCGGCGCCACGATCGCCGCCGCCAAGGCGGTGGGCAGCCTGATCGCCGCGCGCGCGGCCGGCAAGGGCATCGCCGAAGTGGTCTTCGATCGCGGCGGCTACATTTATCATGGTCGGGTCAAGGCCCTGGCCGAAGCCGCCCGCGAGGGCGGTCTCAAGTTCTAACGAGGGAAACGAATATGGCTAAATCTCCCAAAGGCGCCAAGGGCGAACGCCGCGATCGCGATCGCGAGCGGGCTTCCGAGCCGGAGCTGATCGAGAAGCTTGTCGGCATCAATCGCGTCGCCAAGGTGGTCAAGGGCGGTAAACGTTTCGGCTTCGCCGCGATCGTCGTCGTCGGCGACGGCGCGGGGCAAGTCGGGCACGGCGCCGGCAAGGCGCGCGAAGTGCCCGAGGCCATTCGCAAGGCGACCGAACATGCCAAGCGCCGGATGGTCAAGGTTCCCTTGCGCGAGAAGCGCACGCTCCATCACGACGTGACCGGGCATTTCGGCGCCGGTCGCGTCGTCTTGAGAGCGGCTTCGCCCGGTACCGGCATCATCGCCGGCGGTCCGGTGCGCGCCATTTTCGAGGCGCTCGGCGTTCACGACGTCGTCGCCAAATCGGTCGGCACGTCCAATCCGCACAATATGATCCGCGCGGCCTTCGATGCGCTCAGCCATTGCTCGGCGCCCCGCGCGGTCGCGGCGCGGCGCGGCAAGAAGGTCGCGGATATCCTCGGTCGCCGTTCCGGCGCGGCGGAAGCGCGCGATTAATCGATTAGGAGAAGCCAGATCATGTCGGCAAAGCTCAAAGTTACGCAGATCGGCAGCCCGATCGGCCGCAAATACGATCAGCGGGCGACCCTCCAGGCGCTCGGCCTCGACAAGATGAATCGCTCGCGCGAACTCGTCGACAATCCCAGCATTCGCGGCATGCTGAAGAAGGTCGCGCATCTGGTGCGGATCGAGCCGGCGCGGTAATTCATTCAAGGAATCTTTGCCATGAAACTCAATCAGCTTTCCGACAATCCCGGCGCGCGCAAGAAGCGCATTCGCGTCGGCCGCGGCATCGGCTCCACCAAGGGCAAGACGTCGGGTCGCGGCGGCAAGGGGCAGACGGCGCGCTCCGGCGTTTCCATTAAGGGCTTCGAAGGCGGTCAGATGCCGCTCTATCGGCGTTTGCCCAAGCGCGGCTTCACCAATATCTTCCGCCTCGACTTCGCCGAGGTCAATCTGGGCGGCTTGCAGGCCGCGATCGATGCCGGCAAGCTCGACGCTAAGAAAACCATCGACGGCGCGGCCTTGCTGGCCGCCGGTCTGATCGGCCGCCTCAAGGACGGCGTGCGCCTCCTTGCGAAAGGCGAGGCGAAGACCAAGATGTCTCTCGAAGTCGCGGGCGCCAGCAAGGCGGCCGTGGCGGCGATCGAGAAATTGGGCGGCGCCGTGATCGTCAAGGCGGCGCGCAAGCCGAAATGGCAGAAGCCGGCTCGCGCCGAAAAGAACTGATCCCGTCCGGCGCGCTCGATTTCGGTCGAGCGGCGGTCGAATCTTCGGTCGTCGATTTCTGGCTCCTGACCGGAAAGGAATTTCGCTCATGGCCTCTCACGCCGAACAGCTGGCCGCCAATCTGAATTTCGGCGCTTTCGCCAAGGCGAAGGAACTCCGCAACCGCGTCCTCTTCACCTTGGGCGCTCTGATCGTCGCGCGGATCGGCGCCTATATCCCGCTGCCCGGCATCGATGCGGCTTCCTTCGCGGCCTTCTTCCAACAGCATGCCGGCGGCGTCCTCGGCATGATCGATATGTTCGCCGGCGGTGCCATCAGCCGCATGACGATCTTCGCTCTCGGCATCATGCCTTATATTTCCTCCTCGATCATCATGCAGCTTCTGACCTCGGTCTCGCCGCAACTCGAAGCCTTGAAGAAGGAAGGGGAGGCGGGGCGGAAAAAGATCAATCAATATACGCGTCTTGGTGCCGTCATCCTGGCGGCGCTTCAGGCCTTCGGCATGGCGAACGGATTGATCGGCATGGCCGGCCCCAGCGGCGGCGTCGTGATCAACCCGGGAACGTTCTTTCTGATCACGACGGTCACGACCCTGACCGGCGGTACCATCTTCCTGATGTGGCTGGGCGAGCAGATCACCGCGCGCGGCATCGGCAACGGCATTTCGCTCATCATCTTCGCCGGCATCGTCGCGCGATTGCCGAGCGCGCTCGGCCAATTGCTGGAGCAGCTCTGGGCAGGCTCGATCTCGGGCGTCAAGGTCGCCGTCTTCGCCATCCTGGCGGTCGTCGTCATCGCCGGTATCGTCTTTTTCGAGCGCGCGCAGCGTCGCTTGATCGTCCAATATCCGAAGCGCCAAGTCGGCAATCGCATGTTCGGCGGCGAATCCTCGCATCTGCCGCTGAAGCTCAATACGTCCGGCGTCATTCCGCCGATCTTCGCCTCTTCGATTCTGCTGCTGCCTTTGACCATCGCCGGCTTCAGCGGCCTCAATCAGGGCGCGCTCGGCGATGGCGCCTTCGACACCGCCATGCAATGGACGCTGAATTATTTCGGCCATGGCAAGCCGCTTTATATCGTCGCTTATTCGGCGATGATCGTTTTCTTCGCCTTTTTCTATACGGCAATCGTCTTCAATCCCGACGATACCGCCGACAATCTGAAGAAGAACGGCGGTTTTCTGCCGGGCATTCGTCCGGGCAAGGCAACCTCGGAATATCTCGATTTCGTGCTGACGCGCCTTACCGTCTTGGGCGCCGCTTATCTCACCATCGTCTGCGTTCTGCCGGAATTGCTGATCGCCAATTATGCGCTGCCTTTCTATTTCGGCGGCACCAGCCTGCTGATCGTCGTTTCGGTCACGATGGATACGGTCGCGCAAATCCAGTCGCATTTGCTCGCGCATCAATACGAAGGTCTCATCAAGAAGGCGCGGCTCAAAGGGCGGCGCAATTAGGCATTGTTGGGGCGAGCGGAGCGCGGGGATGAAGCTCATTCTTCTGGGGCCGCCGGGGGCCGGCAAGGGGACCCAAGCTAAAAAACTCGTCGACCATTACGGCCTCGTTCAACTCTCGACCGGCGACATGCTGCGCGCCGAAGTCGCGACCGGCTCGCCGCTGGGCCGCAAGGCGAAAAGCATCATGGAGGCCGGGCATCTCGTTCCCGACGATGTGATCGTCGACATGATCGAGAAACGCATCGCCGCGCCCGATTGCCGGGGCGGGTTCGTGCTCGATGGGTTTCCGCGCACCGTGGCGCAGGCCGAAGCGCTCGACGTCATGCTGGCGAAGAACGGCGCCGCCATCGACGGCGTGATCGAGATCGCGGTCGATGAGGCGGCTCTGGTCGAACGCATTGCCGGCCGCTTCTCCTGCGCCGATTGCCAGGCCGGCTATCACGAAACCTTTCAGCCGCCGCGCCGCGCCGGCATTTGCGATCGCTGCGGCGGGCGCAATTTCGTCCGTCGCAAGGACGACAATCCCGAAACCGTGAAAGCGCGTCTCGTCGCCTATCGCGAACAGACGGCGCCGATTCTCCCCTATTATCGGAAGCGCCATTTGCTCCATAGCATCGACGGCATGGCGGCGCCCGATGCGGTCGAGCGTCAGATCGCCGGCGTCATCGCCGCGATCAAAAAGTAACCTATTGATATAAATTGATATTTTAATATCGCCGGCATGGCGCGAGCGCGGTTGACGGACGAACGAATCTACCTATAATGCGCGCCTCTCGATCGCGAGGCGCGATCGGGCGTTTCGGGCCTTGCCCGATTTCTGGCACAGAACGCGTATCATTTTGAGGAGAGCCGAACGTGGCGCGAATTGCTGGCGTCAACATTCCGACGCAAAAGCGGGTGATCATCGCCCTCACTTACATTCATGGCATTGGGCCGAAGAAGGCGAGCGAGATTTGCGCCAAGGTCGGCATTCCGGCCGAACGCCGCGTCAATCAGCTTTCCGATGCGGATATCGGCAAGATTCGCGAAGTGATCGATCAGGGCTATCGCGTCGAGGGCGATCTGCGCCGCGAAGTCGCGATGAACATCAAGCGCCTGATGGATCTCGGTAGCTATCGCGGTCTACGCCATCGCAAGGGTCTGCCCGTGCGCGGTCAGCGCACGCATACCAATGCCCGCACGCGCAAGGGCAAGGCGGTTCCCATCGCCGGCAAGAAACAGGCGACCAAGTAATCGCGCGCTTTCATCGTCGCCACGGAAAGGAATCTCGTCATGGCCAAACCCGCCGCTCCCAGCAACGCCGCCGGTGCGCGCGTGCGCAAGCGCGAGCGTAAGAACATCACCGCCGGCGTCGCGCATGTGAATGCCAGCTTCAACAACACCATGATCACCATCACCGACGATCAAGGCAATGCGATTGCCTGGTCGTCTTCGGGCTCGCAAGGTTTCAAGGGTTCGCGCAAATCGACGCCCTATGCCGCTCAGATCGCCGCCGATGCCGCCGCCAAGAAGGCGATGGAGCATGGCGTGAAGACGCTGGAGGTCGAGGTCAAGGGTCCGGGCTCGGGCCGCGAAAGCGCGCTGCGCGCCCTGCAGGCCGCCGGTTTCACGATCACCGCGATCCGCGACGTGACGCCGATCCCGCATAACGGCTGTCGCCCGCCCAAGCGCCGGCGCGTCTGATCCGTCTTTCGATCGACCGGCCTTCGCGTTTCGCCAAGGCCGGAAAAACGAGTTTTCATAGCGTAGATCGCGGCGACAGAATGGCCGTCGATCTCTAAAGCGAAAGGGATTGCCCGTGATTCAGAGAAACTGGACCGAATTGATCAAGGCCGGCAAGAAATTCGAATCCGGCTTCGATCCGAAGCGCCACGGCGCTATCGTCGTCGAACCCTTGGAGCGCGGCTTCGGCCTCACCCTCGGGAATGCCTTGCGGCGCATTCTGCTCTCTTCTTTGCAGGGCGCGGCCGTCACCGCCATTCATATCGACGGCGTTTTGCACGAATTTTCCTCGATCCCCGGCGTGCGCGAGGATGTGACCGATATCGTCCTCAACGTGAAGCAGATCGCGCTCCGCATGGGCGGCGACGATCCCAAGCGCATGCGCTTGAAGGCGCAAGGACCGGGCGAGGTCAAGGCCGGCCAGATCGAAACCGGCCACGATATCGAAATTCTCAACCCCGACCACGTTCTCTGCACGCTCGATCAGGGCGCCAGTCTAAACATGGAATTCACCGTCGCTCAGGGCAAGGGCTACGTCGCCGGCACCCAGAACCGGCCCGAGGATGCGCCGATCGGCCTCATCCCGGTCGACGCCATCTTCTCGCCGGTGCGCAAGGTTTCCTACAAGATCGACAATAGCCGCGTCGGTCAGGTGACCGATTACGATCGGCTCTCCATGCAGATCGAGACCAACGGCGCCGTCACTCCCGAAGATGCGCTCGCCATCGCCGCGCGCATCTTGCAGGATCAATTGCAGCTCTTCATCAATTTCGAGGAGCCGCGCGCTGCCCATCACGAGGAGAAAGCGGTCGAGCCGCCCTTCAATCGCAATCTGCTGCGCAAGGTCGAGGAATTGGAGCTTTCCGTCCGTTCGGCGAATTGCCTGAAGAACGACAATATCGTCTATATCGGCGATCTCGTGCAGAAGAGCGAGGCCGAGATGCTGCGCACCCCCAATTTCGGGCGCAAATCCCTGAACGAGATCAAGGAAGTCCTCACGCAATACGGCCTGCATCTCGGCATGGAAATTCCCAATTGGCCGCCCGAGAATATCGAGGACATGGCCAAGCGTTTGGACGAGCCTTACTGAGGCGTTACGATTTTCGGGATTGTCGCCATGGGGCGGCGATCCCTCGACCGGAAGATCATGGGAATCCTTCCCGCGGCTTTCGGCTTTGCCATCGGTTTCGCGGTCCCCGCCGGATTTCCGCCGCCGGGATTCCCGCCAAGCCATAACGGAAGGAGCTGATCATGCGTCACGGCGTCAATGGCCGCAAACTCGGCCGCAATTCGGGTCATCGCAAGGCCCTGTTCAAGAATCTGGCCCATGCCCTCGTGAAGCATGAGCAGATCAAGACCACCCTCCCCAAGGCCAAGGATTTGCGCCCGATCGTCGAGCGTTTGGTCACGATCGGCAAGAAGGGTGGCTTGGCCAGTCGCCGCCGCCTGATCGCCGAATTGGGCGATGCCGCTCTCGCCGAGAAGCTGCTGACCGTGCTGGCCGAGCGTTATCGGTCGCGCGCGGGCGGCTATACGCGGGTGCTGAAAGCCGGTTTCCGCCATGGCGACATGGCGCCGATGGCGGTGATCGAATTCGTCGATCGCGATCCGGCGGCCAAGGGCGCCGATTCCGGTCCGAAACCCGATGCGGCGGCGGAAGAAAAAGCGGCCTAACCGAGGGTCCGGATAACGATCAAGAAAGGGCGGCCTTGCGGCCGCCCTTTTGCTATGCTGGGCGCATTCGCAACCCGGCCAAGGGAACCCATGAGCGTTTTACGTCGGCTTTGCCGCTATGGTCTGATCGTCGCCGCTCTGCTCGGCAGCTTCGGCGCGGCCGCGCCGATCTGGGGAGAGGTTCCGCAATCGCCGGGCGAGATCACGCTGAGCTTCGCGCCTTTGGTGAAGGCGGCGGCGCCCGCTGTCGTCAATATCTACACCAAGACGATCGTGCGCCAATCGGCCTCGCCCTTTTTCGACGATCCTTTCTTCCGCCAATTCTTCGGCGATGATTTCGGCTTCGGCGCGCCTAGGGAACGCGTGCAGAATTCCCTTGGCTCGGGCGTCATCCTGCGCCCCGACGGCCTCATCGTCACCAATCGTCACGTTATTGCCGGCGCCGATCAGATCACGGTCGTTCTCGCCGATCAGCGCGAATTCGAGGCGCGCCTCGTCGCCGCCGAGGAAAAATTCGATCTCGCTTTGCTGAAAATCGATCCCGGCGCCGAATCCTTGCCAATTCTCGCCTTGCGTGACAGCGACGATCTCGAAGTCGGCGATCTCGTTCTCGCCATCGGCAATCCCTTCGGCGTCGGTCAGACGGTGACCTCCGGCATCGTTTCGGCTCTCGCGCGAACCCGGACCGGGATCGGCGATGCCGGCTATTTCATCCAAACCGATGCCGCGATCAATCCCGGCAATTCGGGCGGCGCCTTGATCGCCCTTGACGGTCGCCTCGTCGGTATCAATACGGCGATCTATTCCAAGGGCGGCGGGTCGATCGGCATCGGCTTCGCGATTCCCTCTAACATGGTCGCGGCCTTTCTCGCGGCCGAAAGCGAGGGCGGAAAACTGATTCGCCCCTGGATCGGCCTTTCCGGCGAAACCCTGACGGCACCGATCGCCGCCAGTCTGGGGCTGAAACCGGGCGGGATCGTCGTGCATCGCCTTTATCCCGGCGGTCCCGCCGATCGCGCCGGTCTGGCTCCGGGCGATATTCTAAAAACGCTGAACGGTCGCGCCATCGCCGATAGTGCCGGGTTACGCTTTCGCTTGACGACGTTGAAAATCGGCGAGCAGGCGATAATCGGATTCTTGCGGAAGGGCACTCCCGGCGAAGCGAAAATCGATCTCGTCGCGGCGCCGGGCTCGGCGGAAGTGCCCGGGTATTGGCTGCGCGGCCGTCAACCGCTTGCCGGCGCGCGCATCGCCGATTTGACGCCGGCCTTGGGCAACGAACTCGGCATCGCCGAATGGTCGGGCGTTGTCGTGTTGGAAGTAAAGCGTAATTCTCTGGCTGCCGAATACGGCTTTCGTTCTGGCGACATCGTCCTTAACGTCAATGGCAAGTCGATTGGAAACGTCGAGGATTTGCGGGAGCCCCTGCAACGTTCGTCGGGATCGTGGCGCATCGAGGTAAGCCGCGACGGCGCCGTCAAGACGATCGAGATCGAATGAGCTCGCTCTTCGAATCCCAGGCACCGCGCCCCTTGGCCGATCGCCTGCGGCCGCAACGGCTCGGCGATATCGTCGGGCAAGATCACCTCTTGGGGGAAGGCGGCCCGATCCCGCGCATGTTGGCTTCGGGGACGGTCTCCTCGATGATCCTCTGGGGCCCGCCCGGCTGCGGCAAGACGACCTTGGCGCGGCTGCTCGCGTCTTCGGTCGATCTCCACTTTGATCTGCTCTCGGCGGTCTTCTCGGGCGTCGCCGATCTCCGCAAGGTCTTCGAGGCGGCGCGCGATCGCCGGCGCCTGGGGCGCGGGACGCTGCTCTTCGTCGATGAGGTTCATCGCTTCAATCGCGCGCAACAGGACGGTTTTTTGCCCTATGTCGAGGACGGCACCATCGTCCTCATTGGCGCGACGACGGAAAATCCTTCTTTCGAATTGAACGCCGCCTTGCTCTCGCGCTGTCAGGTCTTCGTCCTCAACCGCCTCGACGAAGCTTCGGCCGAGCGCCTGTTGCAACGCGCCGAAGCCGCGCTCGGTTATGCTCTGCCGCTCGATGCCACGGCGCGTGCGGCGCTCAAGGCCATGGCCGATGGCGATGGCCGCTATCTGCTGAACCTCGCCGAGGAATTATTCCGCCTGCCGCCCGATACTAAACTCGACCCCGCCGGCCTCGCTCAGGCGGTGCAGCGCCGCGCGCCCCTTTACGACAAGGCGCAGGAAGGGCATTACAATCTGATCAGCGCCTTGCACAAATCGCTGCGCGGATCGGATGCCGATGCGGCGCTCTATTGGCTGGCGCGCATGCTGGCGGGTGGCGAGGATCCGCTTTATATCGCGCGTCGGCTCATCCGCTTCGCGGTCGAGGATATCGGCCTTGCCGATCCCGAGGCCGTGCATCAGGCGCTCGCCGCCTGGGATGTCTACGAACGCCTCGGCTCGCCCGAGGGCGAATTGGCGATCGCTCAGGCCGTTCTCTATCTGGGCACGGCGCCGAAATCCAATGCCGCCTACAAGGCCTTCGGCGCGGCGCGGCGCGCAGCGGGGGAGAGCGGCTCGTTGATGCCGCCCAAGCATATCCTGAATGCGCCGACCCGTCTGATGAAGGATCTCGGCTACGGCAAGGGCTATGCCTACGATCATGACGCCGAGGATGGATTTTCCGGGCAGGATTATTTTCCCGAGGGCCTCGCGCGGCAGAATTTTTACAATCCGGTCGAGCGCGGCTTCGAGCGCGAGATCCGCAAGCGCCTCGAATACTGGCAGCGCTTGCGCGATGAGCGGCGCAAGACGCCTGGATCCGAAGAAAATTGAGAACGGGAGCCGAACGAAACCGATAGCGCCGATGCCGGTCGCGGCAGGATTGCAGGACTCGCGGCTGCGCTATGCAAGTCTCCGCTCTTGTCTCGATACAAGAGCGGCGCTAGAGGTGGGATCGCTTTCCATCAAACGAGGCCGATACCGCGATGCAGGATTATCTTTCCCCCGAACGCGACCGGGTCGCTCTCGTCACGCTCGATGCGCAACGCGACTTCGTGCGGGCGGAATCGCCGGCCGCGATCAGCGGATCGGCCATGATCGCGCCTTCCATGCGCCGCTTGGTTCAGGCCTTTCGCCAATACGGCGCCCCCATCGTGCATATGGTGCGGCTTTATCGCTGCAACGGATCCAATGTCGATCTTTGCCATCGCGCGCAAATCGAATCCGGCCGCCGCATCGCCATGCCGGGAAGCTCGGGCGCCGAATTGATCGACGAATTGAAACCGAATTCCGATTTGCGGCTCGAACCCGATCTCCTGCTCGAAGGCAAGTTGCAGGAAATCGGCTCTCAGGAATGGATCGCCTACAAGCCGCGCCTCTCGGCCTTCTTTCAGACGCCGGTCGAGGCGCATTTGAAATCCCTCGGCATCAGCACGCTCGTCTTTTGCGGTCCGGATTTCCCAGCCTCGCCGCGCTCCAGCCTCTATGCCGCCGCCAATCGCGATTTCCGCCTTGTGCTGGCCATCGATGCGGTTTCCGGGGCGAACGATTCCGGTCTCGACGAATTGGGTCAGATCGGCGTTTATCTCCTCACCACGGATCGCCTGCTGGACTGGCTCGGCCGCGCGCGTCAGGCCGCCTGACCCGCGCGGGTCGCCGTTATGACCGGAGTTCAGCAGATCGTCATTCCCGCGGACGAGGCGGATCAGCGCCTCGATCGTTGGTTCAAGGCGAAATTTCCCGGCCTCACCCATGGCCGGTTGGAAAAATTGCTCCGCACTGGCCAAATTCGCCTGGATGGCCGCCGCGCTAAGGCCGCCGATCGGCTGACCGCCGGTCAGACCCTCCGCATACCGCCGCTCGATCCCTCCGCTTTGGCGCCTGCTCCGGCGCCGCGACCCAAGACCATCAGCGAAACCGAAGCGCAAGCCTTGCGCCGCTCGGTTCTCTATCGCGATGCCGATGTTTTGGTGATCGACAAGCCGGCCGGCCTTGCCGTCCAGGGCGGTAGTGGTCTCGATCGCAATCTCGACGCCATGCTGGATGCCTTGACCTTCGAGGCCTCGACGCGGCCGCGCCTCGTCCATCGCCTGGATCGCGAGACTTCGGGATGCTTGGTCCTCGCGCGCTCTTTGGCGGCGGCGCGCGCCTTGACGGCGGCCTTTCGCGACAAGGAAACCCGCAAGCTCTATTGGGCGCTGGTCGTCGGCCATCCGCGGCCGGATCGGGGCCGCATCGACGCGCCGCTCGCCAAGGGCAAGGGGCGCGATACCGAGCGCGTCGGCTTCGACGAAGCGGAAGGCAAATCGGCGGTCACCTATTATGCCGTTCTCGATCATGCGGGGGGAAAGGTATCCTGGCTCGCCTTGCTGCCGGTCACGGGGCGGACGCATCAATTGCGCGCGCATTGCGATCTCATGGGAACGCCGATTCTCGGCGACGGCAAATATGGCGGCGAGCGGGCTTTCCTGGCGGGCGATTCCCTGGCGTGGCGGCTTCATCTTCATGCGCGCGCTCTGCGCTTGCCGCATCCCGATCCGCGCCGCGGCCTGATCGAGGTTAAGGCTCCGCTGCCGCCGCATATGAAAAAAAGTTGGGATTTTTTCGGCTTCCGCGCCAGCGATGCGGGCGATCCTTTCGCTGGTCTCGATCTATGAATCCCGGCGATCTTCTGACCGCTCTCGGTCGCTTCCGGCTGATCCTCTTCGATTGCGACGGCACGCTGGTCGATAGCGCCGGCAATATCGTCGATGCGATGGCGCGGGCTTTCGCCGCCTTCGATTTCTCGCCGCCCGCAGCTTCCGCCACGCGCCGCCAGATCGGACTTACGCTGGAAACGGCCATCGCCAATCTGCTGGGGGAGCAAGCGACGAAGGCCGTCATCGACGCCATTGCCGAGCATTATCGGCAGGACGTGCGGCAACGGCGCGAACGCGGCATTCTTCCCGAACCGCTCTTTCCCGGCATTCGCGATCTCCTCGATTCGCTTGCGCATCCCGAGGTTTTTCTCGGCGTCGCCACCGGCAAGAATCGCCGCGGCCTCGATCATACTTTGGCCGTTCACGGTCTTGTCGATCGTTTCCATACGTTTCAGACGGGCGATATCGCGCGCAGCAAACCCGATCCGGATATGGTGCTGCGCGCCGCTTCGGAAACGTCCTGCCCGCCGGAGCGCATTCTCGTCATCGGCGATACGCGCTTCGACGTGGAAATGGCCCTTGCCGCCGGCGCGACACCGATCGGCGTCGCCTGGGGCTATCACGATCGCGCCGAATTGCAGGCGGCGGGAGCGGCGATCATTCTCGATCGGGCGGAGGATCTGTTGCCCCGACTCAGCGGGCTCGATTCATGAAGACGCCGCCTTTGCGTCGCTTCTATCGCATGACGGGAATCGCGCGCGATGCCGATGGTCGGTGGCGGGTGAGGCTCGACGATAAACGCTTGGCCTCGCCGGCGGGGCGGGACTTTCCCCTGCCGAGCGAAGCCCTGGCGGCAGCGATTGCCGCCGAATGGGCGGCGCAAGGCGAACGCATCCGCCCGGCCGATCTGCCGCTGATGGGCTTGGCGGCGACGGCCATCGACCACCTGCCGCAGAAGCGGGAAATCGTTTTGGCCGAACTCGTCGCCTATGCCGAAACCGATTTGCTGCGCCAACGCGCCGAGGCGCCGCCGGAACTCGTCCGCCGTCAGCAGGCGGCCTGGGACCCCATCCTCGCCTGGGTCGAATCACGTTATGACGTCGCCTTGCCGGCGGTTTCGGGGATTCGCCCGCCTGCAACCTCGCCCCAAACGATCGCGCATTTGCGTCGCGCGATTTCGGCCTATGACGATTTTCGGCTAATGGGTCTCGATGCCCTGACGCGGAATCTGGGCTCGCTCTGCCTCGCTTTGGCCCTGGCCGAGGGGCGCATCGATGGGCCGGCGGCGATCGCGGCCGCGCAGCTCGAAGAATCCTTCCAAGCCGAATCCTGGGGTCGCGATGCCGAAGCGGAAAATCGCCGCGCGGCGGAATCCGAGGATATCCGCATCGTCCTTCGGTTTCTTGGATTGCTCGGGGAAGGCGCGAAAGCTATGGCGGATGACAGGGGGGAGAGGGCAGAATAGGGTTGGAAAGAGCGCGGATTCTGCCATGGCAAGGGGAACGCGAGCCGTGGCGGATTTCGATCCGAAGGCCTGGGGGCGCTGATGCAGGACATTCTGAAACAGCTTGAAGAAAAACGAGCGGCGGCGCGCGCTGGCGGCGGCCAGCGTCGCATTCAGGCGCAGCATGCCAAGGGCCGCCTGACGGCCCGCGAACGGATCGAGCTTCTGCTCGACGCCGATTCCTTCGAGGAATGGGACATGTTCGTCGAGCATCGCTGTCACGATTTCGGCATGGCCGGGCAGCGCGTTCCCGGCGATGGCGTGGTTACCGGCTACGGCACGATCAACGGCCGTTTGGTCTTCGTCTTCAGCCAGGATTTCACCGTCTTCGGCGGCTCGCTCTCCGAGACGCATGCGCAAAAGATTTCCAAGATCATGGATCAGGCGATCAAGGTGGGCGCGCCGATCATCGGCCTCAACGATTCGGGCGGTGCGCGCATCCAGGAAGGCGTTGCCTCTCTCGCCGGCTATGCCGAGGTCTTCCAGCGCAATATCCTGGCCTCGGGCGTCGTGCCGCAGATTTCGCTCGTCATGGGGCCTTGCGCCGGCGGCGCCGTCTATTCGCCGGCGATGACCGATTTCATCTTCATGGTGAAGGACAGCTCCTACATGTTCGTGACCGGCCCCGATGTAGTGAAGACGGTCACCCACGAAAACGTCACCTTCGAGCAATTGGGCGGTGCGCTCACGCATAGCCAGAAATCCGGCGTCGCCGATCTTGCCTTCGAAAACGATGTCGAGGCTTTGCTCGGCCTGCGCCGTTTCGTCGATTTTCTCCCCGCTTCCAATCGCGAACCGGCCTTGCCGCGCGTCTCCCCCGATCCTATCGATCGCGAGGAAATGTCGCTCGATTCCCTGATCCCCGATAATCCGAATAAGCCTTACGACATGAAGGAACTCATTCATAAGGTCGCCGACGAGGGGGATTTCTTCGAGCTGCAGCCGAACTTCGCCGCCAATGTCGTGATCGGTTTCGCGCGCCTCGGCGGCGAGACGGTCGGGATCGTCGCCAATCAGCCGATGGTGTTGGCCGGCTGTCTCGATATCGATTCCGCGCGCAAGGCGGCGCGCTTCGTCCGCTTCTGCGATTGCTTCAATATCCCGATCGTTACCTTCGTCGATGTGCCGGGTTTTCTGCCGGGCACCGCCCAGGAATATGGCGGCATTATCAAGCACGGCGCCAAGCTGCTTTTCGCCTATGGCGAGGCGACGGTGCCCAAGGTCACGGTCATCACGCGCAAGGCCTATGGCGGCGCCTATGACGTGATGAGCTCCAAGCATTTGCGCGGCGACGTGAATTTCGCCTGGCCGACGGCCGAGATCGCGGTCATGGGTCCCAAGGGCGCGGTCGAGATCATCTTTCGCGGCGATGGCGGCGATGGCGAAAAGATCGCCGCCCGAACCGAGGAATATCGGCAGAAATTCGCCAATCCGTTCGTCGCCGGCGCACGCGGCTTTATCGACGACGTGATTTTGCCGCATGCGACGCGGACGCGGCTTTGCCGCTCGCTCGCCATGCTGCGCGGCAAGCAGCTTGCCAATCCCTGGAAGAAACACGACAACATTCCGCTTTAGCGGGGATGGGGCAGGGGAGCCGCATGTTCAAGACGATCCTAATCGCCAATCGCGGCGAAATCGCTTGCCGGATCATTCGCAGCGCGAAGGCGATGGGCATCCGCACCATCGCCGTCTATTCCGAACCCGATGCCGATGCGCGGCACGTGCGCCTCGCCGACGAGGCGATTGCCATCGGCCCGGCTCCGGCGCGCCAATCCTATCTCGACGGCGATCGCATTCTGGAAGCCGCGCGCCGTTCGGGTGCCGAGGCCATTCATCCCGGCTACGGTTTCCTGTCGGAGAAGGCGAGCTTCGCCGAAGCGGTCGCGGCTTCCGGTCTCGTCTTCATTGGCCCGACGCCTGCGGCGATTGCCGCCATGGGCGACAAAATCGAATCGAAGCGCCTTGCGGCGGCGGCGGGAATCAGCATGGTCCCCGGCCATCTCGAAGCCATTGCCGATGCGGCGGCGGCCGAGCGCATCGCGCGCGAGATCGGCTATCCCGTGATGATCAAGGCTTCGGCGGGCGGCGGCGGCAAGGGTATGCGGATCGCCGGCAACGACGCCGAATTGCGCGAAGGCTTCCGCTCCGCCCGCAGCGAGGCCGCCGCCAGTTTCGCCGACGATCGCGTCTTCATCGAAAAATACGTCGTCAATCCGCGCCATATCGAAATCCAGATTCTGGCCGATGCGCATGGCCAATACCTTTATCTCGGCGAGCGCGAATGTTCGATTCAGCGGCGCCATCAGAAGGTGATCGAGGAAGCGCCCTCGCCGGCGCTCGACGAAAAAACGCGCGCTGCCATGGGAGCGGAAGCCGTGGCGCTCGCGCGCGCGGTCGGGTATCGCTCGGCGGGAACGGTCGAATTCATTCTCGATGCCGATCGCAATTTCTATTTCTTGGAAATGAATACTCGCTTGCAGGTCGAGCATCCGGTCACCGAGAAGATCACCGGGCTCGATCTTGTCGAATGGATGATCCGCATCGCCGCCGGCGAGAAACTGCCTTTCCGGCAATCGGATATCGCCTTGCGCGGCTGGGCGATCGAGGCCAGAATCTATGCCGAGGATCCCTATCGCCATTTCCTGCCGGCGACCGGGCGGTTGACGCAATATCGCGAACCGTCCTCCAATCTCGCGATCCGCGTCGATTCCGGCGTTCTCGAAGGATCGGACATTTCCATGTTCTACGATCCGATGATCGCCAAGCTGATCGCGACGGGCGAGACGCGCGCGGCGGCGATCGAGGAAATGCGCCAAGCCTTGGATGGCTTCTATATTCGCGGGCTGACGCATAACATTCCGTTCCTGGCGGCGCTTATCGACCATCCGCGCTTTCGCGCCGGACGCTTGACGACCGGCTTCATCGCCGAGGAATTTCCCGACGGCTTCACTGGCGCCGCTTTGTCGGCGGATCGTCTCGGCGATCTTCTCGCCATCGCCGCCATCATCCATCATCGCTACGAATTGCGCGCGCATGCTCATGCGCCGCGCTTTCGCACGCGCGGCAATGGCGGCGACGGGCGCTGGGTCGTCGTCCATGCCGGCCGCGATCATCCGGTCGCGATCGTCGAAACCGCCGCCGGCCATGCCGCTCTGATCGACGGCCGCAGCCGCGAGGCGATCGACGATTGGCGCCTTGGCGATCCCGTCTATCGCGGCCGGATCGACAATCGGCCGATCGCCGTGCAGATCGACCGCCGGGCGATCGGCTATCGCCTGACCCATGGCGGCGCCGTTCTCGATCTCCGCGTGCTGTCGCCGCGTGCCGCCGAGCTCAACGCGCATATGCTGGATAAACCGGCGCCCGATCTTTCGCGCTATCTGCTTTCGCCGATGCCGGGTCTGCTGGTATCCCTTCTGGTCGAAGCGGGGCAGAAAGTCAAAGCCGGCGATACGCTCTGCGTGGTCGAGGCGATGAAGATGGAAAATATCCTGAAAGCCGAACGCGACAGCGAGATCGCCCGCATCGCCGTCAAACCGGGCGAAAGCCTCGCCGTCGATCAAATCATCCTCGAATTCGCGCCGTGACCGACTCGGTTCGGGACCCGGCGCCGATCGCGCGGCTCTGTCGCATTCGGGGTCGGGTACAAGGCGTCTGGTATCGCGCCTGGACCCTGCGCGAAGCGACGGCGCGCGGCTTATCGGGCTGGGTCCGCAATCGCGGCGACGGCTCGGTCGAAGCCTTGTTCGTCGGCCCTCCGGGCGAAGTCGCGGCGATGATCGAAGCCTGTCGGCGCGGTCCGCCGGCCGCGCGCGTCGAGCGCATCGATTGCGAAGATTCGGCCGAAATCGCGAGCGCGGGCTTCCGTCAACGTCCCGATGCCTGAATTCAAGCGGACCTGGGAGCGCAATCCGGAAAGACCTCGCCGAAACTCGCCCGCAAGGCCATATCCAACTCGGCCGAGCTGACGATCTGTCCCAGCTTGGCGATCGAGGTCACGCCGTAATCTTGCGCCGAAAGTCCGCAGGGGCGAATTCCCGCGAAATTATCGAGATCGGGATCGCGATTGATGGCGAAGCCGTGATAGACGATGCCGCGCCGGACGCGCAGCCCGATCGCCGCGATCTTTTCCTCGCGCCCCTCGCTGGCGACCCAGATGCCGATCCGATCCTGGCGCCGCTCGCCCTTGATAGCGAAGCGCGCCAGCGTCGCGATGATCCAGTTTTCGAGATCGCAGACGAAACGCCGGATATCGCCGCCATTCTTGGCGAGATCGAGCATGAGATAGACGATGCGTTGCCCCGGGCCGTGATAGGTATATTGCCCGCCGCGCCCGGTCGCATGAACGGGGAGGGGGCTGGGGCCCAGCAAATCTTCCGGCTTGGCGCTGGTGCCGGCGGTATAAAGGGGCGGATGTTCCAGTAGCCAGATCGCCTCGTGGGCCTGGCCGGCGCGGATGGCGGCGATCCGCTTTTCCATGAAGGCGAGGGCCGTCTCATAGGCGACGAGATCGTCGCTCACCCGCCATTCCGGCTCCGATCTTATCGGCATGATCTCCTCGTCTCTCGTCCCTCGCCTCTGGGGCTCCTGATGGCGCTTGATCCGGGAGCGACGATTTGCTATGCCCGCCGGCGACGGATGGCAAGCCCGCTTTGCCATCCTTTAGCGGTCGTGGCGGAACTGGTAGACGCGCAGCGTTGAGGTCGCTGTGGGGCAACCCGTGGAAGTTCGAGTCTTCTCGACCGCACCATACTCCCTATCGTCCTGAAATAATTGCAGGTTTTGGAAGCGAGACGGCTGGCGCCGCCTCGCGTTTCCGCTATAATCCCGCCCGCGATTAAGGGGGCTTGGGAACAGCATGGCGATCGAGGAAAGCCTGAAGCGCAGCGCGCTGGAATATCATCGCCTGCCCAAACCCGGCAAATTAGCCATCGCCGCGACCAAGCCGCTCGCCAATCAGCGCGATCTCGCTTTGGCCTATTCGCCGGGCGTTGCCGCTGCCTGCGAGGCGATCGTCGCCGATCCCGCCAGCAGCGCCGATTTGACCAGCCGCGGCAATCTGGTCGCCGTCATCACCAACGGGACGGCCGTTTTGGGTCTGGGGCCGATCGGCCCGCTGGCGGCGAAACCGGTCATGGAGGGGAAAGCCGTCCTCTTCAAGAAATTCGCCGATATCGACGTCTTCGATCTCGAAATCGCCGAAACCGATCCCGACCGCCTAGTCGATATCATCGCCGCCTTGGAGCCTGGCTTCGGCGGCATCAATCTCGAAGACATCAAGGCGCCGGAATGTTTCGAGATCGAGCAGCGCCTGAAGGCGCGGTTGAAAATTCCCGTCATGCACGACGATCAGCACGGCACGGCGATTATCGTCGCCGCCGCTTTGCTGAACGCTCTCGATATCGTGGGGAAGCGACTCGACGCGGTGAATTTGGTCGCTTCCGGCGCCGGAGCGGCGGCGCTCGCTTGCCTCGAACTTTTGGTCTCGCTCGGTCTGCCGCGAGAGCGGATCATCGTTACCGATATCGCCGGCGTGGTTTATGAGGGCCGCACCGAACTGATGGATGCGCGCAAGGCGCGATTCGCGCGCGCCACAACCGCGCGCCGTTTGGAAGAGGTTATCAGCGGCGCCGATATCTTCCTCGGCCTTTCCGCCGCCGATGTTCTGAAACCGGCCATGGTCGCGACCATGGCCGCGCGGCCGATCATCTTCGCGCTCGCAAACCCTGAGCCGGAAATCCGCCCCGAAGCTGTCGCCGCCGTACGTCAAGACGCGATCATGGCGACCGGCCGCTCCGATTACCCCAATCAGGTCAATAACGTTCTTTGCTTCCCCTTCATCTTTCGCGGCGCGCTCGATGTCGGCGCGACCGAAATCAACGAGGCGATGAAGATCGCCGCCGTCAAGGCGATCGCCGATCTGGCGCGGGCGGAAAGCAGCGAACTTGTCGCCCATGCCTATGGCGGACAGAATCTGCAATTCGGCCCGGATTATCTCATCCCGCGTCCCTTCGACCCGCGCCTGATCGTCGAGATCGCGCCGGCCGTCGCCAAGGCGGCGATGGAAAGCGGCGTCGCCACGCGCCCGATCGCCGATTGGTCGCAATATCGCGATCGCCTGACGCAATTCGTTTTCCGCTCCGGCCTCATCATGAAGCCGGTTTTCGAGCGCGCCAGGCGCGATCCCTGCCGTCTCGTTTATGCCGAGGGCGAGCAGGAGCGCGTGCTGCGCGCCGTTCAATCCGTGATCGACGAGGGGCTCGCGCAGCCGATTCTGATCGGCCGGCGGCGCGTGATCGAAGCGCGCATCGAGAAACTCGGCCTGCGTCTCAAGATCGGCCGCGATATCGAATTATGCGATCCCGAGGGCGATCCGCGCTTCCCCGAATATTGGCAGCTTTATCATCGCCTGACCGAACGCAAGGGCGTATCGCCCGATTATGCGCGGACGCTGGTCCGTACCCGCAACAGCGTGATCGCCGCCCTCATGGTGCGGCGCGGCGAGGCGGCGGCGATGATCTGCGGCTCGGTCGGCCGTTTCGATCGCCATCTCGAACATGTCCACGACATTATCGGTCGCCGTCAGGGCCTGCGCGATTATTCGACCCTGACGGCGATCATCCTGCCGACCGGCACGTTCTTCATCGCCGATACCGAGGTGACGCCCGATCCCAGCGACGAGGAAATCGCCGAGACCACGATTCTCGCTGCCGAATGGCTGCGGCGTTTCGGCATCGCGCCCAAGGCGGCCTTGCTTTCGCATTCCAATTTCGGCACCGCCAATTCCGCCTCGGCGCGTAAGATGCGCCGCGCTCTCGGTCTTATCCTGCAGCGCGATCCCGAACTCGAAGTCGAGGGCGAGATGCGCGGCGATTCGGCGGTCGACGAAGCCGTGCGTTCGCGCCTCTTTCCCAATTCGCGCTTGACCGGCAGAGCCAATCTGCTCGTCATGCCCAATCTCGATGCGGCCAATATCACGCTCAATCTGCTGCGCATGCTGGGCGAGGGGCTTTCGATCGGCCCGATCCTGCTCGGCGCGGCGCTTCCTGCCCATGTCGTTTCGCCGGCGATTTCGGTGCGCGGCCTCATCAATATGAGCGCCATCGCCGTGATCGAGGCGCAGGATCGCAAGAACCGCGCATGAATGCCGAACCCGCCCCGCCGGAGAAGGAACGCCCGCCCGCCGTCGAAACGGTGACGGAAACCGATCTTTACGGCCCCTCGGCGGAATTGCTGGAAAATATCAAGGCGGCGCTCAATGCCGGCGAGATCGGCCAGGTCGAGACCCTGATCGCCGATCTCCATCCGGCCGATGTCGCCGATCTCATCGAACATCTCGATGTCGAGGAACGGCGCCTGTTCCTCGATATCACGCGCCATGTGCTGGAACCCGAAACGATTTCGCATCTCGACGAGGCTTTGCGCGACGAAGTCGTAGCCGAGATGCAGCCCGAGGAACTCGCCGAAGTCGTCAGCGAACTCGATTCCGACGATGCCGTCGATCTTCTGGAAGATCTCGATCCAGCGCGCCAGCAAAGCGTTCTCGCCAGCATTTCGGCGACAGATCGCGCGGTTTTGAGCGAGGGCTTGACCTTTCCCGAGGAAAGCGCCGGGCGCCTCATGCAGCGCGAATTCGTCGCCATTCCCAAGGGCTGGAATGTCGGTCAGACCATCGATTATCTGCGCGCCGCCAAGGATTTGCCCGAGGATTTCTACGATCTTTTCGTGATCGATGCGGAAGGGCGCCCACAAGGCTCGGTTCCCTTGTCGCGCGCCATGCGCAGCCCGCGCGCGACCGGGCTCGAAACGATCATGGAAACCGAACTGCGCCTCGTCCCGGCCGATACCGATCAGGAAGCGGTCGCCTATCTCTTTAAGCAATATGCCCTGGTTTCGGCGCCCGTCATCGATGCCGCCGGCAAACTGATCGGCGTCGTCACGGTCGACGATATCGTCCGCGTCGTCGACGAGGAGGCGGAAGAAGATTTGCTGAGCATCGTCGGCGCCTCGGATATGGATTTTCATGCGCCGGCCCATCATATCGCCTTTCGCCGCGTGCGCTGGCTGCTCGCGACGCTCGTCAATACGCTGATCGCGACCTTCGTCATCCGCCATTTCGAAGGCACGATCGGCGCCAAGCCGGCTTTGGCCGTGCTGATGCCGATCGCCGCCGCCATGGGCGGCAATGCCGGCATGCAAGTCATTACCGTCACGGTCCGTGGCCTAGCGACCAAGGATATTACGCGCAGCAGCAATATCTGGCGCCTGCTCGGCAAGGAGATGCTCGTCGGCCTCATCAATGCGCTGGTGTTTGCCGGCATTCTCGGCGCCTATGGCGCCTTCTGGTACGGCGAGGTTGAACTTGGCCTCGTGCTCGCGGGCGCCATGATCTTCAACATGATGTGGGCGGGCTTTGCCGGCACGCTCATTCCCATCGCTATCGACCGGCTCGGCCTCGATCCGGCGACGGGAGCGGGGCCTTTCTTGACCACGACGACGGATTGCCTCGGTTTCCTCGCTTTCCTCGGTCTCGCCGCCTTGTTCCTGACCTGAAGCGATGGCAGGATAAGCGCCGCAACGGAAACCCGAGGGATCGACGATGAGCGGCGGCAATTTTCCCGGCTTCGATTTCGCGCTCGGCGAGACCGTCGATCTCCTGCGCGCCGAAATCGCCGCTTTCGCCGCCGCCGAAATCGCGCCGCGCGCGGCCGCGATCGATCGCGAGAACGATTTTCCCGCCGATCTCTGGAAAAAATTCGGCGCGCTCGGCCTCTTGGGCATCACGGTCGAGCCCGAATATGGCGGCGCCGGCATGGGCTATCTCGAACATGTCGTGGCGATGGAAGAAATCAGCCGCGCCTCGGCCTCGGTCGGACTTTCCTATGGCGCGCATTCCAATCTTTGCGTCAATCAGATCCGCCGCAACGGCAACGAGGCGCAGAAGCGCCGCTATTTGCCTAAACTGATCGCGGGCGAATATGTCGGCGCGCTCGCCATGAGCGAGCCGCAAGCCGGTTCCGACGTCGTTTCGATGCGTCTGCGCGCCGATCGCGTCGCGGACGGCTATCGCCTCAACGGCACCAAGATGTGGATCACCAACGGACCCGATGCCGATATCCTGGTCGTCTATGCCAAGACCGATCCCGCC
>CAYQAG010000031.1:0-705 GCA_964415425.1 uncultured Rhodospirillaceae bacterium | reverse complement strand
GAAGCTCGACAAGCTCGGCATGCGCGGCTCCAATACCGGCGAATTGGTTTTCGTCGATTGCTTCCTGCCGGAGGATCGCGTCCTCGGCGAGGTCGATGGCGGCGTTCGCGTGTTGATGAGCGGTCTCGATTACGAACGCGCGGTTCTTTCCGGCGGGCCGCTCGGCATCATGCAAGCGGCGCTCGATCTAGCGCTTCCCTATCTGCACGAAAGGCGGCAATTCGATCGCCCGATCGGCACGTTCCAACTGATGCAGGGCAAGATCGCCGATATGTATACGCGCATGAATGCGGCCAAGGCCTATGTCTATGCCGTCGCCAAGGCTTGCGATGCCGGGCGGACGACGCGACGGGATGCGGCGGGCGCCATTCTCTTCGCGGCCGAGGCGGCGACCGCCATCGCCCTCGAAGCGATCCAATGCCTCGGCGGCAACGGCTATATCAACGATTATCCGGCCGGGCGCCTGCTGCGCGATGCCAAGCTTTACGAGATCGGCGCCGGCACCAGCGAAATTCGCCGGATGCTGATCGGCCGGGAATTGTTCGAAGCCACTGCCTAATCGGGAAAGCGAAATGTCATGACGCGAAATCTGATCTCCTCCGGTTCCGCCTTCGAGAAGCAGGCGGGCTATTCGCGCGCCGTCGTCGATGGCGATACGATCTGGGTTTCCGGGACGACCGGCTTCGATTATGCGAAAATGACGAT
>CAYQAG010000030.1:0-32405 GCA_964415425.1 uncultured Rhodospirillaceae bacterium | reverse complement strand
CGTTCCAACGTTGCAATGCGGCTTCGTCCGCTCAAATTTCGCCTTCGCCATGGTCGTTCAATCCTGTCCGTTCTCTCAAATCACGCCTACGCTCTCGATCCTTCCGCCCGGCTTTGGAGCGGGCGACGGGAATCGAACCCGCATAACCAGCTTGGAAGGCTGGGGCTCTACCATTGAGCTACGCCCGCCCATAACCTTGCGCCCTTCAACCTCGCCGCATTCCGCCCGCCCGACCCGATCGCCCAACCCGATCGCCTGGGCGACCGATTGGTGGAAGGGGTAGGATTCGAACCTACGTAGGCCGAAGCCAACGGGTTTACAGCCCGTCCCCTTTAGCCACTCGGGCACCCTTCCGATCCAGACCGCAAAGTCGAAAAAGGCCTTTCGGCCCGCTCCGACTCCGGCAGCGCGGAGCAGCGGAGTTATGAGCATTTCCCCTCGCCTGTCAACTTGAAAACACGCGAAAAAACCCGATCCGCGCCGTTTTCTGTTTCCAGCGCGGAGCGAGTTCGGGTAATGCTCACTTCCGACCGGCAATTTAGGAGTTTTCATGCGCCAAGGCAAGCCCAAGCGGGGATCGACCAACAGCCCCTTCCGCAACCGGAATTCCAGGCAAGAGGAAAAGGGCACCGGCAAATCCGATTTCGCCGGCAATCGGCACAAAGGCGGAACGAAGCCCCAGCCCTTTCGAGGGGATTCGCGGCCGGCCGTACCGGTTGGCACGCCGGAGACGGAGTTTTCGCATCTTCCCGGCTATTGGCTCTATGGCCATCACGCCGTCAGCGCCGCCCTCGCCAATTCGCGGCGCAAGATTTTGCGACGCCTCGAAATCGAGGATCAAGGCAAGGCCCTGGGCGCCGATCCCCGGCCTTTGCCCGATTGGCAACGCGTCGATCGGGCGACGATCGAACGCCTGCTGGGGCGCGATTGCGTGCATCAAGGGATCGCGGCCCGGGTTCTGCCGCTCCCCGAATGCGATGTCGAGGATATTTTGGAGGCAGCCTCGGGCCGCGATCAGGCGTGCATTCTGATCCTCGATCAAGTAACGGATCCGCAGAATGTCGGTGCGATCCTGCGCTCGGCGGCGGCGTTCGGCGCTATCGGCGCGATTTTGACCGAGCGCCATGCGGCCCCCGAATCCGGCCTGCTTGCCAAGGCCGCCTCCGGCGCGCTCGATTATGTGCCGGTTGCCCGCATCGTTAACCTCGTCCGCGCCATGGCCAGGCTGAAAGAGGCGGGATTCTGGTGCATCGGCCTTGCCGCCGAAGCGCCCCAGACACTCGCCGAAGCCAAGCTTTCGGGGCGCGTCGCCCTCTGCCTCGGCGCCGAGGGAAGCGGGTTGCGGCGCCTCACGCGGGAGAATTGCGACCTGCTGCTTCGCCTGCCGAGTTCGGGCCCGATCTCCCATCTCAACGTCTCGAATGCCGCCGCCGTCGCGCTATACGAGTTGAATAGATGAGTTTAATTTATTGATTATAAAATAAATTATTCCCAGCCGCCGCATGTGCTGCGACGGCACGCTTTACTCTTGCCAAGTCAATTCGCTTTCGCTAAATCTATATGCGAATCATTCTTACTTGCAGAGAGGAATTATGACGGATTTACGCCTCCCCCTCGCCTTGGATCCGCTGCGCGACGCGGCGGAAACGCGCCCGCTGACCCGGCGCCATTTTGCCGCCTCCGGCCTTGCCCTTCTCGCCTTATCCGGCCTTGCCGGTTGCGGCGGCGAAGAAGGCGAAGGCGGCGAAGGCGGAGAGAGCGGCGCAACGACCACGACCGAGCTCGCCGGCGCCGGGGATGCGAAGAGCGTCAACATCTACAGCGCGCGCCATTACCCCGCCGACGAGAAGCTCTTCGCCCTCTTCACCCAGCAGACGGGAATCGCGGTGCGAATGATCCAAGGCAAGGCCGAGGAATTGATGGAAAGGCTGCGCCTCGAAGGCGCGAATTCGCCTTGCGACGTCTTTATCGCCGTCGATGCCGGCAATCTCTGGCGCGCGCAAAATCAAGGTGCCTTTCAGCCGGTAGAATCGGCGGAATTGGCGGCGCAGATTCCGCCGCATCTGCGCGAAGCCGCCGGGCACTGGTTCGCCTTCGCAACGCGGGCGCGGGTCATTCTCTACGATAAGGAAAAAATATCGCCGCAGGATATTCGCGATTACGAAGACCTCGCCGATCCCCGCTGGCGCGGCCGGATTCTCATTCGCTCCTCGAACAATATCTATAATCAATCCCTGCTCGCCTCGATCGTCGCCGCCGATGGTGCGGCGGCGGCCGAAAGCTGGGCCACGGGGCTGGTCGAAAACTTTGCCCGCAAGCCCGAGGGCGGCGATATCGATCAGATCAAGGCGCTGATCGCCGGCGAAGGCAGCCTTGCCGTCAGCAACACCTATTATTTCGCGCGATTGCTGGCCGGCGAGGAACCCGACCTCCTGACGAAACTCGACCGCATCGGCATCCTCTTTCCCAATCAGACCAATCGCGGCACGCATGTGAACGTTTCCGGAGCCGGCATCGCCGCCCATGCGCCGCATCGCGAAAACGCCGTGAAATTCCTGGAATACCTTATCAGCCCGCCGGCCCAAGAAATCTTCGCCGGCGCGAATTACGAATTCCCCGTGCGCGGCGGCGTCGCCTCCGCTTCGGTCGTCGCCGGCTGGGGCGGATTCAAGGCGGATACGCTGCCCGTTGCGAAACTCGGCGAATTCAATGCCGAAGCCGTGATGATCATGGATCGCGTCGGCTGGAATTAGGCTTGATCTCCCCTCGCCGCCTCCCCATCTCTGACTTTAAGACTTGCGGAGAAGCGGCCATGGATTCCTCCAACAACGATATCGTGAAGGAGATCGGCAATCGGCTCGATCGGCTTTTCCAGCCGGGCGTCGAGAACGTGCAACTGATCTATATCCTGTTTCTGGTCGGGTTCCTGCTGCCGATCGCGCCGATCGTCGGTCTCGTCATCGCTTATCTCTCGCAAAGTCAGACCGAGGAATGGCTCAAGACCCATTACCGCTTCCAGATTCGCACCTTCTGGATCGCTCTCGTCTGGGCGATCATTTCAGCCCTCGCCGTTTTGATCTTCATCGGCTTTCTCGGCTATCTCGCGCTCGGCCTCTGGCTCATCATCCGTTGCGTGAAGGGTTTGCAGACGGTCAGCTTGCGCCGCCCGATCGGCGATCCCGCTTCCTGGCTCTTCGGCTGAAATGGAAACGGCCGGCGCAAAGGCCGGCCGTTCGATCGATCGCGCGAGGCCGAAAGCGATCAGCGCGAATAGAATTCGACCACCAGATGCGGTTCCATGGTGACCGCGTAAGGTACGTCGCCCAAGGCCGGGACGCGAATGAATTTCGCCGTCATTTTCTTATGGTCGGCCTCGATATAATCGGGAACGTCGCGTTCCGCCATTTCGGCGGCGGCCATGACGAGCGCCATCTGCTTCGCCTTGTCGCGCAGCTCGACGACGTCGCCTTCCTTGCAGAGATAGGAGCCGACATTGACGCGCTTGCCATTGACTTTGACATGGCCGTGATTGACCAATTGGCGCGCGGCGAAGACGGTCGGCACGAATTTGGCGCGATAGACGACGGTCTCTAGGCGGCGTTCGAGAAGGCCGATCAGGTTTTCGGAGGTATCGCCGCGCCGGCGCGCCGCCTCTTCGTAGAAGCGGCGGAATTGACGCTCGCCGATGCTGCCGTAATAGCCCTTCAGGCGCTGCTTCGCCATCAACTGAATGCCGTAATCGGTCGGCTTCTTGCGGCGCTGACCATGCTGGCCCGGCCCGTAATCATGGTCTTTCTGGTAGGGGCTCTTGGCTCGGCCCCAAAGATTGACGCCGAGACGGCGGTCGATCTTATGTTTCGCGGCGATGCGCTTCGACATGATAATCCTCTCGTTTGTCACGATGTTGGACGAATATTGTCCCGGCTGTCCGTCCCGCTTGACAGGGAAACCCTATAAGCGGCGGCTGGGCCGATATCCTTAAGGATTCCGGTCCGGCGCAGGAGCGGGCGGGAATATAGCGGCTAAATCCCCGCCGTCAAGCGGACGATCGCGCGGCGCCAGCGGCAAGATTACTCAATAAATCGAACCACATAGACCGGCGGCAGGTGATGGGAGAGCGCACGCCAGCTCTCGCCGCCATCCTCGCTCAGCCAGAAATTGCCAGTCGTGGAGGCGAAGGCCAAGCGATCGCCGGTCTCGTCGATCGCAAGGGCATGGCGCAAAACGAGATCGAAACCGGGGCCTTCGGGCAGGCCCTTCTTGATGCGGCGAAAGCTTTTCGCGCCATCGGTCGTTTTAACGACGGCGAAATCCTCCGCGACCGGCATGCGATATTCGTCCTTTTCGCCGGGGACGAACCAGGCGATTTCGGGATCGCGGGGATGCGCGACGACGCCGAAGCCGAAACCGCGCGATGCCTCGCGCCAATGGCGTCCGGCATCGTCGGACACGAAAACGGCGTTGTGATGCTGCATGTAAAGGCGATCGGGTCGCGCGCGGCAGCGGGCGATGCGATGCACATCCTGGCCGTTGGGGTTTTCCCGGAATTCCGGCGGCGCATGATCCTGCCAAAGTCCTTCGCCGATATTTTCCCAATTCGCGCCGACATCGGCCGAATGCCAGAGCCCGCCCGTCGAAATGGCAAGCAGCAGATCGCGACTATCCTTGGGGTGGACGAGGATCGTATGCAAAGCCGGCGTATCGTTGCCGGCGCCCATCCAGAATTTGCGCTCGGGCCGGGCATCGAGCGCGGGGTTGAGCTGCCAAGTCGCTCCGCGATCTTGCGATTGGAAAAGCCCGCCCGGCACGGTGCCGGCCCAGATCGTTCCCGGCATGTCGGCGCCCGCGGCTTCGAGCGCCCAGATGCGGATCAAGGCGCGGCCTTCGGGATCGCCGGCCGGGAAAGCGGGAGCGGTAATTTCCTGCCAGCTTCGCCCCTCGTCATCCGAGCGGTGCAGCTTGGCGCCGAAATGCCCATGTTCGAGGGCCGCGTAAAGGCATCGATCGCGGGGATCCTGCAGGACCATGCTGACGGGAATGCCGCGAAAGGCGAGGCCGTCATAGACCCAACCCGTGGCCTTCCGGCGATAGGTGACGAGACCCTTGCGCGTGCCGATCAGAATCCGTTGGTCCATTCTTCCCTCCCCTCGCTTCCCACGCCGATCTTGCCCGTCAACCGCCGGACAAGGCCTGCATGACATGGATCGCATCGTCCGGTGCGATTTTCCGCGCGAGATCGGAATCCGCGAGGATGCGCTCGCCGCGATAGAAGAGAGCGACATGGCGGCGCAGGCGGTCTTGATCGTCGAGGACATAGCCCTTGAGGCGCGGCGCCTGGGCGAAAACGGCGAAGAGCGCGCCGCGAAGATCGCTCGCCTCGACCGTGACGGGTCCCGGCGGAGCCAAGCGGCGCAGATGCCCGGTAAAATAGAGTGTCGCCATGGTGCCGAGATTACGGCTTTTCGCGCTTCTGCCGCAAGGTCGTCAATTCCTTGACGACGCCATGCAATGTGCGGATTTCCTGCTCGGTCAATCGCGCGCGCGTCCACATATTGCGAAGATTGCGCACCATGTTCGGCCGCGCTTCGAGATTGCGCAGAAAACCGCAATCGTCGAGCGCCCGTTCGAAATGGGCGAAGAAATCGTAAAGCATCGTCTTATCGGCAGGAAGCGCCGAGGGATCGGGCGACGCCGGAAGATCGGAACCGATCGCCGATGCCCGCAGCCATTCGTAACCGAGCAGCAGCACGGCTTGAGCAAGATTGAGGCTGGAGAATTCCGGATTGAGCGGGATGGTGACGATGGCATCGGCGAGCGCGACATCGTCGCTGAGCAGCCCCATGCGTTCGGCGCCGAAAACGAAACCGACGCGCTCGCCGGCCGATATCCGGCGGCAGGTTTCGACCGCCGCCGCCTGCGCATCGAAAATCGGCTTCACCATGCGCCGATCGCGAGCCGTCATGGCGAGAAGATAGTGAAGATCGCCAGTCGCGGCGGAAAGATCGGGAAAGACCCTGACTTCATCCATCAGCGCGAAGGCGCCGACGGCCGCACGCTCCGCCTTGGCATCGGGCCAACCCTGTTGCGGCGCCACCAACCGCAATTCGCGCAAATGGCAATTCGCCATGGCGCGGGCCGCCATGCCGATATTCTCGCCCAATTGCGGCGCGACCAGAATGACGATCGGGGCCAGCGCGGACATGGACGATCAGGCGCGCGTCGATTTCAGGAGTTTCCAAGTGATGGCGTCGTTCAAGGCTTCGTAAGAGGCATCGATGATATTGGGCGAGACGCCGACCGTATTCCACCTTTCGCCCGTAATATCGGCGCTTTCGATCATGACGCGAGTGATAGCCTCGGTCCCGGCCTGAGGCGTCAGGATGCGCACTTTGAAATCGACGAGGCGCATATCGGCAAGCTCGGGATAAAGCGGCAGCAAGGCCTTGCGCAAGGCGCCGTCGAGCGCATTGACCGGGCCGTTGCCGGTCGCGACCGTCATCATCGGCTCGCCATGGAGATCGAGCGTCACCGTCGCTTCCGATTCCGTCACCAATTCGCCGCGCGCATTCCAGCGCCGCTCGTCCATGACGCGAAAGCGCGATAGGCGGAAATATTCCGGCACATGGCCGAGCGCGCGCCGCGCCAGCAATTCGAAGCTCGCTTCGGCGCCGTCATAGGCATAGCCGTCATATTCGCGCAACTTCACCGTTTCGACGAGGACGGCGAGTTTGGCGTCCTCGGCATCGAGGCTGAGGCCGATCTCGCGGAATCTGGCGAGGATATTGGCGCGGCCCGATTGATCGGAAACGACGATATGGCGGCGATTGCCGACCAGAGCCGGATCGATATGCTCGTAAGTGCGCGGGTCCTTTTCGACCGCCGAGACATGCAGCCCGCCCTTATGCGCGAAAGCCGAATCCCCGACATAGGCCGCGCTGCGATCGGGCGCGCGGTTCAGCCGTTCGTCGAGCAGGCGCGAAACATGGGTAAGCTGCGCGAGATCGGTGAGATCAAGGCCCAGCTTGAAATCCATCTTCAGCATCAAGCTGGGAATGAGGGCGATCAAATTGGCATTGCCGCAACGTTCGCCGAGGCCGTTCAAAGTCCCCTGCACCTGGCGCACGCCGGCGCGGATCGCCGCCAGGGAATTGGCGACGGCATTGCCGGTATCGTTATGGCAATGGATGCCGAGACGCGATCCCGGGACGATATCGGCAGCCTTGCCGACGATACGTTCGATTTCATGCGGCAGGGTGCCGCCATTGGTATCGCAAAGCACGATCCAGCGCGCGCCGGCTTGCGCGGCTGCGCGCAGACAATCGAGCGCGTAATCCGGATTGGCCTTATAGCCATCGAAGAAATGCTCGGCATCGAACATGGCTTCGCGCCCGGAAGCGACGGCGCGCGCGATGCTTTCGCCGATCATTTCGATATTCTCGCTGCGCGGGATACCGAGCGCGACATCGACATGGAAATCCCACGCCTTGCCGACCATGCAGATCGCCGGCGCCTTGGTCGCGAGCAGAGCGGACAAGCCGGGATCGTTGGCGGCGCTGCGGCCCGGCCTCCGCGTCATGCCGAAAGCGACGAGGCGAGCGCGCCGGAAGTGCGGGGGGGTCGCGAAGAAGGCATCGTCGGTCGGATTGGCGCCCGGCCAGCCGCCCTCGATATAATCCATGCCCAGCCGATCGAGCGCCTCGGCGATCGCCACCTTGTCGCCGACACCGAAATCGACGCCCTGGGTCTGTGCGCCGTCGCGCAACGTGCTGTCGAAGAGATAAACGCGCCGATCGTCGCTCATGCCCGAACCCCTTTCGGGGCTCAGCATATCGAGCGGCTAACCCTCGTCAAGCGCGCTACAGCAGGAAATTGGCAAGATTAGTGGACATCAACGAAGCATTCTGCAATGTGAGCAAGGTAACCGCGCCGCCCGCTCCCGCGCTGCCATCGGCATCGATCTGGACCAAAGTATCCGATCCGACTTGCGTTAGCAGGACATAACCGCCGCTAAAAGCATTCGTGCCGTCATATCCGGAAAGCCCGATCAGCAGATCATGGAGATCGAGGATATCGCCGCCGGCACCGGCGGTAAAATCGACAATGCTCTCGGTCGCGCTGCCCTCGGCAATCGCGTTGTAATCGAAGGTATCGCTACCCGAGCCGCCGGTCATCTGATCGGCGCCGAGACCGCCATAGAGCAGATTGTCAACGCCATTGCCGATGATGACATTGGCTAGGTTATTGCCGGCCCCCTTGATGGCGGTGCCCAGCAGGGTCAAATCCTCGACATTGACGAGATTGGCTAAGCTGAAATCAATGCTGCTCTCGACCCGATCCTGACCTTGATTGGAAGCCTCGATGACCGAATCGCCCGTGCTATCGACGCGATAGACGTCGTTATCGAAACCGCCGGTCATCGCATCGTTGCCGGTGCCGCCATCGAGGATATCGTTGCCGAAGCCGCCATTCAGGATATCGTCGTCCTTGCCGCCGAGAAGCTGATCGTTGCCGAAACCGCCGCTCAGGCTGTCGTTGCCGTCGCCGCCGTCCAGGATATTGTCGAAACTGTTCCCGTTGATGACGTTATCGTGGATATTGCCGGTGCCGTTGATGGCGCCGGTTCCCGTCAGCGTCAGATTCTCGAAATCGATTCCCAGCGTGAAATCGATCGAGGATTGAATGGTGTCGATGCCGGTCGTTCCTGTCTCGATCGCCTGATCGCCCGCCGAATCGATCACATAGGTATCGTCGCCATCGCCGCCTGTCAGAACGTCGCTTCCGGTTCCGCCATCCAGTGTGTCGTTGCCGTCCCCACCAGTCAGCGTGTCGTTGCCGGAACCGGCGATTAGGCGATTGTCGTTGGCATCGCCGACAAAGGTCCAATCGCTGCTGCCGGTATAGGTATAATTCTCAATTCCGGAGAAAATCTTGTTGAGCAGCGCTATATTAGCCGATTGCACGGTGTCGGAGCCGGCAGTGGGATTGACATTTTCGATAATCGTATCGCCGGCGCTATCGATAATATAGGTATCGTTGCCCAGGCCGCCATCCAAAATATCATTGCCGGTGCCGCCATTCAGCGTATCGTTGCCGGCAGCGCCGGTCAGCGTATCGTTGCCGGAACCGCCAATCAGCGTATTGTCGGCGGTATCGCCGGTGAAAGTCCAATCGGCGGCCCCGGTATAGGTATAATTCTCGACATTGGCGATCAGGCCGCCGAGCAAAGAGATATCGGCCGATTGTACCGTATCCGAGCCGCTACTCGCATTTTCGGTGACGACATCGCCGGCGCTGTCGATGATGTAGATATCGTTACCGGCGCCGCCGATCAGCTTATCGTTGCCGGTGCCGCCATCCAGCGTATCGTCGCCGTTATTGCCGATCAGCGTATCGTCGCCGGCGCCGCCGTTTAGCGTATCGAATCCATTGCCGCCCGTCAGCACATTGTCGTTTCCGTCGGCGGTAAAAGTCCAGAAGGTATTGCCGGTAATCGTATAATTTTCGATATTTGCTTTCAGGACGACGAAGGCCGCATTGTTTGATTGCAGCGTGTCGATGCCTTCATTGGCGTTCTCGGTTACCTTGTCATTCGCCGAATCGACGATATAGATATCGTCGCCAGCGCCGCCAACGAGATCGTCATTGCCGGCGCCGCCATCCAGCGTGTCGTTGCCGAGACCGCCGTTGAGCTTGTTATCGTTGCCATTGCCGAGAATGACATTGTCGAGATCGTTGCCCGTGCCGCTTATCGCCGCTCCCAGAAGCGTAAGATCCTCGACATTGGCGAAGAGATTGAGATCGATATCGAGGTCGAGGCTTTCGATACGATCGCGGCCTTCATTGACGTTTTCGACAACCTGATCGGATGCGCTATCGATGCGGAACACATCGTCGCCCTTGCCGCCGATCAGAATATCGTTGCCGGCGGTACCGCCATCGAGAATATCGTTGCCGTCGGCGCCATCGAGCATGTCATTGCCGGCGCCGCCGGTCAGTATGTTGTCTCCGGCATCGCCGGTAAAGGTCCAATCGCCGCTGCCGGTATAGACATAGCGCTCGATATTGGCGATCACGGATACCAAGAGAGATGCATCATTCGATTGCACGGTATCGATGCCTTCATTGGCATTCTCGGTCACCTTATCGCCACCGGCATCCAGAATATAGACATCGTCGCCGGCGCCGCCCTTCATATCGTCATTGCCGGCGCCGCCATCCAACGTGTCATTGCCGAAACCGCCATCGAGATCGTCATTGCCGGCACCACCATCGAGATCGTCGTTACCGAAGCCGCCTTGCAAAATGTCGTCGTTATTTTCGCCGAACAGCCGATCGTTGCCGGCACCGCCGATGAGGAAATCATTGCCGTCGCCGCCTTTGAGCATGTCGTTACCGGAGGCGCCGGTGATCTTATTGTCGAGCCCATTACCGGTGAAGTTGACATCCTGGGCAATGGTGAAGGTGTAATTCTCTACTTCCGCCATCGCGTTCAAAGTCGTCAAATTATCGGTCGTGATCGTATCGATCCCGCCGCTGGCGAATTCGATCGCCGTGTCGCCCGCCGTATCGAAAATATAAAGATCGTCGCCGGTCCCGCCCGCCATATCGTCAAGCCCCGCGCCGCCATCCAGCTTATCGTTACCGGCCCCACCCAGCAGAATATCGTTATCGGCGCCGCTGGAGAGGCTGTCATCCCCATTGCCGCCATCCAGAATATCGATACCGGCACCGCCATCCACCGTATCGTTCCCGTCGGCGCCGTTTAAATGATTATCGCCGCCATTACCGATGATGACATTGTCGAGCGTATTACCGGTACCGTCGATATTGGCGCTGCCGGTCAGGGTTAGATTTTCAACTTCGCTGCCGAGCATATAGGTAATCGATGCACGCACCTCGTCCTTGCCGCTATTCGCCAGTTCGATGACGGTATCCTTCGCCGAATCGACGATATAGATATCGTTGCCGATATCGCCGATCAGCTTGTCGTCGCCGATGCCGCCATCCAGCGTATCGTCGCCGGTACCGCCGTTCAGAACGTCATTGCCCGAACCGCCGGTCAGGATATTATTGTTATTGTCGTTGGCGGTAAAACTCCAATCCAATGCGCCGGTATAGGTGTAATTCTCGATGCCGGAGAAAATCTTGTTGAGCAGTACGATATCCGCCGATTGCAAGGTATCGGAGGAGCCGCCGGAATCCGTCACCGTATCGCCGCTGCTGTCGATGATATAAAGATCGTTGCCGGCACCGCCTATGAGCGTATCGTTGCCGGCGCCGCCGTCTAGGATATCGTTGCCAAGCCCGCCGTCGAGAATGTCATCCCCGGCATCGCCCGTCAGCTTATCGTCGCCGCCATTGCCGATCAGCTGATCGTTGCCGTTGCCGCCCGCCAATTGATCGTTGCCGTTGCCGGCGGTCAAGACATTATCGGCTATATCGCCCGCGAAGACCCAATTCTGATTGCCGGTAAAGGTATAATTTTCGACATTAAGGACGGGGAGCGTAATCAATGTCGGATCTGCGAATTTGATCGTATCCGTACCTTCGCTACCGGCTTCGGTAACTGTATCGCCCTTCGAATCGACGATATAAATATCGTCGCCCTTGCTGCCGATCAGGATGTCGTCGCCGATCCCGCCATCCAAGCTGTCATTACCATCGCCGCCTTTCAGCGTATCCTTATCCGCCCCGCCCAACAGAGTATCGTTGTCCGACCCGCCATCAAGAGTGTCGTTGCCGGCACCGCCATCGAGAGTGTCGTTGCCGAGATCGTCGATCAGGCTGTTATCGAGCGCATTGCCGATCAGGGTATTGTCGAGATCGTTGCCCTTGCCGCTAATCGCCACTCCCAGAAGCGTCAAATCTTCGACATTGGCGAAGTTTTTAAGATCGAGATCGATCGTGCTTTCGATGCGATCGCGGCCTTCATTGGCATTCTCGAAAACCTGATCGGAGGCGCTGTCGATGCGGAACACATCGTCGCCCTTGCCGCCGATTAAAATGTCGTCGCCGGCGCCACCATCGAGAACATCATTACCGTCATTGCCATCCAGCTTGTCGTTCCCGGCGCCTCCCGTCAGGATGTTATTGCCGATATCGCCGGTAAAGACCCAGCCGCCGCTTCCCGTAAAGACGTAATTCTCGATATTGGCGATAGCGATCGTCAGCAAGGCCGCATTATCGGATTTGACCGTATCGATGCCCTCATTGGCATTCTCGGTCACCTTGTCGTTCGCGGAATCCAGAATATAGGTATCGTCGCCGGCGCCGCCCTTCATGTCGTCATTGCCGATTCCGCCATCCAGAGTATCGTTGCCGGAACCGCCATCGAGGACATCGTCGCCGGCACCGCCCATCAGCGTGTCGTTGCCGGTACCGCCATCGAGATTATCGTCATTGGCGCCACCGACGAGACTGTCATTGCCGGCGCCGCCGGTCAGCTTGTCATTGCCGTTACCACCGTCCAGAGCATCGTCGCCGTTATTTCCGGAAAGGCTATCGTCGCCATCGAGGCCATTGAGAATATCCTTGCCGGAGCCGCCCGAAAGATTATTGCCCCCGGAATCGCCGTCGAAATTCCAGGCATTGGAGCCGGTAAAGCTATAATTCTCGATATCCGACCGGAGAACGATCAGCAGGCTATTGCTGGATTGGATTGTATCCATTCCTCCGGTTTCCGTAATCGTGTCCAGGGCGCTGTCAAGAATATAAAGATCGTCGCCGTCGCCGCCCTGCATGTCGTCGTCGCCGGCCCCGCCGTCGAGGCGATCATTGCCGTCGCCGCCCTGAAGATCGTCATTGCCGGCACCGCCGTTCAGAATATCGTTGCCGACATCGCCATCCAATTGATCGTTCTCGCTGCCGCCGTCCAGCGTGTCGTTCCCGGCACCGCCTAGCAATTTATCGTTACCGGTACCGCCGTTCAGACTATCATTGCCGGCGCCACCATCCAATTGATCGTTCTCGCTGCCGCCATTCAGCGTGTCGTTATCGGCGCCGCCCGAAAGATTGTCGTTGCCGGCGCCGCCATCCAAAATATCGTCGCCCGCCGCGCCGATTAGATTATTATCGTTGGCATTGCCGATCAGGCGATTGTTGAGCGCGTTTCCGGTTCCTGTGACGGCGGTGCCGAGAAGCGTCAGATCCTCGATGCCGGCGAAATTGGTGAGGTCGAAATCGATATTGGTGCTTTCGACCCGATCCTTCCCTTCGCCGGCTGCTTCGATGACCTGATCGCCCAAGGAATCGACACGATAAACGTCATCGCCGTCCCCGCCATAGAGCTCGTCATTGCCACTGCCGCCATCCAGGATATCGTCGCCGTCGCTGCCGTAAAGCTTATCTTGGCCCGAGCCGCCGGTCAGTTGATTATTGGCTTTATTACCGGTGAAGAGCCAATTATTGGCGCCGGTATAGGTATAATTTTCGACATTGGCGACGAGGACGATGACTTTGTCATCGGCGGATTGGATCGTATCGATGCCGCCATTCGCCGCCTCGATCACGACATCCTTGAGACTATCGACGATATAGGTATCGCCGCCCAAGCCGCCGGTCATCGTATCGTTGCCGGTGCCGCCATCCAGCTTATCGTTATTATTGCCGCCGATCAGCGTATCGTTGCCGCCGCCGCCCGAAATCGTATTGCTGGCAGCGCCGCCGGTGATCGTATTATCGGCAGAATCGCCCGTAAACGTCCAAGCCTGATCGCCGGCATAAATGTAATTCTCGACATTGGCGATGGCATTCGATAGCTGCGCCGAATTTCCGAATTTGACCGTATCGATGCCTTCGTTGAGATTTTCGACAGCCATGTCGGCGGCGACATCCAAAACATAAAAATCGTCGCCCTTGCCGCCGGTCATGACGTCATTGCCTGCGCCGCCATCCAGGCTGTCATTGCCGTCGCCGCCCTTCAGCGTGTCGTTGCCGGCGCCGCCGTCCAGCATATCGTTGCCGAGACCGCCATCGAGCAGATTGTCGCCGCTATTGCCGGTGATCTGATTGTCGCCGGCATTGCCGGTGCCATCGATATTGGCGCTGCCGGTCAGCGTCAGATTCTCGATCTCTGCGCTCAGTGTATAGCTGACGGAGGCGCTGACACTATCCTTCCCGCCGCCGATAATCTCCGTGATCTTATCGCCGACGGAATCGACGATATAGAGATCGTCGCCATCGCCGCCCTGAAGATCGTCATTGCCGGTGCCGCCATCCAGCTTATCGCTGCCGGTGCCGCCGGTTAGCGTATCATCACCATTGCCGCCATCGATCTGATCGTTGCCGTCACCGCCTTTCAAAATATCGTTGCCGTCGCCGCCGGTCAGCACATCATTGCCGTCGCTGCCGATCAAAGTATCGTTGCCGGCACCGCCGCTGATCGTATCGTTGCCGCCTGCGCCATCCAAAGTATCGTTGCCGACGCCGCCATTGATCGTGTTGTCGCCGGCATCGCCAGTAAAGATCCAATCGCCGTTTCCGGTATATTGGTATTTTTCGACATTAGCGACGGAAATGAGCAGCAAAGCCGCATTGTCGGATTGGATCGTGTCGATGCCTTCATTGGCGTTTTCGATGACGATATCGTCGATCGACGTGACGATATAGATATCGTCGCCCGAGCCGCCAACCAAAGTATCGACGCCTAACCCGCCATCCAGCGTATCGTTGCCGAAGCCGCCCTTGATGAGATCGTTGCCGGCACCGCCCGAAAGCGTGTCCTTGCCGCTGCCGCCGGTAATGACGTTATCGGCGGCATCTCCGGTAAAGGTCCAATCGCCGCTGCCGGTATAGGTATAATTCTCGATATTGGCGATGGCCGAGATCAGGGATTGCAGATTGGATTGCACGGTATCCGTGCCTTCGCTAGGATTCTCGATCGCTTTATCCGCAGAATCGTCCAGGATATAAAGATCGTCGCCGGCGCCGCCCGTCATCTTATCGCCGCCCGAACCGCCATCCAGCCGATCGTTGCCGGCGCCGCCATCCAGCGTATCGCTGCCGATTCCGCCGATCAGCCTGTCATTGCCGGCACCGCCATCGAGTTTATTATCGCCGTCATTGCCGGTCAGAATATTATCGAGAGCATTGCCGGTCCCGTTGATCGAAGCGATTCCGGTCAATTCCAGATTTTCGACTTCCGCGCCCAGAGTATAATCGACGCTCGTCTGGACGAGATCGGTGCCTTCGCCGGCTTTCTCGATTGTCGCGTCATTAGCGGAATCGACGATATAGGTATCGTCGCCCTTACCGCCGATTAGCGTATCATTGCCCTTGCCGCCGTCGATCGTATCGTTGCCGAGATCGCCGGAGAGGATATTATCGAGATCGTTGCCGATCAGCTTATTGGCATAGACATTGCCGGTGCCCGTGACGGCCGAGCCAATCAAGGTGAGGTTCTCGATCTGCAGCCAAGCAGCGAGGCTGAAATCGATGCTGGCTTCGATCGTGTCCGAGCCCTGGCCAGGGCGCTCGACGATCTTGTCGCCGATCGAATCGACGACATAGGTGTCATCGCCGATCCCGCCTATGAGCGTGTCATTGCCGACGCCGCCATCCAGCCGGTCGTCGCCCACACTGCCCGTCAGCTTATTGTCGAAACCATCGCCCGTGAAACTCCAATCGGCGCTGCCGGTGTAAGTATAATTCTCGACCTCCGCTTGAAGGGCAATGGCCTTATCGTCGGCGGATTGCAGCGTGTCCGAACCGCCATTCTTGACTTCATTGATGGTATCGCCGATACTGTCGACGATATAGATATCGTCGCCGGCGCCGCCATCCAGAATATCATTACCGGCGCCGCCATCCAGAATATCATTACCGGCGCCGCCCAGCAAAGTATCGGTGCCAATCCCGCCATTCAGTTTGTCGTTCCCCGCTCCGCCATCGAGCTTATTGTCGCCGTCATTGCCGGTTATGACATTGTCCAGCGCATTGCCGGTGCCTTTAAGCGCCGCCGTTCCCGTGAGCAGAAGATTTTCGACCTCCGCTCCCAAAGTATAATCGATGGAAGCATGAACGCTATCCGCGCCTTCCTTCGCGTTTTCGATTACCTGATCGCCGGCATCGTCAACAACATAGATGTCATTACCCTTACCGCCGATCATCGTATCGGCGCCGGTGTCGCCGTCGAGAGTATCGTTGCCGAGGCCGCCGGTGAGCGTGTTGGCATTGCCGTTACCGGTTATGACATTATCGAGCGCATTGCCCGTTCCTTTCGTGGCCATAATGCCGGTCAGAGTCAGATTTTCGATCGTCGCGAACTTGGCAAGGTCGAAATCGAACGCGGCTTTGATCGTATCGATGCCTTGATTTTTTGCCTCGACGATCTTGTCCTTGAGGCTGTCGATCACATAGATATCGTCGCCGATTCCGCCCGTCAGGATATCGTCGCCCGTGCCACCATCGAGGATATCGTTGCCGGCGCCGCCGATCAACGTATCCTTGCCGAGATCGCCGGAGAGCGTATTGTTTCCGTCATTACCGGTCAGGATATTGTCGAGCTTACTGCCAATAGCGTCGATATTCGCCGATCCCGTCAGAGTTAGATTCTCGATTTCGCTTCCGCTTATCGAAAGATCGAAAGTCATCGAGCTTTTTACAAGATCGATGCCCTCGCCCGCCGATTCGATCGCCTGATCGCTGGCATTATCGACGATATAAGTATCGTTGCCCTTGCCGCCGGCCATCTTATCCTGGCCGAGACCGCCATCCAAAACATCGTTTCCGTCCAAGCCGGAAAGATCGTCATTCCCGGAACCGGCGACGATGACATTGTTGTCGGCCGTACCAACGAAAACCCAATCGGCATTACCCGAATAGGTATAATTCTCGACATAGAGACTGCCCGTCTGCGCTCCCAGCAAACTGGGGTCGGCAATAACGACACTATCTATGCCTTCATTCTTATTCTCGAGAATAATATCGCCATCATCCTCAAGATGATAGAGGTCATTCCCCTTGCCGCCCTTCAGAATATCATTGCCGCCACCGCCGATCAGCGTATCGTTACCATCGCCGCCATCAAGCAGATTATCGGCTCCATTGCCGGTGATGAGATTGTCGAGGGCATTGCCGACGCCAATCTTGGCTATCCCCAGCAATGTTAGATTTTCGACATTGGCGATTTTACTCATGTCGAAATCGATATCGGCTTCGATCGTATCTTGGCCCGCGTTTTTCCCTTCGACGACGATATCGATTAGGCTATCGATGACATAAATGTCGTCGCCGATCCCACCCTCCAAGCGATCGTTACCCGCACCGCCATCGAGACGATCGTTGCCGGCGCCGCCGATCAGCCTATCGTTGCCGCCCCCGCCGTAAAGATTGTTATCGACCGCATTGCCGGTGATAACATTGTCGATTGCAGTACCGGTGCCGTCGGTCGCTTGACCGAGCAGGATCAGATTCTCTACCTCGGCATAGGCGGCAAGGTCGATGTCGAAATCGGCGCGGATGGTGTCGATGCCTTCGCCCACAAGTTCTTTTACCTTATCCGCATCTTTATCGCCGACGGTATAGGTATCGTTGCCGAGGCCGCCTGCTAGTGTATTCGCGCCCGCACCGCCATCGAGAAAGTCATTACCATCGAGGCCAGAGAGCGTATCGTTACCAGCGCCGCCGGTGATGACATTGTCGCCGCCATCGCCCTTGAAATCCCAATCGGCATTGCCGGTATAGGTGTAGTTTTCGATATTAGCTGTCAAAACGAGAGCGAACGTATCGTCGGATTGCAGCGTATCGCGACCTTCGCCGGCTTTCTCGGTTACAGTATCGGTGGCATCGACGACGTAAATATCGTTGCCCTTGCCGCCGATCAGATTATCGCTGCCGAAGCCGCCGTCGAGCGTGTCGTTGCCGTCGAGACCGCGCAGAATATCGCCGCCGAGCCCGCCTTGGATGAAATTGTTGGCCTTATCGCCGCTGAAATTCAGATCCTCGTCGCCTTCATAGACGTAATCTTCAACCCCCGCGATCAACTTCATCTGGCCCTTGAGGCTGGTGACAATGCGATCCTGGCCTTCCTTTGCCTTTTCGATGACCTGATCGCCGAGCGAATCGAGATAATAGATATCGTCGCCGAGACCGCCCGTCATGATGTCGTCATCAAGGCCGCCATCCAGCGAATCGTTGCCTTCGCCGCCATTCAGCCGATCGTTGCCACCATAACCCTGAAGATCGTTATTGCCTTTATTGCCGGTGATGGTATTGGCGGTGTCCGTCCCGTAGCCATAGATATCGTCGCTACCGGTCAGAGTGAGATTCTCGACATTATCGTCGCTGGTATCGGCGGTTCCGTTATCCAAGCTGTATTCGACGCTGGACTTGATCGTATCCGTTCCTTCGCCCGCCTCTTCGATAACGACGTCGAAAAAATCGTCGACAATGTAAGTATCGCTGCCCTTGCCGCCGGACATCTTATCGCCACCCGAGCCGCCATCCAGGAGATCGGCGCCGTCGCCGCCATAAAGCGTATCGTCGTCATCGCCGCCATAAAGGCTGTCGGCACCGCCCGCACCGCTCAGCGTGTCATCGCCGGCGCCGCCCTCCAGGCGATCATTGCCGTCGGCAACGCTGTCATCGAATTCAGAAAGAGAAATGACGGAATTGAGGCTGCTGGTCAGCGTATCATTGCCTTCGCCGCCATAAAGCCGATCCGACCCCACCGATCCGATCAGATTGTTGTCGAGATCGTTGCCGATGCCGGTCAGCCCCTTGGCGGGACCGGCGAAGAGGACCAGGGTTTCGATTCCCGCATATTCCGGCTTCGTGAGATTAAGCGAGAAGATCGTGCTGATTTGATCCTCGCCGCCGGTTTCGCCTTCGATGCGGTCGCCGCTATCGATCAGGATATAGACGTCGTTGCCATCGCCGCCGATCATCGTATCGGCGCCCTTGCCGCCGCTTAAGACATCGTTGCCGTCGCCGCCATCCAAGCGGTCGGCGCGATTGCCGCCGATCAGAACGTTGTTGCCGGCATCGGCGGTGAAATTCCAGGATGCCGACCCGGTATAGAAGTAGTTTTCGATATTGACGGTCAGAATCAGCAAAGCGGCATTGGCCGATTGCAGCGTATCCGTGCCTTCATTGGCGTATTCGATGACGAGATCGTTGGCATCGCTAAGAACATAAATATCGTTGCCGGTACCCCCGAAGAGGGAATCCATGCCGGCGCCACCGATCAACGTGTCGCCGCCGCGGCCGCCGATCAGCGTGTCGTCGCCCGCACCGCCGGTCAGCGTATTGGCCGCATTATTACCGGTAATGATATCGTTACCCTTGCCGCCCGTGCCGTTGATGGCGGCGCTGCCCGTCAGAGTCAATTGTTCGACATTGGCGATATTGGCGAGCGAGAAGGTGATGCTCGATAAAATCGTATCCGTGCCTTCGCCGGCGAGTTCGACGATCTTATCGCCGCTTGCCGAGACGATATAGGTGTCGTTGCCCTGCCCGCCGAACAATTCGTCCTTACCGGCACCGCCATCGAGTTGATCGTCGCCGTCATTGCCCGAGAGGCTATCTTTGCCCGAACCGCCGAAAATGAGATCGTTGCCGGCACCACCGCCGAAACTCCAAGCGAGCGCGCCGGTATAGCGATAGCCTTCGACATTGGCGATCATCTGCAGAACGGTCTGATCGGCAGATTCGACGATGTCGGTACCCTCATCGGCGACTTCGACGACGCTATCGCCTTTACTGTCGAGGACATAAACGTCGTCGCCGATGCCGCCTGCGAGCTTGTCGTCGCCCGCACCGCCATCCAGGCGATCATTGCCGCCGGCGCCCGAAAGGTCGTCCTTGCCCGACCCGCCGATCAGGATATTGTCGAGATTATTGGCGAGAAACATCCAGGCAGCATTGCCGGTATAGGTGTAATTCTCGATATTGGCGATGAGCGCGGCGATCAACGTCGCATCGCCGGATTGCACGGTATCGATGCCTTCGCCGAAATTCTCAACGATTCGATCGCCGGCCTGATCGATCGTATAGGCATCGTTGCCGACGCCGCCGACGAGAAGATCGTTGCCAGCGCCGCCGTCAAGACGGTCGTCGCCCTTATCGCCGACGAGAAGGTCGTTGCCGCCGCTGCCCGTCAGGACATTGGCGGCAGTATCGCCGCGGAAATTCCAATCCGCGCCGCCGTTATAGGTATAATTCTCGACATTGGCGACGAGGCGGAGCAGGTTCGGATCGCCCGAGCGCATCGTGTCGCTGCCTTCATTCGCCAATTCGGTAACGCTGTCCAGAGGATCGTCGAGATCGTAAATGTCGTCCCCGGCACCGCCGACCATATCGTCATTGCCGGCGCCGCCATTGAGGGCATCATTGCCCTTACCGCCTTCCAGGCGATCATTGCCGGCGCCGCCGTTCAGGATATCGTCGCCCGCATTGCCGAAGAGAACGTCATTGCCGGCAAGGCCGTCGATCTGGTCGTTGCCGGAACTGCCCTTCAGAATATCGTCGATGGATTTGCCAATAATCTTGGCCATGATTCGATAACCTCGCGACAGGAATGGCGAATGCTGGGCATTTTGCGCGCCCAACCCCATGATCTCAAGGTATCGCCGGCTAAAAAGCCTGAAAATCGTAACAAACTGTGACGGAGATCACAGTTCGGCGGTTAATTTTTGCCTTTTTGGACGGATTCGGTCGCCGCCGAACCCGAATCGAATCGCCGTCAATGATGCAGAATTTGGCTCAGGAAGAGCTTGGTGCGATCCGATTTCGGATGATTGAAGAATTCCTCGGGCGCGTTTTCCTCGATGATCTCGCCCTTATCCATAAAGATGACGCGATTGGCGACGGTGCGGGCGAAGCCCATCTCATGCGTGACGCAGAGCATGGTCATGCCGGAGCGCGCCAATTCGATCATCACATCCAACACTTCCTTGATCATTTCGGGATCGAGCGCGGAGGTCGGCTCGTCGAACAGCATAACCTTGGGGTTCATGCAGAGCGAACGAGCGATGGCGACGCGCTGCTGCTGGCCGCCCGATAATTGGCCGGGATATTTGCCGGCCTGTTCGGGAATCTTCACGCGCGTCAGATAATGCATGGCAACCTCTTCCGCCTCGCGCTTCGGCAATTTCTTCACCCAGATCGGCGCAAGCGTCAGATTTTCGAGAACGGTCAAATGCGGAAAGAGATTGAAATGCTGGAACACCATGCCGACTTCGCGGCGCACCTGGTCGATATGTTTGAGATCGTGCGTAAGCTCGACCCCGTCGACGACGATCCGCCCCTTCTGATGTTCTTCCAGGCGATTGATGCAGCGGATCATGGTCGATTTGCCGGATCCCGACGGACCGCAAATGACGATGCGCTCGCCCTTGCGGACGGAAAGGTCGATATCCTTGAGAACGTGAAACTGCCCATACCATTTATTGACCTTGATCATTTCGATCATGAGTTCGCTCGAAACGTTCATGGCGGACGCGGCGGCTTTGGCGGACATGGGAACCCTCCCCGATCAGCGGCGCTTATGGCCGGTATGGAGCCGGCGCTCCAGATACATCGAATAACGCGACATGGCGAAACAGGCGAGCCAATAGATGATGGCGCAGAAAACATAACCCTCGATCTCGGTACCGATCCAATTGGCATCGCGCGAGCCGGCGCGCACCATGTTCAGAAAATCGTAGAGGCCGACGATCGCGACCAGGGTCGTATCCTGCGATAAGCTGATGAAATTGTTGACGATGCCGGGAATGGCGATGCGCAAGGCCTGCGGCATGATGATGAAGCGGATCATCTGCCAATAGCTAAGCCCCATCGCCATCGCGCCTTCGTATTGGCCCTTGGGCAGGGCCTGGAGGCCGCCGCGCACGACTTCGGCCATATAGGCGGCCGCAAACAGAGTGACGCCGATCAAGATACGCAACAGGATATCGATCGAAATTCCCGGCGGCAGGAAGAGCGGCAGTAGGATATTCGACATGAAAAGAATGGTGATGAGCGGAACGCCGCGCGCGATCTCGATGAAGCAGACGCAGAGCATATGCACGACGGGAAGCTGCGAGCGGCGCCCGAGCGCCAGCAGGATACCTAGCGGCAGCGAAAAGATGATGCCGATGCTGGCGATGGTCAGGCTTAGCATGAAGCCGCCCCATTGCTTGGTCTCGACCGGCGTCAGGCCGAACCCGCCCAGCAGCAGCCAAAAGGCAAGGAAGGGGAAGACGCCGAAGAAGAAAATGGCAATCGGCTTCTTGGCCTTGACCCATTCGGCCAGCAGGCCGTAAATCGACCCGGCCAATAAAATAAAGACGATGTCGATCCGCCAGCGCGAGGCCTCGGGATAAAAACCATAGATGAATTGCCCAATCCGCGCCTTGACGAAAATCCAGCAGGCGCCGCCGGCGGCGCAATCGGCATATTGGGGCGAACGCGCGCCGCTCGTGACCTCCGGCGGGAAGCTCCAAGTCGCCGAAAGAAAGGCCCAATCGACGATCGGCGGCAGGATGAGATAAAGCAAGCCAATCGCGGCCAGGGTAAGGACGGCATCGAACCAGGAAGAGAACAAATTATGCCGAAGCCAGCCGATAATGCCGGTTTCGGTCACGGGCGGCGGCAGATCGGGCTTCATGCCGGTCGCGACCGGCCGGGCTTCGCTCTCGGCCATCTATCGCTCCACCAGCATGACGCGTTTGTTGTAGACGTTCATGATCGCCGAAATCACGAGGCTGACGGTCAGGTAGAACGCCATCATGATGGCGATGCATTCGACCGCGCGTCCGGTTTGATTCTGCGAGGTACCGATGATCGAGAAGAGGTCGGGAAAGCCGATGAAGCCGGCCAAAGTCGAATTCTTCACTACGTTCAGATATTGGCTAATCATCGGCGGCACGGCGACCCGCAAAGCCTGAGGGATGATGACAAGACGCAAGGTCCAGCTCGGTTTTAGACCGATGGCCAAGGCGGCCTCGGTCTGGCCGTGACTGACCGATAGGATACCGGCGCGCACGATTTCGGCGATGAAGGCCGAGGAAGAAATGGAAAGGCCGACGACGAGCGCGGTCAATTCGGGCTGCATGGCAAAGCCGCCCTTGAAGCTGAAGCCGGATTTTTCCGGGATTGCCCAATCCACGGGATTGCCGAGAGCGAAGCTCGCGAGAACAGGCAGTCCCAGGATCAAGAGGCAGCCGGTAGCGAAGACGGGAAATTGCTGACCGGTCAATTCCTGGCGCCGCTGCGCCCAATGACGGATCAAGACGGTTGCGAGGATGGCAAGAGCCAAGGCGACGAAAATCCAGACCGATCCTTCGCCGAGGACCGGCGCCGGCGCGAAAAATCCTTTTTTATTGAGATAAACGGCATCGAAGAGGTTAAGACTCTCGTTCATCGCCGGCAGCAATTTGACGACGGCCGTGTACCAGAAGACGAGTTGCAGCAGCAGCGGGATATTGCGGATGACCTCGATATAGCCGCCGGCGATGCGCGCGATCAGGAAATTGCGGGAAAGACGCATGACCCCGATCATCAGGCCGAGCAAAGTCGCCAATACCGCGCAGATGGCGGCGGCGAAAAGCGTATTGAGCGCGCCGACCACCAGCAAGCGGCCGATCGGCGAATCCAAGGTCACGGGAATCGCCGCGAAGCTCAATTGGAAACCGGCGATGCTATCGATGAAATCGAGACTGAGCGGCACGCCGAGGCGGCGTTGATTTTCGACCATGTTCTGGCCGAGATAAAAAGCGACCACCAGAACGATCACGACGACGGCGATTTGGGAAATCAAGCCGCGCTTGCGTTCGTCGCGCCACCATGCCGTCTTATGCGTATTCGTTGGGCTTTCTGCCGCTATCGCCATGCCTGCCCCCGCTGGCTTTTCCGGATCGTCCTCTCCGGCCGGCCTTCCCCTGCCGGCGCATTTCCCTCATTGCGGAAAGGCCAGCGCCCGGAATCTCATTCCGGGCGCTGGGTCAGGATCGTCTTAGCGAACCGGCGGCGCGTATTGCAGACCGCCTTGGGTCCAAAGCGCATTCAGGCCGCGATTGAGGCCGATCGGCGTGTTGGGGCCGATATTGCGGTCGAAGATCTCGCCGTAATTGCCGACGGCCTTGATGATATTGACCGCCCAATCGTTGCCGAGACCCATGCCCTCGCCCATCTTGTCGGTGATGCCGAGGAAGCGCTGCACTTCCGGATTGGCGGCCGGATTATCGGCGGCGTTATCGGCCATCACTTGATCGAGATTAGCTTGGGTGATGCCGTGTTCCTCGGCGATCAGGGTCGCGTAATGCGCCCAGCGCACGATATCGCCCCATTGATTGTCGCCATGACGGACGACGGGACCGAGCGGTTCCTTGGAGATGATTTCCGGCAGGATGATGTTATTGGCCGGATCCTTGAGGCCCGTGCGCTCGCCGGCAAGGCCGGAAGCATCCGTCGTATAGGCATCGCAGCGGCCTTCGTCGTAAGCCGTGCGGGCCTGGTCGTTTTCCTTGAACTTGACGGGATTGATGCCGAGGCCGTTCGCCTTATCGAAATCGCCGAGATTCTTCTCGGTCGTCGTGCCTTCCTGGACGCAAACGGTGGCGCCCTTCAGCTCCAGCGCGCTCTTGACCGTATCCTTGCGCACCATGAAGCCCTGGCCGTCGTAATAATTGACGGCGACGAAATCGAGGCCAAGCTGGCTGTCGCGCGACAAAGTCCAGGTCGAATTGCGGGCGAGCATGTCGACTTCACCCGATTGGAGCGCGGTAAAGCGCTGCTCGGCGCTCAAGGGCTTATATTCGACCTTGCTCGCATCGCCGAAAACGGCCGCCGCGACGGCCTTGCAAAGATCGACGTCGAGGCCAGCCCATTCGGCCTTGTCGTTGGGGGCGCCGAACCCGGCGAGACCCGTGGTGACGCCGCAGGCCAGCTTGCCGCGGGCCTTTACCGTCTCCAGCGTCGTCGCGGCTTCAGCCGCCGCGCTCAATCCGACCAGCAGCGCCGCGCTGGCGACCGCCATTTTCAGATGTTTCATGTGGATGTCCTTCCCTGATGAACATGCGTTTTCTGTCGTGCCGGCGACGGCGCATGCAAGACCCCCATCCGGCATGGGGTCATCTTTAACACAAGCCCGGCGAATGCTACAAGCGGTCTCGACCCCCGGGCCGATCCCGGTTCGGGAGCCGAAAAGGAAGAAACCATGGCCCGCAAACCGCGTCGCGATTTGACGATTCTGACCCATGCCGGCAATAACCCGAATGCTCATCAGGGTATCGTCAATCCGCCCGTCTATCACGCCTCGACCATCCTTTTCCCCAGCGTCGCCGCCATGCGCGCCAAGGCGAAGTCGCGTTTCGAGGGCACCTATTACGGCCGTTACGGGACGCCGACGACCTTCGCGCTCGAAGAGGCGGTCGCCGAACTCGAAGGCGCCGACAAGGCCGTCGCGCTCCCTTCCGGCATGGCGGCGATCGCCGGAACCCTGCTCGCCTTCTTGGCTAGCGGGGATCATCTGCTGGTGCCCGACAATGTCTATGAGCCGACGCGGCATTTCTGCGACGATTACCTCGCCAAACTCGGCATCGGCGTCACCTATTACGATCCCCTGATCGGCGCCGGGATCGGCGATCTCATCCGACCCCGGACGCGCCTCGTCTATCTCGAAAGCCCGGGATCGCATACGTTCGAAATCCAAGATATTCCAGCGATCGCCGCCGCCGCGCACGCCAAGGGCGCGCTGGCCGTCATGGACAATACCTGGGCGACGCCGCTTTTCTTCAAACCCTATCGTCATGGCATCGATGTCGCGATCCATGCCGCGACCAAATATATCGTCGGCCATTCCGACGCCATGCTGGGCCTGATCACGATGAAGGGCGAACATTACGACCGCGTCAAAAGCCATGTGCATGGCTTCGGCTTCGCCGCCGCGCCCGACGATTGCTATCTGGCGCTGCGCGGCTTGCGTTCGCTGGCCCCCCGCCTCGCCCAACATCAGGCGAGCGCGCTTCGCCTGGCGCAATGGCTCAAGCTGCGCCCGGAAGTCGCGCAAGTCCTGCATCCCGCCTTGCCCGATTTTCCCGGTCACGATCTTTGGCGGCGGGATTTCCTGGGTGCCAGCGGCCTCTTTAGCATCGTTCTTCATCCCGTCGCGCCGGATCGGCTCGAAGCCATGCTCGACGGCATGACGCTTTTCGGCATGGGTTTTTCTTGGGGCGGTTACGAAAGCCTGATCGTTCCCTCCAATCTCGCCCATGCCCGTTCGGTGAAAAAATGGGCGCCGCCCGGCCCGACCTTGCGCATTCATGCCGGACTCGAAGACCCCGAGGATCTCATTGCCGATCTTGCCGCCGGCTTCGCGCGCTTGGCGGGATGAGCGGAAATCGAGGAGAGATGCGATGACGATGGAGAAGACCATCGAAAGCCTGCGCTTCGACGAGAGCGGCCTCATCCCCGCCATCGCCCAGCAGCACGACACGGGCGAAGTGCTGATGCTGGCCTGGATGTCGCGCGAGAGCCTCGCCCTCACCTTGAAAAGCGGCGATGTCTGGTACTGGTCGCGTTCGCGCCAAGCGCTCTGGCGCAAGGGCGAGACTTCCGGCCATACGCAACGCCTGATCGATATCCGCGCCGATTGCGACCGGGATTGCCTGCTGCTGCTGATCGATCAAACCGGCCCCGCCTGCCATACCGGCGCCCATTCCTGCTTCTTCGAGCCGATCGCCGCCGATCGCGCCAAGACCGAAATCGGATGACGCGCCGCCTCTACGATATTTCGCAACCCCTTCATCCCGCCATGCCGATCTGGCCGGGCGATACGCCTTTCGCCTTGCGCCGCACCTGGGTCATGGGGCCCGATTGCCCGGTCAATGTCGCGGCGCTCGGTCTTTCGACCCATGCCGGCAGCCATGCCGATGCGCCCTTGCATTACGATGCCGCGGGGATCGGTATCGATGCGGTCGATCTCGATTTCTATCTCGGCCCCGCCCAGCTCGTCGATGCGCGTCAAGCCGGCGCTAGGATCGAGGCCGATCTCATCCTGCCGCAGATTGCGCCCGGCATAGCGCGCCTGCTATTGCGCAGTTACGAGCGCGCGCCGCGCGCCGCTTGGGATCCGCATTTCAAGGCCGTCGCGCCCGAGCTTGTCGCCGCCTTGGCGAAACGCGGCATCCGTCTGATCGGGATCGATACGCCCTCGCTCGATCCGCAGGAATCCAAGACCATGGCCGCGCATGGCGAAATCCGCCGTCACGGCATGGCGATCCTCGAAGGGCTGATCCTCGATGAGGTGCCTTTGGGCATTTACGAATTGATCGCCCTCCCGCTCAAAATCGCCGGCGCCGATGCCGCGCCGGTCCGCGCCATCCTGCGCAGCCTAGCGCCATGAGATCGGCCGGAAGAATCGACGAGGCGCAATGTCGGCGCCTGGACGAAGCCGATCCCTTGGCCTTCGCGCGCGATCGCTTTCGCTTGCCGGAGGGAATTATCTATCTCGACGGCAATTCCTTGGGCGCTCTCCCGAAAGCGGTTCCAGCGCGGCTGGCCGAAATCGCCGAGCGACACTGGGGCGAGGATCTGATCGGCGCTTGGAATCGCCATGGCTGGATCGACTGGCCGCAGCAAATCGGCGCCAAGATCGCGCGATTGATCGGCGCCGCGCCGCATGAGGTCATCGTTTGCGATTCGACCTCGCTCAATCTCTTCAAATGCCTCGCCGCCGCCTTGTCGCTCGCGCCCGCGCGGCGGGTCGTCTTATCCGATAGCGGCAATTTCCCGACCGATCTTTACATGGCGCAAGGTCTCGTCGATTGGCTGGGTCGCGGCCACGAATTGCGTTGCCTCGCACCCGAGGCGATCGGCGATGCCCTCATTGGGGATTCCGCGCGCGACATTGCCGTGCTGTTGCTGACCGAGATCGATTATCGCAGCGGTCGGCGCCACGACATGGCCGATCTCGCGCGACGCGCGCAGGCGGCCGGTATCCTCACGATTTGGGACCTTGCCCATTCAGCCGGCGCGGGGCCGGTCGATCTCAACGGCGCCGGGGCGGATTTCGCCGTCGGCTGCGGCTACAAATATCTGAACGGCGGACCGGGCGCGCCGGCCTTCCTGTTCGTCGCCGAACGCTGGCAGAACCGCGTGCGCCAACCTCTGCAAGGCTGGCTCGGCCATGATAGCCCTTTCGCCTTTACGCCCGATTATCGACCGGCGCCGGACCTCAAACGCTTCCTGGTCGGAACCCCGCCCATCTTGAGCCTCGCCGCCTTGGATTGCGGGCTCGACACATTCGAAGGCATCGATCTTAGCACTTTACGCGCCAAGGCCATGGCCTTGGGCGATCTCATGATCGATCTCGCGGCGCAAGAATGCGGCGAGGCGGGCCTTACCCTCGCCGCCCCGCATTCGGGCGCCGAGCGCGGCAGCCAGGTGAGTTTCCGCCATGCGGAGGGCTATGCCATCGTGCAGGCCCTGATCGCGCGGGGCGTCATCGGCGATTTCCGCGCCCCCGATATCCTGCGCTTCGGCTTTGCCCCGCTTTATCTGCGGTTTATCGATATCTGGCGGGCGATCGGCCATTTGCGGGCGGTTCTGCAGGAAGAGGAATGGCGCCGCCCCGAATATCGCCGCCGCGCCAAAGTGACGTGATGGCTCTGGATTTTGCCTTTCGGGCAAGGCAACATGGCCCCGATGGGGAAAGCGAGGCAGGATGCGGCCGATTTTCGTCATGGTGAAATGCGAACCCGGCACGGCTTACGACGTCGCCGCCAAGGCCTTGGATTCGCTGGAACAGGTCGCCGAACTCTATTCCATTTCCGGGCAATACGATCTGCTGGTGAAATGCTATCTGCCGCAAGAGGCCGATGTCGGCCGTTTCGTCACCGCGCAATTGCAGACCCTACCCCATGTCAAGGATACCTTGACCATCATCACCTTCAACGCCTTCACATAACCTAAACCCTGGGAGATTCCGATCATGACCTTGCGTTCCAAATTGTTGCACAGCGCCGCTCTGGCGATGGGGCTTGCCCTCGCCGCCGGACCGGCCGCCGCCGATGACGTGAAGCTCGGCATTCTGTTCGACGTCACCGGCCCCATCGCCAATTTCATTCCGCCGATGCTCGATGCCGCGACGCTCGCCGTCGACGAGGTCAACAATAACGGCGGCATCCTGGGCGGCAAGCTGGTCAGCGTCGTCGGCGACACGACCGGCGCCACGCAGGGCGCCGTCGATGCCGCGACCAAGCTCGTCAATGTCGAGAACGTCGCCGCCATCGTCGGCGCGCTGATGTCGGGAACGACCATCGCCGCCGCCAATGCTGTCATCGTGCCTTCCGGCGTCGCGCAGATTTCTCCGACCGCGACCTCGCCCGATCTGACCGCGCTCGCCGATAACGATTGGGTCTTCCGCGTCGTGCCCTCGGACGCCTTCCAGGGCGTTCTGCTCGCCAAACTGACCTTGAGCAAGGGCATCAAGAAAGTGGCGCTCACTTACGCCAATAACGATTATGCGGCGCCTTTGGCGCAGGGCTTCGCCGCCGCCTTCAAGGCCGGGGGCGGAGAAATCGCCGGCGAAATCAAGCATGAGGAAAAGCAGCAATCCTATGCCTCCGAACTCGCGACGCTTGCCCAAGGCGGTGCGGAATATCTAGTCGTCATCGCCTATGCCGGCGATTCGGGCGGATTGATCGTCAAGGAAGCCTTGGAAAGCGGTCTCTTCGCCAAATTCATCGGCACGGACGGCTTGCGCGACAACAAGCTGATCGAATTGATCGGCGCCGACAATCTGAAGGATTCCTTCTTCACCTCACCCTCGGCGCCGGAATCGGATGCGGCCAAGGCCTTCGATGCCCTCTATAGCGCGGCCTTCCAGACGACCAAGGATAAGATCTTCATCGGTCAGGTCTATGACGCGACCATGCTGGCCGCACTCGCCATCGAAAAGGCGGGCTCGACCGATCGCGCCAAGATTCGCGACGCGCTGCGCGAAGTCGCGAGCGCGCCTGGCGAGAAGGTCGGCCCCGGCGAATGGGCGAAGGCGAAAGCCCTGATCGCCGCCGGCCAGGATATCGATTACACGGGCGCCACCGGCGATATGGATTTCGATGCCAATGGCGATATCAACGGCGTGATCGGCGAATTCGTCGTCGATGGCACCGGCTATCGCGAAGTCGGCCTCGTCGCGCCCTGAACCGATCGCAATCGATCCATCCCTACGCGAGGTCGGGGCCTTCCCGACCTCGCGTTTTCTTTCCGCCAATTCCGGTTTTCGATTGTCCTCCCGCACCTCTTCGCCGCTTTACCGCCATGCTCCAGCCCAAGCGCTGCTGATGATGGCGCTCGGCGTTTTCGGCTTCGCCATCGCCGATGCGGTGACGAAGGCGCTGGTCGCCGATTGCGGCACTTGGCAGATTCTGACCCTTTCGCGATTTCCCTCGCTGCTGCTCGCGCTTGGCCTCATCTGGGCGGAAAGCGGTCGCCCCTGGCGATTGCGTTCGCCCTTCCTCGCCGCGCATGCGTTACGCGGCTTCCTCATCCTGGCGACGATGTGGTGCTTCTACGAGGCTCTGCGCGATCTGCCCTTGGCCGATTCCATCGCCATCGCCTTCGCCGCCCCGCTCTTCGTCGTCGCCTTATCGGCGCTCTTGCTGGGCGAACGCGTGGGCCGCGGGCGCTGGTCGGCCGTCGCCATCGGTTTTATCGGCGTCGTTCTCACCTTGAATGCCACGGCGAATGCAACGGGCGGCGGCATCGCCTGGTCGCGCTGGCTGTCGCCGGCGGCGTTGTTGGTCCTGCTCTCCGCCTTCTTCTATGCCCTGTTGCTGATCGCGCTGCGCCATCTCGCCGGTCGGGAAAGCGGCGCCAAGATTCTTTTCTACGGCAATTTCTTCGCCTTGGTCTTCGGGTTTTATCCGGCTTACGCCGAATGGCGGCCGATCGATCTGGCCGCCTGGGGCTTGATCGCGCTGCAAGGCTTGGCGAGCGCCTTCGGGCAATTCTTCCTGATCCGCGCCTTTCGCTTCGGCGAGGCTTCGCTGCTGGCGCCTGTCGAATACACGGCGCTGCTCTGGGCGATTCTGTTCGGCTGGGCGTTCTTCGGCGATGTCCCTGTCTTGCAGGCTATGATCGGCGCGGCTATCATCATCGCCGCCAATCTCTTCATCGCCGGAGCCGAAGCCCGCGCCGCGCGGCCTGCCAAGGGGGACATCGTTCCCGAACATGTTTCGATGCCGGAATAGCCGCATTCTTCAGAGCCGCCGCGCGATGCGGGTTATCGTTCTCGCGATTGTCGCTTTCCTCGGTGCGACGATGGCGAATGCCGATCCCCGGCATCTCTCGGGCCCCGAAATCAAGGCGCTGTTCGACGGCAATACCGTGCATGGCCTCTGGCGCGAAACCGAATATTGGAGCTATTTCGAGGCCGATGGCTGGACCACCTATAAGCCGATCGACGGCCCGGCGACTTACGGCCGCTGGTTCGTGACGGATAGCCAATATTGTTCGATCTGGGACGAACACGGTCCGACCTGCTACGACGTGTTGCAGGACGATAAGACGGTCATCTGGGTCACGAAGGACGGGCGTCAATATCCCTCGCAATGGCTCTCCGGCAAGCAGATACCGGAGTAAGGCCGAGAGAGATTCCTCACCGGTCGGGGGTATGCGCGAAGCTCGGCATGCGATAGGCGGGATCGAGATCGCTGGCGCCGTCGATCCAAAAATCGAGATCGTGCAAGAGACCGTCATGGATCGAATAGATCCAGCCATGGACGGAAAGCGAGCGCCCGGCATTCCAGGCGCTTTGGATAACCTTGGTGCGGCAGATATTCAGCACCTGCTGGCGCACGTTCAACTCGCAAAGCATGTTGAGGCGTTTTTCCTCATTGGGTTCGCGGTCGAGCAATTCGGCATTGTCGGCATAGATGTCCTTGACCGGGGCCAGCCAATGATCGATCACTTGGCCGACCTCGCGGCGATTCATAGCCGCGCGCACGCCGCCGCAACCGTAATGGCCACAGACGATGATATGCTTGATTTTGAGATCGTTGACGGCGAATTCCAGCACCGAAAGCAAATTGAGATCGATGCGATGGACGAGATTGGCGACATTGCGATGGACGAAAAGCTCGCCCGGCGCCATTTTCACGATTTCGTTCGCCGGCACGCGCGCATCCGAACAACCGATCCAAAGATAATCGGGCGCCTGTTGCGTGGCGAGGCGCTTGAAAAAATCGGGATCTTCGAAGGTTTTCGCCGTCGCCCAAAGGCGATTCGCCTCGAAAATCTTTTCGTGGAATTTTTCGGACATGATGACAATCCCCCGCGATTCTGCGCTTGCGCGTCCTTGCGCTTAGATTAGCATGGCGCGGCCTTTCGCCAAGCCTGGTGCTTCGATGCCTGCTCCTCCTGCCCGACCGCGTATTTTGAAGACTCTGGCCGATTTCGGCCCGCTCGTCGTTTTTTTCGTAACC
>CAYQAG010000029.1:0-32981 GCA_964415425.1 uncultured Rhodospirillaceae bacterium | reverse complement strand
CTATTCGGCGAGGGTCGCGAGGCGGTCGAGGGCGGAATCGAGCTTGGCGCGATGGGCGCCGAGCTCGGCCTCGCGGGTTTTCTGCTCGGCGACGATCTCGGGATCGGCCTTGGCCAGGAATTGCGGATTGGCCAGCTTTTTCGCGATTTTCTCGATTTCGCTTTCGATTCCCGCCCGTTCCTTGGCAAGCCGCGCGCGTTCCTTGCCGATATCGATCAAACCCGCCAGGGGGATCAGGAAAACGGCATCGTCCAGCACGATTTGCGCCGCGCCCTTGGGTGTCGTTTCCGGCGCCGGGATAACGATTCCACCCACTTTGCCCAAGCGCCGGACGAGATCGCCGTAAGCGGCCAGGCGGCGCGAAGCCGCTGCGCTCGCCTCGCGGGCGAAGAGGTCGATTTCGACTCCCGGCGCCAGATTGGTTTCCGCCCGCAAGGCACGGAGATCGCTGATAAGGCGGACGACCCAATCGATATCGGCCATCGCCGCCGCATCGGGCTGCAAGGATTGATAATCCGGCCAAGGCGCGCGAATGAGTTTCGCCGAACCGGGCAAGCCGATCTCGCCCCATAATTCCTCGGTCAGGAAGGGCATCATGGGGTGGAGGAGATGGAGAATTTGCCCCAGAACCCAGGCGATCGCGGCGCGGGTTTCGGCGCGATGGGCCGCCGCCTCGCCTTGCAGAATAGGCTTGGCGAATTCCAGATACCAATCGCAGAATTCGCCCCAGACGCAGCGATAGAGGGCCGAAGCCGCCTCGTTATAGCGATAGGCTGCCATCGCCGCATCGACGGCGGAAGCGCAGGCGATCAGGCGCCCGATCATCCAGCGATTGACGGGAGCAACGACCTTGGCCGGATCGAAAGCGGGATCGGGCCGGCATTCGTTCATCTGACAGAACCGCGTCGCGTTCCAGAGCTTGGTCGCGAAATTGCGATAGCCCTCGACCCGGCTTTCCGACATTTTGATATCGCGTCCCTGCGCCGCCAGCGCGCAGAGCGTGAAGCGCAAGGCATCGCAGCCATAGACGTCGATCACTTCCAGAGGATCGATGACATTCCCCTTGGATTTCGACATTTTCTGCCCGCGCTCGTCGCGCACGAGGGCGTGGATATAGACCGTACGGAACGGCACGTCCTTCATGAAATGCAGGCCCATCATCATCATCCGCGCGACCCAAAAGAAGATGATGTCGAAGCCGGTGACGAGAACGTCGCCCGGATAATAGCGGGTAAGCTCCGGCGTCTTTTCCGGCCAGCCCAAGGTCGAGAACGGCCAGAGCGCCGAGGAAAACCACGTGTCGAGCACGTCCTCGTCCTGGCGCAGTTCGCCGGGCGCGAGATTGCGGCCGAGCGTCTTTTCAGCTTTCGCCAAGGCCTCTTTCTCATCCATGGCGACGAAGACGTTTCCTGCCTCATCGTACCAAGCCGGAATGCGATGCCCCCACCACAATTGCCGGGAAATGCACCAGGGCTGGATATTGCGCATCCATTCGAAATAGGTGTTTTCCCAAGTCTTCGGCACGAATTGCGTCCGCCCCTCCTCCACCGCGCGAATGGCCGGTGCGGCCAGCGTCTTCGCGTCGCAATACCATTGATCGGTGAGCCAGGGTTCGACGACCACGCCCGAACGGTCGCCATAGGGGAGCATCAGGACATGATCCGCGCTACGTTCGATCAGTCCCAAGGCTTCGAGATCGGCGAGAATTTTCTCGCGCGCCGCATAACGATCGAGACCGCGATAGGCAAGCGGCACGGATTCGTTCAATCGTGCATCGCGATCGAAAATGTTGACCATCGGCAGATTGTGCCGCCGCCCGACCTCGAAATCGTTGAAATCATGCGCCGGCGTGATCTTGACGGCGCCCGATCCGGTCTCGGGGTCGGCGTGAAGATCGGCGATAATCGGAATCTTGCGGTCGGCAAGCGGCAGGATCGCGAATTTGCCGATCAGATCGCGATAGCGCGCATCTTCGGGATGGACGGCGATGGCGGTATCGCCCAGCATGGTTTCGGGCCGCGTCGTCGCGACGACGATATGGCGGCTGGGGTCGTCGGCCAGGGGATAGCGCAGATGCCAAATCTTGCCCTTGGTCTCGCGCGCCACGACTTCGAGATCGGAAATCGCCGTATGCAATTTCGGATCCCAATTGACGAGGCGCTTGTCGCGATAGATGAGGCCCTGCTCGTGCAGCGCGACGAAGACCTTGCGGACGGCAAGGCTCAACCCTTCATCCAGCGTGAAGCGTTCGCGCGACCAATCGGGGCTGGCGCCCAGGCGGCGCAGTTGATGGGTGATGGCGCCGCCCGATTCCGCTTTCCATTCCCAAACGCGTTTCAGGAAGGCTTCGCGTCCGAGATCGACGCGGCGGAGATTGGCCTTCGCCAATTCGCGCTCGACCACCATCTGCGTCGCGATGCCGGCGTGATCGGTGCCCGGCTGCCAAAGCGCATCCCGCCCGCGCATGCGCTGATAGCGGATGAGCACGTCCTGAAGCGTGAAGGTCAAGGCATGACCCATATGCAGATGCCCCGTGACGTTCGGGGGCGGCATCATCACCGTGAAGGGATTGCGGTTGGATTGCGGATCGGCGGCGAAGGCGCCTTGGCCTTCCCATTCCGCATAATGTTTCGCTTCGACCTCTTGCGGTCGGAATGTCTTTTCGAGCATGGGATTATCGGCGGACTGGAGACCCGGCCTCAGCCGAGTTCGACCTTGCGCGCGATGCGCTCGACCTCGCGACGGACCGCCTGCTCAACGATGATGGGGAGATGGCGATCCAGCCAATCCTTCAGCATCGGCTCGACCGATTGTCGCACCAAGGTTTCGACCGACAAGCCGTCGCCGATCGGTTGCGGCAGAGGCGCGGGCTGAGGTTTCAGGATCGCCAATTGCGAAATGCTGGCGACGACCGCCGTCGCCACATGATGCGCGACGAGGTCAGGCGCCACCATGGACGCTTGACCTGGCATGATCACGCTCGGCGCCGGATGGGAAGCGATGGCGGGAGCGCCGCCCTTGAGGGAAACGATCTGCCCGTCGGCGGCGACCATGTCGGTGAGATCCAGCGGCTCTTCCTCCGGCTCGGCCAGCGCTTGGGAAACCGAAGGCGCCGATAAGGGCGCGGGATCGGCTTTGGGCGGGATTGTCGGCATGGGCGCGGCGGGCGCCGCGGAAGGCGCGAACGGAGGCGCCGAAATTGGCGCTACGGGCGCTGCGGCCGAAAGCGGCTTTTCCGGTTCCTGAAGGATATTGCGCCGGATGGCGGCGAGGATTTCCTCCATGGTCGGTTCGGCATTGGGTTTGTTTTCCATGACCGTCATTCCCGGTTTCTTCAGCGACGCCTAGCAATAGCCGGTCTCACCGGATTTCTCAAGGAACCCGATCGGCGGCTTGAATTTCTTGGTTTTATTCGACGGGATCGCCGATGCCGAAGAATTGGCTGCGGACATCCTCGTAATGAGCGATCGGATCGTAGATCTCGACGGCGAGGCCGAGTTCCCGCGCCGAAAGCCGGCCCCCCGCCGCGAGCAGGCGATAGGCGGCGACGATGCGCTCGGTTTCGGCGCCGATGCGATTGACGCGCGCATTTAGCAATTCCTGCTCCGCATCGAGAATGTCGAGGATCGTGCGGGCGCCGACCGCTTGCTCCTGGCGGACGCCGTCGAGGGCAAGTTCGGCCGCCCGCTCCTGCTCCTGGAAGGATTGCAGCTGAGCTTCCGCCGTTTTCAGAGCCTGCCAGGCGGAGATCGCCTCCTGTTCGGCCGCGCGGCGCGCTTCCTCGATGCCGAGACGGGATTGCTGATAGGCCTGTTTGGAAGCCCGCACCCGCGCATCGGGCGCACCCGCCTGATAAAGCGGCACGGTCAGGATGGCGAGAACCTCGCCCTCGTCCTGATGGCCGCGATCGAGGAAGGAATCGGCGCTACGCGACCAGGATCCGGAAATCGACAATTTCGGCAACAGGGCCGAGATCGCGACATCGATCCCGTCCTTGGCCGCTTCGGCGACGAAGCGCGCGGCGGCCAATAGCGGCGCGTTTTCGGCGGCGGCCAAAGCTTCGTCCTCGGTCTTCGGGAGATCGAGGGCGAGTTTCGGTAGGCTGAGATCGACGGGCTCGCCGCCGATCACCTGACGATAGGCGGCCTTGGCGACGGTGACTTGCCCCTCGGCGGCGATCCGCGCCGCGACGGCGCCCTGCAGGCGGGATTCGGCCTGGGCGACATCGGTCTTCGTCACTTCGCCCGCCGCGAAGCGATCGCGCGTCGCCTGCAATTGCTGGGCGATCACGGCCTCGTTGTTGCGGGTGAGTTCGAGGATGGCGATATTGCGTTCGACCGCCATATACGCCGCGACGGATTTCAGGAGAACGTCCTGCTCGATGGCGGCGAGTTGCGCACGGCCCGCGAGGACTTGATTTTCCGCCGCCGAAACGCCCTTGACCGTCGCCCAGCCATCGAAGATCGGCTGCGTGATCGTGACCGAATAGGTCTGGGGCTCCAGATTGCGATCAAGCCCACCGACGGTCGCGCTCGGACGCACCCAACGCCCGCCGGCCGTCACTTGGCCCGAGATCGTCGGTCGCCAGCCGCTCAAGGCTTCCGGCACGCCTTCATCGGTCGCGCGCAATTCGGCGCGAGCGGCGGCCAGGGTCGGATTGCCGGCATAGGCCGTCGCCAAGGCACCGGCGAGGTCTTCCGCCGCACTCGGTCCGGCAAAGGCCAGCAAGGCGATGAGGCCGGCGCCGGCCGCGCTGTTGCGAAGCAAGATGCGCATGGGATTAGAAGACGAAGCCCGCCGGCGCGGCAAAGCCGGGCAAAAGCGGAACCTGGGCATCGAAAAGGATGCGCTCGGCAAGGCGGCCCTGACCTTTGACGAGGCGGACGGCGCGGCCGATGCCGGCCTCGCGACGGATCGCGACCAGTCGGCCGCCTTCGGCCAATTGATCGCTCAAAGCGGGCGGCAGAATTTCGATGGCGCCGTCGATCAGGATCGCCCCATAAGGCGATTTCTGCGGATAGCCCGCCGTCAATTCGCCGATCGCGATTTCGATTCCGCCGAGGCCGAGCGTCGTAAGATTGCGCCGCGCGATCGCCGCCAAAGCGGGATCGCTTTCGAGCCCGATCACGCCGCCGGCAAGCGACGCGATGAGAGCCGGCGCATAGCCGCTCGCCGCGCCGACGACAAGGACGAAATCCTCCAGCCCGATTTCGGCCGCCTGAACGAGGCGCGCCATGACCATCGGTTCCATCAAATAGCGTCCGGGCGCGAGCGCGACATCCTCGTCGAGATAGGCGCGGGAGCGCGCGGCCTCGGGCAAAAAGATTTCGCGCGGGATCGCCGCCATCGCCGCCAGAATGCTTTCCTCCGTCACCTTGTTGGTGCGGATCTGGCTATCCAGCATGTGCTGTCTGGCGACGGAAAAATCCATGTTCCGAATCCTGAACGAAGCGACCGGTTCGGCCGGGGAATGCCGCCCTTATAACGAGTTGACAGCCCGCGAACAAGAGATTGACCCCCTGCCCGCCAAGCCCTATATCCCCAGCCGGCGGGAGGGTCAGAAGCCCTATTCGCCCCATGCCTTCCGGCCCGGTGGCAGAGTGGCCATGCAGAGGACTGCAAATCCTCGTACGTCGGTTCGATTCCGGCCCGGGCCTCCAGCGGCCGCCCGCCTCATTCGGGATATTCGTCGACTTCCTCGGGCGTCGCCTCGATCGGCATGGTCGCGCCCAGGAATTGCACCAATTCGCCCTGCGCGGCGACGATGCGATAGGCCGCGAACATTTCCAGATAGCGCGTCGCCTGCAGACTGTCCTTGGCGTTGAAAACGTCGGCCGCCGCATCGAGCACGTCGAGCAAAGGCCGCTGGCCGAGTTCGAATTGCTGGCGATAGAGATCCTGGGTCTTGATCGTCGCCGCGACCTGGCGTTCGAGGGCGGCAAAGCTTTGCCTTTGCGCTTCGCGCTCGGCCCAGGCATCGCGGATTTCCTGGGTGACGACGCGCTCCTGGAAACGCAAATCCTCGATCCGCAGATTCTTCTGTTCCTTGAATTCGCGCACGCGATTGAGATCGGCGCCGCCGCGATAGAGATTATAGCTGAGCACGACCTGAGCGCCGGCGGAATAGGTGCGCTCGGCGCGGCCGGAGGCATTGTGACTGGCCGTTCCCGACATTTCGAGATTGACCTGCGGGAAGAAGATCGAAGCTTCGCGGTCGATCTGTTGCTCGGCGGCTTCGATCTCGTGCTTGGAGGATTGGATGCGCGGATTCTGATCGATCCCGCGCGCAATCGACAATTCCAAGGTTTCGGGGATCGGTAAGCCGATCGGATCGGGAGCGGTCAATTCGTCAGGCGGAACGCCGATCTCGCGCTCGAAAGCGGCGGCGGCGCTCTGCGCTTGGCCTTGGAGGACGGCCAGCAGGCGCTCGGCATTGGCAAGGCGGCTCTCGGCCTGCGCCACATCGGCCTGATTGCCGATGCCGATTTCCGCCTGTTTCTTGACAAGGGCCAGCAATTCCTTATGCGTCTCGATATTTTCGAGCGCATTCTCGATGCGGATACGGGTCGAGACCACGCTAATATAAGCCTGAACGGCATCGAGCGCCTTGCTTTGCGCCGTATCCTGGACGCGCGCCGCTTGGGATTTGACGCGCGCGATCTGATTGAGGACTTCGCTATCGGCAAGGCCGCCGTCGAAGATGCGCTGGCGCAGGGTGAGGGTCGCATCGTCGCGAAACAACAAGCGGCCATGATCGGCGACCTTCTCGCCGAGACTGGAATTATACTGATCCGTGCTAGCGCTCTCGGTTAATTCGGGGCCGATGCCGAAACGGGCATCGATTTGCGGCCAATAGAGGCCACGCGCCTGCGCCAATTCGTAATCCGTGGCGCGGCGATTCTTGGCTTGGGCCTGGACCTCGGGATTGGTCGACATCACCAATTGCACGGCTTCGTCGAGCGTCAGCGCCGCAGCCGGCCCGGCATGGCCTGCCAGAATCGCAATTAGGCTTGCCCAGATTATCGGCGATCGCGGCGAAGACGCGCGCATTCTCATCGCTCGCCCAACGCCTGATCGATCGTCTTGATCAACGGCTTCAGGAGATATTGCATCACCGTCTTCTTGCCGGTCAGGATATCGATGCTGGCCGTCATACCGGGCGTGATCTGCAATTTTTCGCCCGTATGATCGAGGACGTAATTTTTCGTCGTGCGCAGGCGGACGCGGAAGAAAACCTGCTTGCGCTCGTCCTCGACCGTGTCGGCGCTGATCTGTTCAACAACCGCTTCGAGGCCGCCATAGATACTGAAATCGTAAGCCGTGATTTTGACCTCGGCGCGTTGGCCGACGGCGAGAAAACCGCGATCCTTGGGACTGACGCGCCCCTCGACGATCAGCGTATCCTCGATCGGTACGACTTCCATGATGGTCTGCGCCGGCTGGACGATGCCGCCGATCGTGCGCAGCTTGATCTCCTTAACGATGCCCTTGACCGGAGCCAGCAAATTCTGCCGGCCGCCCTTGGTCTTCAAGCGGTTGATCTCGCCCTCGACGATGGTGATCTCCGCCTGCTGGCGCTGATAATCGAGGCCGGCTTGAGCGCGGTAATTGGCTTCGGCCTCGCCGAGGCGCGATTGCGCGGCCGCCAGCGCGGCCTTGGCCGCCTCGCGCCCGGCGCGCGAATTGGCGATATCGCCCTCGATCGCCTCGACGCGGGATTTGCGTTCGAGATATTCCTGCTCGCCAAGCGCCGTCGCCTTCCAGGCGGCAAAGAACATGTCGCGCTGTCGAGCCGCCGTCGCCAATTGCGCCTCGCCCGATTTAATGCGCGTCGTCAGGGTATTCACTTCTTCCCGGCGCTGCGCGATCTCATCGGTCAAGGTCTCTTGCTGGGCCTTGAGCGCCGCGAGGCGAATGTCGAATTGCTGTCTTTCGCGAGCGATCAGATCGGGCGCCTTTTCGGTAATCTCGGCCGGAAAGACGATCTCGGCGGATGTCGCCTTGCCGGCGATCTCCGCTTCCAAGCGAGCGGCGGCGGCCAGCGCCGAATGGCGCCGCCGTTCGAGGCCCGGCATTTCGTCCTCGACGAAATAGTTGAGGACGGCCAGCAACTGCCCCTTCTCGACGATATCGCCTTCCCGGACCGGCAATTGGTCGATCCGCGCCAAGGTTTCGGTCTGCACGACCTGTATCTGCTGCGACGGCACGATCCTGGCATCCCCGCGCACGATGAGGTCGAGTTCCGCCCAATTCGCCCAAACGATAAAAGCCACGGCAAAAACGAAGATCGTTCCGAGCAGGAGATGGCCGGAGAGGCGGATGCGATCCTTCTCCGGTTTCGCGGGGTCGATCCAGAGTTCCTTATTGGTGAGAGTCATGGCTCCGCCCTCACCCTTCGGCCGCGCGGATGCGGCCCTTCATCAGCGCATCGAGAACGCCGGTCTTCGGCCCGTCGGCGACGATCTTGCCGCGATCCATGACGATCAGGCGATCGACCAAGGACAACATGGAATTGCGATGCGTGACCAGCATCAGCGTCTTGCCCTCGACGATTTCGCCGATCTTCTGCTTGAAAAGATTTTCCGTCGTATTGTCCATCGAACTCGTCGGCTCATCGAGCAACAAGATCGGCGGGTCGAGCAGGACCGCCCGCGCGACGGCGACCGCTTGGCGCTGGCCGCCCGAGAGATAGCGCCCGTCCTCGCCGACCGGCATGTCGTAGCCCATGGGATGATGCTTGGCGAATTCGTCGACGCCGGCCAGAATCGCCGCTCGCAGAATGGAAGCTTCGTCCACGTAAGGCGCGCCCAGCGAGATATTGTCCTTGATCGAGCCGAAGAAGAGATGCGGATCCTGGAGGACGCAGCCGATATTGCGCCTAAGATCGGCGGGGTCGAGCTGACGGATATCGACGCCGTCGATCAGGACGGCACCCTGGCTGGGCTCGAAGAGATTGAGGATCAAGCGCTCGATCGTCGTCTTGCCGGAGCCGATACGCCCGACGACGCCGACGCGCTCGCCCGGCGCGATGCGGAAACTGACATTGTCGAGGGCATTGGTCTGCGTGCCGGGATATTTGAAGCTGACATTGCGGAACTCGATCGCGCCCTCGATGCGCGGTCGGCGCAGGAAGACCTTGCCGCGCGGCCGCTCGACGGGGAGCGCCATCAGCCGATTGAGCCCCTGAAGCGAAGTCCAGGATTGATGGAAACGCACGATGAGACCGGCGATCTGCCCCAAGGGCGCCATCGCTCGGCTGGTCAGCATCGAAGCGGCGACCAGGGCGCCCGTCGTCAAAGGCGGGATCGGCGACGTGGGGTCATGGGTGAAGATCATCCAGCAGCCGACGAACATCACGCCGACGAAGGCGAGATTGGCGGCAAGACTGACGAAATTGATCGCCAACATCGACCAGAATCGCGAATCCTTCGCCGATTCCGCCGCGGCGGCGACATAGCCGTCCCAATCGCGCTGCAACTGCCCCTCGGCGGAAGCCGCCTTGATCGTATCGAGGCCGTTCAGGCTTTCGACCAACAAAGCATGTTTCTGAGCGACTTCGCGATAGGAGCGTTCGACCGCTTTCTTCATCGGCCATTGCACGATGACGCTGACGATCACCACCAAAACGGCAAGGACCAGCGGCACGAGCGCGACCTGCCAGCCGGCGATAATATCGACGATGATGATGAAGAGGAAGATGAAGGGCAAATCGACCAGCGACGACATGGTCGCCGAAGTGAAAAAGTCGCGCAGGGTTTCGTATTGCTGCAAATTGCTGGCGAAGGCGCCGGCCGAACGCGGTCCTGCCGCCATGCGAATCGCCATGACATGCTCGAAGAGCGCCGAGGAGACCTTCTTATCGAGCGCCTTGCCGGCATGATCGAGCAGATAAGCGCGCAAGGTGCGCAGCAGAAAATCGAAACCGAAGACCGTCAAAGCGCCGATCGTCAGCACCAGCAAGGTGTCGTCCGCCTTGTTCGGCACGACGCGATCGTAAACCTGCATCGAAAAGACGGCCGTGATGATGGTGAAGATATTGATGATGAGGGCCGCGATCACGGTTTCGGCATAGATCGGCGTCTGCGAGAGCACATTCGTCCAAAACCAATTGCGCGGCCGCGCCTCCGTGATTTCGGCCGAACGCGCATCGAGGCGAATCTTCGGCCGCACGAGGATCATGCTGCCGGTATAAAGACGCTCGAGCTCCGCCATGGTAAGACGCTGGGCGCCGTCCATGGCTTCGGGTGTCGCGATTTCGACCTCGCCATCCTTGGGCGGACCGAGCAATACGCAGGCCTTGCGGCCTTCGAGCAGCAGCACGGCCGGAACCTGGGTCGCATCGATATCCGAAACCGCACCGCGACGCGCATTGGCCGAAAGTCCGGCGCGATCGGCGGCGCGGACGAACAAATCCGCCGTCAGGCCATCGGCGGCGACGGGCAGACCCGCCGCCAAGGCCGCCGGCGATTTCGGATTGCCGAAAAGTCGCGTGAGGATGACGAGGCAGGAGAGCAGCGCATCCTCGCGCATGACCGGTCCGGAATAGGCGGCCGGGAGATTGGCGGCGGCATCCTTGCCCCCGGCCTCTTCCGGCTCGCCGGCAGCCAGCGCCATGGAATTGTCATCGGCCATTTTCGCTCATCCGCAATGGCAATATAGAATTCCGGGAGGGGATTTCCTACCCGACCTCACGCCGCCTCGACGATGCCCCAGCGCGTCAGCACCGGAACGCCGGTTTCCAGGAATTTGCCGACCAGCGTCTTCAAGTGATCCAGAGTCTCGGCGGCGTTCGCCAATTCCTTGCCGTCGCGCTGCAAGCGGAGACCGCGTTTCTCGGCGACATCGGCCAGGCGCTTGGCGCTCTCCTCCACCGGTCCGCCATGCTGGATGAGATCGTTGAGGATCAAGGCATCGACGGGATCGATCGCAAGGCTGCCGCCGACCGCCGTCGAGATGAGACCTCGGCGCGTGAGGAAATCGTTCATTTCCTTCAAGATCAGCTGATTGACGGTCGATTTCAGCTTCAGCTTGTTGGGCTTTTCCGGCTGCTTGCCGATGCGGAAGGATTGCGCCGCCGGAATGACCATGCCGGCCGCGTTCAGCAGCGTCATCGTGCGTTCGAGATCGACGCGCTTATCCGTCCGCTTGCGGGTTTCCTCGACCAATTCGCCGAGCGTCAATACGCCGAGACCGAGCGCTTCCTTGATCGCCGGGAAGCTCGCCTCGTCGAAGCTGATTTCGCCGCGCGGAATTTTGACCTTGCGGTCGAGCGCGCTCATCGCGCCGGCGACCACGAAAGGAATACGGGCGAGGTTGGCCGCCAATTGCAGGCGCGGCAAGCGCGCATGACCGCGCACGAAGACGTCGCGCCGGAAACGCTGCCCGGTCAGGTAATCTTGCGCCAATTGCCGGCTCCGGGAATCGGGCAGCTTGCGGATGAATTCCACCGGCCCCTCGGGCAGCAGGAGGTCGAGATGATTCTCCGCCAGAGTCGCCGAACCGAGATAATCCAGCTTGGCATTCGCCATCTCGTCCGCCAGCGCACTCGAATAAAACAGATTCCAATCGCGGTTGAGATATTCGTGGACGAGGTAATTCTGCGGCCGCTGGCGCAGGGCATCGACATTCGCGGCGGCATCGGCGGCGCGCTGGAAATAGCCGAGCTTGAAATCCTTGAGCGTCGTCATGCGCTGCAAGGCGGCACTAGCCCGCTGAATACTGTTGCCCGTTTCCAGATTGGCGAATTCGTAAAGCATTTGCCGCACCGGCGCATCGATCGACCAACCGGGCAGGCAATTGTAGCTGTTATAGACGATCCCGCCCGGCTTCAGCTTGTCGAAGATCAGCTTTTGCACCGCCAAGCGCGCCTCGGCGCTGATCCAGCTATAGACGCCGTGGAGGCAAATGAAGTCGAAATCGGGAAGGTCGATCCCGGCCAATTGCTGGAAACTGCGCTCCAGGAATTGCACATTGCCGATCCCCATCTGACGGGCATAGCGCTCGGCATGCTCGATATGCGCCGGGTTGAAATCGACCCCATAGAAGCGCCCCTTGGGATAGGCGGCCGCATTGGCATTGACCGAATGGCCAAGGCCGCAGCCGAGTTCGATATAGGTGAATTCCCGGTCGGTCGGGCGCGGCGGGCAGCCATGAATGGCGGCGACGTAATTCAGCCAAGACGGCGACAATTCCCGATAGGTATTATCGGTATAAAGCGTATCCGTCACATAGCCTTGGGCCCAATCCTGCGAATCGGCCATCAAATCCTCCCAGCGATAATCCTCGGTCTTATGGTTGAGTCCGAGAGGTTACGCAAGGCTTTCTAAGCTGAAGTGTGAGGAAAATCACAGTCCGGGCCCCATGCCGAGTTCCGCTTATGTCCCAGATTCCCCAGTATTTTGCCCTGCGAGACCGCCGGGCGCGCAGGCCCCACCACCCTTGAGCCTGAATAGGCTTCGGCGCAGAATGCCGCATGATCAGATTCTCCCGCGACAGCCGTGCCGACCGGCGGCAAAAGATCGGCCGCCTCATCGATGCCGGGCGCGGGCGGGAGCCGGCCGATCTCGTTCTCCGCAACGGGCGTTTTCTCAACCTCGTCACCGGCGAGATCGCCGCCGGCGATATCGCGATCCAAGGCAACCGCATCATCGGCACTTACGAGAGCTATCGCGGCCGGCGCGAAATCGATGCGCAGGGGTTGATCGCCGTTCCCGGCTTCGTCGATTGCCATGTTCATGTCGAATCGAGCCTCGTCGCGCCCGCCGAATTCGATCGCTGCGTCCTACCGCGCGGCACGACGACGGCGATCTGCGATCCGCACGAGCTTTGCAATGTCCTCGGCGCGACCGGGCTGGAATTCTTCCTGAAAAGCGCCGCGCATATGGCGATGGATTTGCGCGTCCAGCTTTCTTCCTGCGTGCCGGCGACGCAGTTGGAAACGGCGGGCGCCAAGCTCGATGCCGACGATCTGCTCGCCTGGCGCAATCATGCGAAGACGCTGGGTCTTGCCGAATTCATGGATATCGGCGGTCTGCTCGCCAAGGACGCGGCCGTCCTCGATAAGCTTGCCGCCTTTTGGGGCGATCACATCGACGGTCATGCGCCGCTGCTTTCCGGCTACGCGCTCAACGCCTATCTCGCCTGCGGCATCCGCAATTGCCACGAAACGACCAGCGCGCCGGAAGCCTGGGAAAAGCTCCGCAAGGGCATGCAGGTTTTCATCCGCGAGGGCAGCGCTTGCAAGGACCTGGCGGCGCTGTGCGAAATCATTTCCTCGCGGACGGCGCCCTTTCTCGGCTTCTGCACCGACGATCGCAATCCGCTCGACATCGCCGAGGAAGGCCATATCGACCATCTCGTGCGGAGCGCCATCGCACGCGGCGCGCCCCTTCTCGACGTCTATCGGATGGCGAGCTGGTCGGCAGCGCGCGGCTTCGGCCTCAAGGATCGCGGCCTGATCGCACCCGGTCAACGCGCCGATCTCGTTCTGCTGGAAGACCTGGAAACCTGCGCCATTCATAGCGTCATCGCCGGCGGCCGTCCGGTCGCGGACGAGCTTTTCGCCGAACGCAGCTTGCCCACGCCGATCGGCTACAATTCGATCAAGCTCGCTCCCGTGGCACCCGAAATCTTCCGCGCGCCCGCCCCTGGGCCGAGCGGCCCCGTCATCGGCTTGCGCGCGGGCCAAGTGTTGACCGATTTCCTGACCTTCGATCTTCCTTATCGCCGAGGCGAAAGGCTGGCCGATCCCGCGCGCGACATTCTCAAAGTTGCCGTCCTCGAACGGCACGGCAAAAACGGCAATATCGGCCGCGCCTTCGTCAAAGGGATGGGATTGAAGCGGGGCGCGCTCGCTTCCTCCGTCGGCCATGACAGCCATAATATCTGCGTCGTCGGCGCCGAAAACGGCGACATGGCGCTGGCCGTCAATCGGCTGATCGAAATAGGCGGCGGCTTCGTCGCGGCCGCAGAGGGCGGCATCGTCGCCGAAATGGCCCTGCCCTTGGGCGGGTTGATGAGCGATCGGGATTTTTCCGCCGTCGCTCGGGAAATCGCCGCGCTCCGCCAAGGCGCCCGCGATCTCGGCTGCACGCTTCCCGAACCCTTCCTGCAAATGGCTTTCCTGCCTTTGCCGGTCATCCCCCATCTCAAGATCACGGATCGCGGCCTCGTCGATGTCGATCGCGGAGAGCTTATCGCCGCTTGAATCAGGGCCGCATTCGACCTAGCTTCGGATGGGGAAAAGAGGTCGATCATGGATTATCGCGAGGGTTTCGCCGGGGCGATCGGCCATACGCCGCTCATCAAGCTGCGTCGCGCCTCGGAAGCGACGGGCTGCACCATTCTCGGCAAGGCGGAATTTCTCAATCCCGGCGGATCGGTGAAGGATCGCGCGGCGCTCGCCATCATTCGCGATGCGGAGGCGCGCGGCGAATTGCGCCCCGGCGGCTTGATCGTCGAAGGCACGGCCGGGAATACGGGAATCGGCTTGGCGCTCGTCGGCAATGCGCTCGGTTATCGGACATTGATCGTCATTCCGGAAACGCAATCCCAGGAAAAGAAAGACCTGCTGCGTATCGCCGGCGCGGAATTGCTGGAAGTGCCGGCTCTTCCCTATCGCGACCCCGGAAATTACGTCCGCGTTTCGGAGCGCATCGCCGCCGAACGGCGCGCCTCTCATCCCCAGGGCGCGATCTGGGCCAATCAATTCGACAATCTCGCCAATCGGCGCGGCCATTACGAAACGACGGGACCGGAAATCTGGCGCCAGACCGACGGCAAGATCGACGGTTTCGCGGCGGCGGTCGGGACCGGCGGCACGCTATCGGGAGTGGGAATGTTCCTCAAGGAGCGCAACCCGAATATCAAAATCGCGCTCGCCGATCCCGAGGGCGCGGCGCTTTATGCCTATTTCACGACCGGCGAATTGAAGGCCGAAGGAAGTTCCATCACCGAAGGCATCGGCCAGGGGCGCGTTACCAAGAATGTCGAAGGCATGCCGATCGATCGCGCCTATCGCATTCCCGATGGCGAAGCTCTGCCCGTCATATTCGACCTGCTGCGCGAGGAAGGGCTTTGCCTCGGCGGGTCGAGCGGCATCAATGTCGCCGGCGCCATTCGTCTCGCCCGCGAGATGGGGCCGGGCCATGTCATCGTCACCATCCTTTGCGATTACGGCACGCGCTATCAATCGAAGCTTTTCAATCCCGCTTTCCTGATGGCCAAGGGCTTGCCGATTCCCGGCTGGCTCTGAAACGAAAGAGCGACGACCATGTCCGCAAGAACGGTGTCCTTCACGGCTATGAAGGATGGAACGCGCGACGATTACCGATTGCTGGAAGACTACGAAACGGCCTTTTTTCGCGGAACGGCCGAACGCGTCTTGAGAGCCTTGCGCGCGCAAGGCGAAGACGGCCTATCCGGATACAAGATTTCCCGCCTGGAGCACGGCCTGCAATGCGCGACGCGCGCTTGGCGCGCCGGGGCGGACGAGGATTGGGTAATCGGCGCCCTGCTCCACGATATCGGCGATGGGTTGGCGCCGCAGAATCACGACGCAATGGCCGCCGCCATTCTCAAACCCTATCTCCGCGAAGAGGTCCATTGGTGCGTCGGCCATCATGGCGTTTTTCAAATGGCCTATTACGCGCATCATTACGGCGGCAATCCCAACGAACGGGAAAAATTCCGCGACCATCCGTATTTTCAATCCTGCAGCGAATTTTGCGAAAATTGGGATCAGGCGAGCTTCGATCCCGATTACGACAGCTTGCCGTTGGATTTCTTCGTGCCCCTGGTGGGTCAAGTCTTCGCGCGCCCCGCTTATGCCGCCGAGATTCTAAAGCCCGGCTTCAAGCGCCCGCTCGGCGATGCGCAACGCGCGAAAGACCGCGCGAAATAAAGGCGCGATCTTTTCCCTAGAGCGCGAGAATGGCTTCCGCCGCATCGATCCCGGAAAGATAGGCGCCGTGGCAGGTCTGAGCGAGGCCGATCGATACGGCTTCGCCGGCGAAGAACAGGCGATCCTCGATCGGCCGGGCCAAAATCTCGCGCGCATCTTCCCGCCCACTTGCCTTCGCATAGGCATAGGCACCGTAGAAATGCGGATTCAATCCCCAATCGGTCGTATCGCCGTTCTGGAAAGTTTTGCCGGTCTCGGCGCCGAAAATCGCTTGCAACCGGCGCAAGGCGAGATCGATCGTCGGGTCGCGGCCGGCACGCGCCAATTCCCAGGCCGCGCGACCGCCGACGAAGCCGATGACGATCTCGCGATCGAAGGGATGGATTAGGAAATAGATTGGCGTTTCGTCTCCCGGCGGATAATCGATCCAGGTCGCGGGCGGAATATCGGCAAGACCGCCTTTTAGACGCATCGGAATCTTGGTCAGCAAGCCCATCGGCAAATCGTCGATCGCCTGGAGCGTATCGTTAGGGAGGCTCGGCGAAAAGCTGAGGCGCTCAGCCGCAAGAATACCCGTCGATACCGTGACGAGGGCCTGGCGCGCGCGGATCGGCCCCGCCGAAGTCACGACGCGAACGCCCGGCTCCTCATGCCAGAAAATTTCGGTGGCGAGGGTATTCAGACTGACCGGCAAGCCGGCGCCGTAACGCGCGACGAGCGTTCCGTAGCCTTCCCGGATTTGGCGATAGCTTTCGACATCGGCCATGGACCAAAGATCGTCGCAAGAAATATCCGCAAGATCGACGCCCGCATCCAGCGCTCCCAGCCAAGTTGCGGCAAGATCGGCCCAGGGCGAAGGCGACGAAAAATGAGCCAGCGGGGAATCGGTCGAACCCTCCGCACCGCATTCCTCGATCGCGTCATAGACTCGCTGGAATTCCGCATCGGCCAAATTTATTTCGGCCTCATCCGCCAAACGATTGCCGATATAGGTCCGCGCCGAAAAATCCTCGTCGTGAAGAAAGGTAAAGCCCGCGTCTACCGCCAGCTTTAACCAAGGATTGTTATCGGTATCGTAAAGCTCGGCGGCACCCCGATCGAAGGGAATGCCGAAGGTTTCGCTTTCCGTCCAAGCGCGACCGCCGATGCGATTGCCGGCCTCGACGATGGTGACGCTGCGTCCCGCCGCGATCAAATGCGTCGCCGCGGCAAGACCCGCCGCGCCGGCGCCGATAACGACGACATCGACATCGCCCGAAGCCCGCGCCGGGCGCAAAGCCGGCCAGGCGATCCCGCCCGCCAAGAGGCCGAGCGCGGAACGGCGCGTGAGGCCGCGCGATCGGTTCCGGTGACGCGGCCTCGGCGGCTTCACCATTTGAATGCGGTTTCGGCGAAGCTCGGCAAGCCACGCATATGCGAAAGCCAAGCGGCAAGACGCGGAACATCGGCCAGCAAGCCCGGCCCTTCGGGCGTGTTCGCCAGATATTCGAGCGCCGGGGCGAGGACGCAATCGGCGAAGCTGATCGTTCGACCCGTTAGGAAGGGGTCGGGATTGAGCATCAAAGCCTCGACGGCTTTCAATGCATGGCGGGCTTCCGGCAAGGCCGCTGCGATCGCCGCCTCGTCGGGACCTTTGGCCGGATCGGCCAGCAACCGGGGGCGAACGATCCGGCCCTGCCAGATGGGCGCGGCATAATGGGCGAAGACGGAATAGATCTGCGTCGCACGCGTGCGGCGATGAATATCGTTGGGCGCGAGTTTCGGCCCGGGAAAGGCATCGTCGAGATAGCGCAGGATCGCCTCGCTCTCATAGATGGCGAAGCCGTTATGGAGGAAAGCCGGAACCTTGCCGAAGGGATGGCGGGCGAGGTGTTCCGGCTGCTTGTGCTCGCCCTTCCGCAAATCGACGGATACATGATCGAACGCGACCTTCTTCTCATGGAGCGCGATCATCACGGCGCGCGTATAGACGCTGTAAGCGGGGCCGTAAAGAACGGGACGGCTCATGATTTCTCCTCAAGCGATCGTTAAGCTTGGGCGCGATTATGCCCCGTCCCCGACTTGACCGCCAGATCGCTCTTTCTATGATGGCGCCGAAGCGACGAGACGATCGACCATGAAAACCGAATTGCTGTTCCGCGACGATGCCTATCTGACGACCGCGACCGCCGCCGTGACGGCGGCCGACGAGCGCGGCATTCGTCTCGACCGCACCGTCTTTTATGCCAATAGCGGCGGTCAACCCGGCGATATCGGCCATCTTCTTCTGGAAGACGGCGGCCGCATCGAAATCGTCGATACGGTCAAGGGCGAAACCCTCGAAGACATTCTGCACAAGCCGGCGCCCGATAGTGCGCTTCCGCCTCTCGGCGCCAAACTCGCCGGCACGATCGATTGGCCGCGCCGGCATCGCCTCATGCGCATGCATACCTGCCTCCATCTCATCTCCGCCATCGTCAAGGGCGAGATTAGCGGCGCTCAAGTGGGCGACGGCAAGGGGCGCGTCGATTTCAACATGCCCGACCGTTCGATCGATAAAAGCGAGCTCGAGGACGCGCTCAACCGCGTGATCGCGGCCGGGCACGCATGCCGACCCTTCTGGATTTCGGACGAGGAAATGCTGGCGCGACCCGAATTGGTGCGCACCATGACCGTGCGGCCGCCGATGGGATATGGCCGCGTGCGCTTGCTGGAAATCGTCGGCGTCGATCTGCAGCCCTGCGGCGGCACGCATGTCAAGAATACGGCCGAAATCGGCCCGGTCGAGATCGTGAAGATCGAAAGCAAGGGCAAGGCCAATCGCCGCGTCAACGTCGCCTTGCGCGGGTGATCCATGCCCTATGTCAATCCGCAAATCCTGGTTTCGACCGAATGGTTGGCCGCGCATCTCGGCCAGCCCGATCTCAGAATCGTCGATGCCACCTATTACCTGCCGATGCAGAAACGCGACGCTCGCGCCGAATACGCGGCCCGGCATATACCGGGCGCCATCTTCTTCGATATCGACGATATCGCCGATAGCGATTCGGCTTTGCCGCATATGCTGCCCTCGCCCGAGAAATTCGCCTCGCGGCTCCGCAAGCTCGGCATCGGCGACGGCAATCGCCTCGTCATCTACGACGCGATCGGCCAGATGAGCGCGGCGCGCGTCTGGTGGATGTGCCGCAGTTTCGGCATCAAGGAAGTGGCGCTGCTGGATGGCGGCTTGCCGAAATGGCTGGCCGAGGGACGGCCCGTCGAGGATATTCCGCCGCAATGGCGCGAACGGCATTTCACGGCGCGCCTCGACAACACGCGCTGGCGCAGCAAGGATCAGATCCTCGCCAATCTCGCCAGCCGCCGCGAAATCGTCGTCGATGCCCGCTCGCCCGGGCGTTTCCACGCGCAAGAGCCGGAAGTCTGGCCGAGGCGGCGCGGCGGTCACATTCCGGGCGCGCGGAATCTCCCCTATCCTGCCCTTCTCAACCCCGATCAAACCTTTCGCCCGGCGGCGGAATTGGAGCGCCTGTTCGCGGAAATCGGCATCGATCGTCGATCGCGGATCGTCTGTTCCTGCGGGTCCGGGATCACGGCCTGCGTCCTTGCCTTCGGCCTCGAACTCATCGGCCAGCGCGATGTCGCCGTCTATGACGGATCCTGGGCCGAATGGGGCCTGCCCGGCGACACGCCGGTCGAAACCTGACGCGCCCCATGTCGTCCCCTTCTTCCGAATACGGCGCGGATATCGACGTCATCGTGACCTATCTCGAAATGACCGAGCGGCCGCAGCGACCGCGCGCCGTTTTGCCGCCGGGGCAACATGCCTTGCTGCGCCTCGAAAATCCCACCGCCGCCTTCTACCGCTATCTTTACAATACGGTCGGCGAGGCTTGGCTCTGGGTCGATCGGCGCCGCCTGACGGATCGGGAATTGCTGGCCGAGATTCGCCATCCCGAGGTCGAGATTTACGTTCTCTATGGCGGCGGCGAACCTGCGGGCTATGTCGAACTCGACCGCAGGCCGTATCCCGATCTCAATTTCGCCTATTTCGGCTTGTTGCCGGATTTTATCGGCCGGGGCCTCGGCACCTTTCTGCTCGATTGGGCGATCGATCGCGCCTGGAGTTATGGGCCGACGCGATTGACGGTCGATACGTGCACGCTCGACCATCCGCGCGCACTCGGCCATTATCAACGCGCCGGCTTCCGCCCCTTCCGGCAAGTCGCCAAGCGCATTTCCGATCCCCGTCCCGAGGGACTGATCCCCAGGCATGTCGAACCGCGCCGGCCGCATCCGACCCCGCAGTCCTCAACGACCGGCGATTCCCCGCATTGACCTCCGCCGCGCCGGGATTATGATGCCGGCCGATGACCCTGCCCTCCCGCTCCGCCCCGACCTTTCTCGCCCAGCGTCATCTCTTGGGAATTGCCGGGCTATCGGCGGAGGAAATCGCCAATCTGCTCGATCTTGCCGATTCCTATGCCGATCGCGCGCGCGATGCCGAAGCGACGCGCAATCTCCTGCGCGGTCGCTCGGTGATGAATCTCTTTTTCGAGAATTCGACCCGCACCCGCACGTCCTTCGAGCTTGCCGCCAAGCGCCTCGGCGCCGATGTCGTCAACATGTCGGTCGGCGCCTCCTCGATCAAGAAAGGCGAGACCCTGCTCGATACCGCGGCGACGCTCAACGCCATGCAGCCCGATGTCATGGTGGTGCGCCATCCCGATGCCGGCGCGGTCAATCTGCTGTCGCAGAAGGTCGATGGCGCCGTCATCAATGCCGGCGACGGTCGGCACGAGCACCCGACCCAGGCCCTGCTCGACGCGCTGACCATAAGGCGGCGTCTCGGCCGGCTTGCCGGATTGACCATCGCCATTTGCGGCGACATTCTGCATAGCCGGGTCGCGCGCTCCAATATCCATCTGCTGACGAAAATGGGCGCCGCCGTGCGGGTGATCGCGCCGCCCACCTTGCTGCCGGCCGCCATCGAGCGGCTGGGCGTCGCCGTCTTCACCGATATGCGCAAGGGCCTCAAGAACGTCGATATCGTGATGATGCTGCGCCTGCAATTGGAGCGCATGCAGGGCGCCTATGTGCCCTCGGTCCGGGAATATTTCCGCTTCTTCGGCCTCGATCAGGAAAAACTCGCCTTGGCGAAACCCAACGCCCTCATCATGCATCCGGGGCCGATGAATCGCGGCGTCGAAATCGATTCCGCCGTCGCCGACGACATCAATCGCTCGCTCATCCAGGAACAGGTCGAGATGGGCGTCGCCGTCCGCATGGCCTGCCTCGATGCGCTGCTGCGCCGCAATCTGCGCAACCGGCAGATGGATTGAAGCGCGCCATGCCGAAATCCGCCGATCGTCCCCGCCTCTTCCGCCATGCGCGGCTCGTCGACCCTGCGAGCCGGCACGATGCGCCCGGCCATCTCCTCGTCGTCGATGGTCGCATCGCTGCGATCGGCGCCGAAAGCGATCCCGGCAGCCTGCCGCCCGATACGGAAATCGTCGATTGCGGCGGCCGCGTCCTGGCGCCGGGGCTGATCGATATGCGCGTGCAATTGCGCGAACCCGGCAACGAGCATCAGGAAACCATCGCCATTGCGGGATTGGCCGCCGCCATCGGCGGCGTCACCAGCCTCGTCGGCCTCCCGAATACCGATCCCGTCATCGACGATGTCGCCGGCATCGAATTCGTCGCACGGCGCGCGCGCGAGGCGAAGCGCGGCAAGGTCTATTGCTACGGCGCGTTGACGCGCGACCTCGCCGGGCGCGATCTCGTCGAAATGGGCCTGCTCGCCGAAGCGGGCGCGCTCGGTTTCACCGACGCCATCCGCGCGACGGCCGATGCCCTCGTCATGCGCCGCGCCTTGGGTTATGCCAGCGCCTTCGATCTTCTGATCCTGCAGCATCCCGAGGAACCGCGCCTCGCCGAGGGCGGCGCCATGAATAACGGCGAGCTCGCAACCAGGCTCGGCCTGCCGGGCATCCCGGCCTGCGCCGAGGCGATGATGATCGAGCGCGATCTGCATCTCGTGCGCATGACGGGCGCGCGCTACCACGCGGCGCATGTTTCGACGGGCCAATCGGTCGCCGTCATCGCCGCCGCGAAGCGCGAAGGTCTGCGCGTCACCTGCGATACGGCGCCGCCTTACTTCTCGCTGACCGAGGCGGAGATCGGCGATTACCGCACCTTCGCCAAATTATCCCCGCCCTTGCGCGGCGAGGAAGATCGGCAGGCCATCATCGCCGGCCTCGCCGACGGCACGATCGATTGCATCGCCAGCGATCATGCGCCGCTCGATGTCGAAAGCAAGCGCCTGCCCTTCCAGCAGGCGGTGCCCGGCATTATCGGCCTCGAAACCCTGCTCCCCATCAGCCTGGAGCTTTATCATCGCCGGGCGTTGCCGCTGATCGATCTGCTCGCTTTGCTGACCAGCCGGCCGGCGGAGATTCTTCGCCTCGAGCAGGGGCGCCTAGCCGAAGGCGCGCCGGCCGATCTCGTCCTGATCGATCTCGAAGCCGAATATCGTATCGATGTCGCCGCCTTCAAGAGCCCGTCGAAAAACTCGCTCTATGACGGCAGATCGACACGCGGTCGCGCGGTCGCGACCTATGTCGATGGCCGGCCGATCCATGCGCTGGCGATCTGAGGCCGCATGATTCCGGCGGATGCCTTCGGCGCCTTGACCCTTCCCGTCCTGATGGCGGCGGCTTATCTCTTGGGCTCGATCCCCTTCGGCCTTCTCGTCACGCGCCTTGCCGGGCTCGGCGATATCCGTCGCATCGGTTCCGGAAATATCGGCGCCACCAATGTCTTGCGCACGGGACGCAAGAGCCTCGCGCTCGCGACGCTCCTCCTCGATGTCGGCAAGGGCGCGGTCGCGATCGGATTGGCGGCGGGCGATCGGATCGGTTTCGCCGGCGATGAATTCTCGGCGCCCCTCGCCGCCTGGCTCGGCGGCGCGGCGCTTATCGGCCATCTTTTCCCTATCTGGCTGAAATTCGCCGGCGGCAAGGGCGTCGCGACCTCGCTCGGCATTCTCGCGGCGATAGATTGGCGCCTCGGCCTTGCCGCGATCGCGATTTGGATCGCGATCGCCGCTCTCTTTCGCTATTCCTCTCTCTCGGCGCTGGGCGCGGCGCTCGCCGCTCCCTTGTTCGCCTGGGGGCTCGGCCTTGCTTGGCCCATCATTCTCCTCTGCGCCTTTGCCGCCGCGCTTGTCTGGTGGCGGCATCGGGCGAATATCGGGCGGCTGCTCGCCGGGACGGAGCCGCGCATCGGCCGTTCGCGATGATCGAGCGGCGGCGCCTTTCCGATCGTGAACGCATCGACTGGCTGCGTCTCGCGCGCAGCGATTCCATCGGGCCGATCACGTTTCGCCGCCTGCTCGGCCTCTTCGGAACGGCGGAAGCCGCGATTGCGGGCGCGCTGCGTCTTGCGCGCGAGGGCGGCAGGCGCAAGCCGCTCACCCTCTGCCCGGCGGCCGATGCGGAACGGGAATTGGCGCGCTTGCAGGCAATCGGCGCCGAGACCGTCGCTTGGTGCGAACCCGATTATCCCGAATCCCTTTTCGCCATCGAAGATGCGCCGCCGATTCTCGCCTGGCGCGGCCGGCGCGAGCTTTTCGCCCGGCGCAAGATCGCCATCGTCGGCGCGCGCAATGCTTCGGCCAACGGCAACCGCATCGCCTTTACCTTGGCCCAGGAATTGGCGGCTTCGGGTTTCAGCATCGTCTCCGGCTTCGCGCGCGGCATCGACGGATCGGCCCATCGCGGCGGGCTTGCGGCAGGACGCGCGGGCGGCGCCAGCATCGCCGCCATCGCCGGCGGAATCGACGTCATCTATCCCCAGGACCATGCCGATCTCTTTTCCGCCATGACGAAAGAGGGGCTGATCCTCGCCGAATTTCCGCCCGGCACCCAGCCCGTCGGTCGTCATTTCCCGCGCCGCAACCGCATCATTTCCGGCCTCTCCTTGGGCACGATCGTGATCGAAGCGGCGCTGAAATCCGGGACCCTGATCACGGCCCGTTACGCCGCCGAACATGGGCGCGAAGTCATGGTCGTGCCCGGTTCGCCGCTCGATCCGCGCTATCGCGGCAGCCATCGGTTGATCCGGGAGGGCGCCCTCCTCGTCGAGGATGCGGCTCAAGTCCTGGAGGCGATCAGCGGTTTCGCATCCGCTTCTCCCGAACCGCGATCCGATCTTCAGAATGAGATCGAATCCATTGATTCTGAAAAAGAAATGCCGACCCAAAGCTTGCGCGATCGGATCCTTGGCCTCTTGGGTCCGAGCCCCGTCGCGGTTGACGAATTGCTCCGGCAATGCCAATGCTCGCCCCCCGCCATGGGACTGGTGCTGCTGGAATTGGATATGGCGGGCCGCCTGGAACGCCATTCCGGCAACCGGGTGTCCCTGCTGCCTCATTCCGGCTAACCCTTTGGATTTCTTGACGATCGGATTGGATCGCAATGAAGGTTGTCGTCGTCGAATCGCCGGCCAAGGCCAAGACCATCAACAAATATCTAGGCGCGGATTATCGCGTTCTGGCGAGTTTCGGCCATGTCCGCGATCTCCCGCCCAAGGACGGTTCGGTCCGCCCGGAAGCCGATTTCGCCATGACCTGGGAAACCGAGGGACGCGGCGCGAAGCAGATACAAGAAATCGCCGCCGCCGCTAAGGATGCCGAGACGCTCATTCTCGCGACCGATCCCGACCGCGAGGGCGAGGCGATCTCCTGGCATATCGCCGAGATTCTGCGCGGCAAAAAGGGCTTCGCCAAATTGCCGATCGAGCGCGTCGCCTTCAACGAGGTGACGAAGCCCGCCATCGTCGCCGCCATGGCCAAGCCGCGCAGCATCGATCAGGAATTGGTCGATGCCTATCTCGCGCGCCGCGCGCTCGATTATCTGGTCGGCTTCACCCTGTCGCCGGTGCTATGGCGCAAATTGCCGGGCAGCCGCTCGGCGGGCCGCGTGCAATCGGTCGCCTTGCGCCTGATCTGCGAGCGCGAGGCGGAAATCGAAGCCTTCCGACCGCGCGATTATTGGTCGGTCGAAGGCGAATTCCGCACCGAAACCGGCCAGAGCCTGACCGCGCGCCTCACCCATCTCGACGGTCGCAAGCTCGACCGCTTCGATCTTCCCGATGCCGCCGCCGCCCAGGCCGCGATTGCGGCGATCCGCGCAGCCGCTCCCTTCCGCGTCGGCGCCGTCGAGCGGAAATCGTTGCGCCGCCATCCCTTCCCGCCCTTCACCACTTCGACCCTGCAGCAGGAAGCCTCGCGCAAGCTGGGTCTCGGCGCGGCGCAAACCATGCGCATCGCCCAACGCCTTTACGAAGGCATCGACCTCGACGGCGAAACCGTCGGCATCATCACCTATATGCGCACCGACGGCGTCGCTCTCAGCCAGGAAGCGATCGCGAGCAGCCGCCATCTGATCGAGGCGCAATTCGGCGCCCGATATCTGCCGGCCAAGCCGCGGGTTTACAAAAGCGCCGCCAAGAATGCCCAGGAAGCCCATGAGGCGATCCGGCCGACCGATCTCAACCGCCGCCCCGCCGCGATCAAGCGATATCTGCGCGAGGAGGAATTCCGGCTTTACGAATTGATCTGGAAGCGCACCCTCGCCGCGCAGATGGAAAGCGCCGAGATCGATCAAGTGGGCATCGATATCATCGGCGCCAAGCCCGGCCCGCGTCTCCGCGCCAGCGGCTCGGTCGTCCTTTTCGACGGCTTTCTCGCCCTCTATCAGGAAGACCGCGACGATCCGCTGGAGGGCGAGGAAGATACGGCGCGGCGCCTGCCCGACCTCAAGGACGGCCAGACGCTCGATGCCGAGACGCTCCGCCCCGAGCATCACGTGACGCAGCCCCCGCCCCGCTATTCCGAAGCCTCGCTGATCAAGCGCCTGGAAGAACTCGGCATCGGTCGGCCCTCGACCTATACCTCGATCCTGCAGACGCTTGAGGATCGCGACTATGTAAAGTTGGAAAAGCGCCGCCTCATCCCCGAGGATCGCGGTCGGCTGGTGACGGCTTTTCTGACCAGTTTCTTCAAGCGTTATGTCGAATACGATTTCACCGCCGATCTCGAAGGCAAGCTCGACGATATTTCGGGCGGTCGCGCGCGCTGGCGCGACGTGCTGGCCGATTTCTGGCGGGATTTCAGCCGCCTGCATCGCAGCGAGGGCGCCGACGATTCGACGAATCTCGCCTCGATGAGCGATGCCGTCGGCTTTCTCGATCAGGGGATCGGCAGCCGCAGCGTCGTCATCGACGCGCTCAACGACGCGCTCGGCCCGCATTTCTTTCCCGATCGCGGCGACGGGCATAACCCGCGTCTTTGCCCCAGCTGCGCCAAGGGCGAACTCGGCATCCGGCTTGCCAAGACCGGCGCCTTCATCGGCTGCGGCAATTATCCGGAATGCCGCTATACGCGGCCCTTGGCCGTGGATCGCGGCGGCGAAAGCGCGACCGAAGCCGCTCTTGCCGCCGCGCCGCAAATCCTCGGCAAGAGCCGGAACGACGGCAAAACCGTCTCGCTCCGCAAAGGTCCCTACGGTTTCTATGTCCAGGCCGATGAGGACGCGCCCGCCAAGAAGGGCGAGAAGCCCAAGCGCGTCTCCCTGCCGAAAACTCTCGCGCCCGACCAGGTGACGTTGGAAATCGCCGAACGTCTGCTCGAATTGCCGCGCACCATCGGCACTCATCCCGAAAGCGGTCAGCCGATCCTGGCCGGGATCGGCCGCTTCGGGCCCTATCTGCATCACGACGGCAAATATCGATCCCTACCCGCCGGCGAGGATGTGCTGACGATCGGCATGAATCGCGCGGTCGAGATTCTCGCTCAGCCGCGCACCGGCGGCCGGGGCGGCCGCAATCTGCCGGTCGGCAAGGAAATCGGTCGCCATCCCGAAACGGGCGAAAGCGTCACCCTGCATGACGGGCGTTACGGGCGTTACGTCAAGCTAGGCAAGATCAACGCCACTTTGCCTAAGGATATGGCGGAGGCGGAGATCGACCTCGATGCGGCGCTCGCGCTCATCGCCCAGCGCATTGCCAAGGGCGGCGGCAAACCGGCCCGCAAGACGGCAGCGCCGCGGAAAAAAGCGGCTACGGCCAAAACGGCGAAGCGAAAAAAGCCCGCCGGTTGATCGGGGTTACGGAGCGTTCGATCGCGGCATCCGACGAGCGACGAGTTTATCGATCTCCGCATGAAGATTGACGTCGTCAATTTCCACGAAAGCACCGCGATCCAAGGCAACGATACCAACCTTGATCTCTTTGCGAAGCATTATTGATTTCAGCCTATCTTCCTGCCTGCGCTGCTGTAGGCCGCGCCGCGCGTCGCCAGCATTCTGATTTTTCCCGGCTTTAACCATCGCCTCGATAAAGGCGTTCCGGCGTCGATCAGGCGTGGAGGCGCAAGGCCGGGCGATCTTCCGCGTCGCCGATCCGGGCATGGCCGCCGTCGCGATAGGCGATGCGCCACGTCCCTTCCAGGAAACAATCGGTCGATTGGCGCAGCGCGAAGCCCGGCCAACGATATTCGATCTCGCTCGATTGCGGTTTATAGACGGCGGTATAGAGCGTGCCGAAGCCGCGGCTGAACGCGGTCGAATAGAGCGGCTTGCGGTTGAAGCCCGACAGAACCTGAGCGGGTTTGAGACGCGGATTGGCCAGCATCACGGAAAGATGTCGCTCGCGCTCGACCGAGGCAGTGAAGCGGGCATGATCCGCCCATTCGACCTCGCCCTGATGATTGGTGACGAAGGGCAATTGCAGAGCTTCGGCGGGGCGATCGGGGCCGAGGAAAAGCGTCGCATATTCGCCGCCGCGATCCAGCAAGGTCACGTTATAGGCCATGTGGATGGGAATGCGCCGCAGAGCCTCGATCGCTTCGGCCGTGCTGGCGCAGGTTTCGAGGAGATAGCGGACGACGACGGGAATGCCGAAACCGTCGCCGATGACGCGCCGGCCGCCGAAGGTGATGCTGACGGCGAGCCCGTCTTCGTTCATGCCGTCGAGCGCCCCCCAAAGGCAATCGCTCATGGCGACGACCCGTCGACCAAGCCAGCGCGTCGCCAGGATCGCGCCCTCGCAGAGGCCGGGGCTGTAATCGTAATTGCGCACCAACATCGGCTCGCCGCGCTGCCAGACGATCTGGCTGCAACCGGCGAGATAAGCGGGCGGCCGATAAAGACTCAAGAAGCGCGCGAAAAATTCGCTGCCCCCGCCCAATCCGACGAGACGATCGTAAAGCGGCAGCAATTCCGGCATCGACCGGCGCAAGGCACGGCGGCATTCGTCGAAATCGGGCCGCGCGTCATTGCCGTCGATCAGATACCAGCGTTGATAGGCCGGCCATAAGCGGCGCATCAACGCCTGCCAACGCGGGCCCGGCCGATCCTCGGCGATGGCGGTGAAATCGAGATGCATGATGGATCGATTATGCCCGATTCTAAAGGAGCTTGAAAGCCCCCGGCTCGACCGGCGCCATGCCGGTCTGAGCCTTCAAGGGCCGCCCCAGGAATTGCGCCTTGATGCCGGAAAGCCAATGGCGCGCGCGCCGGTTGAGGCGGAAGGCATCGGTCATCATACGCCCGCGCGAAATCAGGATGCCGAGATCGGCGCCCTCGTAGCGATAATCGCCGGGGCCGCTGATGCGCAGGAAAAAGGCTTCGTCTTCGCCCGCCACGGCCTGCGCGCCCATGCCGAAGCGCGCATAGCTGATTCGGCCATGGCCGTCCATGCGCCATATGCCCGAGGGCGGCGCATCGACCAGGAGATCGACGGAAGGATCGGTATGCTTGATGACCATCTGGCTCCAGGAATCGATATTGTCGCGATCCGACCAGCGCGCATTGAGGCCGTCGATGTCGAGATCGAAATCGACGCCGGAAAATTCCAAGAGATGCAACAGGAAAAGCGGCAGATCGGCATGAGCGAAGGCCGCGTGATTGGTCATCGAGGACGCACCGGTGATGCGCGGGTTAAGCTCGCCCAGATAAAGCGCGCCGGTATCCTGATCGATCAGGAGATCGAGTTCGAAATAGCCGCGATAGCCTTCCTTGCGCAATTGCTCGCCGAATTTGAAGGCGTATTGGCGGGCCTTGGCGCGAATCTCGGGCGTGAAGCAGTCGGGGAAAATTTCGTTGCCGCACCAACCGCCGCGATAGGGCGTCAATTCCTTGAACCCGACGAGTTCGGTCATCAACGGGCCGACGACCGTGCCGCGCTTGGTGGCGCAGGCTTCGATCGCCGAACCGCGGCAGCGGATGCGCCGCATGATTTTGACTTCCGGCGCCTCGACGATATCGGCGGCGTGGCGTTTCCAATCGGCCTCGGTCGAAATGAAATAAGTGGTATGGCCGGAATCGCCGAAGGCCGTCTGCACCACCAAATCCTCGCCCAAGGATTTCGCCGCCTCGCGCAATTCGGCATAGGAGCCGACGCGCGCCAGAACGTTGGGCACGCTGGGGACGCCGGCCTTATTGCCGATGCGCACGGTTTCGATCTTGTTATCGACGCGGGTCCGCAGGCTGGCCTTCGGGAACCAGACTTTCAGCCCGGCCGCGCGCGCCAATCTTTCGCTCTCCTTGTCGAACATCAGGAAGACCGCCTTCGGATTGCGACCGAAGGATTGCACATGAGCGCGGACGTCGGGATGGCGCAGCAGGTAATTGTTGATATCCTCGATCGATCCGAATTCCTCATGCGGGATCTCGCGCGGCACGAAGGTGCGCGGATGGCGGCCGTCGAAGCAATCGATGTAATTGACGAAGTGCAGATTTTGCACCCATTCGTCCATGCCGAGCAGGTTGAAATTGGTGGCGCTGATGAAAAAGATCGGCGTGTCGTTGCGATGGAAAAACCGCCGGATATCGGAAATATCCCTCAGCTTTTTCGATCGGTATTTGCGCAGCATCGCTCCCTCCCCCGAAGCTTTGGCGATGGCAGCTTAGAACAAGATAGGCGGCGAGGAAACCCGATCACCCGACATCGCGTTCGGCCGGCGCGATCGGCAGCGGCAGCGCACGGTCGGGCTTTTTCAGTTCGCCCAGCGAATCGAGATAGGAAAGATCGAAGGCGCCCGGCTGATAAAGCGGGAATTGGACCTTGCGGTCGCGGAAGCTTTTCAAGGTCTGCCCCAAGCCCTTGAAGCCGCGCGCTCTCGCCCGCGTCACTTGATCGAGATCGAGTTCGAGGGGGATGATCTCCTCCCCCGCGCCCGCCTCGTGCAGGATATTGCCGTCGGGATCGACGATCAGCGAACGGCCATTGCCGCCGGCGCCCAGACCGTTGATATCGACGACGAAGCATTGCTGGATCGCCGCCGTCGCGCGCGAGATCGTCAATTCGATATCGCGATCGATCGTGTCGGTCAGCGTCGGCCGCAGGATGACCTCGACCCCCATCGCCGCCAGGCTGCGCGTCACTTCCGGAAACCAGATATCGTAGCAGATGACGCAGCCGAACCGACCGATGCCGGGCACGTCGAAGACCAGGAAATGCTCGCCGGGCGTCGTGTCGTATTCGTAGGGCCGGAAGGGGAAGAGCTTGCGATAGCGGCCGATGATCTGCCCGTCGGGAGCGATCACCGAGAGCGTGTTATAAACCTTATCCTCGACCCGCTCGTAGATCGAACCGGTGACGATCCAAAGACCGAGCCGCTGCGCGAGTTCCTGATAGGCGATCTCGCTCGGCCCGGGCAAGGTTTCGGCGCGCAGCGCGAGCGGCCCGCAGGTCGCCAATTCGCTCAAGACCACCATCTGCACCCAGGGATAGCGATGGGCGACATGCTCGATCCGCCGGCGGATCGCCGGCAGATTGTTCTCGCTGGCCGAGATCGGCATCTGGATGCCGGCAATCGCGATATTGCGCATGGCGCCTTCCGAATCGTTGAATGGAGGAGCGATTATGACCGCCGGCTCATGGGCTGGCAATCCGCTGCAATCGGAGATTTTTCTAGTTTTGCCAGCGACTTATGCTTTATGGTGGCAGAAGCCTGCGCGCTCCCGCGGGCGTTTTGCAAGGATTCCCGCCATGACTTCGCGCCCCAAGGCCCAAGGCCGCCTGCAAGTCGAAACCGAGCGCGTCATCGTCACCGAATGGCGGTTCGCACCCGGCGCCGAAACCGGCTGGCATCGCCATGCCCATGATTACGTCGTCGTTCCCTTGACGACCGGGCGCCTGGAATTGGCGGATGCCGGGGGATCGCGTTTCGCCGAATTGACGGCGGGGGAAAGCTATGCCCGCCCGCGCGGCGTCGAACACAACGTCATCAACGCCAATGCCTTCGAGTTCGCCTTTGTCGAAATCGAAATCAAAACGCCGTGACGCCTCGCCGCCGGCCTTGCCGAGCCGCGAGGCCGTGCTGGATTTCATCCGGCAAAGCCCCGGCCCCGTCGGCAAGCGGGACATCGCCCGGCGTTTCGCGATCAAGGGCGCGCTGCGCATCCCGCTGAAGGCGCTGCTGAAGGAACTCGCCCGCGAAGGGCATTTCGATCGCGGCCGATCGACGGCGAAGGCGAAAGGCCCCGGCGGCGCCTTGCCCGAGACGATGGTCCTGCAAGCGATCGGCACCGATGCCGAGGGCGATCTTTGGGCGCGACCTTGCGATCCCGGCGATGGCGAGAGCGAGATCCGCATTCTCGTCATCGAGCCGCGCGGCGAAAAGGGAACAAGGCCGCCAGCCCCCCTCTCGCCCGGCGATCGGTTCCTCGCGCATCTGCGCTTCGCGATGGACGAAGGATTCTACGAAGCGCGCCCCATCCGCCGCCTCGAATCCCATAGCGAGCGCATCGTCGGACAGCTATCGGCGGGACCGAACGGGACGGGCCGTTTGCGCCCGACCGATAAACGCTTGCGCACGGAATTTACGATCGCGCCCGGCGATCTCGCCGGAGCCGAGCCGGGCGAGATCGTCGTCGCCAGCATCGAACCGGCGCGCCGCAGCGTTCAGCCGCGTGCGCGGATTCTCGAACGCCTCGGCCCCTTCGGCGCGGCGCAATCGATCAGCATGATCTCGATCGCCGAACAGGGATTGCCCTTCGTCTTCCCGCCCGCCATTCTCGCCGAAGCGGCGGCGGCGGGACCGACCGGCCTTGGCCGAAGGCGGGATTGGCGCGATCTTCCCCTCGTCACCATCGACGGCGAGGATGCCCGCGATTTCGACGATGCCGTCTGGGCGGCGCCCGATGCCGATCCCGCCAATCCGGGCGGCTATCGGCTTATCGTCGCCATCGCCGATGTCGCCCATTACGTCCGCCCCGATAGCGCGCTCGACCGCGAGGCGCGGCGGCGCGGCAATTCGGTCTATTTCCCCGATCGCGTCATCCCCATGCTGCCCGAGGCGCTCGCCAATGGCTGGTGCTCGCTGAAACCCGGCGAGGATCGGCCGGCGATGGCGGTGGAAATCGTCATCGATGCCATGGGCAAAAAGCGCCGCCACAATTTCCAACGCATCCTCATGCGATCGGTGGCGCGCCTCACCTATGAGCGGGTTCAGGCGGCGATGGAGGGGCGCCCCGATGCCGAGACGCGATCCTTGCGGGACGCGGTCATCCTCCCCCTTTACGGCGCCTTTCGCGCGCTCGATACCGCCAGGCGCGAGCGCGGCACGCTCGATCTCGATATCGCCGAACGCCGGGTGATCATGGCCGATAATCGGATCGAGCGCATCGAACCCCGCCAGCGCCTCGATTCCCATCGCCTGATCGAGGAATTCATGATCGCGGCCAATGTCGCCGCCGCCGAATCGCTCGAAAAAAAGCATTATCCCTGCCTCTATCGCGTTCACGACGCGCCCGATGCGGCGCGGATCGAAGCGCTGCGGCAATTCCTATACGGTCTCGATCTGCGCCTCGCCAAGGGCCAGGGGCTGCGACCGCGCCATTTCACGGCGCTCTTGGCGGCGGCGAAGACGACGCCCTATGCGGCTCTCATCAACGCCCTCGTCCTCCGCGCGCAATCGCAAGCCGTCTATGCGCCGGAGAATATCGGCCATTTCGGTCTCGCCCTCGCGCGCTATGCGCATTTCACCTCGCCGATCCGGCGTTATGCCGATCTCGTCGTCCATCGCGCGCTGATC
>CAYQAG010000028.1:18633-34131 GCA_964415425.1 uncultured Rhodospirillaceae bacterium | reverse complement strand
AAATCGAGGATCAGGCCGCTCGCTTCCTCCGGCGGGACGACGAGGCGCTTGCCCATCGCTTCATGGGCGATGCGATAGCGCTGGAGGTGATCGCGGGCGATCGCCATCCGCCCGATGCCGATTTCGAGCGCCGCCAGGAACGGCCCTGCCGCCGGGAACGCATTGGTCCTTTGCGCGAGGCGCGGATAAAGCCGCGCCAATCCCGCCCGATCGAGGAAAACGAGGCGACCCATGCCGGTCGAGATCGTAACCTCATCCTCTCCGGCCGCGATCGCCTGCGCACCGAAGAGCAGACGATAAGCGGGCACGAGATCGGGCCAATGCTCGGCGACGGCAATGACGCCTTCCAAGCGAAGCGCGCCATTGGCATGGATCTGCCAATCGGGCCGGCGGATGAGATGCGGCGTGCGGTGCCGGCAGATAAAGGCGGAAAGATCGGGCGTCGCGCTTTCGGGCAGCATGACGAGGCCGAATTCGGGCTCGACCGCGCCTTCCGGCAATTCCAGGCGGCGGCGCAGGATTTTCGGCCCCTCCGCCGCGATGCCGGCGGCTTTCAAGGCCTGAGCCGTCGCAACCTCATCCTCGCTGGCGAAGGCAAGACCCATCAGGCCTTCGCGTTTCTCCAGGAAAAGATCGAGACGATTGAGAAATTCCTTAGGCTCGACGATGCCGAGAAGCTCGATATAGCCGGAAGCCAGCATCAGGCAGTAATTGCCGGTGCCCCAGCCGATATGCCGACCGCGCGGCGTCACGGTGAAGCCGAGGCGCTGCCATTGCCTTCGCGCGGCTTCGAGGTCGCGCACGCCGATCAGGGCGTGATCGATCCCGACGAGGCCGCTGGCGCTCACGAGTGGCCGTTAGGAATTAGTGAACCTTGGACCAGACCTTGCGCTTCGCCCAGTAGGCGAGCAGCGTCAGAGCGATCAGGAACATCATGACCTTGAGGCCGAGGCTCTTGCGCGCTTCCTGGCTGGGCTCGCCCGCCCAGGCGAGGAAGGCAGCGACATCGCGGGCCTGCTGGTCGAGCGTCGCCTCGGTACCGTCCTCATAGGCGACGCTGCCCTCGCTCAAGGGCTGCGGCATCGCGATCTGATGGCCGCGGAAGGATTTGTTGTAGCTCATCCCCTCGCTTATCGTCATGCCGGCGGGCGCCTCGCCATAGCCCGTCATCAGGGCATAGATATAATCCGCGCCTTCGTAAGCGCCGAAACCCTTGCCGGCCCGCGAGCGAGCGATCAAGGAAAGATCGGGCGGGAGAGCGCCGTTATTGGCGGCGCGCGCCGCCTGCTCGTTGGCGAAGGGCGCCTTGAATGTGTCGGAATCCTTGCCGGGACGCTCGAACATTTCGCCCTGATCGTCGGGGCCGTCCGTCACCGTGACCGCGGCCGCGATCGCTTTCACTTCCGCAGCCGAAAAACCGGCGCCTTCGAGATGGCGATAGGCGAGAAGATCGAGGGAATGGCAAGCCGAGCAGACTTGCTGATAGATTTGGAAGCCGCGGCGCAATTGCGCGCGATCGAATTCGCCGAAGGGGCCGGCGAAGGACCAATGCTGATGCTCGATCTCGATTTCCTCATGCGGGCTCGCAAGCGTGATGAGGATGGCCGCGAGCGCCGCGACCGCGACCATGAGATTGAGGAGAAGGGAACGCTTGGACATGGGATCGACCTCGCTCACGAACGCGATTGCGGCAAGACGGGATCGCCGATCGAGAGCGGCAGCGGTTTCGTGCGCTCGAAAATCGACAATAGCGGCAGGATGACCAGGAAGAAGGCGAAGTAATAAAGGGTCGCGATCTGGCCCAGCGTGATGATGCGGATGCCGACATGCCCGCCGGCGAAAGTGATCGCCGACAAATCGCCCTCGCCGGCAATTCCGGCCAAGGCTTTCAGTTGATCGGGCGTCATGATGGTGAATTCGATGGGCAGCCAGTAATTATCCGGCGCATTCTTGCCGCAGAAAAGCAGAACGACGCAGGCGAAGATCAGCGTCCAGAAGAAACGCTGGAAAGCCGGGCGGAAATTGCCCGAACGCACCGGCGAACGATCGAGCCAGGGAAGGACGAACAGCACCAGGATCGAGGCGAACATGGCGACGACGCCAGTCAGCTTGTCCGGGATCGAGCGCAGAATCGCGTAGAAGGGCAGAAAATACCATTCCGGCACGATATGCTCGGGCGTCGCCAAGGGATTGGCGGGAATGAAATTGTCGGGATCGCCCAAGGCCACCGGATTATAGAAGACCCAATAGGCATAGAAGATCAGGAAAAGGCCGAGGCCGAAGAGATCCTTCGACGTGTAATAGGGGCTGAAGGTGAGATTGTCCTGCGGCCCCTTGGTGTCGATGCCTAAGGGATTGTTGGACCCGACCGAATGCAGAGCGACGACATGCAGCCCGACAACGGCGAAGATGACGAAGGGCAGCAGATAATGGAGCGAGAAGAAGCGATTGAGCGTCGGATTGTCGACCGAGAAACCGCCCCAGAGCAGCGTCACGATCTGATCGCCGATCCCCGGAATGGCGGAAAAGAGATTGGTGATGACGGTCGCGCCCCAGAAGCTCATCTGACCCCAGGGCAGGACATAGCCCATGAAAGCGGTCGCCATCATCAAGAGCAGGATGACAACGCCCAATTGCCAGAGCAATTCGCGCGGCGCCTTATAGGATCCGTAATAGAGGCCGCGGAAGATATGGATATAAACGACGACGAAGAACATCGAGGCGCCGTTCATATGCAGATAGCGCAGCAGCCAGCCGAAATTCACATCGCGCGTCAGGCGTTCGACCGAATTGAAAGCGTAATCGACATGGGGCGTGTATTGCATGGCGAGGAAAATGCCGGTCACCAGCATCGCGACCAGCATGAAGCCGGCCAGCGAACCGAAGTTCCACCAGTAATTCAGGTTCTTCGGCATCGGATAGACGTTGCTTTCGTGATGCAGGAAGGAAAAGACCGGCAAGCGGCGATCCACCCAGCGGATGATCGGATTCTTGAAAACGACGCTCATCTTCTGCGCTCCCTCAACCGATCTTCACGACGGTATCGCTGGCGAATTCGTAGGCCGGCACTTCCAGATTCTTCGGCGCCGGGCCTTTGCGGATGCGACCCGACATGTCGTATTGCGATCCGTGGCAGGGGCAATACCAACCGCCATATTCGCCGCGCGGATCGCTCGCCTTCTGACCCAGGGGCACGCAGCCGAGATGCGTGCAAACGCCGACCAGGATCAGCCATTCGGCCTTGCCGGGCTTGACGCGCGCCGCGTCGCTTTGGGGATCGCGCAGATCGGCGGCATCGTCGGCCTCGGCCTTGGCGATTTCTTCCGGCGTGCGGCGGCGGATGAAGACGGGCTTGCCGCGCCATTTCACGGTGACGGATTGGCCGATTTCGATTTGGGAAATATCGACCTCGATCGAGGAGAGCGCGAGCACGTCGCCGGCCGGGTTCAAACTATCGATCAGCGGCCAAACCGTGGCGGCCGCGCCATAGGCGACGACGGCGCCCGTCGTCAGATAAAGGAAATCCCGTCTTGTGCCTTTTTCCTCGCTGGGATGCGACGCCGCGTCAGCCATGTCGATCTTCCTTTTCAGCCCGAAGAACCGGTCGCCCAGCCTTCAATTCCCCAATTCCGTCGGGGTTATAGCATGGGAAATTCCCTTGCCTTGCCAGCGGGTTAGCGCGACAGAACGCCGCATCGGCAGATTATCCGCCTGCGGCACCAGGCCGCGATCCCGGGCATCCCCCGCGAGCGATATAAAGGATTCGCCGTCGCTTTGCAAAGCCAGGCTGAAACGATTTTCCGCAAGATGCGCCTTGTCCTTTTCCAACCCGATATCCCGCAGAATACCGGCGCCATCCTGCGTCTTGCCGCCTGTTTCGGCCTTGGCGTCGATATCGTCTTTCCCTGCGGCTTCGCTTGGGATGCGGCGCGGCTGCGCCGAGCGGGGATGGATTATCTCGACCTCGTCCGCATCGAGCGGCATCGCCATTGGGAAGCCTATCTCGAATGCCGGCGCGAGCGCGGCCCCGAAGCCGGCCGCCTGATCGCCCTTTCGACAAGGGCTGTGCGAAGCTATGCCGATTTCGCCTTCGCGCCCGACGACAATCTCATCCTCGGCCGGGAATCGGCCGGCCTGCCGGAGGAAATCCACGCTCTCGCCGATCACCGATTGCGCATCCCGCTCCGCCCGGAAGCCCGATCGCTCAATCAAGCCATGGCCGCGGCCATCGTCGCGGCCGAAGCGCAACGTCAAATGGGGTATTTTCAGCCATGACCGATCACGATCCGACCGCCATCGCCGCGCGTCAGGAAAAAGCCCGCCTCTGGTTCGAGAGCTTGCGCGATCGCATCTGCGCCGCCTTCGAGACGCTCGAGGACGAACTCGCCGGCACCCAACATGGCGCGGCAACACCGGGCCGCTTCGAGCGCCGCGCTTGGCGGCGCGAGGGCGGCGAAACGGGAGCGGATGGCGGCGGCGGGATCATGGCGGTCATGCGCGGCCGCGTTTTCGAGAAGGTCGGCGTCAACGTCTCGACCGTCTTCGGCGCCTTCGGTCCCGATTTCCGCCGCCAGATTCCGGGCGCCGGCGAGGATGGACGATTTTGGGCGAGCGGCATCAGCCTCGTCGCGCATATGCGCTCGCCTTTGGTGCCGGCCGTGCATATGAATACGCGCCATATCGTGACCCGCAAATCCTGGTTCGGCGGCGGCGCCGATCTGACGCCGATGTTCCCCGAACGCCACGACGCCGACGGAGCGGATTTTCACGCCGCCTTCCGCGCCGCCTGCGATCGCTTCGATCCCGGCTATTACCCGCGCTTCAAGCAATGGTGCGACGATTATTTCTTCCTGCCGCATCGGGGGGAACCGCGCGGTCTCGGCGGCATTTTCTACGACGATCTCGATTCCGGGGATTGGGATCGCGACTTCGCCTTTACCCAGGCGGTGGGCGAGGCTTTCCTCGCCATCTATCCCGAAATCGTCCGGCGCCACATGAATGCGACATGGAGCGAGGCCGAACGCCGTCACCAACTTATCCGGCGCGGGCGTTATGCCGAATTCAATCTGCTTTACGATCGCGGCACGCAATTCGGCCTCAAGACCGGCGGCAATACCGAAGCGATTCTGATGTCCCTGCCGCCCGAAGTTATCTGGCCTTAAGCGCGGATCAGGCGCTCGGCTTCGGTCAGACATTGCCGACGATCGGCGCGGAAATCGCCGGCGACCCACCAATCCTCGATGCGGTCGAGCAGCGCCTGGATTGCCGGGCCGGGCGCCAGGCCCAATGCCACGAGATCGCGTCCCGCGATCGGCAAGGCCGGCTTCGGCCAATCGCGGATGAGGGCGAAAGCGGGGCGCAAATCGGCGACCGGCGCCTCGCCGGGCGCGACCAGCAATAAATCCAGCGCCAGCGCATTGCCGAATTTATAAATCTGCCGTCGCAAAGCGCGATCCTCCCCGAGGGCGAAAGCCGATTCCGCATTCGTCAAGGCGAGCAGGCGCTTTTTCTCCCGCGTCGAGAGTTTGAATTTCCGCGCAATAGCCGCCCCCGCGTCCCTCTCCGCCAAGGCGCCGAGGCGTCTTATGCCATCGGGCGCGAGGCCGAAGGCCGCCTCGCGCGCCGCGACATTCCGCAATCGTCCGATCGCCCGGGCTTCGGGGAGATAAGCGGCGACGATCCCCGCATCGATCATCCGCTCCCAGGTTTCGACGCCGCGCCGCGCGATCAGAATCTTCAAGGTCTCCTGGCGCAGCCGCTCGCCGGAAAGATTGAGCAGCTTGCCCTTCGCCGCGATCGCGGCGGTCAGCGCCGCCGCGTCGAAATCGCCCGCCGCGTAATCGGCATGGAAACGGAAGAACCGCAAGAGGCGCAGATAATCCTCGGCGATGCGCGCCACGGGATCGCCGACGAAACGCACCCGCCCCGCCGCCAGATCGGCGAGCCCGCCGAAATAATCGTAAAGCCGCCCTTCGCGATCGGCCGAAAGCGCGTTGATGGTGAGATCGCGCCGCGCCGCATCCTCGCGCCAATCCGCCGTGAAATCGACCTTGGCGCGGCGCCCGTCGGTTTCGACGTCGCGGCGGAGAGTCGTGACCTCGATTCCCCGCCCGTCGGCGATGGCGGTCAAAGTGCCATGCGCGATCCCCGTCGGCGCGAAGCCGAGGCCGGCTTGCGTCAGCGCGTCGGCGACGGCATCGGGCGCAAGCGGCGTCGCGAGATCGATATCCTTGATGGCGCGGCCAAGCAGAGCATCGCGCACGCAGCCGCCGACGAAGCGCACTTCGCCGACGGCGCGGATCGCGTCATAGACGCGGCGCGCCGGCCCTTCCTGCATCCAAGGCTGCGGCAGAGGCGCGAAAGGCTTATCGCTCACAGGAACCGCCAAGCGAGATAGACATGCGCGATCAGGATGCTGATCAGCATGAGCGGAAAAGCAATTTTCATGAATTCGAGAAAGCGGAAGGGAACGCCCGCGCGCTCGGCGATTCCGGCAACCGTCAGATTGGCCGAGGCGCCGATCAGCGTCCCATTGCCGCCAAGGCAGGCGCCCAAGGACAGCGACCACCAAAGCGGCGCGAGGTTAGCCGCCCCGCCGAAATCCGCGCCCATGCTCTTGATGACCGGGATCATGGTCGCGACGAAGGGGATGTTATCGATGATCGCCGACAGAAGCGCCGAGGCCCAGAGCAAGGCCAGCGTCAGGATGGTGAGATCGCCCGAAGTGGCGGCCACCAGATGCCGCGCGAAAAGGTCGAGCAGCCCGGCCCTCTCCACTGCCGCGACGACGATGAAAAGACCGACGAAGAAGAAGATCGTGATCCATTCGACCTCGTTGAAGGTTTCGACGAGGCGGTCGTGCTGGACCGAAGGATTGCGGCCGAAATTATCGAGCAGCAATAGCAAGGCAGCGCCGAAAAGCGCGATGCTGCCGGCCTCAAGATGCAAAAAGCGTGCGCCGGCGAAGGCGGCGACGACGAGCGCCATGACGGCGAGCGATTGGCGCATGAGCCGAGGATCGAGGATCGCCGCGCGGGGATCGAGCGCCAGGATGCGCGCCTTGGCGGTTTCGGTCGTGCGCAAATGCCGCCCCCAGATGAGATGGAGGGCGAGGATATTGACGAGCAAAATGACGACGACGACCGGCGCCAGGGCATGGACGAAATCCATGAAAGCGAGATCGGCGGCCGAACCGATGATGATATTCGGCGGATCGCCGATCAGCGTCGCCGTTCCGCCGATATTGGAGGCGAAGATTTCGCTGAAAAGATAGGGATAGGGCGCGACCTGCAATTCCCGGCAGATGACGAGTGTCACGGGCGCGATCAAGAGCACGGTCGTGACATTGTCGAGCAAGGCCGAAAGGATCGCCGTCGCCACGGCGAGCAGCGCCAAGATCCCGGCGGGATGCGCGCGCGCCGCTTGGGCGGCGAGGATGGCGATCGCTTGGAAAATGCCGCTGCGCTTGGCGATGGCGACGATGATCATCATGCCGGCGAGCAAAGCCAGGGTATTGAAATCGATGCCGCGAATCGCCTCTTCCTGCGTGACGAGACCGAGCATGATGGCGAGCCCGCCGCCGAGCAAAGCGACGATCGCGCGATTGACCCTCTCCGTCACGATCGCGGCATAGGTGAGGACGAGCAGAATCGTCGCCGCGATCAGGGGATCGAAAAAAGAAAGGCCAAGATCAGTCATGGCCGATTCGCCTGAACAATCTCATGGCCGCGATGGAACACGATCGGCAGGCAACTGGCAAGGCGAAGGAAAAAATTGACCAATCGCATCGGCAATAAGAATCAAGAAAACGAACCGGCGGAGAGAGCGCATTCGCGCTCGCATGACCCCCTCATCCCTACCTTCTCCCCCATGTTATGGGGGAGAAGGAGCGCATCGAAGCTCGATATCCCCCTCTCCTCCACGAAGTGGAGGAGAGGGTTGGGGTGAGGAGGTGGCGGATCGACGATAAGGAGAAGCGCATCCTTAAAAAAATGCGAATGCGCTATTTCTGTCGGCGCGGACAATAGAAGGTGCTGCGTCCGCCTTGTTGAATGCGTTTGACGCCGCCGGTCTTCATCGCATCGCAATCGCAGCCGATGCAGGCCTGGCCTTCGCGATCGTAGACGCGCCAGCGATGCTGGAAATAGCCGAGTTCGCCATCGGCCTGAACGTAATTGCGCAAGCTCGACCCGCCGGCGGCGATGGCCTCGCGCAGCACCGCCTTGATCGCCCGCGCGAGCCTTTGAGCGGCTTCGCCCCGAATCGTTCCCGCTTTGCGCCGCGGGTCGATCCCGGCGCGGAAGAGCGCCTCGGCCGCGTAGATATTGCCGATGCCGACGATCAAGCGCTGATCGAGCAGCGCCGCCTTGACCGAGGTTTTGCGACCCCCCAGCAAATTCTCAAGATCCTGTCCGCGAAAGCCGCGCGACAAAGGCTCGACCCCAAGCCCCTTTAGCAATTTATGCCGCGCGAGATCGGAGGTGGGCACGAGGTCCATGATTCCGAAACGCCTGGGATCGTTGAAGCGGAGCAGCTTACCCGCCTCGGCCTCGATCTCGACATGATCGTGCTTGCCGGCTTTTTCCCGGCGATCGGCCACGAAACGGAGCGAGCCGGACATGCCGAGATGGATGAGCCAAGTCCAGCCGTCGTCGAGATCGACGAGGATATATTTGGCGCGGCGACCGAGGCCGAGGATACGCCGGCCGACGAGGCGCTCGGCGAAATCCTGCGGCAGCGGAAACCGGAGATCGGGTCGATAGGCCCGGGCCCGGCGAATGCGCCGCCCGGCCAAGCCGGCCTTCAACCCGCGCATGACAGTTTCAACTTCCGGTAATTCCGGCATGATGCCTCCGACTGGCCGCGTCCCGATCGCCGCCGCCGCCAAATTAGACGATCGGCCCGCCCCTGGCCATGCCAAGCCGAGCTTGCCAAACGCCCTCGATCTTGCTAGGAAATCCGACTACGGGACGGGGTTATAACGGATTGGAATCGACATGAAAAAAGCTCTCATGCCCATGGCGATGGCGGCGATTTTTCTTTCGGCGCCGGCTTTGGCCGATAATACCGGAGAGGGAACTTATCTGAAGGTCTTTCTCGGCGCTTCGGGAGCCGACGACCCGAACGAGAAGTTTCCGACCGGAACCTTCCCGGGCGGCGGCGTCAATGACGATTTTTCGACCGGCATCGCGACGGGCCTCGTCGGCGGCTACGATTTCGGCGAGCATTTTCGCGCCGAATTGGAATTCTCCTTCCGGCATTACGGTCTTGATCGGGAATTGTTCGCACCCGGCGGCGCGGCTCCCGGATTCTTCGCCGACGAGAATTCCGGCGCCGGCTTGATTTTCGGCTTCATGGCCAATGGCTATTACGACATGCCCCTCGACGAACGTTGGGAAGCTTATATCGGCGTCGGCATCGGCGGAGCGATCCAGGATATCGACGGCGCCAGCTATGCGGGCATCCTCCAAGACAATATGCGCTCGCACGGCGCCTTCGCTTGGCAGGCCATGCTGGGCGTTTCCTATCAAATCAACGATCGGGTCTCGATCGGGACCGAATATCGGTATTTCGATACGACCTACGATCTCTTCGGCGAGAATCACAGCGGCCTCATCTCGCTCCGCTACAATCTTTACTGATCGCGCCTAACGGCGCTCTTGCCCGCGCGGCCTGAGGCAAAATGCGCCTCAGCGCCGCAATTCCCAGGGCGCGCGACTTCGTCTAGTCTCCCCGGCGATGGAACAGGCGCCGCACGATCCCCCTCCCGACGAGACCGCCCAGGAAACGACTTGGTTCGGCTATCGCCGCGTGACCCCTGCCGAGAAGGCGGCGGGCGTTAAAGGCGTTTTCGATTCGGTCGCCCCATCTTACGACCTCATGAACGATTTGATGTCGCTCGGCGTGCATCGCTTGTGGAAGGCGGCGATGGTCGAGCAGCTGGCGCCGCGCCCGGCCGAGACAATCCTCGATGTCGCGGGCGGCACCGGCGATATCGCCTTTCGCATCCGCGCGGCGGCGCCCGAATCCCGCGTCACGATCTGCGATCTGACGCCGGCCATGTTGCGGCGCGGGCGCGACCGGGCGATCGACCGCAATTTTCTCTCCGGGTTCGATTGGGTCTGCGGCAATGCCGAGGCCCTGCCCTTTCCCGAAATGCGCTTCGATGCCTATACGATCGCCTTCGGTCTCCGCAATGTCGCCGATCCGAAGGCGGCGCTCGCCGAAGCCTATCGCGCGCTCAGGCCCGGCGGGCGGTTCCTGTGCTTGGAATTCAGCCGGGTCGCCCTCCCCTGGCTTGGCCGACTTTACGATCTCTATTCCTTCCGCATCCTGCCTTGGCTCGGCGAGGCGATTGCCAAGGATCGCGAATCCTATCTTTACCTCGCCGAATCGATCCGCCGCTTTCCGGCCCAGGACGAATTGGCGGGGTTGATCGCGGCCGCCGGATTCCGCCGCATCGCCTATCGCAATTTTTCGGGCGGCATCGTCGCCTTGCATTCGGCCTGGCGCATCTGACGGACGAGACTTCGCAATCATGACACGATGGCTGACCTCTCTCGGGCGTTTGTTCCAGATGGCGCGTTGCTTCGCCAAGCATGGCGCGCTCGCCCCCTTCGAGGATGCGCTCGCCAATGCCGGCATCGCGCCCTTGCTGCTTTCGCCGATGCGGCTCCTCTTCGGGCGCGATATCGCAGGCCAGCGCCCGGGCGAAAGACTGGCCGCCGCCTTGACCGAACTCGGCCCCGCTTTCATCAAATTCGGCCAGGCGCTCTCGACCCGGTCCGATCTCCTGGGGAGCGAAGTCGCGGCCGATCTCGCGCGGCTCCAGGACCGCCTGCCCGCCTTCAGCGCCTTTGCCGCCCGGGCCACGATCGAAAGCGAATTGGGCGCGCCGATCGAGGATCTCTTCCTATCCTTCGACGACGAGCCGGTCTCGGCCGCCTCGATCAGCCAAGTGCATTTCGCCATCGCCCAGCCCGATGCCGATTTCCCCGAAGGCCGACCCGTCGCCGTCAAGGTCCTGCGCCCCGGCATCGAAGCCGCCTTCGCGCGCGATATCGACCTTCTGCTGTGGATCGCGGAAATCATCGAGCGTTCGCAGCCGAAATTGCGCCGCCTGCGTCCGGTCGCCGTGGTCAAGACCTTCGCCGCCTTGGCGCGGACGGAAATGGATCTTCGCCTCGAAGCGGCGGCGGCCTCGGAACTCCGCGACAATTTCGCCGACGATCCCAGCTATCGCGTCCCCGCCATCGATTGGCGCCGCACGGGCAAGCGCGTCATGACCCAGGAGCGTCTTACCGGCATTCCCATGGATGACGGCGAGGCGATGCGCCGCGCCGGCCTCGATATTCCGGAAATCCTGGCGCGCGCCGCCGCCATCTTTTTCAATCAGGCTTTTCGCGACGGCTATTTCCACGGCGATCAGCATCCCGGCAATATGAGCGTCGGCCCCGACGGCGCCATTCAGGCGGTCGATTTCGGCATCATGGGCAGGCTCGACGAGAAGACCCGCACCTATCTCGCCGATATGCTGCTCGGCTTTCTCGATCGCGATTACGCGCGCATCGCCCGCGTGCATCTCGCCGCCGGCTATTTGAAACCGGGACAGAAGCTGGAGGATTTCGCGCTCGCCTTGCGCGCCATCGGCGAGCCGATCCAGGGCCGGCCTTTGAATGAAATCAGCTTCGCCAGCATGCTTGGCCAGCTTTTCGCCATCGCCGAGACCTTCGACATGGAGGTGCAGCCGCATCTGCTGCTCTTGCAGAAGAACATGCTGATGGCCGAGGGCATCTCGCGCCAACTCGACCCCTCGCTCAATCTCTGGACGCTGGCGCGGCCCTTGATCGAGGATTGGATGATCGCCCATCGCGGCCCCCGAGCGCGGCTCGTCCAGGCCCTGCGCGATACGATCGACATGGCCGAGCGCGCGCCTTCCGTCTTGCGCCAGATCGAGCGCCTGCTGCAAAACCTCGCCGAAAGCGGCTGGGGCCGAGAAAACTGGCGCCAGCGCCTCAGCCGGCGCTTGGGGCTTTTCGCGCCGGGGAGCCAATTCTGGCTTTGGCTCGCCATTCTCGGCCTGACGCTCTTCCTGATCCTGCGCTGATCCCCGCGCGAGCCCGGCTTGAATTTCCGCGCTTGCGAGCGTAAATTTCCCATGAAGTGTAAAATCGAGATGGGCAATCCTCATGTCCTGGCGCATTCTCCTCATCGTCACGGGCGGCATCGCCGCCTATAAGACGCTGGAATTCGTGCGTCGGGGGCGGGAGCGCGGCCTCGAATTCCAGACGATCCTGACGAAAGGCGGCGCGCAATTCGTGACGCCGCTCTCGCTTTCGTCCCTCACGGGAAAGAAGGTCTATGGCGATCTCTTTTCGCTGACCGAGGAAAGCGAGATGGGGCATATCCGCCTCGCGCGCGAAGCCGACCTTATCCTGGTCGCGCCGGCGACGGCGGATTTCCTGGCGAAGATGGCGCATGGCCTCGCCGACGATCTCGCCAGCGCGACTCTGCTCGCCGCCGACAAACCCGTTCTCGTCGCCCCGGCCATGAATGCGGCGATGTGGCATCACCCGGCGACGCAGGCCAATCTCGAAACCTTGCGCGCGCGCGGCATCGGCGCGATCGGCCCCGATGCGGGCGATCTCGCTTGCGGCGAAATCGGCGAGGGGCGGATGGTCGATCCCGCCGCCTTGCTGGAAGGCGTGCTTGCACGCCTTGCCGCCGGGCCGCTGAAGGGGTTGCGGGCGCTCGTCACCTCGGGCCCGACGCATGAGGCGATCGATCCCGTGCGCTTCATCGCCAATCGCTCCTCCGGCAAGCAGGGTCATGCCATTGCCGGCGCGCTCGCCCGCGCGGGCGCCGAGACGATCCTAATCTCCGGCCCGACGGCGCTGGCCGATCCCCCCGGCTGTCGTGCGATCCATATCGAATCAGCCGAAGAAATGCTGGCCGCCAGCCTCGCCGCCTTGCCGGTCGATATCGCCATCTGCGCGGCCGCAATCGGCGATTGGCGCCCGGCGCAAAGGGCGACGCAGAAACTGAAAAAGGGCGAAGGCGCGCCGCGCCTCGACCTCGTCGCCAACCCCGATATCCTGGCCCGCCTCGCGCAAAGCGGCCCTTCGCGGCCCCGCCTCGTCATCGGCTTTGCCGCCGAGACCGAAAACGTGATCGCGGCCGCGCGCGAGAAACGCCGCCGCAAGGCTTGCGACTGGATCCTCGCCAATGACGTGCGGCCGGGAGAAAACGTCTTCGGCGGCGAGGAAAACCGCATCCACCTCATCGCCGGCAATGCCGAGGAAGCTTGGCCGCGCATGACGAAACGCGCGATCGCCGACAAATTGGTCGCGCGCATCATTGCGCATTTCGCCGCGTGATCCGCCGATGATGGCGACGGTCTCCGTTCCGCTGCTCCGCCTGCCGCATGGTGCGGGTCTCCCCTTGCCGGCCTATGCGACGCCGCTTTCGGCTGGCGCCGATCTTCATGCGGCGATCGCGGCGCCGCTCGATCTCGCGCCCTTCGCGCGCGCCCTCGTTCCGACCGGCATCGCCATCGCGCTCCCCGCGGGCTACGAAGCGCAGATAAGGCCGCGTTCCGGCCTCGCTTGGAAGCACGGTCTCACGATCCTCAATGCCCCCGGCACGATCGATGCCGATTATCGCGGCGAGATCGGCGTTCTCCTCGTCAATCTGGGGCAGGAAAGCGTGCGCCTCCAACCCGGCGAGCGCATCGCCCAAATCGTCGTCGCCCCCGTCGCCCGCGCCCAATGGCGGGAAAGCGCCGAGCTTCCCGCGAGCCAGCGCGGCGAAGGCGGTTTCGGTTCGACCGGGATCGGAGCCTGACTTTCCATGCTTTATCCCAGCAAGCGCCTGATCTTCGCCATCGAAGCCGTCCTCGATATCGCCTTTCACGGCCAGTCGCAACCGGTGCAATCGGGCGCGCTCGCCAAGCGCCAAGGTGTCCCTAAGCGTTATCTCGAACAGATGCTGCAGCATCTCGTCCGGGCCGGCATCTTGGCCGGGCAGCGCGGCCCGCGCGGCGGCTATCTCCTGGGTCGGGAACGGCGGCGCATCAGCGTCGGCGATATCCTGCGCGCCATCCGCCAATTCGAGGGCGGACAGGACCCGATTCAAGGCGAGACCGGATCGCGGATCGGGATCGAGATCGTGCGCCCGCTCTGGCGCGATCTGCAGATTGAGATGCTGGCGCGCCTCGATCGCGTCTCGCTCGACGAACTTTGCCAGAAGGCGCAAAGCGCCGGCATCCGCGCCGATCGGGCGGCGCGGCTCGATTTCGCCATTTAACTTGCAACGCTTTCAGCCAGAAAAGAAAGGCCAGATCCATGACCGAGGCACCGGAATTTCGCGGCAAGATTTATGAGGATTTCCTGGCGACGATCGGCGCGACGCCCATCGTTCGCTTGGCGCGTCTCGCCAAGGCCGAAGGCATCGCCGCCGAATTGTGCGGCAAATGCGAATTCTTCAATCCCCTATCCTCGGTCAAGGATCGCATCGGCTTGGCGATGATCGAAGCCTTGGAGGCCGAGGGGCGATTGAAACCGGGCGGCACCCTGGTCGAGCCGACCAGCGGCAATACCGGCATCGCGCTCGCTTTCGTGGCGGCGGCCAAGGGCTATCGCCTGATCCTGACCATGCCGGAAAGCATGTCGCTGGAGCGGCGCAAGATGCTGCGCCTGCTGGGCGCCGAATTGGAACTCACTCCAGCGGCGCGCGGCATGTCGGGCGCCATCGCCAAGGCCGAGGAATTGCTGGCCGCCATTCCCGGCGCCGTCATGCCGCAGCAATTCAAGAACCCCGCCAATCCCGCCATCCATCGCCGCAGTACGGCGGAGGAAATCCATCGCGATACCGGCGGCAAGCTCGATTATTTCGTCGCCGGCGTCGGCACCGGCGGAACGGTGACGGGGGTCGGCGAAATCCTGAAAAAGCGTCTGCCTGGCTTGAAGGTGATCGTCGTCGAGCCCGAGGACAGCCCCGTGATTTCCGGCGGCCAGCCCGGTCCGCATAAAATTCAAGGCATCGGCGCCGGTTTTGTGCCCGACAATCTCAACCGCCAAGTGGTCGACGAAGTGCTGACCGTTTCCAATGCCAATGCCTTCGCCATGGCGCGCAAGGTTGCGAAAATCGAAGGCATGCCGATCGGCATTTCCTCGGGCGCGGCCTTGAGCGTCGCCGTCGAACTCGCCAAGCGCCCCGGCATGGCGGGGAAGCGCATCCTCGCCATCCTGCCCTCCTCGGCCGAGCGTTATCTCTCGACCGCGCTCTTCGAAGGATTGGATTGACACCGGCACCGGAACCGGACGGATCGGCCGGCGGCACAGCGATGCTGACCGATCGGCAATTGGCGCGTTACGCGCGCCATGTCATCCTCGACGAAATCGGCGAGGAGGGCCAGGCGCGGCTGCTGGCGGCGCGCGTGTTGGTCATCGGCGCGGGCGGATTGGGGGCACCGCTTTTGCTTTATCTCGCGGCGGCGGG
>CAYQAG010000028.1:0-18533 GCA_964415425.1 uncultured Rhodospirillaceae bacterium | reverse complement strand
TTCGAGGCGCAGATATCGACCTTCAAATCCCATCTCGGGGCGCCGCATCCCTGCTATCGCTGTCTCTTCCCCGAACCGCCGCCCGCGGGCTTGATGCCGCGCTGCGAGGAAGCCGGCATTCTGGGCGCCATCGCCGGCACGGTCGGCGCGCTCCAGGCCGGCGAGGTGGTGAAGGAAATCCTCGGCCTCGGGCGCTCCTTATCCGGTCGCCTGCTGCTTTACGATGCGCTCGATTGCGAATGGCGCGAAATCGCGGTCAAGCGCCGCGCCGTTTGCCCGAATTGCGGGCAGCATTCTTAACGAATCATATAAACCTTGCGCACCTTCTCGGTGACGCGGCAGGTCCCCTTCCAGCCGGCCGGGAAGAAAGCGATCGTATCGGGTTCGATGGCGATCGTTTCGCCATTATCCGCCGTATAAAGGCAGCGCCCTTCCAGGAAATGGCAGAATTCGTCGCGCGTCACGTGACAGCGCCAGAATCCCGGCGAACAGGTCCAGATGCCGCATTCGTTTTCGCCGGCGGGGCCCTTATGCAGCACTTTGCCGGCGGTCACGGATCGGCCCTCGATCATTTCGGGGATCGCGCCCCAATCGACGAGATCCTGCGTATCGCGCGGCCGGTGAAGCACGGAAGCTTTCATGATTTCGATCTTTCCTGAAATTCGCGTTTAGAAACGATGGGCGTTTTCGACGAGCAGGCGTGCCGCCTTTTCCGTGCCCTTCGCGGATTGCATATGCCGCGAAATTGCGGCGAGGCGCGTCTTCATCGCGGAATCGGCGAGGAGGCCACGGATCGTCGCGGCGAGTTCCGCCTCGCTCCAGGTATAGCGCGGCAATTGCGCGCCATATCCGGTATCGGCGATGCGCGCGGCATTGTCGAGACCGTCCCAGCAGAAGGGCATGATGATGGCCGGCTTGCCGAAATAGAGCGCCTCGGTGAAGCTGTTATTGCCGCCGTGATGGATGAAGAGATCGACATGGGGAATGACGGCGGGCTGGGGATACCAGCGTTCGAGATGCACGTTCCCCGGGATATCGGTATATTCGCCGATATAATCCCCGACATTCATGAGGAAGCGATAAGGGAGTTTGGCGAAACAAGCGATCAGACGCTTATAGAGATCGATATCGGCGGCACCCAGCGACCCGTAGGAAACATAAATCAGCGGCGCCTCGTTCTGCGCCGCGAAATCCGGCACCTGATAGCTCCCCTCGTCGCGCACGCAGCCTTCGAGATATTGGAAGCGCTGGGGGTCGAGCGGAACCCGCCGCTTGAAGGCAAGCGGCTTCGGGTAAAGCAGCAGATTGAGCGTGGGCGAGGCTTCGAAGAATTGACCCAAGGGATAGGGCGCATGGCCGATCTTGGCGAGGAAGGCGTTGAATCGATCGTGAGTCGGTTTCACGAGTTCCAGAAACCGTTCCTCGAAAGCGGCGAAACCCGCTTTGTCGTTTTCGTGGCAGCCGGAAAGATGCGGCGGGATATCGGGATCGGGAATCTCGTTCTCCGAACAGGAAATGATCCTGACCCAGGGGCAGCCCGCTTTTTTGATCGCCGGGAAGAGAATGACGTTATCGACCGCGACGAGATCGGGCTTCAGGCTCTGGAGATGCGCGTTCAACCCCTCCTCGGCGATGATCGCCGAATCGACGATCGCCTCCCAGACGGGAATGACATAGGTCGGCAATTGTTCGATCGGCGAAAGGCGGAAATGCGGCTGCTTCTCGGCGATGAAATTCGCCCAGAATTTGGCGATCTCCTCGTCCGATAGGCCGCCCGACATATCGACGAGATGCTCCTCGAAGCCGTAACCGGCGAAAACGCCCTTGAAGCCCTTGTCGCAGACGAAGACGGGGTTATGGCCCTCCGCCTTCAGGCGTTGAGCGATGCCAACGCAATTCAGGGCCGGGCCGAAGGCCGCCTCGGGAAACAACACGATGGTCTTGCCGCCGCTCATAACCGCTCTCCTCCGCTTTTCTTCACTCGTCGAGCAATCTTGCCTGTTCGGCCGGCCATTGGCAAAGCACCTCGGCGCCTTGGGCGAGATGGGGGCCGATGGGATCGGCAGCGGCGACCCGCGCGATCAAGGGCTGGGCAAGGCCGGGGATCGCCACATGGACGATCGCATCCTGTCCAAGATAGGCAAGACCCGCGACGCGCCCCGGCCAGCCTTCGCCGGGCTTACGGCCAGCGGGCGAAAGAACCCGCAAGCGCTCGGGCCGGATCATCAGCCAAGCGGGGATTCCGGGGCGGATATCGGCCGCATTCCCGGCCGGAAGAAGACCGAGGCCGGGAATGACGATGCCGCCGGCGGCGCTTTTCCCCGCCAGCAGATTGGCATCGCCGATAAAGCCGGCGGCGAAAAGATTGACCGGCTTTTCGTAGAGTTCGCGCGGCGTGCCGATCTGCACCAGCCGACCCGCTTCCAGCAAGGCGATGCGGTCGGCAAGGCTCAAGGCTTCTTCCTGATCGTGCGTCACGACCAGAAAGGCGATGCCCGTTTCCTGTTGCAGGCGCTTCAATTCGATCTGCATCTCGCCGCGCAGCTTCTTGTCGAGCGCGCCCAAGGGTTCGTCGAGCAGCAGCAATTTCGGCCGTTTGACGAGCGCGCGCGCCAAGGCGACGCGCTGGCGCTGGCCGCCGGAAAGCTGATGCGGCTTGCGCCGAGCCTCGCCCGTCAGGCGCACCATGGCGAGCGCTTCCTCGACGCGGCGGGTAAGATCGGCGCCGCGCACGCCCTCCATTTCCAGGCCGTAGGCGATATTGCCCGCGACCGACATATGCGGAAAGAGCGCATAGGATTGGAACATGAGATTGATCGGCCGGCGATTGGGCCTGATGCCGGCAAGATCGGCGCCGTCGAGCCGGATGCGGCCGCGATCGGGCTCCTCGAAACCGGCGATCAGGCGCAGCAAGGTCGTCTTGCCGCAGCCCGAGGGGCCGAGGAGAGCGAAGAATTCCCGTGCCGCCACGGCGAAGGAAACCGCGCGCAAGGCCGGAACGAGACCGAAGGATTTGTCGACGCTGTCGATCGCGAGGAGCGGCATCGTCATGACGGCGACCATTTGCCGAAACGCTGGGCAATCAGGATCAGCAGGAAGGAAAACCCCATCACTAGGCTGGCGAGCGCGTTGATTTCCGGCGTCACGCCAAAGCGGATCATCGCATAAATCTGCATGGGGAGCGTGGTCGAGGACGGGCCGGGCGCCGCCGTGAAATAGGCGATGATGAATTCGTCGAAGGACAGCGTGAAGGACAGCAAGGCGGCGGCAATCACGCCGGGCGCGATTATCGGCAAGGTGATTCGGCGAAAGGTCGTGAATTCCCCGGCGCCGAGATCGATCGAGGCTTCGAGGACCGAGCGATCGAAATGGCGCAGGCGCTGGCGCACCACGGCCGCCACGAAAGCGAGATTGAAAACGCTATGCGAAAGAATGATGGAATGAAGGCCGAGGCTAAATTTCAGCCCCGAATAGAGGCTAAGAAGACCGATGGCGAGCACGATATCGGGAACGATCATCGGTGCCGCGACCAGGGATTCGAGTCCCGCCGAAGCGCGTTTCGCTTCGAGCCCCATGGCCAGCAAAGTGCCGAGCAGCGTCGCGATCGCCGTCGCGGCCATAGCGACGACCAGGGAATTGCCGAGGCTCGTCAAAATCTTGGCATTGGCGAAAAGCGCGCCATACCATTCGGTCGAAAATCCCGACCAGCTGGTCGGCAAGCCCGATCGGTTGAAGCTCAGCGTCGCCAAGACCAGGATCGGGCCATAAAGGAAGATAAAAAAGAGGCCAAGCTGACCGTTCTGCCAGAGGCGGATCGTATCCCATCGCTTCATGCCGCGCGCTCCCGGCGATCGCCGATGCGCGCTTGGAGCGCGAGCAGAATCAACATCACCCCGATCAACAGAGTGGAGATCGCCGAACCGAAGGGCCAATCGCGCGCCGTCAGAAATTGATCGTAGATAAGATTGCCGAGCATGGTCTTCTTGCCGCCACCTAGAAGATCCGGCGTCACGAAATTGCCGATGGAGAGAACGAAGACGAAGACGAGGCCGGTCACGATCGCCGGCCAGGTCAGCGGCAGCGTGATGCGGCGGAACGTGGCGAAGGCGCCGGCGCCGAGATCGGCCGAGGCTTCGCGCAATTCCGATCCCAGCCGCGAGATCGAGGCATAGACGACCAGAACGAGGAACGGCGTATAGCTGTAGACAAGGCCGAGGATGATGGCGAAATCGTTATAGAGGAGCGGCAGCGGCGCCGAAATCAGACCGAATTCGGCAAGACCGCGATTGATGAGACCCTCGCGATTGAGCAGCACGATCCAGGCATAGGTGCGGATGAGATAATTGCTCCAGAAGGGCATCATCACGAAACCCAAGGCCATGAGCTGGCGGGAAGGCGACATCAGCGCGATGCGATAGGCGACGGGATAGCCGATCAGGAGAGCGATCAGGCTGGCGCTTCCCGCGATCCCCGCCGAATAGCCGAAAATGCCGAGATAGAGCGGATCGGCGAGGCGGCGATAATTCTCGAAAGTGAGGACGAAATCGATGCCGCCGTAAATCCCGCGCTCGAAGAAACTGTTGCCGAGGACAAGGAGTGCCGGCGCGACGAAAAGTCCGCCCAGCCAGAGAAGCCCCGGCGCCAGCAGCGCGTTGCGCCGCAAGGCGCCGGACCCGCCCCTTATCATCCGATCGCGCCGGATCAATTCGCCGAGGTGATCTCCGTCACCGTGCGCGAATAGAGTTTCTGCGCGTCGCCGAGATCGCGCAGCATTTCCTGCCCCATGAGATCGGCGGCTTTCATACCGAGATTGGGGTAAGTCTCGATCAACGTCGGATCCAAGGCTTCCATCGCCTTCTGGTTGGGAACCTTGTAGAGCGTCAATTCGGCGACCGATTTATGCACGTCGGGGCGCAGGATGTAATCGATGAAGGCCATGGCGCCGTCCTTATTGGCGCCGGCGGCGGGAATCACCATGGTGTCGACCCACATGTCGCTCCCCTCTTTCGGCACCACGAATTTGATATCCTTATTCTCGGCGATGCCGTAATTGCACCAGCCGTCCCAGGCATGAACGAGAACCGCCTCGCCCGAGACCAGCTTGGAATAGAAGGTCGTGTCGTCATAGCTGAGCAGGCTGCGCTTGGCGGTAATCAGCAAATCCTTGGCGAGCGCGACATGGGCCTCGTCCGTGTCGTTGACGGAAAAGCCGAGCGCCTTCAGCCCCGCCGCCATCAGCCAGCGATCGGTCGCCAGCATGGTGATCTTGCCCTTGAGATCGTCGGTCGGATTCAAGAGGTCGTACCAAGAGGTCGGTGCCTCCTTCAAGAGATCGCTGCGATAGCAAAGCCCGGTCGTGCCCCAGGTATAGGGAACGGAGAAGACCTGGCCCGGATCGTAGGGAAGATTGACCGCCTCGGGATAAAGATTGGCGAGATTGGGAATCTTCGCATGATCGAGATCGGCGGCCATGCCGAGCTTATGCAGAATTTCGGCGAAAGGACTCGATACGAAGACGAGATCGTAGCCCTGCCCGCCCGAAGCGGTCAGCTTGCCCATGATCTCCTCATTCGTGGCGTGGACGGAAAACTCGACCTCGATCCCCGTTTCCTTGGTGAAATTGGCGAGAAGATCGGGCGGCATGTAACCGTCCCAATTGGAAATGACGATCTTGCCGTCGGCGTTCGCGATGCTGCTGGCAAGGCCGATGGCGAGTGCGGTAAGGCTGGCGGCGATTCTGCGGATCATGGCAATTCCCCCTGATTTTTGCCCAAGCGATCGGCCATTATCGACGAAAGCCAAGCCGCCGAAAAGAGGGGAAGCGCCGTTTCCCGCTTGCCGCCATCGCACCCATCGGGCGATTTCTGCTAGACTGGCCGGGATGGCGAAGGAACCCGAACGTTTCGATTGCTGTATCGCCGGCGGCGGCCCGGCCGGGCTCATGCTCGGCCTTCTGCTTGCCCGCGCCGGCATCAAGGTCGCCGTTTTCGAGAAACATGAAGATTTCCTGCGCGATTTCCGCGGCGATACGATCCATCCCTCGACGCTCGAAATTCTCCACGAACTCGGCCTGCTTGCGGATTTCCTCAAATTGCCGCATCGCCCGGTTTCGCGGCTGGAAATCGCCTTCGGCGCGGATATCCTTTCGATCGCCGATTTTTCGCATCTCCCCACGCGCTGCCGCTTCATCGCCTTGATGCCGCAATGGGATTTCCTGAATTTTCTCGCCCGCGCGGCGGAAGCCTATCCGAATTTCCGTCTGTTCCTATCGGCGGAAGCGACCGGATTGATCGAAGAGAAAGGCCGGATCGGCGGAATCGAAATCGCGATGGCGGGGGAAAAGCGGCGTTTCCTCTGCGATCTCGTCGTCGCGGCCGACGGTCGGCATTCCGTCCTGCGCAAGGCCGCGGGGCTGCGCCCCATCGCTTTCGGCGCGCCCATGGATGTTCTCTGGTTCCGCCTCGACCGCCGCCCCGAGGATCCCGCCGCGATCATGGGGCGCATCGGCGTGGGGCGGATCATGGTCATGCTCGATCGCGGCGATTACTGGCAATGCGCCTGGGTCATCCCCAAGGGCCGGACCGAAGCGGTCAAGGCGGCGGGACTTGCCGCCTTCCGCGCCGGGATCGAAGCCGCCGCGCCCTTCCTAAAAGGCCGGACGGAGGCCATCGCCGATTGGGAGAGCGTGAAATTGCTTTCGGTCTCGGTCGATCGCTTGGCGCAATGGTGGCGTCCGGGGTTCCTCTGTATCGGCGATGCCGCCCATGCCATGTCGCCGCTCGGCGGCGTCGGCATCAATCTCGCCATCCAGGATGCCGTCGCCGCCGCCAATCTCCTGGCCGGACCTTTGGCCGCCGGCAGCCTTGGCGAGGCCGATCTCCGCCGCGTGCAGCGCCGCCGCGAAGGACCCATGCGCGCCATTCAGCGCCTGCAGCTTTTCCTCCAGAAGGCGGCGATCGCGCCCGTTCTCGAAAGCCGTCAGGCGATCCGCCCGCCTTTCTTCCTGCGCTGGTTCGATCGCTGTCCGATGCTGCGCCGCCTGCCGGCGCGGCTCATCGGCCTCGGCTTGCGCCCCGAACATGTCGCCAAGACTTTGCGGCCGTCATGAAACGCGTCGCGAATTTTCTCCGGGATAGTTCCATTCCCTTGCTGCTTCTTATCGGCGCGCTGCTCTTGCGCATCGAAGACCCGCTTTTCCTGCGCCAGGCGCGCGATCTCGTCTTCGATCAATATCAGCGCTGGCAGCCGCGCGCCTTCGCTCCCGATCTGCCGGTCGTCATCGCCGATATCGAAGAGCGCAGCCTGGAAAAATTCGGCCAATGGCCCTGGCGGCGCAGCGATCTCGCCCGCATCGTCGCGCGGTTGCAGGATTTGGGCGCCGCGATCGTGGCGCTCGATATTATCCTCGCCGAGAAGGATCGCACCGGCCCCGGCGCCCTTCTCGCCGATCTGCCGCCGGCGGGCGATCTTGCCGCTTTGCGCGAGGGCCTCGCCCGCCTGCCCGACCCCGATGCGGAATTGGCGGCCGTTCTCGGTCGGGGGGCCAGCGTCGTCGCCTTCGCCCTCCAGGATCGCGATCCCCGGCGGGCGCCCATCGCCCTCGAACGGAAAACGGATTTCGCCGTGATCGGCAAGACCGATATGGCGCCCGATTGGTCCTTTCTGCCGAGCGCGCCTTATCTGATCGCCGCCTTGCCGGAATTCCAAAAAGCGGCGGCCGGGATCGGCGCCGTCAATACCGGCAATCTCGATGCCGACAATATCCAGCGCCGCGTTCCCCTGCTGCTCGGCTTCGACGGGCAAATCTGGCCCTCGCTCGCCGCCGAAGCCTTGCGCCTCGGGCTTGGCGGGCAGACGCCGCGCCTGCGTCTGGCGAGCGCCGATGGCCTTTCCGCCATCGCGCTCGGCGATCGGATCGTTCCGGTCACGGCCAAGGGCGAAATCCTGCTTTACGATACCGGCCACCGACAGGAGCGCTTCGTCTCCGTCGCCGATCTGATGGCCCCCGATTTTCCCGCCGAGCGCATCGCCGGGAAGCTCGTCTTTCTCGGCGCTTCGGCGGAAGCCTTGCAGGATTTACGCGCGACCCCGCTTTCCCCCGCCATGCCGGGGGTCGAAATCCACGCCCAAATCGCCGAACAGGTGCTAAGCGGCGCTTATCTGCTGCGCCCCGACTGGACGGAAGGGGCGGAATTGGCCTTTCTCGCCGGACTCGGTCTCGCTTTCATCGCGCTGGCGCGCGGGCGGCGAGCGCTGATCGGCCTCGGTCTCGCCGGGATCGCCATCGGCGGGGCGATCGCGGTTTCGGCGGCGCTGTTCGCCCGGCAGGGTTTCCTGCTCGATCCCCTCTATCCCGCTTTCACCGCCTTTCTCATCTTCGTCGCGGCGATGCTCGTCAATTTCCTGCGGACCGAACGCGAGAAGCGCCAAGTGCGCGGCGCCTTCCAGCGTTACCTCTCGCCCGTCCTGGTCGATCAATTGGCGCGCCACCCCGAACGGCTGAAACTCGGCGGGGAATTGCGCGACCTCACGCTGATGTTCTGCGATATCCGCGGCTTCACCAAATTATCGGAAGGTCTCGACCCCGGCGAACTGACGCATGTCATCAATGCCTTCCTAACGCCGATGACGAAAGTCATCCAGGATCACGGCGGCACGATCGACAAATATATCGGCGATTGCATCATGGCCTTCTGGAACGCGCCCTTGCCGGTCGAGCATCACGGCCGCGCCGCGATCGCCGCGGCCTTGGCCATGCGCCGGAAACTCCAGGATCTCAATGCGGATTTCGCCGCCGCCGCGCCGGCCGGTCGGCCGCCCATCCATCTTGCTATCGGCATCGGGCTCAATAGCGGCCGTGTCTGCGTCGGCAATATGGGTTCCGAGCAGCGTTTCGACTATTCGGTCCTCGGCGATACGGTCAATATCGCCTCGCGCCTCGAAGCCCTGTCGCCGGCCTATCGCGTCGATCTCGTGATCGGCGAGGCGACGGCGGCGATGGCCCCCGACCTTCCCCTGCTGGAACTCGATCTCGTCCGCGTCAAGGGCAAGGCCTTGCCGATCCGCATCTTTACCGCTCTCGACGAAACGCCTGGCGATTTCGCCCGCCTTGCCGCCCTTCAGGGCGAAATGCTCGCCGCCTATCGCCGCCAAGATTGGGCGGCGGCCGAGACCGCGCTTACCCAAGCCTTGGCCATCGCGCCCGAGCGGCTGTCCGGATTTTACGGGCTTTACGGCGAACGAATCGCGGCCTATCGCCAGGACCCGCCCCCGCCCGATTGGGACGGGGTCTATGTCGCCCGCAGCAAATCCGGCTAAGGGGGTTTCGGGATACTGGCCCAAAGCCCGGCGCCGGTGCTATAAACCGGGTTTCCTGGGAGGTTGGCGGGACCGATCCCGCTCAAGATCGCTGCGCCCAGCCGATCGCGACGAAAGAGAAAGAGGAGAAACCGGATCATGAATCTCGAACAAGCTCGCGCCCTCGACAAGAAGGCGTTTCATAAACATGCCGACAAGCTGAAGCCCGAAACGCGCAATTTCATCGACGGCAAATTCGTCGATGCGAAGAAGGGGCGCAAATTCGAAACCATCAACCCGGCGACGGGCGAGACCATCGCCTCGGTCGCGCGCAGCGATGCCGGCGATGTCGATGCCGCCGTCAAGGCAGGGCGCAAGGCGTTCAAATCCGGCGTTTGGTCGCGCATGGCACCGCGCGATCGCATGGCGGTGATGTACAAATTCTCCGCCCTCATCCAGGAGAACGCGCTCGAAATCGCGCTTTTGGATACGCTCGACATGGGCAAGCCGGTCATGGATATGCTGAATGCCGATATCCCCGGCTCGGTCACTTGCATCCAATTCTTCGGCGAAACCATCGACAAGATGGAAGGCGTCGTCACCAATACGGCGTCGAGCGAGTTCCAATGTATCTTACGCCAGCCCTTAGGGGTCGTCGGCTGCATCGTGCCGTGGAATTATCCGCTGATGATGGCGGTCTGGAAGATCGCGCCGGCCTTGGCCGCCGGCAATTCGGTCGTCCTCAAGCCCGCCGAGCAATCGCCGCTTTCCGCCAATGTCCTGGCGCGGCTTTTCATGGAGGCGGGCGGCCCCGCCGGCGTTCTCAACGTCATTCAGGGCCTCGGCGAGGAAGCGGGCAAGGCGCTCGCTCTCCACATGGATGTCGATAAGATCGGCTTCACCGGCTCGACCGAGATCGGCAAGCTGATGATGGTCTATGCCGGCCAATCCAATATGAAGCGCGTGACCACCGAATGCGGCGGCAAGACCCCGCAAATCGTCACCGCCGACGCGCCCGATCTCGATCAGGCCGCGCAATATGCCGTCAACGGCATTTTCGGCAATCAGGGCGAAGTCTGCAATGCCGGCTCGCGCATTCTGGTCGAAGCGAAGATCCACGACGAATTCGTCCACAAATTCCTGGAAAAGGCGAAGAAGAGCTTCGCGCCGGGCGATCCGCTCGATCCCTCGACGACGATGGGCCCGCTCGTCACCAAGGGCCAGCAGCAGCGCGTCCTCAAATATATCGATATCGGCAAGAAGGAAGGCGCCAAGCTGCAATTGGGCGGCAACGTGCCGAAGGGCTTGGAAAAGGGCTGCTATGTCGCGCCGACGCTCTTCACTGGCGTCAAGAACGACATGCAGATCGCGCAGGAGGAAATCTTCGGCCCGGTCGGCGCCGTCCTGCCCTATAAGGGAATCGATAAGGCGATCGAGATCGCCAACGATTCGATCTACGGCCTTGCCGCCGCGATCTGGACCAAGGATATCAACGTCGCCATCAAGGCGGCGCGCGATATCGATGCCGGCGTCGTCTGGGTCAATTGCTTCGACCATGGCGACATGACCCAGCCCTGGGGCGGGTTCAAGCAATCGGGCATGGGCCGCGACAAGTGCCTGGAAACCTTGCTCACCGTGACGCAAACGAAATCGGTTTGGATCCATCTCGAATAGAGGGATCGCGATTTCGCGATTCGGTCAGGCCCGTCGGGAAACCGGCGGGCCTTTTCTTCGCGCCATTGCCGATTCCCGCCGCCTGGGCCAAGATTGGGCGGATGCCCGCGCTGCGAAGACCGGAGGGCCGCCCGCCATGCCGCATGACACGCCCCTGATCGCCACGATCGTCGCCGGCCTGGGCTTGGCTTTCGTCTTCGGCGCCATGGCCAACCGGCTGCGTCTCTCGCCCATCGTCGGCTATCTCCTGGCCGGTCTCGTCGTCGGACCGCATACGCCGGGCTTCGTCGCCGATCAGGCCTTGGCCGGCGAACTCGCCGAAATCGGCATCATCCTGCTGATGTTCGGGGTCGGCCTGCATTTCTCCATCAAGGATTTGCTCTCGGTTCGCCGCATCGCCGTTCCGGGCGCAATCGTGCAGATTTTCTGCGCGGCCGGTTTGGGGCTTGGACTCGCTTGGGCGCTGGGCTGGCCGCTGGGCGGCGGCCTCGTTTTCGGCCTGGCGTTATCGGTCGCCAGCACGGTCGTGCTGCTGCGCGCTTTGCAGGAACGTCGCCTGCTCGATAGCGATCGCGGCCGCATCGCCATCGGCTGGCTGATCGTCGAGGATCTGGCGATGATCGCGGCCTTGGTGATCCTGCCGATCTTCGCTGGGACCTTGGGCGGCAGCGCCTCGCCCGAAACGACGCCTCTCGGATTCGATTTCGGCATCCTCGGCGCCATCCTCGTCACCTTGGGCAAGATCGCTCTTTTCGTCGCTTTCATGCTGGCCGTCGGTCGGCGCGTCATTCCCTGGATTCTTCATATCGTGGCGCATTCGGGATCGCGCGAATTGTTCCGCTTGGCGATCCTCGCCATCGCGCTCGGCGTCGCCTTCGGCGCTTCCAAATTGTTCGGCGTTTCGCTTGCCCTCGGCGCCTTTTTCGCCGGCATGGTGTTGAGCGAATCCGAATTGAGCCAACAGGCGGCGGAAGAATCGTTGCCGTTCCGCGATGCTTTCGCGGTGCTGTTCTTCGTATCGGTCGGCATGCTGTTCGATCCCACGCGATTGATCGCGGAAATGCCCCTGGTGCTGGCCACGCTCTTCATCGTCGTGATCGGCAAATCGGCCGGCGCTTTCCTCATCGTCCGCGCCTTCGGCTATCCCTTGGCGACCGCGCTCACCATTGCCGTCAGCCTGGCGCAGATCGGCGAATTTTCCTTCATCCTGGCCGATCTCGGCATTCGCCTCGGTCTGTTGCCGGAATTAGGGCGCGATCTCATCCTGGTCGGCGCCCTGCTCTCGATCGTCATCAATCCTCTGCTTTTTAGCGCTCTCGATCGTTGCCGCTTTTCTCCGGCGCCGGTCGCCCTACCGCCGGCCGAATCGGAACCGGTTACGCCCATGCACGCGGGCCATGTCGTATTGGTCGGCTATGGCCGCGTCGGTCAGGCGATCGGGGAATTTCTGAAAACCGACGGCCGCGATTTTATCGTGATCGAGGATGGCGAACGCGCGATCGCCAAATTGCATGAGGACAAAATCGCGACGATCGGCGGCAATGCGGCTAGGCCGGAGATTCTAGCCGCGGCCAATCTCGCGGCGGCGCGGCATTTGATCGTCGCCATTCCCAATGCCTTCGAGGCCGGGCAGATCGTCGAACAGGCCCGCCTTGCCAATCCCCGCCTCGCCATCGTCGCACGCGCGCATAGCGATGCCGCCGTCGCGCATCTCCGCGAATTGGGCGCGAACGAGGTCATCATGGGCGAGCGGGAAATCGCGCGCGGCATGATTGCCCGCCTTGCCGGGCAGCCGGCGTGAGCCGCATCTTCAGGGAAAGCGCGAGCGTTTCTCGATTTCGTAGATCGGCAGGGAATTGCGAATATAGGCCTTGGTCGCATCGACGAAGGGCTGATAATCCCAAGCGATTTTCGCCGCCTGCATGATCGGCGCGAGATGGCGCCGGCGGCGCTGACTTTCGAGGATGCGCGTCTTCAGCCCCACCTCATCCCAGCGGGCGGCAATTTCGCGGCGAAATTCCTCCACGCGCGCCGCATAGGCAGGATCGATCGCGAGATTGCGCCGCTCCTGAGGATCGACGGCGAGATCGTAAAGCTGATCGGGATCGCCCGCCGCATGCACGAATTTCAAACCCCCGCGACGGATCATGATCACGGGCTCCGATGTGCCTTCGGCGAAATATTCGCCGATCGCCTCGTCATGGCCACCCCGCCCCGCGAGATGGCCGAGCAAGGAGCGTCCTTCGAGCGGCGTCGGATAAGCGTAGCCTTTGCCCCCAGTCGCGAAATCGACGAGGCTCGGCAGAAGGTCGATCTGGGAAACGGCGCTGGCGACCCGGCGCGGCGCGAAAGCGGAAGGATAGGAGACGATCAGGGGAATCCGCGCCGAAAACTCGAACCAGCTCATCTTGAACCAGAGGCCGCGTTCGCCCAGCATGTCGCCGTGATCGCCGGTGAAGACGACGATCGTATCCTCGGCGAAGCCCGCTTCGCGCAAGGCCGTCAGCAGCCGCCCCACTTGCGTATCGATATAGCTGACGGAGGCATAATAAGCGCGCCGCGCGCGGCTTATCGTCGCCGCATCGGGCCAGGGATCGGCCATGCCGATGGCCTCGATCAGGCGCCGGGAATGAGGATCGGGCGCGATATCTTCCGGCCCCGTCAGCGGCAAATCGATCTCTAACCCGTCGTAGAGATTCCAGTATTCCTCGCGCGCGAGATAGGGATCGTGCGGATTGATATAGGAGGCGACGAGGCAAAAGGGCCGATCCTCGCCGGCGCGCGCGAGGTCGAAAAGATGGCGAGTCGCAAGGAAGGTTACTTCGTCGTCGAAATCGAGATTGCTGGAGCGCGTGCAAATCCCGGCATTCCGCACCACATCCATCGTGTGATACCAATCGAGCTTGCGTTTGGGATCGTCCCAATCCGGCGTCCAGGTGAAATCGGCGGGATAGACATCGGTCGTCAGGCGTTCGGTAAAGCCGTGCAATTGATCGGGGCCGCAGAAATGCATCTTGCCGGCCAAGGCCGTGCGATAGCCGAGCGCGCCGAGATAATGCGCGAAGGTCGGTATCTCGGCGGAAAATTCGGCCGCATTATCCCAGGCGGCAATGGCCGAAGGCAGCCTGCCCGACATCAGCGCATAACGCGCCGGCGCGCAGAGCGGGAAATTGCAATAGGCGGCATCGAAAACCACGCCGCGCTCGGCCAAGCGCATCAGGTTCGGCGCCTGGACGATCTTATGCCCATGAACGGGCAGGAATTGCGGCGCCAGTTGATCGGCCATGACGAAAAGAATGTTGGGGGATTTTCGCGGCATCGGAATCTCCTCAGCGATAGCGGGAAAATTAGGGTCAGAGCGCCGGCGGGCTCGACCAGACGAAATGCGGCAGAGGCGCCAGCGGCAAGGGCCCCAACCAGATCATCCCCTCTTCGATCGAAATTCCGGCGGCAATGCGGGGAATGCCCGCCGCGTCCGGCTTGGCGAAAGCGCCGAGCGCGAGCAGGCTCGCCGTCGCGTCGCGAGCCGAAATCAAGCCGTCGGCGCGCAAGGCCTCGATCGTTTCTTTGAGGCCATAGGCCGTGAAATCGGCGGAGCCCGTCGGCTGCAAATCGCGATCGAGCGCGAAGGTGCCCGCGGCCGTCAAGCGCAGCGGCTTTTGCGCGAAGCGAAAATCGCGGATTTCGAGAACGCCGCCATCGTCGCGCCAGCGGCCGAGTGCCCGATCCAAGGGCAAATCCTTGGGAACCGGGCCCATCATTTGCGCCCGAAAAGCCAAATCCTCGATCGGCCCCGCGCCCAAACCGAGGCGATAATTCGGCATGGCGATATCGGCGGCGGAGAGGCGGAATTCGGCCAAGGGTTCATGATAATCGGCGGGCGGATCGGCGGGGAGAACGAGACCGAAGCCGAGCTTGGCCAAGGTCACATCCCGTTGCGGCGCGAGGTGGAAGCCGAGATCGGCGAAATCGCCTGTCAATTCGGCAAGATCGCCGCGTCGTCGCCAATCGAATTGCAGAGAGCCGCTCCCGGCATCGATGGTGCGGATCGCGATGCCGTCGCCGGCGAAGATCGTATCGATGCCGATCGGCCCTTGCGCTACGAATTCGAGGCGATAGGGATTCCAGCTCGGCGCCCGCGCCGCGACTTTCGCCGCGCCGAGGACGACCAGATTATCCGGCACCGAAAGAGTCAGGCGGAGGTCGGTAAGCTCCGCGCGAAAGGCGAAGGGAAACCCTTCGATCTCGCTAGGCGTCAGGGAAAGCTCGATTCCGGGACCAAGACCAAGTTGGGCGGGATCGCGCAGCAAATTGGCGAGATAATGCGCCATCAAGACCCAATAGAGGCTATAGCCGAGGATAAGAAGCGCGAGGCCGACCGAGCCGGCAAAGAGAAAACGCGATCGCCGCCGCATCGCTCAGGCCGGGATCGGTTGCGCTTTCGCCCCATCGGGCGGCGGCAGACGATCGCGGTTCAAATACCGTTCCAGCGCATAAAGCGCGCGCGTCAGAGCGAAGACGAGGACGATATAAAGAATACCGGCGCCGATCAGGGTCTCGTAAGTGCGGAAACTGGCGGAGCGGATCTTCGCCGCCTCGCCCATCACCTCATACATGGCGATGAGCGAGACCAGCGAAGTCGCCTTCAGCAACAGGATGGTCTCGCCCGACATGGCGGGCAGGCAGATGCGGATCGCGCGCGGCAGGGTCACGCGCCAGAAGACTAGCCAGGGCGACATGCCGAAGGCGCGCGCCGCCTCGGTCTCGCCATGCGGCACGACGGCGATGGCGCCGCGCAGAATCTCGCCCGTATAACCCGCCGTATTGATGGTGAGCGCGATGATCGCATACCAGAAGCTGTCGCGCAGATAAGGCCAAAGAAAAGTCTTTTGCACCCAAGTGCCTGGGAAAAGCTCGCCGAGGCCGTAATAGACGAAATAGATTTGCACCAACAAAGGCGTACCCCGCATCAGCATGATGAAGGAATAGCTGGGCGCCCGGAGCAGCGGGTTGGAAGACAGCCGAGCGACCGCCACCGGCACGGCCATCAGATTGCCGAGAATGCAAGGAACGATCGTCAGGACCAGGGTCAGAAGCAGGGGATTCTTGAGACTGAAAGGCGCCGTCGGATCCCAGACCAAGGCGGGGAGAACGCGAAAGGTCATATAGCAAAGACCGTCGAGAAACCCGCCATCGCCCGGGACCGGAGCGATGGCAGAGGCGCATTGCTGATAAAGTTCGGAATCCATGTCGCTACCGCGATCGCGAAAAGCCGCGCGCGGCGTGTTTTTCGAGACGCGCCATGATCATCATCGAGGTAATGCTAAGGATAAGAAAGGCAAGACCTGTAATGCCGACGAAGAAGAGCTTGTTACGAACCGATTCACCTGCGCGCAGACCGGTCGCCAACAATTCGGAGAGCGATCCCAGGACGCTGATGATGGCACTGTCCTTGGTGACATTGAGCCATTGATTGCCCATGCCGGGGGTCGCGAAGCGGATCATCTGCGGCAGGATGATGCGCAGGAATCGCTGGACGGGCGTCATGCCGAAGGCGCGCGCCGCCTCGATCTGGCCTTTCATGATCGACTGGATGGCGCCGCGGAAAACCTCGGTCTGATAAGCGCCCTGAATGAAGCCCAAGGCCAGCACGGCCGCCAGGAAGGGCGGGATCTCGAAATCGTTGCCGACGAGGCCGACGCTCATCAGAACGGATTTCGCCGTCGACGTGCCGGTATAATAGAGCAGCAGGATCAGCAGCAATTCCGGCAACGCGCGGATGATGGTGGTGTAAATATCGCCGACGAAGCGCAAACCGGCGAAGCGATGAAGTTTCAAGCCGACGCCCAGGAAACCGAAGGCGATGCCAACGGCATAAGCGCAAACGGAGATTTCGAGCGTGAGGAGAAGCCCGCGCAGCAATTCGTCGCCATAGCCGAGATCGCCATAGCTGAGCAACGTCCAGAGAGACGGCTTATCCGGCATGTCGCGCGCCCCTTCCCCTTCGCGCCATCATATCGGCTTTACGCGCAAGGGCAAGGCAGAGCAGGAAAGCCCCAAACGAAACCGCCCGGAGCTTTGCGGCTCCGGGCGGTTCCTTTACCGCGAGACGCGAATTTACGGCTTAGCTGCCGTAGATGTCGAAATCGAAGTATTTCTTCGTGATCTCGTCATATTTGCCGCTCGCCCGGATCGCATCGATAGCGGCGTTCAGCTTATCGAGCAGGGCCGTGTCTTCCTTGCGGACAGCCGCACCCACGCCATCGCCGAATTCGGGTCCGTCGGGCGCGCCCTTCACCTCGAAATCCTTGCCCTGATCGGATTTCAGGAAATCCGACAAGGCGAGGGAATCGGCGAGCACGAGATCGACCCGGCCCGCGACGAGATCGGAATTGGCGTCTTCCTGTTTCGGATATTCCTTCACCTCGGCGCCGGCCGGGGCGAAATGCGCATTGGCGAAATTGGCATGCGTGGTGCCGGCCTGAACGCCGACGATCTTGCCCTTGAGATTATCCATCATGCCGGCATCGTATTTGAAATCCAGGCTCTTCGGGCCGATCAGATGGGCCGGGGTATTGTAGTATTTCTGGGTAAAGTTGACTTTCTGCTTGCGCTCCTCGGTGATCGACATCGAGGACATGATGGCATCGATCTTGCCTTCCTGCAGGGCCGGAATGATGCCGTCCCAGGCGGTCGGCGTGATCTCGCAAGTGAGCTTCGCCTCGGCGCAGACGGCTTCGATGAACTCGACCTCCCAGCCGACCCATTTGCCGGAGGGGTCGGTATAGGTGAAGGGCGGATAGACGCCGGCATCGATGCCGACCTTGATCGTGTCCTGAGCCAGGACCGGGGTCGCGGCGAAAACCGCGAGTGCGCCGGCGACGAGGCTCGCCATAAACGTCTTTTTCATGATCGTTCCCTGTTTTGCGCCTGCGCGCCGACCGCCCGGTCGCCGATGCGCAGGTCCGTTGCTTGTCGCGGAATTCGCTCCGGGCCGCGTCACGGATAGCGAGGCTAGCAAATGCCGATGGCGGAGAACAAGGCCAATCGCTGGAACAAGGCCCGAACTCTTAAGCCCCCGGCTCAAGCGGGATTGGCGACCGGTAGAGCCGGCGGCGGCAGGCGATCGCGCGCGGCAAGCGGGTGCGCCAGAAAATCTGCCCGGTCGAGAGGTTAAAAGCCTTGCCGCCTCGATTTTGCCAGGGGGAACGGCTTGCAGAGCGCCGCGCAGGATTTCGCTGGTATAGTCCGCCCGGCGCCACCGAGGCCGAGCAGGAAGCCAATGAAATAACTACCGAAGGAAATCTGCAGCGTCAGGCCGAAGCCATGGACGAATTCGTCGAGATAATCGGCATCGCCATCGCTCAGAAAAATCCAGACGGATTGCCCTTCGCCCATCCTAGACTCCCCCTGCGCGACCGGAATTTCCACCCTATAAAACGACGGAAGCCGTCCGAGCGCAAGGCTCGAACGGCTCCACGGAGAAAATCCGGCGTCGATCGGTAAGGATCAGCCGCCGTAGATGTCGAAGTCGAAATACTTCTTCGAAATCTCGTCGTATT
>CAYQAG010000027.1:0-34203 GCA_964415425.1 uncultured Rhodospirillaceae bacterium | reverse complement strand
GATCAGCCGCCGTAGATGTCGAAGTCGAAATACTTCTTCGAAATCTCGTCGTATTCACCGTTGGCGCGAATAGCATCGATTGCGGCATTGAGCCTATCCTTAAGCGCGACATCCCCTTTGCGGAGACCGCCGCGGGCGCCCTTGCTAAAGATCAGATCGGTAGGGATCCGGAGTTTCACTTCCATATCCCCGCCTTGATCCAACTCCATCAGAGAATTAAATCCGTTCCAATCAATCAGTACAACATCAACCTTGCCGGCAATGAGATCGGCATTGGCGTTTTCCTGAGTTTCGTAAAGCTTCACTGTCGCCGCCGAACCAAAGACCTTATGCGCGTAATCATCATATAAGCTTCCTGCCTGCACGCCGATGATCTTGCCGGTCATGCTGGCCGGATTATTGATATCGATCGCGATGGATTTTGATTTCGGCCCGATGAAAGCGGCTGGCACACTGTAATATTTGTTCGTGAAGTCGATTCTCACCTCAGAATCGTCGTAAGGCCACATCAGCCAGATAACATCAATCTTCTTTTCGAGCAGCGCCGGGATGATGCCGTCCCAGGCCACTTCGACCAATTCGCATCTCGCCTTCATTTCGGCGCAGACGGCGTCCATGAGGTCGATTTCCCAGCCGACCCATTTGCCGGAGGCATCCTTCGAGGCGAAGGGCGGATAGGGTTCCGCTGGAATGCCGAAGCGAATGGCGATTTCTTCCCCAGCTATTTGTAGCGAATTCTGTACTCGCCATTGATTCTGCCAATACCAGTAACCGCCACCGCCCAGAGCAATCAGGGCAACGACAATAGCAAGGAATTTATTCATGACCGTTCCCGCCGGTCGAACGACAACTCTATCGGTAGGAGCAGCCATGAATAAATTCCTAGCCCTTGTCTGGCTATCAACTACCCGGCTAGCCGCCGATCGCAGATCGCGCCTCGGGCAGGACGAAAGCCGTCCCGCCGCCAAGCCGGCCGACGATGGGGCGGGAAACTAACAGATCGTCCCTGAACTGGATAGGGGATAAGCCTGCGACCGATGGGACAGAACAAATCAAGAAAATCAGGCGGTGGCCAGGAAACCCGCTAGACGATCCATGGCCGCCGAGAGCCGATCGTTGCTCTGGGCATAGCAGAGGCGCAAGAAACCCTCGCCGCCTGCGCCGAAAGCCGTGCCGGGAGCCAGCCCGATTTTTGCCTCGACCACGGCGCGCTTACAGAAATCCATGGCCGATTTCATATCGGCGACTTCCAGCATCAGATAATAGCTCGCGTTATTGGGCACGATGCGGATGCGGTTCATCGCCGCGAGGCGATGGGCGACGAGTTCGCGGCCCTGACGGCAGCGTTCGACCATCCAGCCGACCCAATCCTCGCCCTCGTCCAGGGCCTTCGCGCAAGCCGCCTGCAGGAAAGGCTGGCCGCCCGAAGTATTGAACTCGATCAACCGGTCGAACGTCTCCGCCAGCCCCGCCGGCATCACCATCCAGCCCTGGCGCCAGCCCGTCATCGCCCAGGTCTTGGAAAAGGAATTGACGACGAAAAGCGGATCCTCGGGCACGGCGATTTCGAGGAAGCTGGGTGCGATCCGCCGGTCGTAGATAAGGCGGGAATAGACCTCGTCGGCGACGAGATAGAGCCCGCGCCGGCGACAGAAATCGAGCAGCGCGCGGCGCTGATCCTCGGGCATGATCCACCCCGTCGGATTGCCGGGCGAGGCGAGATAGACGAATTTCGTCCGATCGTCGCAGGCGGCGAATAGCCGGTCGAGGTCGAGTTCCCAGCCCGCGGGCTTCGCCTGCATCGGCACATGGCGCGCCTCGCCCCCCATGATAGCGATCGCCGAAAAGATATTGGGCCAGACCGGCGTCACGCAAACGGCATTGTCGCCGGGGCCGATCAGCGCTTCGGCGATCAGCATGATGGCGCTCATGCCGCCGCTGGTGACGGCGATGCGGTCATCGGCGATGGCGACCTTGTGCTGACGCGCATAATAGCGCGCAAGCGCCTGGCGCAATTCGGGAATGCCGCGCTTATGGGTATAGAAGGTCTTGCCCGCCGCCAGGGCTTCGGCCGCCGCCTCGCAGATGAAGCGCGTGGTCGGCAGATCGCCCTCCCCCACCCAGAGACCGATCACGTCCGGAATAGAAAATCCCATGCGCCAGACTTCGACGATCTCCGAATCCGGGAGATCGGCGATGGCGGGGCGAAGCGGCGGCAGGGTCATGCGGGCCTCGGCTGCGTTCGGGGAAAGCGGGACAATACCAGCACATTGCCGCCGAGCACGAGCAGGATGCCGAGCCCGGCCAAGGGCGAAAGGCGATAATCCTCGAGCCAGGCCGAAAGCGTCAAGGCGACGACGGGGAAAAGAATGCTGGCATAGGCGGCACGATCGGCGCCGATACGCTGCACGAGACTGAGGAAACAGCCGAACCCGATCACGGTCGCGAAGAGCGCAAGGCCGATCAGCGAAAGCACATAGGCCGGGCGCGGATCGAAGAGGAAAGGCGCGCCGTCGAGCAGCGCAAAGGCAAGGCAGAACAAGGTGCCGTAACTCATGCCGATCGTATTCGATTCGACGACCGGAATTTCGAGGGCCTTCAGCTTGACCGAAAGCATATTGCCGAGCGAGGCGAAATAGGTCGCCGCCAAGGAAAGCGCGAGACCGAGCGCCGGATCGGCACCGAGATCCTGCCCCATCAATTCGGGATAGAAGACGAGACCGAGGCCGCAGAGCCCCAGCAAAGCGGCGATCAGCACTTTCGGCTCGACCCGGCGGCGGAAGAAGATCGCGAGATTGGCGATATTCATGACCGAGATCGTCGAAAAGCAGACCGCCATCAGCCCGCTGACCAGATGCTGGCCGGCGAAATAGAAAAGGATGTAATTGGCGCAAAAGAGGCAGAAACCCTGCGCCGCCATGCAAAGATGGGCACGCCGGGAAAAACGGAGCTTCCGCCGCGTCGCGAGGCAATAGGCGATCAGGATCGCCGCCGAGAGGGCGAAGCGATAAGCGAGCGAAACCTGCGGCGCGACGATGCCGAGCTGAAGTTCGATCGCATACCAGGAAGACCCCCAGATGGCGACGACAAGCGAATAAAGCGCCCAGACCGGCATGAAACCTCCCCGCGAATTCGGGCGAGCCTAAGGCGGGTCTCGGATAAGCGGCAAGGCGAGGCGCTGCATGGCCGCCATGCGCTTTCGGCGGCCGCGCGGATGACGATTGCCAGGACTTGCGGCGAGAGGTTAGGTTCGGCGGCGAATACCCGCCGGAGATTGTATCGAGACAGATGCAGATCATGACGACGCCCATCCGCCTGCGCCGCTCCGTGCTTTATCTTCCCGCCAGCAATGCCCGCGCGCTGGAAAAGGCGCGGAGCCTGCCGGTTGATTCCCTCATCCTCGATCTTGAGGATGCGGTCGCGCCCGAAGCCAAGAACGAGGCGCGCGCATCGCTCGTCGCCGCCTTGGGCGAAGGCGGGTTCGGCCGGCGCGAGACAGTGGTTCGCGTCAACGCCCTCGCGACGCCCTGGGGTGCCGCCGATATCGCCGCCTTGGCGAAGGCGGGGGCCGATGCGATCCTTTTGCCGAAGATCGAGCGCGTCGGCGATGTGCGGGATGCCATCGCGGCGCTCGACGCTTCCGGGGCGCCAGCCGATCTGCCGATCTGGATCATGGTGGAAACGCCCCGCGCGATTCTGGATATCGGCGCCATCGCCGCCGCGCCGAGACTACGCTGTCTCGTCGCCGGCACCTCCGATCTCGGCCGCGATCTGCGCTTGCGCGCAAGGCCCGACCGGCAGGGATTGCTCTTCGCGCTTTCCGCCATCGTCGCGGCGGCGCGCGCCCATGGCCAGGATGCGCTCGACGGCGTGCATCTCGATCTCGAAGACGAGGCGGGTCTTGCCGAAGCCTGTCGGCAGGGGCGCGATCTCGGTTTCGACGGCAAGACGCTGATCCATCCCAAGCAGATCGCCGCCGCCAATCAAGCCTTCGCCCCCAGCCCGGCCGAGATCGAAGCCGCCGAGGCGATCCGCGCCGCTTGGGCCGCGGCGCGAGCGGCGGGCAAGGGAATCGTCGTCGTCAAGGGCCGCCTCGTCGAAAACCTGCATGCCGAGGAAGCCGAGCGGACCTTGCGGCTCGCGGCCGCGATCCGCGATTCCGGCGCGGCCTGAACCAAATCCAACCCCGATCGGAGGAACCATGAAGATCGCCGCCATCCGCGCCTATCGCGTCGAATTGCCGTTGCACGAAGGCACTTATCGCTGGTCGGGCGGCAATGCGGTTACGGTCTTCGATTCGACGATCGTCGAGATCGAAGCCGATGACGGTCGCAAGGGTTATGGCGAGGTCTGCCCGCTCGGCCCCGCTTATCTTCCGGCTTATGCCGCCGGCGTGCGCGCGGGTCTTCGGGAGATCGGGCCGAAACTGATCGGCCGCGATCCCTTGGCATTGGGCGCGCTCGATCGTTACATGGATCACATTCTGCGCGGCCATGCTTACGTGAAATCGGGCGTCGATGTCGCTTGCTGGGATCTGCTCGGCCAGGTCACGGGCCAGTCGGTCGCGACTTTGCTCGGCGGCCGTTACGGCGAGGATTTCGCGCTTTATCGCGCCATCAGCCAGGAAAGCCCGGAAGCCATGGCGGCGCGCGTCCGCGAATACCGGGCGCAAGGCTATAGCAAGTTTCAGCTCAAGGTCGGCGGCGATCCCGATACCGATATCGAGCGTATCGAGGCCTGCGCCGCCGAATTGCAACGCGGCGATATCCTGATCGCCGATGCCAATACCGGCTGGCGCCAACATCAGGCGGCGCGCGTGGTCGATGCCGTCAAGGCGATCGACGTTTATATCGAGCAACCCTGCCCAAGCTACGAGGAATGCCTTGCCATCCGCCGGCGTACGGCGCGCCCCTTCATCCTCGATGAAGTGATCGATTCCTTGGGCGCCGTTCTGCGCGGCCATGCCGATCTCGCCATGGATGTCGTCAATCTGAAGATCGCCAAGGTCGGCGGCCTCACCAAGGCGAAACAGATTCGCGATCTTTGCGTGGCGCTCGGCATCGCGCTCACCATCGAGGATACTTGGGGCGGCGATATCGTGACGGCAGCCATCGCGCATCTCGCCCATTCGACGCCGCCGGAATTCCTATTCTCCTCGACCGATTTCAATTCCTATGTGACGGTGAGCTTGGCGACCGGCGCGCCGCAACGCCAGGCGGGCCGCATGGCCGCCAGCCTCAGGCCCGGCCTCGGCATCGAACCCAGACGGGAAATCCTCGGCCAGCCGGTTCTCGAAATCCGTTAGCGGTTCATCTCGCCATGACCGTCTCGGCGCCGGATACCGCCCCCCTGCCGAGGGCGGCGATCCTCTGGCTATACGCGATCGCCGCCATGATCATCGTCATGGTGGCGTTGGGCGGCATCACGCGGCTTACCGATTCCGGGCTTTCCATCATGGAATGGAATCCGATTCTGGGCGCGCTCCCGCCCTTGAGCGAGGCGGAATGGGACCGCGTCTTCGCGCTTTATCGCGGCATCGCCGAATATCGTCATGTCAATCCCGATATGACGCTGGCGGGCTTCAAGACGATTTTCTGGTGGGAATATCTCCATCGCCTCTGGGGCCGGTTGATCGGTTTTGCCTTCCTGCTGCCGCTACTGGTCTTTTTCCTCCGCCGCCAGATCGGCCGGCCCTTCGCAAGACGGCTCTGCGCGATTTTTCTCCTCGGCGCGCTGCAAGGCGCGGCCGGCTGGTTCATGGTGGCGAGCGGTTTTGCCGATCGCGTCGATGTCAGCCAATATCGCCTCGTCATTCACCTGCTGCTGGCGGCGATTCTCTATGCCGCGATCCTCGATACCGGCGCTTGCGCCGCGCCGGCGGCGCCTTCGATCCCGGACCGACGCCGGCGCCGTCTCGTGGGAATCCTGGTCGCCCTCCTCTTCCTGCAGATCGCGGCGGGCGGCCTCGTCGCCGGAACCGATGCCGGTTTCCTCTATAACGATTTCCCGCTGATGAACGGGCATTGGCTTTCGCCCGATCTCTTCGCGCAATCGCCCTGGTGGATCAATTTCGGCGAATCTCAAGCCTTGGTGCAATTCCAGCATCGTTTGCTGGCCTTGCCGATCGCGGGCCTGGCGCTCTGGCTTTTTGCAGCGCTCCGCGCCGAAAAAACCTTGGGGCGGATCGCCGGATGGATTCTCAGTCTCGTCACCGTGCAAATCGGGCTTGGCATTGCGACCCTGGTTTTCGTCATTCCCCTGCCTCTTGCCGTCGCCCACCAGGTAACGGCCTTCCTTCTGTTGGGCGTTGCCGTTCATCTCCGCCGCCGTTTGGCCCTGGCGGCATGAGCCGAAGCGGGCTAGGCGGCTCTTGTCCAGGTTTTGTTCCAGGGGCGGCGCGCTTCGGGCTTTGCACCTGCCGGGCTTCCTTGCTAGGTTCGGCTCGGTAGGTCGGGGGGAACCGGCCACGAAAACAAAATTCCAGCAGGAGGGAATATCTCATGACCAAGAAGTCCAGGCTCGCAGCCGGTACGGCTTTGCTGGCGATGTTGGCGGGCCCGCAGCTTGCCCTTGCCGACATGATGCAGAGCATCGGCGCGGGCGAAGGCGAAGTCGCGATCGTCGCTTGGCCGGGTTATATCGAGCGCGGCGAATCCGACCCCAATTACGACTGGGTCACCGGCTTCGAGAAAGAGACCGGTTGCAAGGTCACGGTCAAGACGGCCGGCAGTTCCGACGAAATGGTGTCGCTGATGAATGGCGGCGGGTTCGATCTCGTCACCGCCTCGGGCGATGCTTCGGTGCGCCTGATGCGCGGCGGCACGGTTCAGGAAATCAATACCGCCCTCATCGCCGATTACGCGAAGATCGACCCGCGCCTGCAGGATGCGCCCTGGCACACGCTGGATGGCAAGCATTACGGCGTTTCCTGGCAATGGGGCCCGAACGTGCTGATGTATAATGTCGACGCTTTCGGCGGCACGGCGCCCACGTCCTGGTCGGTCGTCTTCGAGGAACAGAACCTCGCCGACGGCAAGTCGAACAAAGGTCGCGTCCAAGCCTATTACGGCACGATCTATCTCGCGGATGCGGCGCTTTATCTGATGGCACACAAACCCGAACTCGGCATCAAGGATCCTTACGAACTCAATCAGGCGCAATTCGACGCCGCCGTCGCCTTGCTGAAGCAGCAACGCGGAATCGTCAATAAATACTGGTCCGATGCCGCGGCGCAGATCGACGATTTCACGAATGAAGGCGTCGTCGCTTCGACCTCCTGGGCCTATCAGGTCAATACCCTGGCGGCCTCCGACAAGGTGAAGGTCTCCTCCACCGTTCCGACCGAAGGTTCGACCGGATGGGCCGACACCACCATGATGGCGGCCAATGCGCCGCATCCCAATTGCGCCTATATGTGGCTCAATCACTCGCTCACGCCGGTCGCCCAGGCCGGAACGGCATCTTGGTTCGGCTCCGTCCCGGCTGTCCCATCGGCCTGCAGCGAAGCCATCCTCGGCGAGGCGGGATGCGAAGCGAACGGCGCCAAGCTTTTCGACCAGATTCATTTCTGGAAGACGCCGATCAAGGAATGCGCCAGCCAGAACAACGAATGCGTCCCCTATAAGGACTGGGTCGCCGCGGTTCAGGCCGTGCAAAGCGGCCAGTAACCGATCCTAAAATTGCGCAATCGGGCGGATCGCACTTGATCCGCCCGATCTTTTTTCGGCAGAATGCCGGCAGGAATGCGGGAAACGATCGGGGGAAATCGTGGCCGACAAATCCATAGCCGTCTCGTTCCGCGAGGTTTCGCGCCATTACGGCCCGGTCAAGGCCGTCGATCGCGTTTCCTTCGATATCTGGGACGGCGAGTTTTTCGCCATGCTGGGGCCCTCGGGATCGGGCAAGACGACTTGCCTGCGCCTGATCGCCGGCTTCGAGCAGCCGAGTTCGGGCGATGTCGTCATCCACGAGAAGCCGATGACCGGCGTTCCTCCTTACGATCGCGATGTCAACACCGTGTTCCAGGATTACGCGCTCTTCCCGCATATGTCGGTGCTGGAAAACGTCGCCTACGGAATGATGATCCGAAAGGTCGCCAAGGCCGAGCGGGAAAAGCGCGCCGAGGAAATGTTGGCGATGGTGGCCTTGGGCGGGTTCGGCGGACGCAAGCCCTCGCAGCTTTCCGGCGGCCAGCGCCAGCGCGTCGCCTTGGCCCGCGCCCTCGTCAACCGGCCTTCCGTGCTGCTGCTCGACGAACCCTTGGGCGCCCTCGACCTCAAGCTTCGCGAGCAGATGCAGGTCGAATTGAAGGCGATCCAGCGACAGGTCGGCATCACTTTCGTTTACGTGACCCACGATCAGGGCGAGGCGCTTTCGATGAGCGATCGCGTCGCCGTCTTCAATCAAGGCCGCATCGAGCAGATGGCAAGCCCCAGCGAGCTTTACGAGCGCCCCGCGACCGAATTCGTCGCCGGTTTCGTCGGCGTTTCCAATCTGCTTTCGGGCGCCGCCGCTCAGGCCATCACCGGCAAGGCCGGCGCTTGCGCCATCCGACCGGAGAAGATCCATCTCGACAAAGGCGAAAACGCGGCGCCTTCGGGCGCCATGACGGTCGCCGGCCGGATCAGCGAAATCCTCTATCACGGCGCCAATACGCGCTACGAGGTGGCGCTCGATCAAGGCGGCGAATTGACCGTCGTCTTGCAGAATCGCGACGTCCATGCCGAACCCCGCCAGGGCGAAAAGGTCCGCCTCTGGTGGGAAGCGCGGCACCTCATGCGTTTCCCCGGATAATCCGCCCATGGCCGCGGCCGCAACTTCGCCCAATCTGCTCGGTCGCATCTCGACCGCGCTTTACCTCCGGCCGCGCTTGCTGCTGTCGCTGCTGCTGGTGCCGCCTTTGCTTTGGCTCGGCATCGTTTATCTGGGCTCGCTCTTCGCCCTCCTCGTCAACAGCTTCTTCCATATCGACGATTTCACGGCCCAGATCGTCTACGAGCCTTCGCTCGCGACCTATGCCCGGCTTTTCAGCGAGACCAACGGCGCCATCATCCTGCGCACGGTCAGCATGGCGATCGTGGTGACGATCGTCTCCGGCATCATCGCCTTTCCGCTCGCTTATTACATGGCCCGCTATGCCGGTCAGCGGCAGAAGGCGATCTTCTATATCGCCGTGATGCTGCCCTTATGGTCGAATTATTTGGTGCGCGTCTATGCCTGGAAGCTCATCCTCGCCAAGGAAGGCGTTCTGCACTGGTTTTTCGAGGCCGTGGGTCTTGGCGGTGCGCTGTCCTGGGTCCTGCAGCTCGACATTGTCGGCGGGTCCTCGCTCTCCAATTCCTATATCGGCACGACGCTCACCTTCGTCTATATCTGGCTCCCCTTCATGATTCTTCCCATTCAGGCGGCGTTGGAGCGCGTGCCGAAATCGCTGATCGAAGCCTCGAGCGATCTTGGCGCTAAGCCGGCGGAAACCTTCCGCCGCGTCATCCTGCCGCTTTCGGTGCCCGGCGTCGCGGCAGGATCGATCTTCACCTTCTCGCTGACGCTCGGCGATTACATCATTCCGCAGATGATCGGCTCCTCGCGCCCCTTCATCGGCCAAGCCGTCTATCAATTCCAGGGAACGGCCGGCGACATTCCCATGGCGGCCGCCTTCGCCATGGTGCCGATCCTGATCATGGCGGTCTATCTCAGCCTCGCCAAACGTTTCGGGGCCTTCGATGCCCTCTAGGAAACCCATTTCCGTCGATCGCGCGCGCGGCGAGGCCGGATGGGGCCTCAAGGCCGCCGCTTGGTTCGGCGTCCTTTTCCTCAATCTGCCGATTCTCTTCATCGTGCTTTACGGTTTCACCACCGACGATAAGAGCTACACCTTTCCGCCGCCCGGCTTGACGACGGAATGGTTCGCCGTCACCTGGGGCCGCGACGATTTTTGGGCGGCGCTCGGCCTCTCCTTCCGCGTCGCCGCGCTCGCCATGGCGGTCGCCCTCGTGCTCGGCACTTGCGCCGCCGCCGCCATGTATCGCTTCCGTTTCTTCGGCAAGGAAACCGTAACCTTGCTGATCCTATTGCCGATCGCGCTCCCCGGCATCGTCACCGGCATCTCGCTCCGCGCCGCCTTCGCGCTCGGCGAAGTGCCGTTCAGCTATTGGACCATCGTCCTCGGTCACGCCACGTTCTGCATCGTCGTCGTCTATAACAACGTCATCGCCAGGCTACGGCGCTCCTCGCCCGCTCTGGTCGAAGCCTCGATGGATCTCGGCGCCAATTCGTTCCAGACCTTCCGGCACGTCATTCTGCCCAATATGGCGACGGCGCTGCTCGCCGGCGGCATGCTCGCCTTCGCGCTCTCCTTCGACGAGATCATCGTCACCACCTTCACCGCCGGCCAACAATCGACTCTGCCGATCTGGATGTTCAACGAATTGATCCGGCCGCATCAGCGCCCGGTGACGAATGTCGCAGCGATCTTCGTCATGATCATCACCTTCATCCCGATCCTGCTCGCCTATTACCTGACGCGCGATACGCAAGACACGGCCGGCAGCGGGAAATAGCGCGGCGAGGCGCTCAGACGGCGATGGTATGGTCGCGCGCGAAGGCGCGAAGCGCTACGCGCAATTCCCCGCCCGAGATCGGCCCCAAGGCCGCCATATAGGTCTTGAGTTTTCCGAGATCGAGCGAGCGGATCATCGCCCGCAACGGGCCGATCGCCGGCGGCGCCACCGAGAGCGTGCGAAAGCCGAGCGCGATCAGCGCCATCGCGCCGAGAGGATCGCCCGCCATCTCGCCGCAAAGGCCGACCGGCTTTTCGCGATCCCGCGCCGCTTCCAGCAATCCTGCGAGCAAGCGCAGGAAGGCCGGCGACAATTCGTCGTAACGCTGCGTCAGCAGGCTGTTGCCGCGATCGGCGGCGAAAACGAATTGCTTGAGATCGTTGCTGCCGACCGAAAGAAAATCGACGCGATCCAGCAATTCCGGCAATTGCCAATAAAGCGCCGGAACCTCGAACATGGCGCCGAGGCTAAGATGCGTCGGCAGAGTTTCCGCACGATCTCGCGCGCGGCGCCATTCGAGATCGAGGATGGCGCGCGCGCGATCGAATTCGTCGATTTCCGTCACCATCGGGAACATGAGGCGGAGTTCGCGCCCCGAGGCGGCGCGGATGAGAGCCCGCAATTGCCGACGCAGCAAGGCCGGCCGGTCGAGGGCGATGCGCAAGGCGCGCCAGCCCATGGCGGGGTTTTCCTCGGCGGCGCGGTGCCAATAGGGAAGCGCCTTGTCGGAACCGATATCGAGCGTGCGAAAGACGACCGGCTTGCCGCCGGCGCCGTCGAGAACGCGGCGATAGACATCCGCCTGGCGCCCGACATCGGGAAAATCCGCCGCCGTCATGAAGGTGATCTCGGTGCGATAGAGGCCGATCCCGGCGGCACCCGTCGCCGCCACCTGCGCGAGGTCGATCAGCAATCCGGCATTGAGGAAAAGCGCGATCGCGACGCCGTCTTGGGTGACGACGGGAAGATCGCGCGCCGCCGCATAGCTTGCCCGCAGCGCTTGGCGATCCTTCATCGCCTTGACGAAGACGGCTTGGATATCCTCGCTCGGGCGCAAGAATAGCTGGCCGCCCTCGCCGTCGACGATCACGGGATCGCCCGGCTGCACCTTGGCCATCGCCTCGGCGCAGCGCCCGAGCAGCGGAATGTCGAGCGCGCGGGCGATGATCGCGACATGGGCATTGGCCGAGCCTTCCTCCAGCACCACGCCCTTCAAGCGCCGACGATCGTAATCCAGCAATTCCGCCGGTCCCATATGCCGCGCGATCAGAATCGTATTTTCCGGCAGATCGCCGCCGCGTCCTTCGGGAAGGTCGAGCAGATGCCGCAGCAAGCGGTTGGCGAGATCGTCGAGATCGGCCAAGCGTTCGCGCAAATAAGCATCCTGCATGTCGCGCCAACGCGCGCGGAGATCGTTCTGCACTTTCTTGACCGCCGCCGGCGCCGTCAGCCCGGTGCCGATCGCCTCGACGATGCGCGAGGCCCAGCCGCGATCCTCGGCCAGCATGCGATAGGTTTCCATGACCTCGCGCTGCTCGCCCACCGCCAATTGCCCCGAAGTTTCCGCGAGCAGATCGTCGAGAGCGAGTTTCATTTTCGCCAAGGCGGCGTCGAGGCGCTCGATTTCCGGCCCCGGCTCCTCCGCCACCAATTGCGTAAGCTCGATATCCGGCTGATGCGCGGCGGCGATGCCGATGGCAAGACCCGGCGCCAGGGTTTCGCCTTCCATGCGTTCGGGCAGGACGGCGATGCCGAGACCGCTCGCGCGTTCCTCGCGGCTGACGAATTCCCCGCGCGCCACCAATTCCGCCACCACCATGGCGACGGTTTCGAGCGTTTCGACCTCTTCCTCGCTGTAATGGCGTTGCTTGCGATTCTGCACCACAAGCACGCCCGAGACGAGGCCGGAATGCAAAATGGGAACGCCGAGCAGGGAATGGTAGATTTCCTCGCCCGTTTCCGGGCGATAGGCGAATTGCGGATGGGATTGCGCCTCGGCCAAAGCGAGCGGCCGGGCATGGGAGGCGATATCGCCGACGAGACCCTCGCCGACGCGCAGGCGCGTGCGATGCACGGCTTCGGCGCGCAGACCCTCCGTCGCGAAGAGTTCCAGCACTTCGCCGGCGCGCATCAGATAGACCGAGCACACCTCGGCCACCATGCCGACGGCGATCAGCTTGACGATCTGGGCCAAGCGCTGCTCGGCCGAGCCGCCTTGCGCCATAGTTGCGCGCAGACGCCGCAGCAACAGCCGAGCGCCCGCCAGATCGTCGGAAGCGGGGGCGCCCGATTGCGACATGGCCTATCCCCCGTTGCGCCGGGCGGGCGCGTGCCGATCGGCGAGCGCCGCCAGGGCTTCCGCGATCAGATGGGCGACGATCTCGGCGACCGGTTCCTCGCGCTCGACCATGCCGACGCTCTGCCCGGCCATGAGGGATCCCGTTTCGACATCGCCATCGATGACCGCGCGGCGAAGCGCGCCCGCCCAGAAATGCTCGATCTCCAATTGGGCGGCTTTCTGATCGAGTTCGCCGCGATCGACGCGTTCGATCACTTGGCGCTGCATCTCCATGAAACGCTGCGTGCCGGCATTGGCGAGCGCGCGCACGGGAATGACCGGAAAACGCGGATCGAGCTGCACCGAGGGAATCGCCTCGCGCGCCGCCGCGCGGATGAAAGCCGCTTTGAATTTCGGATGCGCGATCGATTCCGTGGCGCAGACGAAGCGCGTGCCCAATTGCACCCCGGCCGCGCCCATTTCGAGATAGCCGAGCATGGCTTGACCGCGACCGATGCCGCCGGCGACGAAGACCGGAACGTCGCGGATTTCCGGCAGGATTTCCTGAGCGAGCACGCTGGTCGAGACGGGACCGATATGGCCGCCCGCTTCCATCCCCTCGATGACAAGGGCATCGGCGCCCGAGCGCAGCAATTTCCGCGCGATGACGAGGGCGGGCGCGAAGCATAGGACCTTGGCGCCGCCCGCCTTCAAGCGCCGGATCGCCTGTTGCGGGGGTAGGCCGCCCGCCAGCACGACATGGCTCATCTTGAGATCGAGGCAAACCTCGATCAGCCGATCGAGATCGGGGTGCAATGTGATGAGGTTGACGCCGAAAGGCGCTTCGGTCAGCGCGCGCGTCGCCCGCAATTCCGCCGCCAGCAGATCCGGCGACATCGATCCCGAAGCGACGATGCCGAAACCGCCGGCATTGGAGATCGCCGCCACCAGATGGCGTTCCGAGACCCAGGTCATCGCCCCGCCCATGATGGCGTAACGCGTTCCCAGGAAGGCGCAACCCACCTGCCAGAGTTCGGCGAGACGCTGTAGGGCGGCTGGGCGATCCATAATCGGGCTCAGGCCGCGTCCAATCCGTAGGCCGTATGCAGAGCGCGCACCGCCAATTCGGTATATTCCTCGGCGACGAGGACGCTGATCTTGATTTCCGAGGTCGAGATGACCTGGATATTGATGCCCTTTTCGGCGAGCGCCTGGAACATGCGCTGCGCGATGCCGGCATGGCTGCGCATGCCGACGCCGATCACGGAAACCTTGGCGACATTGGCGTCGGAGATGAGATCGCGAAAATCGAGCGTGCGCCGGCTGGCTTCCAGCACTTTCAAGGCGCGTGAGAAATCGCCCTTGGAAACGGTGAAGGTCATGTCGGTTGTCTGACCGTCCTCGGCGATATTTTGGACGATCATATCGACATTGATATGGGATTCGGCCAGCGGCCCGAAAATGGCGGCGGCGACGCCCGGCTTGTCGGCGACCCGCGTCAGGGTGATCTTCGCCTCGTCGCGGCTATAGGCGATGCCGCTCACCAATTCCTGTTCCATGATTTCATCCTCATCCACCACCAAGGTGCCCGGCGCGTCGCTGAAGCTGGAGAGAACCTGCAGCCTGACGCGATGCTTCATCGCCATTTCGACCGAACGGATTTGCAGGACCTTGGCGCCGAGCGAAGCCATTTCCAGCATTTCCTCGTAAGTGATCCGATCGAGTTTCCGCGCCTTGGCGACGATGCGGGGATCGGTCGTATAGACGCCGTCGACATCGGTGAAAATATCGCAGCGATCGGCCTTGAGCGCGGCGGCGATGGCGACCGCCGACGTATCCGACCCGCCGCGCCCCAGGGTCGCGATGCGTCGGTCTGGCCCCACGCCCTGGAAGCCGGCGATGACGGCGACCTGGCCGAGGCCGAGACGGCGGATCAATTCGCGATCGGCGATTTTCAAGATGCGCGCCTTGCCATGCGCATCGTCGGTTTCGATCGGAATTTGCCAGCCGAGCCAAGAGCGCGCCTCGATTCCGATCTCCTGCAAGGCGATGGCGACGAGGCCGCTCGTCACCTGTTCGCCCGAAGCGACGACCGCGTCGTATTCGCGGGCATCGTGCATCGGCGCCAATTCCCGGCACCATTCGACCAACTGATTGGTGACTCCGGCCATGGCGGAAACGACGACGGCGACCTCGTGTCCGGCATCGACTTCGCGCTTGACCCTTGCGGCGACGGCGCGAATGCGCTCGATATTGGCGACGGAAGTGCCGCCGAATTTCATCACGATCCGGGTTTTGCCGGTCGCCTGCGTCATCTTCGCCGCCCTCGCTGCCTTATCGGATCGCCCAGAACCCGACGAGGCGGCCGCCGGGACGCATCGGATTCGGCGCATCGGGCGGCTTGTCTTGCCGGACGGGCGTATCCATACTCAAGCCCATGGCCGGGCGCAAGCCCGCCCGCTTCCGATCCCGCGCCCGAGGCCCTTCCGCCATGACCGCAAGCCCGTCGATCGCCGCCCGATCCGTCGATCCCGCCGAAATCGAGAAATTTTCGGCGCTCGCCGAAAGCTGGTGGGACCCGGAGGGCCAATTCAAACCGCTGCACCGGCTGAATCCGCATCGCATCCGCTATATCCGCGATCAAGCCCTACGCCATTTCGGCCGCGAACCGGGAACGGAGCCGCCCTTGGCCGGGCTTAGCCTCGTCGATATCGGCTGCGGCGGCGGTTTGATCGCCGAACCCATGACGCGCCTAGGCGCCGCCGTCACCGGGATCGACGCCGCCTCGCGCAATGTCGAGATCGCCCGCCGTCATGCCGAAACGATGGATTTGCCGATCGCCTATCTTGCCGGCACGGCCGAGGATCTGGCGGCGTCGGGCAAACGCTACGACATCGTGCTGGCCCTCGAAATCGTCGAGCATGTCGCCGATCGCGATTCCTTCCTCGCGACACTCGGCCAGCTCATGAAGCCCCAGGGGATGATTTTCCTCGCGACCCTCAACCGCACGCTGAAAAGCTTCGCGCTCGCCATCATCGGCGCCGAATACGTTCTGCGCTGGCTGCCGCGCGGCACGCATGACTGGCGGAAATTCCTCCGCCCCTCGGAATTGGCGGCGGCGTTGCGGCCGCTCGATCTCGAAATCCGCGATCTTACCGGCATCGCCTACGATCCCTGGCGGGGCGAATTCTTCCCAACCCGCGATCTCGACGTCAATTACATGAGCGTGATCGCCAGGGTTTGAGCCGGCTTTGCGGTTGCATCCCGCCGGTATCGGCATTACTTCTTGAATATCAGGGATATCCCCGATTCGTTCCCCCCATCGATCGAGGTTCCGCCATGATTCGCTTTTCCCTCCCCGCTTTCGGCTTCGCCGCCCTGCTCGCTTTTTTCGGTCTTGGCCTCGCCGGCTCGCCCGCAACGGCTCTCACGCCGCAGCAGGAATTGATCGAGAAGGCGCGCCTTACCTTCGAAAAACTCATCGCCTCGCCGGAATTCATCGAATTGCCGGCCTATGTCAAACATGCCCGCGCCATCATGATCTTCCCCGACATCTTCAAGGCGGGCTTCGTCATCGGCGGCGAAGGCGGCAATGGCATTCTGGTCGTGCGCGATCCCGCCCAGGGTTGGAGCCAGCCCGCCTTCTATACCCTGGCCAGCGGATCGCTCGGCCTGCAGATCGGCGGGCAATCCTCGGAAACCGTCTTCACCATCATGAACGATCGAGCGCTTTCCGCCATTCTTCAGGATCAGGTGAAATTCGGCGGCGATATCTCGATCGCGGTCGGGCCGATCGGCAAGGGGCTGGGCGCCAATACGACGACCAATTTCGATTCCGACGTCTATACCTTCGCGAAGACCTCCGGCCTGTTCGGCGGGGTTTCCTTCAACGGTTCGGGCATCCTGAAAAAGGACGATTGGAACGCCGCCTATTACGGGCCGGGCGCCGCGCCCCATGCCATCGTCATCGAGCGCCGCTTCCAAAACCCGAATACGCAAGCGCTGATCTCGGCCCTCTCCGCTTATTGAGCGTTCAGATTATCGAGACTCGGGCGCCGATCATGCTGCCGCAAAGCCGCTTGGCGCGCGTCGTCGCCTTCGTCAGTTTGACGGCGGCGATCCTGCTCGCTCTCGCTTTGCTCTGGCTGCGCCCCGGCGATCTCGGCCCGGTCGCGATCCAAAGCCGCTTCGCTCTGACCGATCAAAACGGCCGCTCCGTGAGCGAAGCCGATTTCGCCGGACGCTTGCAGCTCGTCTTCCTCGGCTACACCCATTGCCCGGGCCCCTGCCCGGCGGCGCTCAACAACATGGCGCTGGCGCTCGATCGCCTGGATCCCGTCCAGCGCGCGAAAATCGTCCCGATCTTCGTCACCCTCGATCCCGAGCGCGATAATCCGGCCGTGCTCAAGGATTATCTCGCCAATTTCGGCGCGGATTTCGTCGGCCTCACCGGATCGCCCGCCGCAATCCAAGACGCCGCCGCCGCCTTCAAGGTCTATGCCAAGAAATTGCCGAGCGCCGATCCCGCCGATTATTACCTCGACCATACGACGCTGATCTATTTGATGGACGGCCAGGGCGCCTATCTCGCGCATTTTTCCGGCGAGGCGAAGCCCGAAACCCTCCTCGCCGGAATAGCGCCTTATCTTTGACGGCTCATGCGGAAAGCGGCGCCGTCGCCGGCATCGGCGCGAGCGCATAAGACCGTTCGGCCCGATAGACCGAATGCTCGCCGCCCATCCAGCTCGAAAACAAGGTGAAATGCGATACCGCGAAGGGTTCCGAGCGGAAAAGATTGCGCGCGGCGAGATAGGGCTGAAGCTTGGCGGCGGGGATTTTCACTCGCGCGGCGGCATTGAGATAAGCCAAGGTGACATGCGGGCGATAAGTCTGACCGAGCGGGGTCAAGCCGGCGCGCACGATTGCCGATTCGACCTTGCTTTGCAGATGGAAAAGCGCCGGCGTCTTTTCGACCCCGGCCCAGATCGCGCGCGGATATTCGCCCGAACCGAAATAGCCGATCTCGGCGAGGCGCAGGCTAAAGGCCGGCGCCCGCAGCCCGGCCAGCGCCGCATCGACGTAATCCATGTCGCGGCCGTCGATATCGCCGATGAAGCGCAAGGTGATATGGTAATTTTCCGGCGGCGCCCAGCGAATGCCGGGCAGGCCGCCCGTCAGCAGGCGCAATTGCCAGCGCACGGAATCCGGCAAGGATAAGGCGACGAAGAGACGCATGGCGGCCCACCCGATTCGCTAGCCCAAGATAACGAAACCGCGCGGGCCTGACCAGAGTGGCGGCCACCCGCCGCCTAAACGCAGGGATTGGCGTGGGATTTGTGAATGGCCTCGATCGCGTCCAAGGTTTCCGGCTTCAGGGCGAGATCGGCGCTGGCGATATTCGCCGCCAATTGCGTCATGTCGGTTGCGCCGATGATGACCGAGGTGACGAAGGGGCGCTGCCGCACGAAAGCGAGCGCCATCTGCGCCGGGTCGAGGCCATGCGCGCGCGCCAATTCGACATAGCGGGCAAGGCTCGGATGTTCGGCATAGCCGTGATAGCGGAAATGCTTGAAGAGCGAGAGCCTGGCGCCTTCGGGCCTTACGCCGTTCAGATATTTGCCCGTCAAAATTCCCATCGCGAGCGGCGAATAGGCGAGCAAACCGCAGGATTCGCGGATCGCCACCTCCGCCATGCCGATTTCGAAAGTGCGATTGACCAGCGAATAGACGTTCTGCACCGAAACCATGCGCGGGCCCGCTCCGGCCTCGGCGGCATCCAGCCAGCGCATCGTTCCCCAAGGCGTTTCGTTGGAAATGCCGATCGCGCGAATCTTGCCGGCTTTCACGCAATCGCCGAGAATGCCCAAGGTCTCGGCGAAGGGCGTCCAATCCTCGGTCGCGTCATGGACATAGCCGAGCTGGCCGAAGATATTGACCTGACGTTCCGGCCAATGCAGTTGATAAAGGTCGATGTAATCGGTGCGCAATCTTTTGAGGCTGGCTTCGAGAGCGGCGAGGATATTCTTGCGATCGAAGCGCAGCTTCCCGTCGCGGATATAGGCGAAGCGCGGATCGGGTCCGGCGATCTTGCTGGCGAGTACGATGCGCTCGCGTTTTCCGCGCGCGGCGAACCAGGCGCCGATGATTTCCTCGGTCCGGCCATAGGTTTCCCGGCGCGGCGGCACGGCATAGGCCTCCGCCGTATCCCAGAAATTGACGCCGCGATCGAGGGCGTAATCCATCTGCCGATGGCCGTCCGGCTCGCTATTCTGCTCGCCCCAAGTCATGGTGCCGAGGCAGAGGGCGCTGACCTTAATGTCGCTGCGACCCAATCGACGATATTCCAAGGCGATCTCCTTAACCGTTCGGGGGAATGAGGATCAGGGCGCGCCGTCGAGAATGGCGATGACGGCGGGCAGGATATTCGCGACGATGCGATCCACCCCCGCCGCATTGGGGTGAAGCCCGTCTTCCTGCAGAAATTCGGTTTGCAGCGCGACGCCTTCCAGGAAGAAGGGATAAAGGGCGATGCCGTATTGGGCGGCGAGATCGGGATAGAGCCCATCGAACGCCGCCACGTATTCCGGGCCCAGATTGCGCGGCGCCTTCATGCCGGCCAGCAGAACGGGGATATGGCGCGCCTGGAGGCGCTCGATGATGGCCGCGAGATTGGCGCGCGTCGTTGCGGGGTCGAGGCCGCGCAAGGCGTCGTTGGCGCCGAGTTCGAGGATGACCATATCGGGGGTTTCGGCCAGCATCCAATCGAGCCGCGCCAAACCGCCGGCGCTGGTATCGCCGCTCACCCCGCCATTGATAACGACGGCTTCCCGCCCCATCTTGGCAAGAGCGTTTTCGAGGCGCGGCGCGAAGCCGAGATCGGGGGCAAGGTTGTAACCCGCCATCAGGCTATCGCCCAAGGCCAGGATTTTGACGGGCGCCGCCAAAACCGGCGGCGCATGGACGAAAGCGAGGAGACATGCGACAAGCAAGACGGGCAATCGGAATCGCAACATGGCCATGATCGAACTTTCCGCAATCGCCCTCAGCCTGCCCAGCGCGGCCGGAAATGTCGATATCCTGAACGGCATCGACTTGAAAGTCGAGCCCGGAGAAAGCCTCGGCCTTACCGGCCCTTCGGGTTCGGGCAAGACCTCGCTGCTGCTCTTGATCGCCGGATTGGAGCGCGCGAGTCGCGGTCGTCTCCATATTGCCGGTCGCGATTTCGGCGCGCTCGGCGAAGACGACCGCGCCCTCTTCCGGCGCCGTCATATCGGCATCGTCTTTCAATCCTTCCATTTGATTCCGGGCATGAGCGCCATCGAGAATGTCGCCATCCCGCTCGAACTCGCCGGACGGCGCGACGCCCTCGCGCGCGCGGCGGCGCTGCTGGAGGCGGTCGGGCTCGGCCATCGCCGAGATCATCTGCCGGCGCAATTATCGGGCGGCGAGCAGCAGCGCGTCGCCTTGGCGCGCGCGCTCGCGCCGGCACCCGATATCATCCTTGCCGACGAGCCGACCGGCAATCTCGATAGCGCCAACGGCGCGAAAATCGTCGATCTGCTGTTCGGGCTGCAGAAGGAAAGCGGCGCCAGCCTGATCCTGGTGACTCACGATTCGACGCTGGCCGCGCGCTGCGATCGGGTGGCTCATCTGGTCGATGGCCGCTTGCAGGATCGTCGCGCGGCATGATGGCGCCCTCTGCCGGTCCTTCCGGCCCCGGCATCGGGCGGATTCTCGCCATCGCTTTGCGCGAAACGCGCGGCGCGAAGCGGCGCTTCCTCGCCTTCGTCGTCAGCTTGGCGCTCGGCATTGCCGTCATCGCCGGCATCGGCAGTCTCGCCGCCGCCATCGAAGCGGGATTGGCGCGCGATGCGCGAATCATTCTAGGCGGCGATGTCGAGGTTCGGCTCACCTATCGCCCGGCGGATGCGCGGGAATTGGCCCGGCTTGCCGCTTCCGGGCGGGTTTCCCATATCGTCGAATTGCGCGCCATGGCGCGGGGGGCGGCGCCGAGCCCGGTTCTCGCCGAAATCAAGGCGATCGATCCCACCTATCCGCTGTTCGGGACGCTCCGCCTCGAAGGCGCGACCGCGCCCGGAGCCGCGCTGGCGCAAGGCGCGGACGGCATCTATGGCGCGATCGCCGAGCGTAGCCTCGCCGAACGCTTGGGAATCGGCATCGGCGATTTCATCGCCATCGGCGAAACGCGCTATCGCCTGACGGGCATCATCCTGGCCGAGCCGGATCGCGCGCTGCAGGGTTTCTCTCTCGGGCCCCGTTTGATGATCGCAGGGCCCGCCCTCGAAAAAAGCGGCCTCATTCAGCCGGGCGCCCTTGTCTATCATTCCTATCGCCTCGCCCTTAACCCAAGCGAGACGCCGAGCGCCTGGATCGAAAAGCTGCGCGCCGATTTCCCCGATTCCGGCTGGCGCATCCGCAGTCTCGACGATGCGGCGGGCGGCGTTCGCGACTTCATCGGCCAAGCGCGGCTCTTCCTCATCCTGGTCGGATTCGGCGCCTTGCTGATCGGCGGCATCGGCATCGCCAATGCCGTCGCCGCCTATCTCGAATCGCGCGCGGCTTCGCTCGCCATATTGAAATGTCTGGGCGCCACGTCGCGGCTGATTTTCGCGATCTACGGCCTGCAGATCGCCGGGGCGAGCGGCATCGGCATCGCGATCGGCCTGATCCTCGGCGCCGCCGTGCCGATCCTGCTGCAAGGCGCGCTCGCCGATCTCGGCCTTAGCTTACCGGCGGCGATCTATCCCGCGCCGCTTCTCCTCGCCGCTCTCATCGGCGCCTTGACGGCGCTTGTCTTTTCGGCAGCGCCGCTCTTGCGCGCGCGCAGACTGAATGCCGCGCAATTGTTTCGCGCCCGCCTGATCGATCTCGGCGAAACGCAATTCGGCGACCGCCTCGTCCTCGGCCTTTTCGCGGCGCTGCTGGCCTTGATCGCCGCGATCGGCAGCGGCGATATCTGGCTGGGCGGCGGTTTCGTCATCGCCGCCGTCCTCGTTCTTATCGCCTTTCGCCTCTTGGGATCGGGGCTGCATCGTTTGGCCGTGGCGCTTCGCCATCTCGCCGGCGCGCGCGGCTGGCCGCTCTCGCTGCGTCTGGCGCTTCTCGCCTTGGCGCGATCGCGCCATGCGATCGGCATGGTCGTGCTTTCGCTCGGCCTCGGCTTGACCGTATTGACGACGATCGGCTTGATCGAGCGCAGCTTGGCCGCCGCCATCGAGCGCAGCCTGCCGGAAACGGCGCCTAGCTTTTACTTCATCGATATCCAGCCCGATCAGATCGGCCCCTTGCGCGAAGCCTTGACCGCTTATCCCGGCGCCAGCCGGTTCGAAAGCGTGCCGATGCTGCGCGGCCGCATCGTCCGAATCGGCGACGTGCCGGCGGAAAAGATCGCCGCCGACGAAGACGTCGATTGGGTTCTGCGCGGCGATCGCGGCATCACCTGGGCGGCAATTCCGCCCGCCAACGCCGAAATCGTCGCCGGTGAGTGGTGGCCGGCCGATTATCGCGGGCCGCTCCTCATCTCCTTCGATGCCGAAGCGGCGGCGGGACTGGGTCTAAAAGTCGGCGATTCCTTGACCGTCAATATCCTGGGCCGCGAACTGACGGGCAAGATCGCCAATCTGCGCCGAATCGATTGGCGGGGGCTCGACATCAATTTCGTGATGATCTTCTCGCCCGGCGAAATCTCGGCGGCACCCCAGACGCATATCGCCACCATCCATATCGCCCGCAACGGCGAGGCGGGCTTGCTGGTCGCCATGGCGCGGCAATTCCCCAATGTCTCGGCGATCGCGGTACGCGATGCCTTGGATCAAGTCGCCGGCATCCTGCGCCATCTCGGCTGGGCGATCCGCGCCGCCGCCGCCATGGTCATCCTGATCGGTGCCCTCGTGCTCGGCAATGCCATCGCCAGCCAGCAGCAAAGGCGGCTTTACGAGGCTGTCCTGCTGAAGATGCTGGGCGGGCGGCGGCGCGATCTCGCGCTCGCTTATGCCATCGAATTTCTCGGCCTCGGCGGCATCGCCGCCGGCCTTGCCCTCGCGCTGGGAGCGGGAGCGGCGGCGATTCTGCTTTTCAGCCGCTTCGAAATCGACCTCGTCTTCGCGCCGGAACTCGCGGCTTTCGTTCTCGCTCTTGCCTTGCTGCTCGTTCTCGGCCTCGGCTTTGCCGGGACGTGGCGGGCGCTCGGCGCCAGGACGGCGCCTTACTTGCGCAACGATTAGGCCCGCGCCGAAAACCTAAGCGACGATTGCGGCGGCCGCCTCTTCCGTTTCCGTCAGGATCGCGAGCAGGGCTTGGCGGATCGCGCGGATGCGGGTTTCGTCCTCGATCTTCAAGCCGAATTGATCCTTGACATAAAAGGCATCGACGGCGCGATGGCCGAAGGTCGCGATGCGCGCGCTTGCGATCCGCAAATCGAGACCGCTCAAGGCATCGGTCAGATCGTGAACGAGACCGCGCCGATCGCGGCCGTTGATCTCGATCACGGTATGGGTGGCGCTCGCCTTGTTGTCGACGAGAACGCGCGGGACGACGGGGAAGGACCGCGCGGCGGGATCGACGAAAAGCGGCATCGCCCGCAATTCGGCGCGCGCGCGGTCGGGATGGTCGAGATAACGCTCGATCGCCGCCGCCAGCCGCGCCAGACGCGCCGGCCGGTCGAAGGCACCGCCATCGCTATCCTGGATGAAGAAGGTATCGAGCGCTTGGCCGTTCTTGAGAGTGAAGATGCGCGCATCGACGATATTGGCGCCCGATAGCGCCATGGCGCCCGCAAGCTGTGCCACCAGACCGCGCCGATCGGCGACCAGGATCGTGACCTCGGTCATGGCGCGCGCGGGGTCGATGGTGAATTCGACCGCCAGCGCCTCGCCATCGGCAAGCGCGCGCCGCACGAGCCGGGCATGGCGCGCAAGAACGGGAACGGGGAAAGCCAGCCAATAGGCGGCATGGCCGCGCTCCCAATGCGCCGCGAAATCGGCTTCCGGCCAATCGGCGAGCATCGTTTCGAGCGCCGTTCGAGTCTCGCCGATCCGCGCCTCGTTGCCGGTCGCGGCGAGACCGCCGGTGATCGCGACCTCGGCCCGGTGATAAAGCTCGCGCAGCAATTGCGCCTTCCAGCCGTTCCAGGTCTTCGGTCCGACGGCGCGGATATCGGCGACCGTCAGCACCAGCAGCAAGCGCAGCCGTTCCAAGGATTGCACGACGGCCACGAAATCGGCGATGGTCTTGGGATCGTCGATATCGCGACGGAAGGCGGTATTGCTCATCAGCAGATGATGACGCACCAGCCAGGCGACTTGTTCGGTTTCCTCGGCGGCAAGGCCAAGGCGCGGGCCCAATCGCTCCGCGATCTCTCCGCCGAGCAGCGAATGATCGCCGGCGCGGCCCTTGGCAATATCGTGCAGCAAGACCGCGACATAAAGAACGCGCCGCGAAATCACTTCATGAATGACGCGGCTCGCGATCGGCGCTTCCTCGGCCAATTCGCCGCGCTCGATCGCCGCCAGGATACCAATGGCGAAGATCGTATGCTCGTCGACCGTGTAATGGTGATACATGTCGTATTGCATCTGCCCGACGACGCGGCCGAAATCGGGAACGAAGCGACCGAAAATGCCGGCCTCGTTCAAGCGCCGCAGCGCGATATCGGGCGCTTCGCGAAAGGTCAGGATATCGAGAAAGAGCGCATTGGCTTCCCGCGTCTCGCGCAGATCGTCGATCTGCCGCAAGGCGGGTGCGACGGCGAGCAAGGCGGAGGGTTGAATGTCGAGGCCGTGGCGCTGCGCCAGCGCGAAGAGGCGCAGCATGTCCAAGGGATGGCGGCGGAAATGATCGCCCCGCGGAATGCCGAGGCGTCCGCCTGCGATCGGAAAACCCTCGATCTCCTTGCGCCAGGGGCCGATCGCCGGCAGGCGCAGGCTGAGGCCCGGACGGCGCAGCACCTCGCTCTCGATGGCGGCGCAGATATGGCGCGTCAAGCCGCCGACCGATTTGGCGATCAGGAAATAATGCTTCATCAGCCGTTCGACGCCCTTCGATCCCGCGCGATCGCGATAGGAGAGGCGACGCGCCAATTCGGGTTGCAGATCGAAGGTCAGCCGCTCTTCCGCGCGGCCGGCGAGATAATGCAAATGGCAACGCAGGGTCCAGAAATAACCCTGCGCCTTGCGATAGCGCGCGATCTCGTCCGCACCGATCAGCTTGCGTTCGGCCAATTCGGCGAAATCCCGAACGCCGCAGAGAAACCGCGCCAGCCAGAGCAAGGTCTGCAGATCGCGCAAGCCCCCCTTGCCGTCCTTGATATCGGGTTGCAAGGCGTAACGCGACCCTCCGGCGGTGCGATGGCGTTCCGCCCGCTCGGCAAGCTTGGCGCGATAGAATTCCTCGCCCCCCGGCTTGACGATTTCCTTGGCGAAGCGACGGCGCAATTCGTGAAAGAGCGAGGGCTCGCCCCAGATATAGCGCGCTTCGAGCAGCGCCGTGCGGATGGTGAGATCGCCGCGCGCGCGCGCCAGGCATTCGTCGATCGAGCGCGCCGCATGACCGACCTTGAGGCCGAGGTCCCAAAGCCGATAGAGCATGAATTCGACGACCTGCTCGCCATGCGGCGTCATCTTGTAAGGGAGCAGGAAGAGAAGATCGATATCCGAATGCGGCGCCAATTCGCCGCGGCCATAACCGCCGACGGCGACGATGGTCAGCAATTCGGCGGCACTCGGATTGGCGAGCGGAAAAGCATGGGCCAGCGCATAATCGTAAAGGCAGCGCACGATCTGATCGATCAGGAAAGCGCCGGAAGCCGCGCAATCGCGCCCGGCCGAACGGGATTGCGCGGCCGCCTCGAAGCGGCGGCGGATTTCGTCGCGCCCTTGCGTAAGGTGACGGCGCAGGACTTCGCGCAATTTCTCGTTCGCCAAGGCGGGATCGGCCGCAGCGATGGCGATGACGGAAAGTTCGCCCGCCAAGCGCCGGCGATCGAGGATGGCGCGCTGATCGGCGATCTCGCTCACCGATCCCGCGCCCCGCGCCCGGCGATCAGCCGGGGAAGTTGATATCGGCGAGCGCCTTGTAGACATCGACCTTGGCATTGCGGCCGCAAGCGACGCCGAAAACGATCCGCTTCCAGCCGCCATAGAGTCGCGAGGCATTGACCCTAAAACCGACGCAATCGGAACGAATGCCCTTCACGTCGCCGGTGAATTCGGCCGTGCGGGCGATTTCGTCGACATCCTCGCCCTTGCGCCAATTGCTGATATTATCGGAGCCGAGGAAATTCTCCATCGTCTCCCGGAGATTGCCGTTATCCTCGAAATAGCTTTGCGTCGGTGCGACAAGGTCGACGGCATAGACGAAATGCGATCCGTCCTTGGCGATGGCGTCAATGATCTGAGCTTCGGTCTGGCCGTATTCCAGATTGAGGCCCTCAAGTTCGCAGGATACGTCATAGACTTTGGCATCGAGTTCGAGCCGCAAATCCGCACAATCCGCCTCATCGGCGAGGCTCGGTCCGCTTCCGGCCAGAAAGCCGGCCAAGGCAAGGCCGGTCAGCGCCGCCAAGCCGGATCGGACAAAAGTCCCTTTCATCGTCGTCATCTCCATGTCGCGAAAATTGGCCGGGATTAAGGCCAAGCCGCCCAACCTTGTCAAGCTGCGGAGGATGGGCGGAAATCGGTCATTTTCGCGCGGAAATGGCGATCTTTCGCGCCTCAAGCGGGCGCCCTTCGCGCTTTCCCCTTGGCCGGCGGGACAAAAGCGGCTTAGATAGGCTTTAGAGCCAAGGGGGGCCGATCGCGAAATCGGGCGGGGGAAAATGGCGGAAACGGCTTTGGTCGTCGAAGACCTGCATAAACGCTTCGGTCAATTGGAAGTCCTGAAGGGCGTTTCGCTGAAAGCGCAGATCGGCGACGTCATCGCCATGATCGGGTCTTCGGGTTCGGGCAAAAGCACGCTGCTTCGCTGCATCAATCTTCTCGAAACTCCCGATTCCGGCAAGGTCTTCGTCAATGGCGAATTGATCCGCATGAAGCCCGTCGCCGGCGGCCATGCGCAACCGGCCGACATGAAACAGGTCGATCGCATCCGCGCCAGTCTCGGCATGGTGTTTCAGAGCTTCAATCTCTGGTCCCATATGACGATCTTGGAAAACGTGATCGAAGCGCCGATTCACGTCCTCAAGGTTCCCCGCCGGGAAGCCGTCGAGCGGGCCGAGAAATTGCTGGCCAAGGTCGGCATCGCCGATAAGCGCCATCATTATCCGAGCCATCTTTCGGGCGGGCAGCAGCAGCGCGCCGCCATCGCTCGCGCGCTCGCCATGGAACCCAAGGTCATGCTGTTCGACGAGCCGACCTCGGCGCTCGACCCCGAATTGGTGGGCGAAGTGCTGCGCGTCATGCGCCAATTGGCCGAAGAGGGCCGCACCATGCTGGTCGTCACCCACGAAATGGGCTTCGCCCGCGAAGTCGCCAATAAGGCGATCTTCCTGCATCAGGGCAAAATCGAGGAAGATGGCGATCCCAAAGTCATTTTCGCCAATCCCAAATCCGATCGCCTGCGCCAATTTCTCACCACCGCGCATCACAAATAAAGCGAAGGCGCGACACCATCATGGCTCGGGAAATGACCTTCGGCGAGTTTTGCGCGGCGGTGATCGGCTGGTTCCAGGGAAAGAGACCGCCGGCCGGCGAGGGCGTCGAGAGTACCGATCAGCCGATCTATATCCCGCCCTCGGACAATGCCGGGTCCTGCGATTCCGGAGATTCCTCGTCGGGCGATTCCTGCGCCAGCGATTAAGCGCGATCGAGCGCCCCTTCCGCCGCCGCCTCGATCCGCTCCATATCCTCATCGCTCAATCCGAAATGATGGCCGATCTCGTGAACGACGAGATGCAGGATGAGTTCGTCGAGCGGCATACCCTCTTCCGCCCACCAATCGAGGATCGGCCGGCGATAGAGATGGATCGTATCGGGGAAAGGCGCCGGATCGGCGAAACTTTTTTCCGTCGCCGGAACGCCGCGATAGAGTCCGGCAAGCTCGAAGGGCGATTCGATGCCCATATCGGCCAGTGTGGCCTCGTCGGGAAATTCCTCGACGATCAGGGCGACATCGCCGATCGCCGTACGAAATTCGGCCGGCAACGCCGCCATCGCTCGGCGCGCCAAGTCTTCGATATCCGCCAGATCGGGCGGGCGGCCATGCTTCCCGGTCATGGGCGAAGGATAGCCGGTGCCGGGCGGCTTGGCGAGAGCCGCACCCGTCACAACCGCTTCGGCAGATAAAGGGCAAGACCCGCGCAAAGCAGGGAAAGCCCCGTCACGGCGAGAAAGACGGCGCCGAGCGGCAGGAAGCTCAACAGCCCCGCGAAAAGCGCCGGCGGCAAAGTGGCGGCCGCGTCGCGATAGGTGCTGAAGACCATTGCCATCTGCGCGCGCTCGCGCGGGCGGACGGCGCGCAAGAAAGTGACGACGACGGTCGCATCCAAGGCGACGGCGCCGAAAGCGCCCGCGAAGAGGCCGAAGACCGCGATTTCGGGGCGGTCGAGAACGAAGGCCACGAGCGCCGTCGTTGCCGCGATCCACAAGAAGGCGCCGACGATGAAACGCCGCAAGCCGAGCCGGCGCCCCAGCCAGCCGAAAGCGAGGGTCAGAAAAAGCAAGGCCGTGCAGCTCGAAATGGCGCGACCGATCGCCTCGCCCGACCAACCCTGGCCGGCAAGATAGATCGGGCCATAGGTGAAGAAGGCGACCCACCAGGTCTCGCGGCCGAAATTGAGTAGCCAGGCGAGGCGAAGGCGCGGCTGTTCCCAGTAGCGGCGCAGATGGGCGATCGGGTTGCGCCTTTCGGAACGGGCGGCAATCGGCTGCGTCGCTTCGAGGCGAAGCCAACGGAAATAGATCAGCAGCAGACCGGCGACGAGCGCCGAGAGCGCAAAGGGAATCCAGTCGGCGATGCCATAAAGATAAGCGCCGAAGAAAGGGCCGCTGACCCAGGCGGTCGCGGAAACGAAAGTGCGCAAGGGTTCGGCGGTCGAAAGCCGCGCCTTGTCGATGAAGGTCGCGATATAGAGATTAAGAAGACCCAGCAAGGCAGCGGCCGCCATGGCCCGCAAGGCCCAACCCAGCACGAAACCGAAGAGCGAACCCGTCAGCATGGCGAGCGAGGCGATTCCCAAGGCAGCGATGGCGGCGAGATAAGTCCGTCGGGGCGCGAGAAGACGGATCAAGGCCGGCAAAGCCAAAGAGGCGAGAATGCCGGCGACGCCGATAGCCGTGACGGCGAGACTGACATTGCGCGGCGATTGGAAATGGCGCAGGGCTTCCAACGGAATGACCGGCGCCAGCAAGGCGCGCGCGAAGGATTCGATGGCGAAGAGCGCCGCAAAGAGGGCCGGCCCCGGCGAACCCAGCGCCCGAATGGCGGCGCGGATAGCGGGGAACGGGGATCGGGAAGGCGATGCGGCGGAGCGGCGATCGAGGGACAAGGACGGAACCGAAAAGGCTTGCCGGCCAAGCTATAAAATGTTTCAAGCCGGAAATCGAGAGTGGGATAGCGGGCGATAGGATTTTCCATGGCCATCGAGATCATCGATCCCAGCCGGCCGGGGCTCGATCATGTGCCCTCTTATTGGGCGGCGAGCCTCCCGCATTCTCCCGAATTGGGGGCGCCCCTCATCGGCGACCGGGAAGCCGATATCGCCATCATCGGCGGCGGCTATACCGGCCTCTCGACTGCCTATCATCTTGCCAAGGAATACGGGCTCCGCGCGCATGTGCTGGAAGCCCATCGCATCGGCTGGGGCTGCTCCGGGCGGAATGGCGGCTTCGCCTCGGTCGGATTCGGCAAGAGCGGCCCCGCCGATTGGGCGCGGCGTTACGGATTGACGGCGGCCGGCGATATCTTCCGCCAAAGCCGGGAGGCCGTGCGCCTCGTGCGCCGAATCTTGAACGAGGAAGCGATCGACGCCGAAGCGACGCCCGAGGGCGGTCTCGAACTCGCGCATCGCGCCAATCGCCTGCCGGGCATGGCTGCCTATGCCGAGGACCTCGCGCGGCGCTTCGACTTCCCCATCGACATTCTCGACAAGGTGCGCTTGCAACGCGATTACCTGGATAGCCGCGAGGCCCATGGCGCTCTGCTCTATGGCGAGGGTTTCGCGCTCCACGCCCTCAAATACGCGATCGGCTTAGCCGAGGCTGCGAAACGCCGCGGCGCAATCCTCCACGAAGCCAGCCCCGTCCTCGCCTGGTCGCGCGATCGCGGTCGCCATGTTCTCAAAACGCCCCAAGGAAATTTGCGCGCCGAGCGCGTCGTCATCGCCGGCAACGGCTATACGGGCGACCGCCTGCATGGCGTTACGCGCGGCCGCCTACTGCCCGTCCTTTCCAATATCATCGTGACGCGCCCTTTGAGCGAAGCGGAAATCGCCGCGACCCATTGGCGGACGCAGCTCAAAATCTGGGATTCGCGCAATCTGCTTTTCTATTACCGCCTATTGCCCGACCGGCGCATCCTGTTCGGCGCGCGCGGCGGGATCGAGGACAGCGCCGCGAGCCGGGCTTGGCATCGCGCCTGGCTGGAAAGGCGCTTGGGCGAGATGTTCCCGCCGCTCGCCGGGATCGGCAGCGAATATTTCTGGAACGGCTGGGTTTGCGTGACGCGCGATCGCAGCCCGCATCTCGGCGCGGTCGAAGCGGAAAACGTCTTCTACGCCCTCGGCTATATCGGGAACGGCGTCGCGCCGGGGACTTATTGCGGCCGGCTTCTCGCCGAGCGTTTGGCCGGCCGAGGCGAAGCGACCCGCAATCCGCTACTCGAGGAAGCCTTGCCGCGCTTTCCCTTCCCGGCTCTGCGGCGACTCTATCAGCGAGCGATCTATCTCGGTTTCGCTTTGGCCGATCGGGTTTAAGCCCGTCCGATCTCGAAGCGGCGATAGACGAAAAAAGCGATTCCGCCCAAAGCCAGCCAGAAGACGAAATTCGTCGCCAGCGCGGCGATATGGAAACGCTGCTGCAAATCCTCGGGCGCGGCGGAATGCGCGATTTCGGGCTGCGGCGCGCCGATCAGATGGGGAAGCAGAATGAGGGCGACGGCAAGGATGATAAAGACCGGACGGCGATGGCGAGCGAGCAGATAAAGACCGCCAAGCGTCGCAATCGCCGTCGCCGCCCACCAGATCTGCCTTGCGACGAGATCGGCGCTTTCCGTTCCCGGCAATTCCGGCGGCAGGCCGAAACTAGGCGCCAGGGCCAGACCGATAAAGCCCGCGAGCCCCCAGGCGAAGGCACCGAGCCAAGTCTTGGGCTCGCCAAGCAGGGCATAAGCCGCAACCAACAGAGCGGCGAAACCGATGCCGATGACGAGATCGGCGCCGAGCGTGGAAAGCGTGCGCGGCCAACCATCTTCAGGCGCCCAGGCAGCGACATCATGATCGTGCGCACCCTCGGCCGGCGCGGTCGATGGAAAATTCGCAGCGGCCGAGTCTTCGTAAGTCTCGGCGGCGAGAATAAGCGGCGTCGTGACGAAAGCCTGCAAGCCCCAGGCGATCGAACCCGCCGCTAGGCCCGAAAGCAAAGCGACGAATAAGAGCGAGCGCAGAATAGCGAACATGGCAGGCAATCCGATGGCCTACCCGATCTTAGGTCTTAATGGCAGGGGAAACCGTTGGCGTGGCGCGCATCATGGGCGGCATTGTGCAGGATATGCGGCCCGGCAAAACCGACGGCATAAACGAGGCCGAGGCCGAAAACCGCCAGGATGAGAGCCGCGATCAGCCGAGTGGCGCTTCGGGAGAGCGCGCGGCTTCCCGCAAGGCGACCGGAATTTTCGATCTGGATCATCGGCGGCATCGGCTTTCCCCCTCTCAAGCGGCGATATTTTCAGCCTGCCCGAAAACCGCCGCCCTGGCAAGATATTGTCAGTGAAGAGCAAGCGAGCGATTCGCATTTGCCGGCGAGCGACGGATATTGGCCTAACTGCAACGCCCTAACCCGCGACCCCATTAGGATGGAACGCAAGCGATGAGGTGGTGATAGGAACCCATGACCTTGCCGAGGCGCTGGCCTTCGAGACCGCGATCGCGCCCGCGCGCATCGGCGACGGCGAAGAGCGGCTCGATCCCTACCGTCTTCGCTTCGTCGATCGCCTGGGAATAATGGAATTCATGGCCGCGGAAGATCGCGCCCGCCGGGCCGAGCGGCCCTGCCGCCTGGAGTACGAGCCGGCGATAGCCCAAAGCGAGGCGCGGGGCGGCGAAGCTGGTCTCGACCGGCAAGAGACCCGCCATTTCGTGGCGTTCGCCTTGCGCATCGACGAGATGGCGACCGAGAACCATATAACCGCCGCATTCGCCATAAAGAACCGCACCGCGTTCCGCCGCTTGGCGGAGTCCAGCGCGGAAGCGCCCATTGGCGGCGAGCCGCCCGGCATGAAGCTCGGGATAGCCGCCGGGCAGGAAGACGGCATCGGCTTCTCGATCGGGCGCCTCGTCGGCAAGCGGCGAGAAGGGAAGAATCTCCGCCCCCGCCGCGCGCCAGGCCAAAAGCTGCGATTCGTAAAGAAAGGCGAAAGCGATATCGCGAGCAACGGCGAGGCGCTGACCCAAGGGCGGCAGGAGCGCGGGCAAGGGCAATGCGGATTCGGCGGCGATATTTCCGGCCGCGCACCAAATTGCCGCGCTATCGAGATGTTCGGCGCAAAGTTTCGCGATGCCCGCGATGCGCTCGGCAAGATCGGCATATTCGCCGGCTTGAACGAGGCCGAGATGGCGCGAGGGCAAGACGAGATCGGAGAGGCGCGGCAGGCAGCCGAGAACGGGCAGATTCCGCGCCGCCGCAATACTCGCCAGGATTTCGCGATGGGCCGACCCGCCCACCTGATTGAAGATGATTCCGGCAAAGCGCAAGCCGGGATCGAAGCCGATGAGACCGTCGAGCAACGCGCCCAAGGTCGCCCCCTGCCCCCGCGCCGGCATGACGAGCACGATCGGCAAATCGAGATTTCGCGCCAAGACGGCGGCGGAACCCGTCCCCTCGGCATCGATCCCGTCGAACAATCCCATGGCGCCTTCGACGAGGACGAGATCGGCCTCTTGCGCCTGATGAGCGAGGAGCGCGCGTTGCTGCTCCGCCGTCATCGCCCAGGGATCGAGATTGAAACAGGGCGCGCCGCTCGCCGCCGCATGGAAAGCGGGGTCGATATAATCGGGGCCCGCTTTGGCGGCACGGACGCGCTTGCCGCTTGCGCGGAAGAGCGCGATCAGCGTCAGCGCGATCAGCGTCTTGCCGCTCCCCGAGGCCGGGGCCGCCAGCAGAAAGCCGCGCGCCATCGCGCCTAACTCGCCTCGGCTTGGCGAATTTTCCCCAACGGATCGGCGACGAGGCGGCGACCGTTCATCGCCCCCAGCCAATCGAGACCGGCTTGCAAGCGCACCACTTCGCCGATCACGATCATAGCCGGCGGCTCGATCCCCGAAGCTTCGATCGCCGCCGCCGCATGAGCAAGATCGGTCGTGAGTACGCGCTGCTCGGCCGTCGTCGCGCGGGCAATGACCGCGACGGGTTCGTCTTGCCGCCGCCCCGCCGCGATCAGATTTTCGGCGATCCTGGCGATATGCTTCAACGCCATATAAAGCACGATCACGGGCGCGCCCTTGGCGAGACCCGGCCAATCCACGGCTTCGGGAAGATCGCCCGTTTGATCGTGGCCGGTGACGAAGGCGACGGATTGATTGCAATCGCGATGCGTGAGCGGAATGCCGGCATAGGCAAGGCCGCCGATGCCGGCGCTGATTCCGGGCACGATGCGGAAGGGAATGCCGGCGGCGACGAGGGCCAGCGCCTCCTCGCCGCCGCGCCCGAAGACGAAGGGATCGCCGCCCTTGAGGCGCAGCACGCGTTTCCCTTCCCGCGCCAATTGCACGAGGCGGAGCGAAATATCGGGCTGCCGCGCCGAAGGCTTGCCGCCGCGCTTGCCGGCATATTCCAGGAGGGCGCCCGGTCGGGCGAGATCGAGGATCTGCCGATCGACCAAGGCATCGTAAACGACGACATCGGCGTCCCGCAGCCCTTTCAGCGCCAGCAAGGTCAAAAGCTCGGCGGCGCCGGGTCCGGCCCCGGTCAACCAGACCCAGCCGGGGAGAAGATCGGGAAGATCGCGCAGGATTTTGTCCATGCCGCAATCTAAAGCCTATTCGAGCGGGACGGAACCCCCGGCCTATCCATTAAAATCGCGCGGGAGCCGAAGCGGCGGCCGGCGGGAAGGCATCGCCCTTCCCCTTGGGCGGCAAAGCCGCTAAAAGCCTCGCGGCATCATCGAGACGGGAACGCCATCATGGCCGCCAAAACGCGC
>CAYQAG010000026.1:0-38699 GCA_964415425.1 uncultured Rhodospirillaceae bacterium | reverse complement strand
CAGTCTTATCCCGAGCTCAAGGCCCTGCGGCCGAATTTCGTCAAGGCCGCGACGATCGGCGCGCCCGATAGCCGATATCCGATGCGCCTCCTTGCCGGTCCTGTCGGCGATATCGCTTCCGCAACGAGGCTTTGCGAAACCCTGGCCGAGGCCGGTATCGCCTGCTCTCTGCTCCGCGAGCCATGAAGCCCGTTGCGCTAACCCTGCTCATTGCCGGCGTTACGGCCAGCGTTCTCGGCGGCGTTTATCTGTTGCTCGCTCCCGGCGAAGAAGCCGTTAAGCCGCCGCCGCTCCCCAAAAGCGACCCGATCTTCACCACGGCGCCGCCACCGATTCCACCCGTCAGAACCGGCAAGCTTTCGCTCTCCAAATCGAGTCTCGCTTTCGGCCAAGTGGAGATCGCCGCCGGCGCAACCGCGAGCTTCACGATTCTTACCGAAGGATTCCCAGGCGAGATCAAGGAGGCCGAGATCCTCTATGGCGACGAAAACGGAATTCGTCTCGAAACGGATTGCGTGGATAAGCAAATTCCGCCGGGGCAAGGCTGCCAGATCGGGTTACGGTGGCAACCGACCAAGGCCGGCCGCCTCCCCGATCTGGAGGTCCGTATTCTCGGCGAAATCGCCAATTCGAGCGGGGCCGTCGAAACTCTCACTTTGACCTTGCCGATCTCGGGTGAGGCCAGGGCGCCTGTTCCGCCGCCTCAGATACAACCCGTGCCGCCTTATGCGACCTTGGCCGCCTTAGCCGCGCGGCAGCGAGACCTTCTCGATCAGAGGATCCTCCCCCAGGGCAAGCTCCCCGGCGACGGTCAGGATCGAGATTGGGCCGAAATCGGCGTCGCTCAGACCAAATCGAGCCTGCCGGTCGATATGACGCGGATCATCACGATCGACAAGGTCATCACCGCGACCCTCCTCTTTCCGATCGATTCGCGACAATCGGGACGCGCCATCGCTATCGTCAATCGCGATGTCTACGGGGGCGAGAGCCGAGTCGTCTTATTGCCGCGCGGCAGCAAGCTCATCGGAGAGGCCCAAGCGAACCAAGAGAAGATCGCCATCGCCTGGACGGATCTCATTCGCCCCGACGGCGTCAGGTTCAGATTCGATGCCGTATCCGGGGATGCGATGGGCCGGATGGGCGTTCCCGGTTATCGCGACAATCGCTGGCTCGAGCGTTTCGGCAATCTCCTCCTCGGTTCTCTCGTCTCGGCCGGCGCCACTTACGCGATCGGCGGGGAATCCGACACGACCTTGGAAAGCGACGGCCAAACCACCACCACAGGCGACGCCAAATCCCGCGCCGCCGAGCAGCTTCGCCAGGATTTCAAATCGCTGTTCGACCAGATGCTCGAGGAAAGGCTCGGTCTCCAGCCGATCCTGGAAGTTCCCGCCGGCACGCGATTGACCGTTTTCCCGACGACCGATCTCTTTCTGAAATCTCCCGACGAGGAAAGCCTCGAATCCGCGCCGTCGGCGGTGGCGAAATCGGAGTCGACCGATACGCCGGCGCTCCCGAAAATCCACGTCGACGAATACGGCCGCAGCGTCGACGAGAAAGGCAATCTCGTCGATCCCGAAACCGGAGACATTCTGCTGCCGGCGGCGGCAATGACGCAGCCCAATTATCTTGGCAATTCTTCATCCGGAAACGCCGCGCCGAATTCTCAGAATGCCGGAAATTCCGGATCGCCAATCGTCGTCCCGACGCCGCCCGATCCCAATGCCATCGAAGATCTTCTACCATGAGCCTAGCGACCGGCGCCGATGCCCCAAAGGCTTCCGATCCGGAGGTCTCCGAATTATCCACCCTGGTCGCTATTCTAAGGCACTTCACCCATTGGTATCTCCAGCCCGATATCGAAGAAATCGCCGTCAACAGGCCGCGCGAGGTTTGGCTTCGTCTGCGGCGCGCCAATAGCCGGGGAGAGGTTTGGATCCGCGAAGCCGATCCCAAGCTGACTATCGAGTATTTGCGGACCGCCGTCAGCGCCGTCGCCAATACCTATCAGCTTCCCTTCGCTCCCATGGAGGTTCCGACCGTTTTCGCGACGCTTCCCGGCGGTCATCGATTCACCGCCATATCGGGCCCGAACTGCCTCTATGACGAACCTATCCCCGGCGGCAATGTCGCGCTCAACATCCGCCAGTACGACCCCCAATTCACTATCGATCTCAAGGATTGGGGCCTGATCTCCGGACAACCCTTGGCCGTCGCACACGACGAATCCGAGCCAAATCTGCCGGAGGATGCCGTGGAACGCCTATACTATTACATGGCCAAGAGCCGGCATCTTCTGATATCGGGGGCGACCGCGACCGGCAAGACCTCCATGATGAATGCCCTCATTCGCAGGATCGATCCCCAAGCGCGCATCGTCACCGTTCAGGACACGCCCGAGCTCATCGTGCCGCAGCTCAATCACGTCCATATTCTCGTCAGCCGCACCGAACAGGCCAATCGCATGACCTTCAAGATGGTCGTCGATCTTCTCGTCCGCATGACCCCCGATGTCATCCTCTGCGGCGAGCTTTCGACCAGCAATGCGGCAACCGCTTTCGAATTATCGCGCTCGGGACACGGCAATATGCTGACGACCATCCACGCCAGCAGCATCGAGGCCGCTCATAACGCCTTCTTCGATCGGATCTCGCATTCCCTACCGAATGCCGATCGCGAGGCAACGCTCGCCGAGATCAAGAAGCATTTCAAGACCATTCATATCGAGCGGCACGGTGCTCTGCGCCGTGTAACCGATATATCGTGAGAGGGGCCTCCCCGTCATGGGCCAAGGCGGCATACGCTACAAGGGGATCCTCTATCCCCGGCACCAGATGCAGGAATATCTCGCCCATAATCGCTGGCACGGGCGCGTGATCCTGGGCTTGGTTTTGGGAATTCTCGCCCTCTTCTATCTGGCCCCCTTGACGGTCTCTTTATGGAATTTCGGGTGGACCGAACGAACGGCGCGCAATATCGGTCCCTATCTCCAGCGCATGGCAAGCGATCTCGATTATATCGAGGCCAGCTATAGACGATTCTTTGCGCAAAACCCGATCTTCCGGGCCGGCACCCTCGGCGGTATCGTTCTTCTGCAAATTGCCATCGCCGGAATCTTCGCCAGGTTGAACCCCCATCGCCCCTATCCGATGATTCACGGCGATTCGCGCTGGGCCGACGAAGGCGACATCGCCGCCATGGAAAAGCTCGAAATGTTCGGTGTCGAACAAGGGCGCTATCTGCACCTCGGATTGACGCCGCAGCGCCGGAAATTCCGCCTGATCGAGACGGTCTCCGTCCTCGTTCTGGCGCCTCCCGGAACCGGCAAGACCGCCGGCTATGTCGTGCCCTCGATGCAGAGCACACCGGATTGCACCTTCATCGTCAACGATCCGAAGCCCGAGCTTTTTCTGATGACATCCGGCTATCGGTCGACCGTTTCCAAGGTCTTCATGATCGATTGGTCGAAGACCGATCAGCCGGATCGCGGGATCTTCTATCCGCGGTTCAATTTCATCGCTAGGGAGATCGTGCCCGACGAGGAAGGCGCCCGAAATACCTATCTCGATACGGTCGCGCAAACGCTCTTGCCGGACGGGAAAGAGGGCCGAGCGGATTATTTCACGAATAAGGGGCGCGCCGCTCTCGTCGGCTTCCTGCATTTCGTGGTCGCTCAGGTCAATGATCATGACGATTACGACGACATTCCGACGAATTGGCATGGCCGAGAAGCCTCGATTCCGATGCTGGTCGATTTCATCGTCGAAGGCCAGATGGCCGCCAACCGCAAATCGGAAGCCGAGCAGAAGCAAGCCGCCGCGCGCAATCAGTATTACTCGGGGGATCCCATGAAGGACTGGATCCAGAAGCTCGTCGACAAGGCGATCGCGCTCAAATTCCCGCACCGCACCGTCCAGGAACTCTCGACCCTCATCAACATGGCCGATCGCGAGCGCTCCGGCGTTCTCGGCACCATGGATCAGGCGCTATTGCCGTTCAAGAATCCGACGACCGCCGAGCGCACTTCGGCTTGCGATTTTCTCCCCGCCGATCTTCGCGGCATCCCCGACGAGACCGGGAAATGGTGGCCGATGACGCTTTACATCTGCGTCAACCAGGCCGAAGCCTCGGCCTTCGCCAATGTCACGGCCTTGCTTTACGAGGTGCTCTCGAAGGAGCTCCTCTCCTACGGCCCCAACGAGGTCAATCGCCGCGGTCGCAAACTAGGGCCCTTCGCCGTGCATTTCATGATGGACGAATTCGCCAAATTGCCGCGGATCGATGCCGTTCTGACCGGGCCCGATCTCGGTCGGTCCAAGAAGACCTTTTACTCGCTGATCGCGCAAGCCTATGGCCAGATCGCGAAGATCTATAGCCGCGAGGATGTCGAGGTCATCGACAATACCACGGCGGTCAAGCTCGTTTTCCCGCAGAACGATCCGACCACCATCGAGAAAATCATCAAGATGGTGGGATCGACGACACAGCGAACGACCTCGATCAGCCGAACGCGCGGGTTTTCCAAGGCCGCCTCGGAATTCTCGGCCAATCATTCCGAGAGCGAGCAGCGCGTCGATCTTTTGAGCGTTACCGATGTGACCAATATGCCGGAGCGCACCCATTTTTTGATCCTCCAGAAGTTCAATACCCGGCCGCTGCGCCTCAAGACCCCGCTTTGGTTTCGCGATCCCGAGCTAAGGGCCCAGGTTTACTCGCTGCGCGACAATTCCGGCCCGAACCCGGCCGGCCCCCTGCCGGCGAATTCCATCGCCGCCCGGCAACAGGAGATCGAGCGCCTGGCCAGAATACAGGCCGGCAAGGAACAGACCGACGAGGTCGAGAAAGTCTTCGCTTTGACGGCGACATTAACCGCCGGGTGACGGGCCCAGAAAAAGAGGCTGCCGGGAACCCGGCAGCCTCAGGCCCTCTGGGAGATCCGAAGGGCGGGAGAGGATTAGACCGCGCGGCCTTGATCGTTCAGGCCCCTCAGCCTTTGCGCCGCCTTTTGCGCGTCGTTCACGGGTTTCTCGGGTTCGGGAGATTGCGCCCTCTCGGCTTCCCGATCCTTGAAGATCCCCAATTCGACCAGGCGACCATGCAGGTTTTGCAATCCGCGGCCCAAGGATTGCAGGCGATGGAACTCCTCCTTGGCGAGGCCGACGAAATCCTTACCGGCCTCTTTCAGCAGGGCTTTCTGCTCGGCGAAGCTTTTCTGCCGCAGCTCCTCGCTCGGCATGCTCAAGGCGGCCGCGCGCGAATCCAGTTCCTTCTTGCGCAAGCCTTCGATCGCGCGCTGCGTGACGAAGAAGATTTTCGTCAACTCTTCCGCCGACGCCTCCCGCATTTCCCGCAGCTGAGCCGCATGGCGATCCGGCTTTTTCTCAGGATTGGCCAGCATGAAGCCCAGACCGCCATATCGGGCGACAAAGTCTCAAATATTCTGACGACGGACAGTGTCCAACTTCGATGATAGCCAACCAGGGCAAGGTTGCCGATTGGAACTCAGCTAACATCAACCTTGACATTTTGTCTGGAAGGTATGTAGGTCCTGGATATCTAAGGGTCGCTTCGGCTGGCGATGTCAACGGCGACGGCTTCGCCGATCTCATCATCGGGGCTCGTGACGCCAATCCGAACGGCAAGAGCTATAGAATAGAGATATAGAGATGATGGGAAAGACGGCCTTTAGGAGTGATTTTGGGGTGGGGTGGTGGCAAAAAATTCATCAAACGGCGCGGGCGCAGAAATCGTTAAATACCTTGTGGCTTACGGCATCGACGAAGGGTCGTACCTGCACATCGACGGGTTAGCCGAGGCCACGGTTTCGCTGAAGCTGGAAGGCGGAAATGCTGCTGGTTCGATCAAGCTCAAAACCGCCATCGGCCTCGTCGAGACGGCGGAGCGGGAGGGACGGATCTCTCCAGACTCGGTGCTGATAGAATCGTCCTCGGGCAATCTCGGTATCGCGCTAGCGATGTTGTGCGCGCAGCGTGGCTACCGCTTCTGCTGTGTCGTTGATCCCAATACGCCTGCGGCCAGCGTGAGCATCATGCGGGCGTTTGGCGCCGAGGTCGTCTGTATTAAGGAGCGAGACATGATCGGCGGCTTTCTCGGAAGCCGCATCCGCTACATCGAGGAATGCTTGAGGCGCGATCCTTGTTACATCTGGCTCAACCAGTACAAGAACCCGGCAGGCCCGGAGATTCATCGCGTCACCACCGGGCCGGCGATCTATGGCAGCTTGCCGGGAATTACCCATCTCTTCGTCGGCGCCGGTACCACAGGCACGCTTATGGGATGCGCCCGCTACTTTAAGGAAGTGCAGCCCGAGACTCGGATCATCGCAGTTGACACTGTAGGGTCAATCACCTTCGGCGGTGCTCCCGGGCCGCGCTACGTGCCGGGCATGGGGACTAGCCGGGTGCCCGAGATCTGCGATCCTGAGCTCGTCGACGCGGTGATCTTGGTACCAGAGATCGACGGCGTGCGCCTTTGCCGCGAGATCGCCCGCCGGAGCGGCTGGCTGCTCGGAGGCTCGACCGGGTCGGTCCTGGCCGCCGTGCGCGACCCCTCCCTGCGACTGCGGTCGTCGGCGGTGATCGGCGCAATCAGTCCCGATTTTGGCGACCGCTACCTCGACACAGTCTACAACGATGACTGGGTGGCGGAGAAATTCGGCACCGCGGGGCTAAGCGTCCCCGATGGGCTCGGTGGCTTGAACGTTTACCGTCCCGGCTGGCGGTCGTTCGAACCGCCCCGGACTTGTCCTGCCGCCGACCACCGGCCGGTGCAGGATGCGACGAGGAGCCATCGAGGATGAGCGCGCAGTTCTACATTGTCTCAGGTGCGGCGGTGTCGGGGCTACTGCGCTCGCTCGACATCATCGCCATCATACGTGACGCGTACCTCGCTCACGAAGCAGGACAAACGATCAACCCCGACAGCTACTTCCTGCGCTTCGATGACCGACCCAGCGACCGGATCATAGCCCTTCCGGCGGCCATTCGCGGTGCGGCACCAATCTCCGGGCTGAAGTGGATCGCAAGCTACCCCGAAAACGTCCGCGAGAACCTGCCCCGCGCTTCGGCAGTGCTGATCCTGAATGACTACAAGACTGGCTATCCGCTGGCCTGTCTCGAGGCATCGGAGATCAGCGCCATGCGAACAGCGGCATCGGCGGTGCTGGCGGCGCGGTTGTTGCTGCCTGATAGGACTCGCGAGAGCAGGGCTGCTGGGGAGACCCGGGGCAGGCGCATAGGTCGGCTGGGCATCGTCGGTGCCGGGGTGATCGCGCGGAGCATTGTCCATGCGCTCGACATAGACGGCTGGGCCTTCGACGACATCCGGATCCACGACATACACAAGCCTTCCGCCGATCACCTGGCCGCCTTTGTCGGCGCGCGGTTCGATGGGAAGGTCAGTGTGCACGACAGCGCGGCGCAGACACTGCGCTGCGCCGACCTTGTGGTTCTCGCGACAAGTGCCGGCGTGCCCTACATCGACGACCCCGCGCCGTTTTTTCCGGGGCAGGTCGTGCTCAATATCTCGCTGCGCGACCTGTCACCGGATATCGTTCTGCAGGCCTGCAATATTTTCGACGATATCGAGCATTGCATGAAGGCGAATACCTCACCGCATCTCGCCGAGCAGAAGTCGGGGGGGCGCACCTTCGCCCATGGCACACTTGCCGGGGTCATGTGCGGGACTTGCGTACCGGACCCGTCGCGGCCCATCATCTTCTCGCCATTCGGGCTTGGCATCCTGGATCTTGCCCTGGGCCAAGCGCTTTTGAGACTCGCCATCGACACGGGCCAGGCCATCGGCGTGCCAGACTTCTTTCCACAACTGCAGCGCTGGTAAAATTTGCAATGAGCTATCTTCCATGTTGATAATGTCATTCAAGCCGGGACATGACGGTACCATCGCGGCGCTGGACGCATCGAAGGGGCGGTTGCTTTATTCTTACGAGGCAGAGAAGGACAGCTTCCCCAGGTATTCGAGCCTGACGCCGACGACCTTCCTCGAAGCAGCCGGCTGTCTCGACCAGATCCCCGACGTGATCGCCTTCAGTGGCTGGTCGAAAACCGGCATGGCGCGCGACAATGCCGAGGCGGCGGGCTACTACGGGATCGGCGCGGGATCGGAGGCCGCCGGGAAGCGGACGATCTTCGGAAAGACCGTGCGGTTCTACTCGTCCACGCATGAACGCTCGCATCTATGGGGCTCCTATGGCATGTCGCCCCTCGCCGACGGAACGCCCTGTTACGCGCTTATCTGGGAAGGCGCCCTAGGCGATTTCTACGAGATCGACGGGCAGAGGCAGGTGACGCACCTTGGCAAGGTCATGACGACCCCAGGTAACAAGTATTCCTTCCTCTATGCACTCGCCGATCCGGCCTTCACTTTGCCCAAGGGCCAGTTGCGCAACGAGGACCCCGGCAAGCTGATGGCGCTTTGTGCCTATGGCGAGGCGGGCACGCCGAACAAGGACGAGCAAGAGATCATCGACTTCCTGCTGTCCCGCGAGGGCATCCTGCGCTCTCTCGCGAAATCGGACATGAGTGCGTCGCCGTATTACAACATCGGCGTGACACATCCGAAGTTCACCACCCTTGCAAAGCGCTTCTCAGACGCGATCTTTGATAGGTTCCACGACTTTGCGAAACGGAATATGCGCAAAGGCTATCCGCTGCTGATTTCCGGCGGCTGTGGACTGAACTGCGAGTGGAACCGTCGCTGGATCGAAAGCAGGCTGTTCGATGATGTTTTCATCCCACCCTGCACCAACGACACCGGTTCGGCGATCGGCACCGCTGTTGACGCTATGCGCCATTTCACCGGCGCGGCCAAGATAAGCTGGAGCGTCTACGCCGGACAGCCCTTTGTTGACGACCTATCAGACCAGCCTGAGTTGGTGGTGAAGGTGCTCGACATGGCGCAGGTGGCATCGGAGTTGTTGGCCGGTAAGATCTTTGGTTGGGTGCAGGGCAATTGCGAGATCGGGCCGAGGGCGCTGGGCAACCGCTCGATCATCGCCGCGCCCTTCGACGCAGAGACGCACAAGCGACTGAACGTCATCAAGCGCCGCGAGGGCTTTCGGCCGATTGCGCCGATCTGCCTGGAGGAAGATGCCGGGCTGCATTTTGACCTAGCGCAGCCATCCCCCTACATGCTGCTGTTCCAGCGGGTACTGAACCCTAAGCTGAAGGCAATCACCCACGTAGACGGCACCGCGCGGGCGCAGACCGTGACGGCGCAGCAGAACCCACAGTTCCATCGCCTGCTGAGCGCCTTCAAGGAGAAGAGCGGGGTCGGCGTCCTGTGCAACACCTCTCTCAATTTCAACGGCACCGGGTTCATCAATCGCACCAGTGACCTGTTCGCCTACGCCCGCGACACCGGACTGGACGGGTTCATCGTCAACGACCGGTTCTATAAGTTCAAGACAGAGCGCCAGATGGCCTTGTCAGAGTCAGAGTGAGCCAGTGCGACCATGAAAAAACGCCTTCTGTACGTCTATGCTCCTTCCGGGCCACCCATCGACTATGCCCTGCCGATCCTCGCAGAGCGCGCCGAGATCTATACCCTAACCGTATACCAGCCCAACGCACATAACCTCGCGGTGATCGAGCATCACACCCGCTCTGTCAGCCCGGTCGAGGCGTTCTATGAGGGCAACGTGCCAGAAGCCATCTACCTCGCCGCGAAGGCGCATGAGGTGGACGGGATCCTGACCTTTTCCGAGTACCTGCTGGAATCGGTGTGCCTGGCCGCCGGGCGCCTGGGGCTTCGACATGTGGGCCAGAATGTCCGCCTCGGGCGCGACAAGCTCGACATGCGGGCGGCGTGGCAAGCGGCAGAGATTCCACAACCGCTGTTTCGCGAGGTCGTCACGGCAGAGGATATAGCCGAGGCATGCCGGACCATCGGGATGCCCTTGCTGATCAAGCCAGCCAATGGCGCGGGTTCGGTTGGGCAACAGGTGGTGAGCCGAATGGAGGAAGCTGCGGACAGGCTGGCCGACCTGAAGGACGCCGTGGCGCGCGCGCGGCGTGTCGGCAAGAGCGACCCGGCGACGGGCAGGCCCCCGCGCGTCATCGCCGAGCAGATCATCCGCTCCTCGACGGAGGGCTGGTACATGGACCCGGTCTGGGGAGATTACCTCAGCGTCGAAGGCCTAGTGCGGGACGGGATTTACCACCCGCTGGCAATTAGCGCCCGATTGCCTACCATTCCGCCCTTCATCGAGGTGTCCAACATCGTCCCCTGTCCTCTCAGCGCGTCGCAAAAGGCTGTGATCGTGGACGCGGCGCGCAAGGCGGTTGAGGCGCTTGGCTTCGAGAATTGCGCCACCCATACCGAGATAAAGCTAGTCGCCGGCGGTGAGGTGCAGTTGGTGGAGACCGCGGCGCGCATGGGCGGCGTGGCCATCGCGAAGGAGCTGGCCGAAGTCTTTGGCATCAACTACGTCGACCTTCTGGTCTGCACGCTGCTGGGCATCCCTTGCACTCTGCCGGATTTTGAAGAGCGTGAGCCCTTGGGCGCGGCGGCGTCGCTGTCGCTGATCAGTGCTGACGGAACGGGCGAGCCCTGGGCCAGCGCGCGGCTTTTCGCTCCCGCCGAGGTAGACTGGAAAAGACTGGCTGGCGAAGATATCATTGTACACGTGGAGCTTTGCCAGTCGATCTCGCCGGGCCAGCCCATGCCGCAGATGTTTTCGGCTGGAGGCACCCTGACCAATGCCGGGATCGCCTTTGTCACTGCGCCAGACCCGGTCGCGCTGACCAAGGGGCTGAACAAAATCCTGGCCAACCTGGAACAGGCACTGCCGCTAGCGGGGGGGAGCGATGCATAGCGTCCCGATCCCGACAACACCGCTTGCCGTCTACTGGACAAGTTGCGCCCTTTTCGGTCTGTCCACCAGCATCTTCGACGCGCTCTACGCGCTGCACCTGCGAGCGCTTGGTCTTGGCGAGGACCAGATCGGCCAGATCTTCTCGGTTGGCTCCCTCGTGATGGCCGGCGTCCTGGTCGCCATGGTGGGCGGACGGTTCGCGGGCTCCGCCGGGCTGATGTTCAAACTCAGCTCCGGCCTCTTTGCAGGTTGCATGCTGGCCTTCCCCCTGCTGGCGAGCTTCCCCGCCCACGTGCTGGTCTTTGGCCTGTGCAGCGCCGGGTCGGCGATCATGCTGAGCACGGGGTCGGCGGCGATGCTCGAACACGTGGCACCCGACCGGCAACGCCATTTCTTCAACCTGTATTTCATCGTGTTCCTGTCCTCCTCGGGCTGCGGCACGCTGATCGTGACGGCGGTGGAATACGGCTCGGGGCTGGTGCGCGGCGTCGATCTTTATACCGGGTACTTGCTGTTTGCCGGGCTGCTTTCGGCAGCGATGGCGCTGGTGCGGCTGTTGCTGCCCTTCCGGCACCATGCCTCCGGCGCGGCGAAGACCGGGCAGGACACCGAGGAGAACCGAGGCATCATCCGACGGTTGCGCCCGCATTTCGTCTTCACCTTCATGGCTGCGTTCTCCATCGGGGTCAGCGCCGTGCTGTCGATCCGCTTTGCCAACCTGCTGTTCGTCGAGAGATTGCACCTGGACCTGAAGCCGGCGCTGCTGCTGCTGTCGGCAGAGCGCTTCATCTGCCTGGCCGTGTTGCTGATGTTGGCGTCGCAGCTCAGGGCCAGGAACCTGAACGTGACCTCCATGGTGCTGCTGATGCTGTCTGGCGTGCTGCTGGCGGCGGCCTCAGTGGCGATGGTGCCGTGGGTCTTCGGTATGCTCTACCTCGCGCGGCAGGCCGCCCATTACAGCCAACAACCGCTGATGGAGCACGTGTCCTTCGAAGGTGTCCCGGATGACGCGCGTGCGCATGCGGGGTTCGTCCGCCGCCTGGGCCTGTTTCTGGGCAGCGCTGCGGGCGGTTTCGTCTATGGCGACCAGCTGGCGCAAGGTCATGCCACCCTCGCCATGCTGATGGCCAGCGCGGCCGCAGTTGTCGCCGCCGCGATCTATGCCCTGCGCGAGGCCGGGTTCTTCAGGCCGGGCCGCCCGCTGACCGTGGTTTAGGGCGATATTCTTCCCAGGGAGTAACTCTATGCACTTGGCTCATGAAAACCTGAAGCCGAACGCCTCGCAGGAGGACAGGGTGCGGCGATCGCTGCTGTCCATCGACGATCTGGACCGATCCGCGATCGAGAGGCTGTTCGCCCTCTGCCACGACTTCTCTGCCAACGAGGAGCGGTTCCGGGGTGCGCTGGCGGGGCGGTCCGTCGGCCTAATGTTCAACAAGCCTTCGACGCGGACGCAGGTATCCTTCTGGCGCGCGACTCGGTACCTCGGGGCGGACGTGCTGTCCCTGAACGAGAACCAGATCCAGCTCAGCACCGGGGAAAACCATACCGACACCGGCCGGATCCTGGGGCTGTTTCTCGACGCGGTGGTGATGCGCACCAATGGTCCGCTGGAGGAGATGCGCGCGCTGTCGGTCGGACCGACGGTCATCAACGCCATGAGCTCCTGCGAGCACCCGACCCAAGCGCTTGCGGATTACACTGCCATCCATCGGCATTTTGGCAGGGTCGAAGGCATCCGGATCGCCTATTTCGGCGAGGGCAACAACACTGTCACCGCCATGGCGAAGCTGTTCAGCCACGTACCCGGATGCCATCTCGACCTCTACATGCCGCGGTGTTACTCGGTCGATCCGGCTGTCGCCGCCCGGGCCGCCAAGCGGTTCGAGGCCAGCGGCGGACGTCTGCGCTGCCTGCATGATCTTTCCGGCCCGCTGCCGAAGGCCGACGTGATCTACTGCACCCGCTGGCGGACCATGGGCGTGGGCCACCCTGACCCGGACTGGCTCAGCCATTTCCTGCCGTTCAAGATGACGCCCGAGCTGTTTGCCAAGGTGGCGGCGGAGGGCGGGGTGTTCATGCACGATCTGCCAGCGGTCCGCGAGGAGGACGTTGCCTCCGAGGTCCTGGACGGATCTAGCTCCATCGCCTGGGATCAGGCCTACTGCAAGAAGATTGGTGCGGCGGCCGCCCTGTTGTTCGCATTGGGACACAACGCCTAGCGGCCGATTGTGTCGTCTCGGACCTTAAGATAGGGAAAGGCCTGCACATGAACCACTCCGGAAAACTGCTGTCGTACTGGGATCAGCGCGCTGCGGTGCGAACAAAGACGCGCGGTTACAACACCTACATGGACGAGAACTCCATGTATTTCTTCCGTCCGAACCTAGTGCCCCTGCTGTCGCACGAGCGGTTTCGAGATGCTACAGAGGATGTAGCGCGCGAGCTGCAAATCCTGCAACTGTCGCGATACCTTTTTAATACCGAGACCATGGAGACTAGGGTCATCAACCCGGCGCTGCTGGCGCTGCAAACGCTCTGCGTCGACCGCGAGACCAAGCTGAACGCCTACAAGATCTACACCGACGAGGCCTACCACGCCCTGATGAGCGCCGAGGTGCGGCACAAGCTTCACCGGGAGACCGGGGTCGCCGAAGCGTCGCTGCCGACCTCGGACAAACAGGGACTTGTGCTGTCCGCCGTAGCCGGGCTGCCGGAGCATCTTCGCGACTTGGGGTTGGTCGCGGTCGCCGCCGTCAACGAGACACTGATCTCGGCCAACCTGTCACAGGTGACCGATGCAAGGCTGGTGCCGGCGGTGCGCGAGATGATCTCGGATCATGCCGAGGACGAGGCCGTGCACCACGTGTTCTTCTCGGATGTCTTTGCCCAGCTCTGGCTCAGACTGGAGCTGGGCGACCAGCGCGAGCTGGCGCCGGCACTGGCGCTGGCGATGCAATCCTTTCTGGAGAATGATGCAAGCTCCATTGCCTGCGACGTGGAGAGGTTCGGCTATTCCCGTCCCGAGGCGCTAACAATTGCCGGAGAGAGCATCGTAACCTCTGGCAACCTGTCGCAACCGCTCACCGGCACGATCAAGATGCTGGTTCGCAGTAACGCGCTTTCCATAGTACAAGCGCATTATGTTGACAGAAGTACAAAACACGTCTCGCCCCGTAGTAAAGTGTCAAAATAGGCTGATTAACAATGGATTTTACACAACGTCTCTCGCGGTTGACTACGTTTGAACGGAGAAAATTGCAGAATGTTCTTGCACGAGCACAGCCTGCTGTGAAGCAGGAGAGCGACCCTGTATATCACGAAAAGACGTCCCCATTGGAAATAGTGGCGCTGTCTCCTCAGCAAGAGCAGTTGGCATTTGTTGATAAGATTGGCTCAGGCAAAGCCAGAAACTCTCTTTGCCTGGAAGTCTTCATTGTCGGATCTTTGGACATCACACGCTTTGAACAGGCTGTTCGTCATGTCGTGTCACGACATGAAATCTTGACGTTGTCCATAAAGACAAGGAATGGCCAACCCGAAGGGGCACTAACACCGGAATTAGATTTTGAAATTCCGTACTATGACTTGAGCGACTTCGCGCGGGATGACGCCGAAAACTCGCGGAAAGAACTGCTGACTTCCGTAATCCGGCGTGAGTTTGACTTGTCGCAACCACCCCTCTTCTTCGCCAGTCTTGTTCGGATGCATAAGGATCGCCACGTTTTCCATTGGGTGGTCCATCATGTCGTTTGGGATGGTGTGTCCCATGAACTTTTCGTCAAAGATTTGATCTCCGCGTATGAAACCGGAGAGTGCAAGCCTGGAGCGCAATACCAGGATTTTGCGAAGGCGACTCGCACCAATGTTGAAGACACAAAAGACGCACTAGGCGAATATTGGAAAGAAAAACTTGCTGGGCTGCCGCCAACAGAATTCGTTAGTGATTTTGCTCGCGGCCCGACTATTGAGCAGACCGGATCGTTGATCACAAGGAAAATGAATGCAAGCCTGAGATCGAATTTTCTGGAATTCTCGCGAACGAATCGTGCCACCCATTTTTCTGTGCTTCTTGCCGCATTATGGGCCTTGATCTACCGGCTAACTGAGAACACCACTCCCGTAATCGGCACGCCAGTCGATTGCAGGGATGAGGAGGACTGGCAGGAACTGATCGGTTACTTCGTTACACTAGTTCCAATTAAGGGAGACCTCCAGGGAGAGGAATCTTTTCTTGAATTGGTTGGGGTCGCCCGCCAAGCTGCGCTTGATGCAATGGCACATAAGGATCTACCTTTTAACGAAATCGTTAGAGCGGTCAACCCCCAGCGCGACCCGTCAAGATTACCGCTGATCCAGATTGAACTCACAGTTGAATATCGCAGTGCGGCTTCTAGAAAAATGGGGGACTGTAGCGTTGAATACGTACCAGTCCATGATGGTGGAGCCAGGTTCGACGTAAGCTTCATCGTGCAGGTTCAGGAGGATACAGTCGAAATATCGGCTGAGTATAACAGCGCCCTGTTTGAGGCCGCGACGGTTGAACTTCTCCTTAGTCAATATATATGGATTATCACATACGCGCTCGACAATCCCGAATCGAAGATTGCATCTATTCCACTGCTTTCAGTGGAGAAACGACAAGACTTGCTTGCTCGGGGCAAGGGAAACGAAATACCCCTTGAAGCGAATACCATCTGCGAGTTGTTCACACGGCAAGCCGAATCGATCCCAGATAAGATTGCCATCAGGTGTAATTCGCGCGCAGAAACTTATCGCACACTATTGGCCAAAGTCCAGCAGATAGCGATAGCGTTGAAAAACGCAGGGGTAAGAACGAGCGACAGGATCGGGGTTAGCCTAGAACGGTCACCAGACATGATTGCATGCCTTCTCGGGATACTGCAGTCGGGAAGCGTTTATGTTCCGTTAGACTTAAGTCAGCCGATTTCCCGCCTACGCTCAATCATTGAAGAGGTTGAACCGCTTTTCGTTGTTGTGGACGATACAACGCGTAAGCAAATGGACCATCTGTCCGTGCCACTGAGGTCAGTGGACAGCCTTCTTGGCTCACGGCACATGGATGAAGAGGTCTTGGATGCCGGTTGTATGCCAACCGCAGATGGCCCTGCCTACATCCTGTTCACATCCGGATCCAGTGGGCGGCCGAAGGGAGTAGTAATTCGGCATCGCTCTATTGTGAACTTCGTAAACTCGATCAATTCCATCTATAAAATAAATCGATCTGATCGGGTTCTAGCGTTTGCAACGATCGGCTTCGACGTTTCGGTTCAGGAGATCTTTTCTCCATTGGCAGCCGGTGCCACAATTGTTCTTGCCGACGATAGCGTCCGTAAGGATCCAGTACCAAAACTTGCCGACTTAATGATTGAGGAACGCATTACCGTCGCAGAATTGCCACCGTCGCTGATGCCATACATGCAGGCTGGTTCCCTCGGTAGCCTGAGACTAGTGTCAGTGGGGGGAGAGGCCTTCCCCCCTTCGCTGGTACAGGCTTGGGCTCAGGACGGGCGCCGCTTTTTCAATGGATATGGTCCCACCGAAACGACAGTGGCAGTCGTAGTGGGTGAACTCAAGCCTGATGGTAACAAGCGCCCCGCAATGGGGCTCCCAATAGCCAATCATCGCGTTTATCTGCTGGACAGCAAAATGGAACTCGTCCCGCCCGGCGTCGCGGGAGAGCTTTATGTTGCCGGGATAGGACTCGCATCAGGTTACTTCGGACAAGATGATCTCACTGCAAAGTCCTTTCTTCCAAATCCATTTTTTGAACCGGGATATGAGTATGTCTACCGTACAGGTGATCTCGCACGGTGGCGACCTGACGGACGGCTTGAATACATCGGGCGCGCCGATAGCCAAGTGCAAGTGAGGGGATTCCGCGTTGAGCTTGGCGACATTGAAGCCACACTTTGTTCATACCCAGATGTGAAGCAAGCAGTATGCTTGCTTCTTACAGATTCAATCGGAAACCCAACTCTCATTGGCTACTACACCGCTTCAGAAGGCTCCGATCTGGAAGCTGTATTATTAGGGTTTCTACGCGACCGGCTTCCTAATTATATGGTGCCCGCGCGGTTGTGTCGGCTGCCTGCCATACCGCTGAGCACAAATGGTAAGATTGATCGCAGAGCATTACCTCACCCTTCAAATTTTCCACACGCAGAAAGTGCAAAGCAGAGTGTTGCTTCCGACGATCCTATAACGAAAGCTGTTGGCGACATCACATTCCGGGACGTCCTCTCTCTCGATCAAATCGCACATGACGCGAATTTCTTTGATCTGGGTGGAACATCTCTGCAAGCAATGACAGCGGTATCCCGACTTCGCGCAGCAACGGGTGCCGAGATTTCTCTGACCACCTTCTTTACAGATCCAACTATTGCAGGGATTGCAGAAGCTATCCGCCGTGCAGGGGGGCAGGTTGTCCCGGCTGATGAGCGCGATCCGCTGTCCGTTTTGCTTTCGGGCAATGAATTCGAACCTGCTTCGGGTACCGAGGAAGTGGTAATCCCACCTAAGCTAAAACGCCTGTGGGATCGGAGCCAGCACCGTCCCAGCGATGCTACCTCCAACATAGCAATTTGCTTATCATTGACCGGCAAACTTAATCTGGATGCTTTGAAAGAAGCGGTCCAGCATGTTCTGAAAACCCATCCTGTGCTGTGCGCAAGGCTCAGCAAGCGAAACGCAGATATCGTGCTGTCTCTAAACGACGCTACGGCGGCCAAGCTTGCATCCTTCGATAGAGAGGAAGCAAGAACCTTTCCCTCCTCCCAAATTGCCGACCTGGTCTCGAAGGAAGCGACGCGACCGTTCGATCTAGGCGCAGAACCGCTGGCGCGCTTCCGGCTGTGGAGGACGGCGGAAGACGGGCACATCCTGTGTATAGTCGTACATCACATCGTATTTGACGGCTGGTCTATCGGTGTGCTGCTCGATGAACTCGCCTGGGCTTACAACAGGTTGAATGCAGACCCGTTCTCATCGCTACGAAGGTCACCCCAGATCAGCTTCCTCGACTGGCTCGCGGCCTACAACAACTGGCGCTCTGCCGGCGGAGGAGATGCTCTTATTGTGCAACGCGCGTCCATTCTTAAGGAGATAGATAGCAAACCCATTCTACGGGCGCCTTTGGAGAACCATAGAGATGCCAAGCCCGTCCGTATTCATTTCCATATCGATCAGCATCGCTCGAACCGGCTGCGGGAGATCGGGCGGGATGAAAATGTAACTCTCTACATTCTCCTACTTACCTGCCTGGCCAGATCTATGTTGGCTCTCGTCGGGGAGAGAGAGCTGGTTGTCGCTTCGCCAGTCGCTTCACGAGGCAGATCATCACTCCAACAGAGCATCGGTTTCTATGCAAACCTCGTCCCAGTTCCCATCGACCTGCAGGGAAAGAGCTCGATGCCAAACCTGCTGGGTCATATTCGAGCGACTGTGTTGTCGTCGCTCGACAACAGCGACCTGCCCGTCGAAGAGTGCCTTGCCGCACTCGCCGCGCAAGGGGTCAAGCCACCCTATCGCGTCCTTTTCGCCTTGCAGGACACGCCATCATCTAAGAACGGGCTGGATGGACTGCGGAGCGACCGGTACCGCGGCCATCTGGAGGGACCGGTGTTGCCCATCCGCGATTTCTACTCTCCAGAGAACCATCAGATCGACATCGCCTTGGCTATGGAACAACATGGAGAGATCATTAACGGGCTCTGGGAGTTTGCGACTAATGCGCCGGAAGATCAGCAGATAGTTTTGGGCGCATTCGACAAAGCCGTATCCGATCTCATTCAGGAAGCATCCTCTGAGAGCCGCCAATTGCAGGAGGCCGTCCTTTGAAATTTACCTTCACTAGAGAGCAAAACGCGTTTCGGCGTGATGTTGTCGCAAAGCTTGACTCGCTGGCTTCCGACTTTTCCTTGGAAGCTTACAGCGGAGACGTCGACCCTCGGCCTTTATACCGGGAATTGGCAAAGCGCGGACTTTTTGGAATTAATTGGCCGACCTGTGTCGGAGGTCACTCGCTGGGGTATATGGAGGCCGCCATCGTTGCTGACGAGATAGGCCGGCTGCGGATCCCGGATACGCTTCATCTGCTGACCATTCAGGTTGTTGGTGGCCTTCTCGCTCAACACGGAAGCGCGGAGCAGAAGATACGTTTTCTCGCTCCAATGGCCAAAGGAGATTTGTACGCGGCTGTGCTTTACAGCGAGCCGCAAGCGGGATCCGATATGAGTTCATTCAGCGGACGCGCCATTGAACTCTCTGATGGACGATTTCGGTTGAAGGCCACAAAGGTATACGGACTCAAGACCCGCTTTGCCGATTTTGGCCTTTGCGCGCTGCGAACCGAAGCTGGCGGCAGTTTCCAAAGCAGCTTTACCCTCTTCATGATTCCTTTGAAGGCGCGAGGCGTCACTATCGAGGTGATGCGAACCATGCAGGCTGAACAGTTCCACCGCATCGAGATCGACGAAGTCGTCGTTCCCCGCGAAAATGTTATCGGGAAGATTGGCCAAGCTTGGCCGCTGATGATCGACGCCCTGGCATTGGAACGCACTGGCCTCGATTATTACATCAAGGCCCGCAACTGGATAGAATCCCTGCTGGCAGCGGCAGCGGCGTTATCCAGTGTTTCCAAGGCTGATATGCATGAGACGTTGGGTCGCTTGCAGGCCGAGCTGGAATTGGGCTGCCTTCAAGCATGGAGCGTCATCGACCAGATGGATAAGGGCATGGTGCAGGACAGTGCTTTGGCAGCATCGAAATGGTTCAATTCCGAACTCGCCCAAAGGGTCGCCTATTATGCTTGTGATATTTTAGGCGGTTCGATCGCTTGGTCGAACCCGGTCGTTCAGCAGGCACTGAAGGAACTTGAAGCGGTCAACCGGGAAGCACCCGGACTGACGATATCGGGTGGAGCATCGGAAATCATGCTTGACACAATCGCTAAAGCTCTCGTTGCGTAAGGGTGGGGCAGAGATGGAATCCTTTTTGAATCCGATGGAATTGAGTTGGGCTCGCTTGCTGGGGCGCGCATTCTCCCAACAGGTGAATGAAGAGACGATATCTCAGACAAAAGATAAGTGCGCACCGGCTTTTGCCGAGGGGCGTCAAGCTCTTGGACGCAGTATTGTGGAGCAGCTCGAAGTGTGGCGATGGGCTGCTTCTCGTGATGCTGGTGGATTAGATCTGGGCCAGGTCCCGCTCCTACTCCTGAACCGGCAACTTGGTCTGAATGGCATAGAGTCCCGGATAAACGACCATATTTTTCTTCGCGCATTCGGTGAAATGCCGGGTGCTGCAGCTTTGCTGGACTTCTATCATCGGAACGCAAATATAGAAGACGCACCTCCTCTGTCTATTATACAGGGAGGGGAAAGTCCTCTATCCCCAGAGTCCGACACCCGGCTTCTGTTGATTGAAGAATCTGAGAATTTGGTAAATGTTCGTTGGTCCGACACTCGCCATGCCGCACATGCGCCGCAGGATCAGGTGGCTCTTCACGCAGCCGTAGACTGCTTCCGCCTGAATGAGGCATCTTTTCTCCTGGGGCTGGCCGAAGGCGCACTAGCAGACACTGTTTCGCGGGCAAAATGCAGGCAGTTATTTGGCCAACGCCAAGTCGACCATCAGACTGTCGCTCATCGGCTTGCTGCTATTGCCGCAAAATCTCAAATGCTTTGGTTGGCGACACTATCGAGCGCCCGGCGCGCGGATATCGGGAAGCTGCTATCTGAGGAGGCTTCGCGGCTGCTGGCGCTTGCCTGCGAGTTCGCTGTGCAATCCATTCGCACACTCATTCAGCTCCACGGAAGTCATGGATTGCTTGAGGCGAGCACGATGAGTCACCGTTTCCGGATCGTTACAAAACGACGTCAGAGAGTGCCAATATCCTCCGTGTGGCTTCATCAATCTCAACGCGCCTTGTCGGCTGCAAGATCATACTTGCTCCTCGATAGCACAAAGAAGATGGTGTGATATGGAGACCGTATGCAGATCCAATGGGACACTCTGGCTAGATACGATCGCTGGCCACGGAGACGCAACCGCGATTGTGCATTACGAGGGGATAACCACCTACGGAGAGCTTCTGGCGGGAATCAAACAGTTGGAGAGCGTACTTCGGGACAACAATATCTCTTCAGGCACTATCGTAGAAGTCAGCGCCATCCGGCATCCCGATTTGGTAACAGCTTTATTGGCGTGCTGGGCTGTCGGTGCTGCGGTCGTTATCGATGATCGGAACGACCCTGAGAAAAGAAGGCGAAGTCGGAGATCCTTTTTCAATCCAGCAGCCTCGATACAGGTCGGTCTAAATATAGATGCGTGCGGATCGGATCGTGAACTGGTTATCTGCCGGAGTTTCGAAGGTTGGTTTTCTCGTCGGCTGGAAACTCCGTCATCTTTCATAGGGTCCGCCACGAATGTTGATCACCGGATAGCCTATATTCAGTTCACGTCAGGCACGACCGGATCACCCAAGGCGGTTGCAGGATCACATGATCCGATTGTCAGTTTCATAAGCTGGTATAAGCGCGAATTCGGCTTTGCCGTCGGCACTCGCTTCGCGCTTTTGGCTGGCCTAGGACATGATCCCGTCTATCGCGACATTCTGACGCCGCTCTTGTGCGGGGGCATTCTCCATATTCCCACGGATGATATCCGCGGTGACCCCACACTGCTCTTCCGATGGCTGAAGAAGAGCGACGTTAATGTCATCCACACCACGCCACTTGTCGTCGATGCTTTGTCCATCGCTGCAGAAGGAGATAAATTATCCGCTCTTACACACGTCCTCGTAGGCGGTGACATCCTCAATTTTGCTGTCGTCGAACGATTCCATGAGGTCGTCAGTCCAGCGTGCCGGATCTTCAATGTATACGGGACGACGGAAACGCCGCAGATCATTGGAATGTATGAGGCGCCTCGCGGAACGGAAATAGGCGCGAGTTCCTCTGAGATCGTTCCTGTGGGGCTTGGGATAAATGGTTCGGTATTGGAGGTCGTCAGAGATCCAGCAACGCCGGAAAGTGCCGATGCGAGAGGCGAGATCATTGTCTCGTCCAGGCAACTGGCGCTCGGCTATCTCGATCCTAAAGGAAACTTGATGCCGCTATCGAATATCCATGGTCCGGTATCCCACTACCGCACCGGTGATATCGGCGTTGCTTTGAAAGAGGGAAATATTCTCTGCCTGGGCCGGGGGGACGACTGCATCAATATGGGTGGCGAACGTGTTCACGTCGCTGAAGTTGCCGACGCCATCCGGCACTTTCCACTTATTCGAAACTGCGTCATTGACGTTATACGGCCCACACGAAATTCTCTTCAATTAGTTGCTCATTGCGTACTCATCCAGGATGAGTTACCTTCAAACGCAACTCAGCTGACTGCGGAAATTCGTACTTTTCTTCTTGATTGGCTACCCGCGATCGCGGTTCCAGGAACATTTCAGTTTCTGAGAGACATTCCCAAGACTAGCAACGGAAAAGCTGATGTGAGAACGCTACGCGAATTCTCTAATAAGGCGAATGAGCCAGCTAAGCCTGAAATATCCTGGGACAACGAATTTTCGCCTTTCATTGCAGATATTTGGAAAAAGTATTTCAAAGAAGAAGAACTTGTGCAGAGTTCTGATTTCTTTGCTCTAGGAGGGCATTCTCTTCAAGCGATTCGAATCGTCCAAGCGATTAACAAGAAATTCGAACTAACTCTTCCGATGGATTTGCTTTGGAGCAGGCCGACGATTGCTTCAATCGCGGAACTCGTTCGAGCAGAAAAAGAAATGGCTACCACTCTCAGCTGCAACCAAGGAAACTAGGATGAATCTCTCACTCTTGCTTACTTATATCGTAGTGATAGCGCTCCTGATTGCGACGCCTGGACCTCTGATGGCGTTAACCATGAGAAACGCTGTGCGATACGGTTTCAGATCGGTCATCCCAACGTACCTGGGCGCTGTGGTTGCCAATCTAATCTGGGCGCTAGCAGCATGGTTGGGTATTTCGGCCTTCTTTGATTCATTTCCGACTTTGAAATTCCCGATCCAGATGGCAGGCGCCATCTACCTGATATACCTCGGATATCAAATGCTGACATCTGCGATAAGGGCGAATCAATCAAAAACTAACGGCAAGGAGACAGCAATATTAAAGAGCAGATTTGCGGAGGGCTTTATGATCGATGCATTAAATCCCAAGATGATTGTATTTTATACATCTTTTTATTCACAATTTATTGTTTCCGGGAGCGATGCGACTAATCAATTCGTAATATTATTTTTCATTCAGTGCTTGATTGGATTTTTGCTCATGACGGCATATGGCTATAGCGCCATTCGCATAGCAGGACGTAGAGAGGACTCTCTGGGCGGTAAGCTCGTCAGTGTAATCAGCGGTCTAGCAATGATTGCCTTTTCGATCGCAACGGCAGCGCGTGCCTTTTTGTTCTCCTAAGGACATCTCTATAAATCCTTTGTGCACCAAGGTCGAGTTACCTGACTACCCGTGGGTCATGGGAGAGGTTCAAAGCATTTACGATAGTATCGCGCCTTTTGGTATCCAAAGTCATGACATTTGGGATGACACACCCGATGCCCTGCTTCCCGAGGAGTTGGCGTGCATCAAAGGCTCTTCGCAAGTCCGAATTCGTGACTTTACTGCCGGCCGCCATTGCGCACGCCGGGCACTGAGGACGCTGGGCTGGTGCCAAAGTCCGGTCCTGGTCGGTTTGGATCGAGAACCACTTTGGCCAAAAGGTATCGTGGGTAGTATTACACATACGAGTGGCTTCTGTGCTGCGGTGGTTGCGCAGCAGCAGACAATACTGGGGATTGGGGTGGACGCCGAGGTAATCACAGACGTTTCACCTGAGATTTGGCAGCAATTCCTGTGTCAGAATGAAATTTCTGACTTGGAGCGTCTTCCACCGAGTGAGCGACAATCCTTCGCAGCCCTGCTTTTTAGTGCGAAAGAGGCATATTTTAAGCTGCACTTCCCTCTACGACGGACCGCGCTTTCTTTCAAAGACCTCTGGATACGGCCAGGCGCTGCAACATTCGAAGTCAGCGGACTAAACCCAAAATCTGAGCTGGAAACACAAGCAAAGTTTCGGGGCCGTTTTCGGTTAACGGGCGAGCGGGTTTTCACACTGTGTTGGTTGGAGTATCCGTCATGATAGAGGGCATAGCGTTGAAAGTACCTTAAACAACGCTAAGGAAGAACGAAGCGCGATCTGTGGCTTATGCGGGCCGGCTGACGCCCAATCGCCTCATTTCCCGATAGATCGTGGAGCGGCCGATGCCGAGTTGTCTGGCGGCTTCGGCGGGTGAGGTTCTTGCCTCGACCAGCTTGATGGCGGTTTCCACTTTCTTCATGTTGAGCGGCTGACGGCCCGGCTGCTTGCCTTTCGCCTTGGCGGCGGCCACGCCGTCTTTGGTTCGTTCCGAGATTAGCCTGCGCTCAAAATTGTCCGGCATCAGCGCCCATGAGACATTTGGCAGGACTTGAGGAAGGGAGGATTTTGGTCTCATCGTAACGACGCAGGAGTGAAGCTGAGACCAAAACCCAATAGCCCTAAAACCCCTTCAGAAGAGAAGATCCGGATCGTGCTGGATGGCCTTCGCGGTGAACCCAGCATCTCCGAACTGTGCTGCCGCGAGAGCATCGCCGAGAGCCTGTACTATTCCTGGTCCAAGGAGTTTCTCGAAGCTGGAAAGCGCCGCCTGGCTGGCGATACCGAGCGGACCGCCAGCAGCCCCGAGGTCAAGGAGCTGCGCCGGGAGACCCGCGAGCTCAAGGAGGTGGTGGCGGAACAGGCCCTGGGTATCCGCCAGACCCTGGAGAAGCTCGGCATCCCCCGGGCCACCTTCTATCGCTGGTACGATCACCCCGGCCGGACCGGGTCTGGAACCGCCTTCCCGATACGATCAGAGAAGCGATCGTGGATCTGGCCCTGGAGGCGCCGGAACTGTCACCCCGGGAGCTGGCGGTTCACTTCACCGACACCAAGGGCTACTTCGTGTCGGAAGCCTCGGTCTATCGGCTTCTCAAGACCCACGACCTCATCACCAGCCCGGCCTTCATCGTCATGAAGGCCGCCGACAGCTTCCACGACCAGACCACGGCGCCCAACCAGCTCTGGCAGACCGACTTCACCTATCTAAAGGTCATCGGCTGAGGTTGGTACTACCTCTCGAGCATGCTCGACGACTATTCCCGCTACATCATTGCCTAGAAGTTCTGCACCAACATGCGGGCTGAGGATGTCACCGACACCCTCAATCTGGCGCTCATCGCCTCGGGCTGCGACCGGGCCAGGGTCTTGCACCAGCCACGGCTGCTGTCGGACAATGGATCGAGTTACATCTCAGCCGATCTCGCGACCCGGCTGGAACGCGAGGGCATGCAGCATACGCGTGGCGCGCCTTATCACCCGCAGACGCAAGGGAAGATTGAGCGCTGGCACCAGACGCTCAAGAACCGCATCCTGCTGGAGAACTATTACCTGCCGGGGGCGCTCGAAGCCAAGATCGACGCCTTCGTCGATCACTACAATCACCAGCGCTACCACGAGAGCATCAACAACCTGACACCCGCCGATGTCTACTTCGGCTGTGCCCAAGCCATTATCGAACAACGCGAAAGGATCAAACGAGACACCATCACCCAATGACGTTTGCAACACCTCAACGCCGCCACTTAAACTCAACAACAGATGAGCCAGACTCTCCGTTAAATCTCGGCCGACAAAGTCTCAAATATTCAGACGACGGACAACCCCGTAGGCGCGTTTCAAGGCACGCGCTGCCCATTCCAGCTGCTCACGTATGGCCTCAAGCTGCTCCTGCAACCAGTGCCGTAGCTGCGCTCCTCGTTGGCCTGGCGCGTCTCTGCGGCCGCCTGCGCCGGCTGGTAAGGGTGGCCATCGTTCGCCGCCACCTGCTTGGCCCAGCGCTCGGCCCAGCTCTTCGGCGTGCTCTTGGTCCCCGGCAGCGAACGACCTCGATCAGCCGAACGCGCGGGTTTTCCAAGGCCGCCTCGGAATTCTCGGCCAATCATTCCGAGAGCGAGCAGCGCGTCGATCTTTTGAGCGTTACCGATGTGACCAATATGCCGGAGCGCACCCATTTTTTGATCCTCCAGAAGTTCAATACCCGGCCGCTGCGCCTCAAGACCCCGCTTTGGTTTCGCGATCCCGAGCTAAGGGCCCAGGTTTACTCGCTGCGCGACAATTCCGGCCCGAACCCGGCCGGCCCCCTGCCGGCGAATTCCATCGCCGCCCGGCAACAGGAGATCGAGCGCCTGGCCAGAATACAGGCCGGCAAGGAACAGACCGACGAGGTCGAGAAAGTCTTCGCTTTGACGGCGACATTAACCGCCGGGTGACGGGCCCAGAAAAAGAGGCTGCCGGGAACCCGGCAGCCTCAGGCCCTCTGGGAGATCCGAAGGGCGGGAGAGGATTAGACCGCGCGGCCTTGATCGTTCAGGCCCCTCAGCCTTTGCGCCGCCTTTTGCGCGTCGTTCACGGGTTTCTCGGGTTCGGGAGATTGCGCCCTCTCGGCTTCCCGATCCTTGAAGATCCCCAATTCGACCAGGCGACCATGCAGGTTTTGCAATCCGCGGCCCAAGGATTGCAGGCGATGGAACTCCTCCTTGGCGAGGCCGACGAAATCCTTACCGGCCTCTTTCAGCAGGGCTTTCTGCTCGGCGAAGCTTTTCTGCCGCAGCTCCTCGCTCGGCATGCTCAAGGCGGCCGCGCGCGAATCCAGTTCCTTCTTGCGCAAGCCTTCGATCGCGCGCTGCGTGACGAAGAAGATTTTCGTCAACTCTTCCGCCGACGCCTCCCGCATTTCCCGCAGCTGAGCCGCATGGCGATCCGGCTTTTTCTCAGGATTGGCCAGCATGAAGCCCAGACCGCCATATCGGGCGACAAAGCCTTTGCCTTCGGCCGAGGCGGCAACGGCCGAGGCCGTGTCGCGCATTTCCTGATCGCTCACTTTCTCGGCGCCGACATTCCGCCGCGCCTGTTGCCGTTCCGCGAACTCGCTGCGAAACCGCTCCTTGGCCGCGTCGGTCTGGTAGATTCGGAACTTGTCCATATCGCCTTGAACCACCTCGAAAGCCTTCTGCGACGGCCGGTAAATGACGGCGGCGCCGACCGCCTCCGCCAATTGCCGCATTTCCATCTGCTGGCTCAAAGCCGGATAGATCAGCCGATCGGGGTCGATTTCGCGCGATCGCGCCGACCGCGCTTGACGGACGGCTTGCGCCTCGGCTGCCTTCGTACGCTCTTCAATCGTACTGCCCGGCCGCATGTCGGCTTGCGCCGCCCATTTGGTCTGCGCCTCGGCGCCGATATAGGCGCCGAACACGGATTCCAATCCCGCTCTCGCGGCTTCGTCCAATCTCTGGCTTCCCGTCGCCAAGCGCTGAAGATCCAGATAGTGATGTCGAGCTTCGCGATCCCATCTCACCGCTTCCGAAACGCCGAGATCCTTGGCCGCGGCGCGCAATCCGGGGACTTGATCCTTAGGACAATAGAGTTCGATACGTTCCATGATGTTCTCATCCTTTCACGACTGATGGCGCCCAAAGCGCCAGGGAGCATAGAAAGACCGACGGGAAATCCCGCCGTCCCGGCCCCGCATGGGCCAAGGTCAAAATAGCCTAAAAGACAAAAATTTCCTCGTCAATGATATACTTTCGACAATTTTTGTCATACTATCCTAAAACTGGCGTCGACCGCAGGAGATTCCCCCATGAAGCTGATGATCGTCGAGAGCCCGAATAAGGTGAAGAAGATCCAAACCCTCCTCGCCGAAGGCTGGGAAGTCTTGGCGAGCTCCGGCCATATCCGCGACCTGCCCGAAGCCGAGCTCGGCCTCGAGGGCCCGGGTTTCGCCTTGCGCTATGTATTCACGCCGCGTCGCCCTATCCCCGGGCAGCCCGGCAAGCATTATCCCGGCGGCGAGGATCGCGTCGCCAGGCTCGCCAAGGCGGCGAAGCAGGCCAGCGCCGTTTTTCTCGCGACCGATCCCGATCGCGAAGGCGAAGCGATCGCTTGGCATCTGCGCGAGACCTTAAAACTCTCTCCCGATCGCTATTGGCGCGTCTCGTTCTCGGCGATTACCGCCGAGGCCATTGCCGAGGCTCTGGCCGCGCCGCGGAAGATCGACTCGCATCTCGTGGCTGCTCAGGAATCGCGCCGCGCGCTGGATCGCTTGGTCGGGTGGAAAGTCTCGCCGATTCTGCGCGATCGTTTGGGCGCTTCGGCCTCGGCGGGGCGCGTGCAAAGCCCGACCGTGCGGCTGGTCGTCGAGCGCGAGCGCGCGATCCGCGATTTCCGGCCGACCATCCATTGGGGCGCCGAGCTCGAATTTGCCGGCGGTTGGAAAGCGGTTTGGGACACGAAGCCGCATCTTCCGCCCGATGGCGAGTATCAATTGGATCGTGCTTTGGCCGAGGAGGCCGCCCAATGCCGCCGATTGGTCGTCATCCGATACGACGAAGCGATCGAGAAGCGATCGCCGCCCTCGCCTTTCTCCACATCGCTCCTTCTCCAAGAGGCGAGCAGCCGCTTGAAATTCGCTCCGGAACAGACGGCCAAAATCGCTCAGAAGCTCTTCGAAAAGGGGCATATCACCTATCATCGCACGGATAGCGTCAATTTCAGCGAGGCGGCGATCCGTGAAATCCGCGATTTCGCGGCCGGCCAAGGCTGGCCATTGCCGGACGCCCCGCGGCGCTTTAAGTCGAAAGCCGGCGCCCAAGAAGCTCATGAGGCCATTCGTCCGACCCATATCGATGCCGCCGCCGCCGGCGACGAGGCGGACGAAAGACAGATCTACGAACTGATCCGGCGCCGCAGCCTAGCCTCTCAACTGGCCGATGCCGGCGACCGCGTCGTTACCATCCGGCTCCAAGCCGAAATCGGCAATCCGCCTTACGAATTCCAATGCCGGCACGCGACGGCCGCGGAACCCGGCTGGCGCGCGATCGCGCAAGACCAAGATCCCGAAGATCGCGAGGATGAGGATATCGACTCGCCCCATCCCGCGCCGAGCCTCGCTCTCGGCGAGACGCTGCAAGCGCTGCAGGGACGGATCCTCGAGAAAGAGACCAAGGCCCCGATCCGCTATACGCAAGCCAGCCTCATCCGGCAGTTGGAATCTTGCGGCATCGGGCGACCTTCGACCTATCCCGCCATTCTCGCCAACGTTCTGCGGCGCGGCTATGTCATCGAGGAAAAACGCCGTTTGAAGGCGACGCCGCTCGGCGAAGCTCTGGTAGCGTTTCTTGTCGAGGGTAATTTCAGCTTTATCGATATCGGCTTTACCCGATCCTTAGAGGAAAAGTTGGATTTAGTCGCCGACGGAAAAGCCGCTTATCTCGACATCGTCAGCGAGACGGCCAGGGTTCTGGAAAGCGAAATCGATCGTAAACGCCAATCGCCGCCGCTCTATCCCTGCCCGCAATGCGGTAGCGCCCTAATTCGGAGAAAAGGTAAAGCGGGTTATTTCTGGGGCTGCGATGGATATAAAAATGGTTGCAAGACAACCTTCCCGGATCAACAGGGAAAGCCGCTCTTCAAGCCTTCCGTTCAGAGTTTTCCAGGAGGTTGAAATCACACTTATCAGACCATGGAGGTCGTAATGCAAAAACCCATCAGCCTGCATCCCGAAAGCCTCGCGCCGGACTCTCAAAGCGACCGGCCGCGATCGCTCGGGGAACATCTAAGCCTCGCCGAAGATGCGATTCGTCAAGCCATTAACGAGAGCGACCCGCGATATCTGGAAATGGCGCTTCACTATCTCAAGCAGATTCGCGCGCAATTTCCCGAAACCGACGCGTCGTAACCGAAGAGGTCGCCATGCGCGCCATCGAACTCGCAGCTGCCATGGGACAAAGGCCGTCGCGCCCTTCGCAACGCATCATGGTGCGTTGCCCGGCGCATGAGGACCGTCATCCCAGCCTATCCCTGGCCGATGGCCGCAAGGCGATTCTCTTCAAATGTTTCGCCGGCTGCGATCGCCGCGCGATCCTTTCCGCCCTGTTCTCGCGATACGGCATTGAGCTCGCGGCCGCGCAAGCGCCGGAAAGCGCCCATCGATCCGACCGCCGGTCCGTTCGGTCCGGCCCCGATCGGGATCTGACGGATTTGCTGCCGATCCCGGAAGGTCTACGGCCCGGCTTTCTGACCGCTCGGGAAATCGGCCGCCGGCCAAACGATTTCTGGATCTATCGATCCTCGAGCGGCGCCATCCTCGGCTATTGCTGCCGGTTCGATCGGAAAGACGGCGGCAAGGATTTCTGCATTCTCCGGGCCTTTCGCGACCGGAGCGGTCGTATCCTTTGGAAGAAGCGCGCTTTCCCGAAACCGGCCCCGCTTTATGGATTGGAGGGCCTAAAAGCCCATCCGGAGCGCGCGGTCTTGATCGTCGAGGGCGAGAAGACGGCTCTGGCCGCCCGGCGCCTCTTTCCGGAGCGACTGGCGATGACGAGTCCGGGCGGCGCCAATGCCGCCCATCTTGCCGATTGGTCGCCGCTCGCCGGCCGCGATATCGTTTTATCGCCCGATATGGATCGGCCCGGCCTGGCCTATGTCGCGCAAATCGTCACGGCCCTTTCCCCATACCGGCCTTCGCGTCTCCGCCTTTTGAGATGGCCGGCGCGATGGCGGCCCGAAGGCGACCGTTTCGTCATCCGCCCCGCCATCCCCAAGGGATACGATCTCGCCGATGCCGAGGCCGAGGGCTGGACCGCGCAACGGTTGCAGGCCTTTCTCCGAGGGCCGGGGCGGGAATATCTCCTTCATGCCGATATCGACCCGCTTTCCCCCTAATCCGTCGGGCAGAGGGTCGGCAAGAGACCGCCGATTGATATTTTAGGATATTTGTCTATAATTTCCCCGATCCTGGCCGAACCCGAGGACAAGCCCATGCCCGGCATTTCGTTCGAAGACTGGAACCAGCTCGATCCCGCGCAGCGCGCGCTCCATCGCAACGTCGTCACGATCGGGGCCGACCATCCCCTCAATAACCCGGATCGGCCGGCCTATCTCTCCGGCGCCGCCGCCGCGCGGATTCTGCTGACAAGGCTGGAGCGCGAGCTGACCGCCAATAATACGGAGGCTAAACGATTATTCGAGGTTATCCGCGCCACTTATCGTCAGGCAACCGACGATAAATTCGCCCGCGATCGGCAACGCGCCGCGGCGCGCCGCGAGATCGATCGCGCCAATAGCCGCCTCGAAGCCGATGAGGAAGTCAGCGACACCCAGCTTGCCGCGCTCATTCGCTTGACGACGATGCTGGACCTCCGCATGCAGCAGGCGAATTCCACGCCCGCCGATCGGGATGCGAAGGAGCACGAATTGCGCTTGGCGATCGCCGGCGCCCTCGAGGACGAGTATCAGGCCAAGACGCTCGATCCCGGCGATGCTGGCTTGGCGGCCAATATCCGGCGCGCGATCCGCGAGATCTATCGCGAATATCTCGATCCGAAAATCGACGCCGCGCAGAGGGGGCTCGCTTTGGAGCGCGCTCAGCTCGAAAGAGAGCTTGCCGACCTCAAGGCGGATCTCGAACGCGGCGATTTCCCCGAAGATCTTGCGCAAACGGAGCTTGCCGATGTCTCGCCGATCGGTTCCGAAGCCGAACGGATCGCCGAAATCCGCGAGGATATCGAAATCCTCGAAACCGACATCGCGCAGCTCGACGAACTCGGCATTGTGGCGATCGATCATTCGAGCGCCATCGCGAAAACGGCCCGATTGATCGATACCTCGCTGACATTCTTCCGATACGATGCCGTGCCTCAGACCGAGTTCTTCCTGGTCCGCATGTCGACCGCGGCCGAAGCCGTCGCCGTCGAAAACCTGCTGAAAGAACTCGGTCCCTATAATACGCTGCCCGAGCCGGAAAAGGTGAGCGCCATCATCGCCGGCATCAAGGGCGAGACCATGAGCGGCATTGCCGCGACCGCGCCGGCCTGCGTCTATTATCTGGGGCAGAATTGGAAGAACGAGGGCGCGCTTGAGGAGATGATCGCAGCGGCGCCGGGGCCGGTCTTCCTGGCCGGATCCAACCCGCTTGTCAAAACCCAGGCGGCGGCCCGGGTCAAATCCTTCGCCGATCTTCCCGCGGCCGAGAGGAGCGGCGAGCGCGTCTTCGCCCTCGATCTCCCTATAGATCAGACTTGCGCCCTTCTCGGCGACCGGACGGCGTCCCAACCTATCCATGCTTATGGATTTATGGATCCCGAGGACATCCTCAAGGAACCGGACGCGGCCAAATTCCTGGCCGCCGCCCAGGCCGCCGGCCGATTGCAATCCGTGATCGATCGGCATAATGGCGATCATCGTCCGGCCGGCCTTCGCAAACTGATTGCCGATACCCTTTATCGACATGCGCCCAATTGGCAGGCGCGGCTCAAGGCCTTCGCGGAACCTTCGCTCAACGCTCATGTCGTGGACGGCGCGCGATTCTACGATCACGCCCCCGCCATCGCCGAGGAGATGGCTCTCGCCGTGGCGCAGAATCGCCCCATCCTGATCTCGGCCGACCGGCAGAACGGCGTTGCCAATCTGGCGCGGCAATGGGCGAATGCCCATCGCGTCGAGATCCTGCCGGCCCGGATCGTTCGGGAGACCGAGGTCGGCGCCGGCCGCGCGGGGGATTCCGGGTTTAAGGTCAACCGCATGGCGATCGACCTCTCCGCGCCCTTGCCCAAGGGTCCGGTTCTCGTCGAACTCACCCCCCTGGCCCGCAACGCCTCCCAGGCGAATTACATGCTGCGCGAGGCGATGATCGACAATGCGGCCCGCATCTCGCTGTTCCTCGATTTCCGCAAGGATTATCACAGCGCCAATTTGCTGCGCTTGGCTGCCGATTCGGGCCGCTTGGCGAGAATCGTCGATGCCAAGGGCCAGGCCGTCGATCCCGCCTTCGCTCTTGCCGCCACCCGTTCGATCGCGCTCAATCCGGCGGAAATGGAATTCCGCAATGTCAATCAGGATCTTTCGCTCAATACCGCCGCCGGTCAATTGACGTTGATCAAGCTCGGCCTCACGCCGCAAAACGCAGCCGCTTTGGCCGAAAGATTCGACGATCTCGGCTCCCTTCTCGACGAAGCGCGTCCGGATCGGGCCCATCTCGGATCCTTGCGCGAGTTCGCCTCGCCGCAGACGCGCGAAGCCCTGGCCGATCTCGGCAAGATCGCCGGCGCCTACCGATACGGCCAAGACCAAATCGCGCGCGCCCGGGAATTCGGGGCCGATATCCTGACCCTGCGCGATCGTCAATATCCTCACAGCCTCGGTGCCGGCGTCCATAACGCTCCGCTTTACGTCGCCGGCCATATCGGTCGGCAGAAGCTCGTCGCCCTGATCGGCCATGACGATCCTGCCCTCGGCCTCAAGCCTTCCGAAGAGCGGCGCCTCGAGGGCGTGCTGCAAAGCTTGACCGAGGCCGGATACGGCATCCTTCTCGAAGGCCGGCCCGGCATCGCGCCCAAAATTCTCGAAACGGCCAATCGCATTCCCAATGCCCAAACCGTCGTCGTCCTTCCGCATCCCTTGCAAGCCATCGGCGACAAGGCCTTGTCGACAAACATCGCCGACATGCTGGACGGGCAAAAAGGCATGGTTCTGACGGCCCAAGGATTCGGCCGCGATGCCAATCGTTCCTTGGCTCACGGCCTGATCGCTCAAGCCTGCGCCGGGGCGATCCTAGTTCAGGCGCCGATGGGCGATCGCTCGCTCGGCACTTTCAAGCTCGCCCTCGAGAGCGCTAAGCCCGTGGCTGTCATGAGCCCCGACCAAGCCGGCGGGCATGGCTCCAGCGCCAATGCCTATCTGCTGGGTCGCGATCATGGCGCCATGACCATCGAGACGGAAACGAGGGCCCCCGCGACTCTGACCGGAACCATCGCCCGGATCGAGGAAAACCCTCATAAGAAGGCCCGATCGTCCGACGGTCTTATCCGCCAAAGCGCCGGAACTTGGGTGACCGAGCCCGGCGAGACGGATACCGCCTTGGCTTCGGTCGGATATGTGACGACGGCCCTCGAGTTTCATGCGCCTTTCGCCAAACTCGCCGATTCCGCCGATCTCCGGAAATTCTGCACCGCCATCGCGCAGGGTCATGACTCCGCTCTCGATCGCGGCGCTTCAACTCGTCGCCAGCCTTCCTATACCGATCTCGTGCTCGATCGCATCGATCGGCGATCTCGGCCGCGGCTTTCCGAAATCCGCGACGAGTTTGCCGATATTCAGCAGAAATTCGCCGCCGCGGTCGCGCAAGAGGCCATGGCCGATATCCACCGGCAGATGCCGCCGGCGCAGGGCTGGGGCGCCGAGAGAATCTGATCTTAAGGTTTCAGGATGAGAGGAGAACGATCTTGAAATCCTGTCCGGATCCCGTTTCCGCGGGCTCCGTCCCATCCGTCAGCTAAACCCAGAGGAGAAGGAGATACCGATGAATCGCGCTTTTCTGCAAGGCAATGTGGTCAACGATCCCAAGATTCTCGAATTCGCCAATGGCGGCCGTTTCGCTCGGTTTCGCTTGGCGACCAATAGCTATTACACCACCGCCGCCAAGGAGCGGAAGTCGATCGCTCACTTCCACAATGTCCAGATCAACAATCAGGCCGTCATCGATAAGCTCCTCCCTTATATCAAGAAGGGTATGCCCCTCTTGATCGAAGGCGGCCTCGAATATTTCCAGGCCAAGACCAAGGGCGGCGATTCCGTCGATGTCGCGATCGTCACGATCCGGCGCGGCGATACGATCCGCCTTCTCGGCAAGAAAGCCGCCGGGCCCGCCAAGACCGAGGTCGATACGATCGACGCGCCCGATGCCAAGCTGCCGCCTCGGCAGGATTTCGACGACGTGCCGTTCTGAGCGATGGCGCCGGCGGGCGGGAAAGATTTTCCGCCCGCCGAATCCGCTCGATCTCAAGGCAGGGGGAAAGAGGATGAATTCGTCGCGCCCTATTCTGCGCTATCACGGCGGTAAGTTTAGGCTAGCGGCATGGATCATCGCCCATTTTCCGCCGCATCGCGCCTATGTCGAAGCCTTCGGCGGGGCCGCTTCCGTGCTTATGCGCAAATCCAGAGCTTACGCCGAAGTTTATAACGACCTCGATTCAGAAGTGGTGAACATCTTCCGCATTCTGCGCGATCCGGTTTCAGCTCGGGAATTGGAACGGCGCCTGCGATTAACTCCTTACGCGCGGGAGGAATTTGCGGCGACAAGCGCAAAAGACATGGCCGGTCAGGGAGATGAAATCGAGCGCGCCCGGCGACTCATATTCCGGTCTTTCGCCGGCTTCGGTTCGGCCGCCGCCAATCCCGAGCATTCGACCGGGTTCCGCGCGTCGAGTAATCGCTCGGGCACGACGCCCGCCGAGGATTGGGCCAATTATCCCGATGCGCTCCAATTCTTCGTCAAGCGCCTCGCCGGCGTGACGATCGAGAACCGACCAGCGATCGAAGTTATCCGCGCTCACGATTCAGCCGACACGCTGCATTATGTGGATCCGCCTTATGTTCACGCCACGCGGCGCGTTATTTCCGGCAACCACTTTTACCGCCACGAGATGGCCGATTGCGACCATGGTGAGTTGGCGAAGTTTTTGAAAACCTTACGCGGCTTTATCGTCGTCAGCGGGTATCCCTCATCGCTCTACGCCCGGCTTTTCGCCGATTGGCCCTGTCGACGTCGTGCCGCTTTCGCCGATGGCGCGCAGCCGCGGACCGAGTGCCTCTGGCTATCGCCCAAAACGGCCGCCGCGCTCGATTCTCGTCTGCCGCTAGAAGATTGCGCATGAACTCTTCTCACAAGGAGTTAACGCCTTGAGCCGTCGCCCCCAGATCCGCTGCCTCTTCGCCCATACCGATGGGGCCGCCGTCCATCGTTACGATGCCCAGGGACGCCCCTTGCCCCCGGCCATCGCGAGGATTGCGTTTTGCAACGAGACCCGCATCGCCTTTTCGCTGAAGGGGAAGATGTGGGCGGCAAAACGGCTTTACCCCTTCCCGGGAATTTTTCTCTTTCTTCAGGAGCCGGATCATGGCCATTCCCTTGCGCAATCCGATTAGCGATCCCTATCGGCGCCGCCAATTGGCCCTGGTCAAAGCCAGGACCGATCGCGGCCCCGAGGGTCCTCACCGTCTCCTGCCTAGGCTGGAGACGCGGCCGGCGATAAAGGTCGAGATCGATGCCGGCGCCGATTCGCGGCTCACGGATTTCGGCAAGGCAACCTTGGGCGACCGATACTTGCTGCCGGGCGAGGCCTATCAGGATGTCTTCGCCCGGGTCGCCGGCGCCTATGCCGACAATCCCCATCATGCGGCACGCCTCTACCGATATATGAGCCGACTCTGGTTCATGCCGGCCACGCCGATTTTGACCAATGCCGGCAGCGATCGCGGCCTGCCGATCTCGTGCTTCCTGCATCAATCCGAGGATAGCCTCGTCAGCATCCTGGCGACGCTGAACGAGGCGAGCTGGATGGGGGCCATGGGCGGTGGCGTCGGCACCTATTGGGGCAAATTGCGCTCGATCGGAGAGCGCATCGGCCAAAACGGCAAGACCTCCGGCCCTATCCCCTTCATCCGCATCCAGGATGCCGCGACGCTTGCCGTCAGCCAGGGTGCCATTCGGCGCGGCTCGGCCGCGGTCTTCATGCCGATCGATCATCCCGAGATCGAGGAATTCATCGAACTCCGCAAGCCGAGCGGCGATTACAACCGCCGCGCTCTCAATCTCCATCATGGAGTCTGCATCACCGACGATTTCATGCGGGCCGTTCTGAACGATCGCGAATTCGATCTCAAATCGCCCCGCGACGGCCGCACTCTCAAAACCGTGCACGCGCGCGAATTATTCGAGCGCCTGGTCGCGACCCGCCTGCAGACGGGAGAGCCCTATCTCATCTTCATCGATGCCGTCAATCGCGCCATTCCTGAGCATCATCGGCAGACCGGGCTGCGCGTCGTGCAATCGAATCTTTGCTCCGAGATCACCTTGCCGACCGGCATCGACCATCACGGCCATCAGCGTTCGGCCGTTTGCTGCCTTGCCAGCCTCAATCTCGAGACCTATGACGAATGGGCAGCCGAGCTTCCGACGATCGTCGCCGATATCCTTCGCATGCTCGATAACGTCTTGCAGGATTTCATCGAACGCGCTCCGGAGAGCCTCGGCCATGCGGCCTATTCCGCCTATCGCGAGCGATCGGTCGGTCTCGGCGTCATGGGGTTCCACTCCTATCTGCAGAAGCAGTCCATCCCTTTCGAATCGGCCCTTGCCAAATCCTTCAATCTCCGCCTCTTCGGCGAGATTCGCCGGGCGGCCGACGCGGCTTCGCGGGCGCTTGCCATGGAGAAGGGCGCTTGCCCCGATGCCGGAGAATTAGGCGGCGCCGAGCGATTCTCCTGCAAACTTGCCATTGCGCCAACCGCCTCGATCTCGATCATCGCCGGTGGCGCCTCGCCGGGAATCGATCCCATCCTCGCCAATGCCTTCGTTCATAAGACCCTTTCCGGCTCGTTCGAGGTCCGCAACAAGAGCCTCGTCGAATGTTTGCGTCGCCATGGGCGAAACGACGAGGAAACCTGGCGCTCCATCAAGACCAATCTCGGCTCCGTTCAGCATCTCGATTTCCTCGACGCCGCCGAGAAGGCGATCTTCAAGACCGCCTTCGAGATCGACCAACGCTGGATCGTCCAGCATGCGGCCGATCGAACGCCCTTCATCTGTCAGGCCGCCTCGACCAATCTCTTCTTGCCGGAGGATATCTCCGCCTGGGATTTGATCATGATTCACTACGAGGCTTGGGAGCTGGGTTTGAAAAGCCTCTATTACTGCCGATCGCGGTCCTTACAGAGGCCCGAGAATACCTTCATCAAGGGCCGCGGCGACGTTGCCGCCGATAATACCCTGGCCCGCCCTGAAATCGGGATCGGCGAAAAACGCGACCCGCTTTACCTGGAGGATTGCTTTGCTTGTCAGTGACGCCGCCGCGCGCTCTCTCCTTCGACCCTCCGCTACTTACCGGCCCCTGGTTTACCCCTGGGCCGAACAAGCCGCGGTCCAGCAGCAGCGCATTCACTGGCTGCCCGACGAGGTTCCCATGACCGAGGACATCAAGGATTGGGCCGCCTTACCCGAGAACGAGCGCAAGGTCCTCACCAGCATCCTCCGATTCTTCACCCAATCGGATTGCGACGTCTTCGACGGCTATGTCGGCCATTATCTTCGGGTCTTCCGCAATGCGGAGATCCAGAGGATGCTCGTTACCTTCGCCGCCATGGAGACCGTGCATATCCGCGCCTATGCGCAGATTCTCGATACTCTGGGATTGCCGGATCGGGAGTTTCAGGCCTTCATCGATATCGCCGCCATGGTGCGGAAGCACGATTATCTGAAGACCTTCGGTACCGGAACGCCGGTCGCCGTCGCTTGCACGCTGGCCGCCTACGGCGCCTTCGTCGAAGGCATGCAGCTTTTCTCGACCTTCGCCATCATGCTGAACTATCCCCGGCAGAACAAGATGCGCGGCATGGGCCAGATCGTGACTTGGTCGGCGCGCGACGAAAGCCTCCACGCCGCTTCCGTCATTCGGCTTTGGCGCGAATACATGGCCGAAACCGGTCTTTCGCCCAGCGGGATTGAACCCGAGATCCGCGCGATCGCCGATCGCGCCGTCCGCCTCGAAGACGATTTTATCGACGAGGCTTTCTCCGGCGGTTCCATCGAAGGCCTCTCGCCGACCGAGCTCAAGCGCTATATCCGCCATATCGCGGATTTCCG
>CAYQAG010000025.1:18245-39151 GCA_964415425.1 uncultured Rhodospirillaceae bacterium | reverse complement strand
CTCTTATCCCGGAGGCTCTGCGCCGCGTCATCGCAAGCGGAGCAAGGCTCATGGCCAAATGGCAAATCGCGCTCGATTTCGGGATTCGGCTGGCGGCGATTGGGCTCGCGATCCTCGTCGTTCTCCCCTGGATTCGCGCCGGAATGAGATTGCCCGAATCCTTTGCAGCCTGGCTCGCCGTCCTCGAGAATCTGGCGCATTGGCTCGGCCTAGCCGCGCTGCCGATCCTGGTCCTGGCGCTTTTTCGACATCAATACGCGGCCGCGGCGATCGCCGCCGGCGCCTTCGTTTTCGTCGGCGTCGCGATCATCAGCGCCTATCCTTCTGGCCCTACGAAAACGGCATCCGCGCCGCCCATTCGCGTCATCGCCGCCAATCTTTGGTTCCTGAATGCGCAGCACCAAGACATTATCGCCTATTTGCGCGCGAGCGGAGTCGATATCGTGCTGCTCAGCGAAGCGAGCGCCGCACATAAGCAAGCCCTCGCGGCCTTGAGCGATCTTTATCCCACGCGCATCGCCTGCGAGACGCCATCCCTTTCCTGCGAGGAGATGATCTTATCCCGCTTTCCCGCGACCGACGGGAATGTGGGCAAGCCCCGAGGCCGCATGCCGGCCATCGCCGAGGCGAAACTCCGAACCCCGTTCGGCTTCATCACCGTCATCGCCGCCCATGTTACCCAACCCTTCCCGCGCGCCGGGCGCCACGAACAGAAGGCACAGCTCGAAAACCTTGCCGATCATATCGCCGCGACCGACGGCCCCGTGATCCTGGGCGGCGATTTCAACGCCGCGCCTTGGACTTACGAAATTCGCCGCTTCAAGACGCAAACCGGATTGCAAAACGAATCTTGGCCGCTCGGCTCCTGGCCGGTCCGCTGGCATGGCGAAATTTCTCTTCCCGCGTTTCTCCGCCTGCCGGTCGATCACGTTCTCGCCGGGCGCGGCCTCCAGGTCGCGCAGGCCAGCCTTGGCGCCCGCATCGGTTCCGACCATCTGCCGATTCTGGCGGAAATCGTCCCCGCGCCGCAACCCGACGCGGCTTCACCATCCACGGCCGAGCTTCAGAATCGATAGGCGCGATCGAGCGTCGCGGCGATGGCCGCGATCGCCGCCGCATCGGCCGGGCGCGGCAAAGAGAGAATGGGGAGGCCGGTCAGCGGGATATGCCGCGAGAGAGTCTCCGCCAATTCGGGAAAGGCGACGGCGGGGTCGGAGGATTCGTTGACGATCAGGGCCGCCGGACGCAGGCGCTTTTGCGCGAGCGCCGCCAAGGCCGTCAGCGTGTGACTAATGGCGCCGAGATAGGACCCCGTCAGCAGCAGAACGGGCAAACCCAAGGCCGCCATTAGATCCAGCATCGTATGCCGATCGTCGATCGGCGCCATGACGCCGCCCGCCCCCTCGACGATCGTCCAAGCGCGTGCGGCGGGATTGGGATCGGCAGCCTCGTCGCCGGCCGCGCTTGGCGCGATCGCTTGTCGGCAGAAAGCGACCAGCGCCTCGAAATCGATTGCCGTCCCTTCGCGCCGGGCCGCCATATCGGGCGAAAGCGGCGCGCGGAACCGCCAGGGCGAAAGGCGGGCGATGGCGGCGGCCGAGACGATCTCTCCGGCAGCCGTCAGCAATTGCCCGGCATCGTTGCCGGAAAAATCGGCGGGATCGAAGCCGCTCATCACCGGTTTCAGCGCGGCGACCGGCCGCCCCAGCGCGCGCCAATGCCGCAGCAAGGCGGCGCCGAGATAGGTCTTGCCGAGATCGGTTCCGGTGGCGGTGACGAAAAAGGCGGGCATCGGGCGAGGCTCGACCGCGGAACCCGCGCCTGTCAAGCCCGAAGGCTCGCGCGGCGGCGGGCCGCAATTTGCAGACCGTCGGGATTCGCGCTATGAAGTCGCAAGGGAAAATCGAACGAGCGCAAGGGATTCGGCATGGCTGACGGCGGCAGCGAAGCGGCGATTCGGCACGATTGGCGGGCGGAGGAAATCGCCGCGCTGTTCGATCTGCCCTTCGCCGATCTCATCTATCGCGCGCAGAGCGAACACCGCCGGCATTTCGCCGGCAACGAAGTGCAGCTTTCGACCCTGCTGTCGATCAAGACCGGCGGCTGCCCCGAGGATTGCGCCTATTGCCCCCAAGCCGCGCGTTATCAAACGGGCGTCGAGGCCGAAAAGCTGATGCCCGTCGCCGAAGTCCTCGCCGCCGCCAAAGCCGCGCGCGAGGGCGGAGCGCAGCGTTATTGCATGGGCGCCGCCTGGCGCGAGGTCAAGGATCGCGATCTCGATCAGATTTGCGCCATGGTTGGCGGCGTGAAGGCGCTCGGCCTCGAAACCTGCATGACGCTCGGCATGTTGCGCGAGGATCAGGCGCGGCGCCTCGCCGAAGCGGGGCTCGATTATTACAATCACAATATCGATACCAGCCCCGAATTCTACGGCGAAATCGTCACGACCCGCGTTTATGCGGATCGGCTGGAGACGCTCGACCATGTGCGTTCGGCCGGGATGAAAATCTGCTGCGGCGGCATTCTCGGCCTCGGCGAGGGCCGCGCCGATCGCATCGGCATGTTGCTGACGCTTGCCAATCTGCCCACCCATCCCGAATCGGTGCCAATCAACATGCTGGTGCAGATCGAGGGAACGCCGCTCCACGGCACCGCCAAGCTCGATCCCCTCGAATTCGTGCGCAGCATCGCCGTCGCGCGCATCCTGATGCCGCGCTCCTTCATCCGTCTTTCCGCCGGGCGCGAAACGATGAGCGACGAGACGCAGGCGCTTGCCTTTCTGGCTGGCGCCAATTCCATCTTTTGCGGGCCGAAATTGCTGACGACGGCCAATCCTGAAACCGACCGCGATACCGATCTTTTCCGGCGCCTCGGCCTGCGTCCGCTTGGCAGCGATTCCGCCGCGCCGCATGCCTGATCACCCGGGGGCCGGATTGCGCCGGGCCGAGGAAAGCCCGGTGCCCGACTGGCTGAGCGAAGGTTTCCGCCATGTCTGGCTCCCTTATGCGCAGATGCAAACGGCGAAAATGCCGCTTCCCGTCGTTCGCGCGGAAGGCGCGCATCTGCATTTGAGCGACGGCCGCGTTCTGATCGACGGCGTCAGTTCCTGGTGGACGCAATGTCACGGTTATAATCACCCTTATATTCGCGCCGCGATTAGCGCCCAACTCGAAAAGCTGCCTCATGTCATGCTGGGCGGCTTGGCCAACGAACCGGCCTTGCGCTTGGCGACGCGCCTTGCCGCTCTTCTTCCCGGCGATCTCGATCATGTGTTTTTTTCGGAATCGGGTTCGGTCGCGGTCGAAATCGCCATGAAGATGGCGGTGCAATACTGGATCAATCGCGGCGAAAAGAGCCGCCATCGTTTCCTCGCCTTTCGCTTCGGCTATCACGGCGACACGCTGGGCGCGATGTCGGTCTGCGATCCCGACGAGGGCATGCACGGCCATCTTTCCGATTATCTGCCGGCGCAGATCATCGTCGATCTGCCGCGCAAGGCCGAGGCCCGCGCCGATTTCGAACGCATCCTCAAGGAACGCCGCTCCGAAATCGCCGCCGTCATTCTGGAACCCTTGGTGCAGGGCGCCGGCGGCATGAAGATGCACGATGCGGAGACGCTCGCTTTCATCCGCGCCGCCTGCGACCGGCAGGGCCATCTCTTGATCCTCGACGAGATCATGACCGGCTTCGGGCGCCTCGGCACGATGTTCGCCGCCGAGCAGGCGGGTTGCGTCGCCGATATCGTCACCTTATCGAAGGCGCTTTCGGGCGGTGCGCTGCCCTTGGCCGCGACGGTGGCGCGCGATCACGTTTTTACCGCTTTTCTCTCAGAAAACGCCGATCGGGCGTTGATGCATGGCCCCACTTACATGGGCAATCCCCTGGCCTGCGCCGCCGCCAATGCCTCGCTCGATCTCTTCGCCAGCGAGCCGCGCTTGGCCCAAGTCGCGGCCATCGCCGATCGCCTGCGCGACGGTCTTGCGCCTTGCCGCGATCTTCCCGGCATTCGCGATGTCCGCGTCAAGGGCGCGATCGGCGTCGTCGAACTCGATCGCATCGGCGAGGCCGATGGATTGCGTCCGCGCTTCGTCGAACGCGGCGCTTGGATTCGCCCTTTCGGCAATATCGTCTATCTCGCGCCGCCTTTCGTCATCGCGCCTGGCGATCTCGATTTTCTCGTCGATTGCATAACCCGCGTTCTCGGCGAATGGTCGCGCGCGAAGGCGTGAGCGGAAAACACCATGGATGAGATTGAGGCTCTAGCCCGGGCGCGCCTCGCCGCCTTCGCCGCGCAAGGCGAAATTCGCCGCCTGCGCTCCTGGCAGCCGATTGCGTCGGGATTGCAAGAGGCTCCGGATAAAAGAGCGCTCGTCGATCTTTCCGGCAACGATTATCTGGGGCTTTCCCGGCATCCCGCCCTCGTCGATCGCGCCATCGCCTGGACGCGGAAATGGGGCGTCGGCTCCGGCGCCTCGCGCCTCGTCACCGGCACCAATAGGGATCAACTGGCCGTCGAGGCGCGGCTTGCCGCCTTCAAGCGCAGCGAAGCGGCGCTCGTTTTCGCCAGCGGCTTTCAAGCGAATGTCGCCATCCTCTCCGCCTTGATCGAATTGCTGGGAAGCGACGGGAAATCGGTCGAAATCTTCGCCGATCGGCTCAATCACGCCAGCCTTCATGTCGGCCTTGCCGCCGCTGGCATCCGACAGAAACGCTATCGCCATAACGATCTCGATCACCTCGCCGATCTTTTGCGGCGGCGCCGCGAAGCGGGATCGCGCGCGCTGATCGTCAGCGAATCCGTCTTCAGCATGGATGGCGATCGCGCCGATCTGGGCGCTCTTGTCGAGCTCGCCGAACGCCACGGCGCCGCGCTTTATATCGACGAAGCGCATGCGACCGGCATTCTCGGCCCCGAGGGGCGCGGCCTTGCCGCCGCCTATGCCGGTCGGATCGCCTGCGTCATGGGAACGCTCGGCAAGGCGATGGGCGCTGCCGGCGCCTATGTCGCGGGATCGCGCGCGCTCGTCGATTATCTCGTCAATCGCGCGACCGGCTTCGTCTATTCGACGGCGCCGATGCCCGCCCTCTTCGGCGCGCTCGATGCCGCGCTCGATCTCATGCCCAAGATGGAGACCGAACGCCGCCATGTGGCGATGCTGGCTGCGACTTTGCGCGATGGCTTGCGGGCGCGGGGCTTTCCGACCGGCGGCGATACGCAGATCGTGCCCGCGATTCTCGGCGCCAGCGCCGCCGCCAGCGCGGCGCAAGCCCGCCTCGAAGAATTGGGCTTTCTCGCCATCGCCATCCGCCCGCCGACCGTGCCGCGCAGCACGGCAAGGCTGCGCTTTTCGCTTTCGGCCAAATTGCGCGCCGAGGATATCGCCGCTTTGCTGGCGGCGCTCGACGAATTGCGCGATTGCCCGCCCGCCGCATGATCCTGCTCGTCCATGGCTGGGGCTACGATGCAGCGATCTGGGACGGTGTCGCGGCGCGGCTACCCGATCTGCCGCTGCGGCGGATCGATCTCGGCTTTTTCGGCCGGCCCGATCTCGGCCCCCTGCCGCAAGGCTGTCTCGGCGTTGGGCATTCCTTGGGCTTTCTCTGGCTGCTCAAAAATGCCTTGCCGAACTGCGCCGGGCTTCTCGCAATCAACGGTTTTCCGCGCTTCGTTGCCGGGTCCGATTTTGCCGAAGGCATTGCCCCTCGCCTGCTCGATCGCATGAAAACGCGGCTTGCCGAAAACCCCCATGCCGTTCTCGACGAATTTCATAGGCGCGTCGGCGCGCCGGGCCCCGGCGGGGATGCCGATCCGCAAAGGCTCGCCATGGGTCTCGATTGGCTGCGGCTTTGGGATGGTCGGCGCGATCTTGCCGATTTCGACAGATCTTATCGCGCGCTGATCGGAACGGAAGACGATCTGCTCGGCCCCGATCTCGCCGCATCGGGATTTCCGGCGGATCGGCTGGCGCGTCTCGCCGGCGGCCACGCTCTTCCCGTCACGGCGCCGGCTTCGGTCGCGGCGGCGATCCGGCAATGCTGGACAGATATCGAATGCGCGCCGCCTCCCCGCTGAAAACTTCCATCGCCCGGCGCTTCGCCGCCGCCAGCGATCGCTACGATTCGGCATCGCCGATCCAGCGCGAGAGCGCGGCGGCTCTCGCCGCCTTGCTGACGGAACGCGATTGGCCGCCGGCGCCGCGTATTCTCGAAATCGGCTGCGGCACCGGGCATCTCACGCAGGCGCTTTATCCGCATTTTCCCGGCGCCTTCTGGATCGCCAGCGATATCGCCCCCGCGATGGCGGCGCGCTTACGCGATCGCTGGCCTTCGGATTCCGTTCCGCCTTCCCTTCTTGCCATGGATGGCGAGACGCCCGCGCTTTCCGGCGCTTTCGATCTCATCCTCGGCAATCTCGTCGTGCAATGGTTTCTCGATCCGGCGGAGAGTCTGGCGCGATTGGCCGGATTTCTGGCTCCGGGCGGATGCCTTGCCTTCGCGACTTTGGGCCGCGAAACCTTGCGCGAATGGAAAGCGGCCCATCGCGCCCTCGGTCTGGCCGCTTCGGCTTGGGATTATCCCGACTTCGAGGGTTGGCGGCGAATCTGCCCACCCGCGCTGCGCCTCGTCGCCGGCGGAACGCATCCGGCGATCGCGCATCATGAGGATGCGCGCGGGTTTATCGATTCCTTGCGCGCGATCGGCGCCGATCAACCGGGACCGGAAAAGCCCCGCGCCAAGCCCGGCGATTTGCGCCGCGTCATGGCGGCGCTCGATCGGCAAAAGCCGATCCCGATGACTTACGAGATCGTGACGATGCTGCTGGTCAAGAGCGCGTAACGGAAAGCCCGCCGATCTTCGCCAGCCAGACGAGGCTGCGTTCGAAACGCGGGCGCATCGCTTCGGGTATGACCGCCAAGATATCCTTGACCCGGCGCGGTCCCTTCGCCTGCAAGGCGGCGAGAATCTTTGCCATGTCGTCGGGATTGGGCAAGGCCGGCTTGGCGAAGGCGATCAGGGGCGATTCCAGGATCGCCTGCATCGCGTCGGCCGTCATGCCGCTCGCCTTCACGACATGATCGGGGCCGAGCCGGTCGCTGGGATAGGTGGCGAAGGCGGCGAAGGGATCGGCGCGGCCGGGATTTCCAGGCGCGCCCGCCTTACGCGGCGCCTGTTCGGGGGCGCGGCGGCGCATTTGCGCCAATTCTCGCCAGAGATCCTGATAGCGCCGGATCACATGGCGCCAATCGAATTCGGCCATCGCGCGTTCGCGCGCGGCCGCTCCCATGCGCCGCCGGAGGTCGGGATTTTCGATGAGGCTGAGATAGGCCGCCCCCGCCGCCTCCGGCGCGATGGCGACGAATTGGCTGGAGAAGCCGCAATACATGTCATAAGTGTCGATGCCGCCGGCGTGACGGTCGGCGAGATCCTCGGCAAGACCGCTCCGGGGGGCGAGGGTCGCGACGCGAATGCCATCGATGCCGTCCCTGACCGTTCCCTTGTACCCGTTCCAATCGCTGACGACGCTGGGCAGGCTCGCCGCCATCGCCTCGATCGGCGTCAGGCCGAAAGTTTCCTGGAAATTGTCGGAGAGCGAGGTGAAGAGATCGGCCGCCTGCCAAATTTCGTTGCGGATTTCCGCCTTGCGCCCATCGAGGAAATGGCAAACGACGCTGGGGGCGAATTGACTGGCGCCGGATTTGAAGGCATTGGCGATGAAATCGTTGGCGAACCAACCGGCTTGGATGAGGTGGATGCGCTTGCCGCTCGCCTTGGCCGCTTGTTCGAGGCCGAGATACATCGGCAAGGGATGCGCCTTGGCGTGAAAGGAAAGCCGGCCCACGAAAAGCGCGACGATATCGTCATCGCCGATGCCGAGCGCCTGGCGATGCTTGGCGCGCAGATCGGCGTTCGGGCGCAAGGCATCGCCATCGACGCCGAGCGGGATCACCGGCAATTGCGGGCGCGGCGGCGGCGTCGCGCCGAGGCGTTGGCTAAGATAATCGTTCTGCGCATCGAGGACGAATTCGACCGTATCCTTGACGACGGCGGAAGTGCAGATCAGCGCGTCCCAAGCCTGCACGGGCCCCGTGATCAGCGTCGAAATCCAATCCATCGCGCCGGTCGAGGCCGTCGTATGCGTGATGCCGGTCAGGGAATAGAGGCGCTGATCGTGACCGCGCCGGCGCCAAGCGGCGGCCGAGAGGCTGGGATCGGGCAGATAGAGCGTGCCGACCTTGCCGGGCGAAGCGGCATCGGCCTCGTCCAGCCATTGGATCGGCCGCTGATTGCCGAAACCGGCGACGAGGGCGGCGAAATGCTGCGCGTAATCGCGGCGCGGCGAATAGCAATAAAGCGTATCGACGCCGGAATGGCGCAAGAACCCTTTGAGGAAACCCTCGCCCGCCGCCTGGCGGCCCATCAATTTCTGCCGGCCGGTATCGTAGCCGTCGGGGATATAGAGGATCGCCGCATTGGCGGGCTGCGCGTCGCTCATCCTCGATCCTCCCGGTTCAGACGTCGAGATTGGCGACGCTGAGCGCGTTCTGCTGAATGAAATCGCGGCGCGGCTCGACGATATCGCCCATCAGCGTTTCGAAAATATCGTCGGCCTCGTCGGCATGATTGACCTTGACCTGAAGCAAGGCGCGCAGATTGGGATCGAGCGTCGTCTTCCACAATTGATCGGGGTTCATCTCGCCCAAGCCCTTGTAACGCTGCACCTCGACGCCCTTGCGGCCGAGCGCGGTCACGGTTTCGATCAAGGCGAGCGGGCCTTCGATCTTCTCGCGCCGATCCTTGGCCGTCAGATAAGCGGGCCGCGCATAGGTTGATTGAAATTCCGCCGCCATCTGATCGAGACGCATCGCCTCGCTGGAGCGGATGAGATTGACGTCGATCAGGCGCGTCTCGGCGACGCCGCGCAATTTCCGCCGCAGCGCGATGCCGCCCTCGGCATCGCTCAAGGCCGTCCAGCCGCGATCCTCGGGCGCCGCTAGCCCATCGAGGCGCTGCGCCAACGCCTTGGCGACGGCGGGATCGGCCGCGAGCGTCGGATTGAGAATGCCGAGGATGGCCGCCTGTTCGACGACGGCGACCGATCCCACCTTGCGCACCAAAGGCTGCATCGCTTGGCGCGCAAACGCCGCACGATCGACCAGCCGGCGCAGCACGTCGCCCGCCAGCGTCGATCCGTCGGCGAGGGTGAGGACGGCGCCGTCGAGGCCGAGCGAAACGAGGTATTCCTCAAGCGCGCGATCGTCCTTGAGATAAGTCTCCGACTTGCCCTTGGCGACGCGATAGAGGGGCGGTTGGGCGATATAAAGATAGCCCTTCTCGATCAAGGCCGGCATCTGGCGATAGAAGAAGGTCAAGAGAAGCGTGCGGATATGCGAGCCGTCGACGTCGGCATCCGTCATGATGATGATCTTGTGATAGCGCGCCTTGGCGGCATCGAATTCCTCAGGCCCGATGCCGGTGCCCAAGGCCGCGATCAGCGTGCCGATTTCGGCCGAGGACAGCATCTTGTCGAAGCGCGCGCGCTCGACGTTCAGGATCTTGCCGCGCAAGGGCAGGATCGCCTGATGCCGGCGATCGCGACCCTGTTTCGCCGAACCGCCGGCCGAATCGCCCTCGACGATGAAAAGCTCGGCCGCCGCCGGATCGCGCTCCTGGCAATCGGCGAGCTTGCCGGGCAGCGAGGAAATATCGAGCGCGCCCTTGCGTCGCGTCAATTCGCGGGCCTTGCGCGCCGCTTCGCGCGCGGCCGCCGCCTCGACCACCTTGCCGACGATGCGCTTCGCTTCGGCGGGGTGTTCTTCGAGCCATTGGCCGAGCTTTTCGCCGACGACGTTTTCGACGATCGGCCGCACTTCCGAGGAAACGAGCTTGTCCTTGGTCTGGGAAGAAAATTTGGGATCCGGCACCTTGACCGAAAGCACGCAGGTGAGCCCCTCGCGCGCATCGTCGCCGGTCAGCGCCACCTTCTCTTTCTTGGCGATGCCGCTTTCCTCGGCATATTTGTTGATCTGGCGCGTCAAGGCGGCGCGGAAACCTTGAAGATGCGTGCCGCCATCGCGCTGGGGAATGTTGTTGGTGAAGCAGAGCATGGTCTCGTGGTAGGAATCCGTCCATTCCAGCGCCGCTTCGACGCCGATGCCGTCGCGTTCCAAGGCGATGACGATCGGCGGATTGTGCAAGGCCGTCTTGTTGCGGTCGAGATAGCGCACGAAAGCCTCGATGCCGCCCTGATAATGGAGTTCGGTCGATTTTTCCTCGACGCTGCGAGCATCGGCGAGGATGAGGCGAACGCCGGAATTGAGGAAAGCGAGCTCGCGCAAGCGATGTTCCAACGTCGCGTAATCGAATTCGGTCTTGGAAAACGTAACGGGCGAAGGCAGAAACGTGACCTCGGTGCCGCGCTTATCCCCGGCCGGCCCGGTTTCGGCCAAGGGCGCCTCGGGAACGCCGTCGCGAAAGCGCATGTAATGGGCATGGCCGTCGCGCCAGATGCGCAGATCGAGCCATTGCGACAGCGCGTTGACGACGGAAACGCCGACGCCATGCAGCCCGCCCGAAACCTTGTAGGAATTTTGATCGAATTTCCCGCCGGCATGGAGCTGCGTCATGATGACTTCGGCCGCCGAGACGCCCTCTTCCTTATGGATATCGACCGGAATGCCGCGACCGTTATCGCGAACCGTCACCGAACCGTCGGCATTCAGCCTGACATCGATGCGGTCGCAATGCCCGGCCAGGGATTCGTCGATCGCATTATCGACGACTTCGTAGACCATGTGATGCAAGCCGGACCCGTCATCGGTATCGCCGATATACATGCCCGGGCGCTTCCTGACGGCATCCAGCCCCTTTAGCACCTTGATCGAATCGGCATCGTATTCCGCCGCTTCGGCCTTGCCGGTCTTGGTCTCTTCGCTCATCGTTTTCTCGGTCCTGATATCGTCATGCGGGTGGAAGTCTAGTGCGCCATCGGGATCACGCGGCCATCGGCCGCGGCCAGAAATTGCGCATGCCCCGAAAGGGGCCGGAAACAATCGGCATCGGCGCCGGTCAGCCAACAGGGTATGTCGAGGGCGAGAATCTCCGCGAAGAGCGCCCGGCGCCGTTCGGCATCGAGATGCGCCGCGACCTCATCCAGCAAAAGAACCGGCATCTCGCCGCGCCGACCGGCGCAAAGTCGCGCCTCGGCGATGAGAATGGCGAGCAACAGGGCCTTCTGTTCGCCGGTCGAGGCCGAGGCCGCCGGCAAGGTTTCTTCGCCCAGGCGCCGACCGCGATAGCGGACATCAAGATCGCTGCGATGTGTGCCCCAGCGGGTGATGCCGCTTTCGGCATCCGAAACGCGCGCCTCCGCCAAGGCAAGGCGCAGCTTTTCCTCGGCCGCCAAGGCGGAAAGATCGGCGAGCCAATCCTCGATGGCGCCCGCAGCCGCCAATTCGGCCTGCGGGAAAGGGCCGGTCATATCGCGCATCGCGGCATTGAGTTCCGCGATGGCCTCGCGCCGCGCGGCGGCGATGGCGACGGCATGGGCCGCCATCTCGCCCTCCAGCGCCTCGATCCAGGCGGCATGGGTGGCGGCGGATTGCGCCGGTCCTTCGCCGCGCAAAAGCCGCGCGCGCTCGCGCAAGGCGAAATCGTAATCGGCAACCCGGGCGGCATGGGCGGGATCGAGGCCGGATGTCAGCCGATCGAGAAACCGCCGCCGCGAAGAGGCCGCCTCGCGCAGCAACGAATCCATGGCCGGGGCAAGCCAGATCAAGGAGAGGATTTCGGCGAAGGCGGCCTGCGATTTCGCCGGCGCGCCGTTGATGCGGCAGAGGCGTCGCTCGCGCCCCGAAGCGGCCGGAGCCAAGGGATCGCGCCCGGTACCGAGCGACCATTCGCCCTTGCGCGTGCGATAGCGCGCATGAACGGCCCAGGCGGGGCCGGATGCGGCGAGGCCCGCGGCGCCGAAAGCGGAAGAACTCGCGCGATTGCTGGCTTGGCGAAAGCCGATCTCGTCGATCCTGGCGCGCAATAAACCGCTCCCCGGCGCGAAAAGGGACAAGGCTTCCAGGATATGCGTCTTGCCCGCGCCATTCGCCCCCGTCAGCACCACCACGGCGGAATCGAGGTCGAGCCGCAATTCCCGATAGGCGCGAAAATCGGTCAAGGCGAGATGCGTGAAGCCAATGCCCTCGCTCGATCGCGGCGCGATCGTCGGCGGGATCGGCGTATCGGCGATCAGACCCTGACCCAGAGGCGGCATCACACCCGCATCGGCATCAGGACATAAAGCGCCTGCGCATCGGCCATGTCGCGCAGCAAAGTCGGCGCTCCGGCATCGGCGAGCTTCATTTCCAAACCCTCGCCTTCGATCTTGTCGGCGATGTCGATCAGATATTTGGAATTGAAGCCGATCTCCATCGCCTCGCCGTCGTATTTGATCTCGATCTCTTCGCTGGCGCTGCCGTTCTCGCTGCTGGTCGCCGAGAGCGTGAGCTGGCTCGCCTTCAGCGAGAGCTTAACGACGCGGGATTTCTCGCTGGAAATGGTGGAAACGCGATCGACCGCATCGCGGAATTGCCGACGATCGACTTCCAGCACCTTGTCGTTCTTGGTCGGGATGACGCGTTCGTAATCGGGAAAGGAACCGTCGATCAGCTTCGAGGTGAGGACGATATGATCGAAGGCGAAGCGGATGCGCGTATCGCTGAGCGAAACCTCGACCACGCCTTCGGCCTCGTCCAGCAATTTGCGCGTTTCCAGCACCATCTTGCGCGGCACGATGATGCCGGGAATTTTCTCGGCTCCCTCGGGCAACGGCATTTCCACTCGCGCCAAGCGGTGACCGTCGGTCGCGACCGCGCGCAAGGTCCGCGCTTTGCCCGCCGTATGGGCATGAAGATAAATGCCGTTCAGGTAATAGCGGGTTTCCTCGGTCGAAATGGCGAAGCTCGTATGATCGATCAGGCTTCTGAGGTCGGCGGCGGCCAGCGGAAAGTTATGCGCGAGGCTTCCGGCATGGGTCGCGGGAAAATCCTCGCGCGGCAGGCTGGCGAGCGCGAAGCGCGACCGCCCCGAACGGATCGCGATCTGCTGGTTTTCGAGACCGAGCGCAAGCTCGACCTCCGCGCCTTCCGGCAATTTGCGCACGATATCGTAAAGCGTATGGGCGGAAACCGTCGCCGATCCGGCCTGGGCGATCGCGGCGGCGACATCCTCGACCACGGCGAGATCCATATCCGTCGCCGTCAGGAACAGGCGGCCATCCTTGGCTTCGAGCAGGACATTGGAGAGGATCGGGATCGTATTGCGGCGCTCGACGACATTCTGCGCATGCCCCAGCGCGCGCAGGAGGGCGGTCCGGTCGATGGTCAGCTTCATGGCCCCAGGCTCTTTCTTGTTGGCGGCAAAGCGGGAGAACAACCCCCTCGCCCGCCGCTTGCCGCCGATCATCCGGGGCAAAACGGGCCGAGGCTTCGACCCCCGACTTGCTGCCGGAGCTTCGCGGAAAGGCCCGAAAGCGATCCCGCGAACCGGGCCGAATCGGCCCGCCTCGCCAGCAAGTGAGGGATTATAGCAACTTAACCCGCCGGCAACAGGGTTTTATTGGCGAATTGGACGGGGCGAGGCCCTATCCCTCCAGCATCCGGCGGACGAGATCGACATCCTCGGCGAAGGCGGAATCGGAAAGGGTCAATTCCTCGACCTTTTTCACCGCATGCATGACCGTCGTATGGTCGCGGCCGCCGAATTTGCGCCCGATTTCGGGCAGGGAATGGGTCGTCAGCTTCTTGGCGAGATACATGGCGATCTGCCGGGGCCGGACGACGGGCCGCTCGCGGCGTTGGGATTGCATATCGGCCTGGCGGATATTGAAATGCTCGGCGACGCGGCGCTGGATATCCTCGACCGTGATGCGCCGATCGTTGGCGCGCAGCAGGTCCTTCAGCAATTCCTGCGCGGAATCCAGGCTGACGGGGCTCCCCACCAGGGTCGCATGGGCAATGAGGCGCGTCAGCGCGCCTTCGAGTTCCCGCACATTCGAGGAAATGCGGCGCGCCAGGAATTCCAGAACCTTTTCGGGGACGGGAACGGGCGATTTTTCGGCCTTGGTCTGCAAGATCCCGAGGCGCAATTCGTAGGTCGTCGGATGGATATCGGCGACGAGACCCCAGCCGAAGCGCGTGCGCATGCGCTCTTCCAGCCCTTCGAGATCGGATGGCGATTTATCGGCCGAGAGCACGACTTGGCGGTTCTGATCGAAAAGCGCGTTGAAGGTGTGGAAAAATTCTTCCTGGGTCGATTCCTTGCCGATGATGAATTGGACATCGTCGACCATCAGCACGTCGACCGAGCGGAACAATTCCTTGAAGGCCATCGTGCTCTTGCTGCGCAGCGCCCGGATGAACTGATACATGAACTTTTCGGCGGAGAGATAGATCACCCGCTTTTCCGGACGTTTCAGGCGAATCTGCCAGGCAATGGCATGCATCAGATGCGTCTTGCCGAGACCGACGCCGCCATAAAGGAACAGCGGATTGAAGGGCACGATTTCCGCTTCGGCGACGCGCAAGGCGGCGGCATGGGCCAATTCGTTCGATTTGCCGACGATGAAATTGTCGAAGGTGAGGCGCGGATCGAGCGGCGCGTTGAGAACGTCGAATCCTTCGCTATCGGCGATGCCGGCAGGGAGAGCCGGCATTTCGACAGTGCCCTTATCGCCGGCGGCGGGCGCCTCGGTCTCGGCGGCTTCGACGGCTTCCGCTTCTCCCCGACCCGAGGCGAGATCGACGATGACCTCGACCGAGCGGATTTGCGGATTTTCCGTGCTCCAGAGCGAGCGAATGCGATCGGCGTAATGCGTCGCCACCCAATCGCGCATGAAACGCGACGGGACGGCGACGCGCAGATCGCCGCCGCGGCGACCGGCGAGACTCATCGGCTTCAGCCAGGAACGGAAAGCCGCCTCGCCGAATTCGGCGCGCAGTCGGCCCCGGACTCTCGCCCATTGCGCATTCAGCAACGCATCGCCCGTCGTATCCGCCATCGCTCTCCCCCCATTGCCATCGCGGCCATTTTTCGGCAGCGCCGCTTGATCCCGTTCTTCGCGCGTCATTCCTGCATCCAGGGCAAATTATCGACCTTCCAACCGGCGACCGCGCCGCGTCGGCCGCGCGCATCGCGATCGCCCTCGAACCCGCCCAGAATGTTGCAACACGCACCGTAACCCTTTTCCGCCATGGCGAGCGCGGCCGCGCGCGATCTCGCACCCGAGCGGCAGAGGAAAAAGAGCGGCGTCTCCGCCCCAAGACCCAGCCCCGTCAGATGCTGCGCCAGGCGTTCGGCGAAATCCGGATCGACCGCCATGGCGGGATAAGCCTGCCAAGACGCCAAAATCGCGCGCCGGCCGAGGCTGGAAAGATCGGGAATGCCGACGAAGCTCCATTCCGGCCGCGTCCGGACATCGATCAACTGGGCCGAGCGATCGCGCACCAAGGAATCCCAGGCGGCGCGCGGCGTTACCTCCCCGATAGCGGGTTCCGAGCGGCGATCAACGGTCACAATCTTCCCCTCATGCATTCCTCCAGGGGGCCGGGACCGAGACGGCGGCAAGGAGGCTAAAATGGCCCCTCGCGGATCCGATCGGCTCCAGCCCGATCCGAGATCAGGCCGAGCCGCCGCGCTTTCGCCATCGCCGGCCGGAACGGGCGGCATCCTTGGCGAAAGACGCGTAGAGACACAATCTATAGTTTATAATCTTACCGCGCCTATCCCGAATTGTAAGAGGCGCCGAAGCCGGTCCCGCGCCGGAAACCGCCCCCCGGCAGGGATCCGAAAACGCCCAGCGGCGCAAAGCGGCGCGGCCGGTTTGGCGGAGCGGGCGAAAACTCGGAACGAAGATCGGATCGACTTCGAAACGCATGCCCCAGCCCGCCGATAAGCCATTGTTAATGTTTTTATTTTTAAGAAGAAAGGCCGCCGGCCGAACGCATCCGACCCCGTATCCTCGCCTCTGGGGATAACTTTACGGCGCAAGATTTTCCCTGGCAACGAGACTCTTTGCGGAACGGTAGAGAATCCTAGCGAGTCGCGACTTCTGTTGCCGATATGCTACAAAGTGCGACCGACGAAACTGCAACGCCAAGTCGCATATCTCTCAAGATATAGATCGGCGCCGGTGACCGTCTCCGACCCCGGTTTGCGATATTTTTGAGACCGGCCGCGTCCTTGCGGCGCGAACTTCGCTTTAGCTGAGAGCGCGGATGCGCTTGGTGAGCCGCGATATCTTGCGGGCGGCGGTATTCTTATGCAGCACGCCCTTGCCGGCGCCCTTCGCCAAGGCGGGCTCGGCAAGCTTCATGGCCGAGAGCGCGGCAGCCTTGTCGCCGGCGGCCAAGGCGCTTTCCACTTTCTTCACGGCCGTTCTGACGCGACTGGTATTGGCACGATTGCGCGCCGTCCGCGTTTCGGTTTGCCGGATGCGCTTTTCGGCCGATTTATGATGCGCCATGACGATTTATCCTGAAGCCAGTGGGAACGAGCGGGGCCTTATAGCCAGAGGGCGGCCCGCCGTCAACCGAGCGCTATATAAAAACCCCCTGCCGCCGCCTTGCCGCCCGGCTTTTCCCGCCATGGACTTTGCCGCCCCGACCCGGCATAACCCAAAGCGAAGGAGCGGAAAGAAACCCGATGCGCGCTTTGCCTTTCGTCAAGATGCATGGCCTCGGCAACGATTTCGTCGTGCTGGATGCGCGCCGCGAAACCCTGGCCCTGACGCCGCGCCAGCGACAAATTCTGGCGGATCGGCGACGCGGCATCGGCTGCGATCAGTTGATCACGCTGGAACCGCCGCACGCGAAGGGCGCCGATATCTTCATGCGCATCCATAATCCCGACGGCAGCGAAGCCGAATCCTGCGGCAATGCCACGCGCTGCATCGCCGCGAAAGTAATGGGCGAGACGGGCCGCGACGCCCTCGTCGTCGAAACCCTGGGCGGCCGGCTGGATGCCCGCCGGACGGCAACCGGCGAAATCGCCGTCGATATGGGCGAACCCGCCTTGGATTGGCAAGCGATCCCCGTGGCCGCGCCTTGCGACACCTTGCATTTGCCCCTTGCCCTGGGGCCGCTTGCCGATCCCGTCGGCGTCAATATGGGCAATCCCCATGCGGTCTTTTTCGTGCCCGATGCCGAGGCGATCGACCTTGGCCGCTGGGGACCGCAACTCGAAACCCATGCCTTCTTCCCCGAAAAAGCCAATATCGAGATCGTCGCGGTCAGCGCGCCCGACCGATTGCGCCTCCGCGTTTGGGAGCGCGCCGCCGGCATCACCCAAGCCTGCGGCAGCGGCGCTTGCGCGGCCCTCGTCGCCGCTCATCGGCGGGGCCTTGTCGGGCGGAAAGCGCGGATCGATCTCGATGGCGGTCCGCTCGTCATCGAATGGCGCGCCGACAATCACGTCACCATGACCGGCGGCTGGGCGGAATCCTATCGCGGCGCGGTCGATCTTGCGGCACTCGAGGCCGGCCATGGCTGAGCTTCGGGAGAAGGGCGAACCGCGCCTGATCACGCTCGGCTGCCGGCTGAATAATGCCGAAAGCGCTGCCATGCGCGATCTCGCGACCGCCGCCGGATTGCGGGATACGATCATCGTCAATAGCTGCGCCGTGACCGGCGAAGCGGAACGCCAGACGCGTCAGGCGATCCGCAAGGCGCGGCGCGAAAACCCGAAAGCGCGGATCGTGGTCACCGGCTGCGCCGCGCAGATTTCCCCCGATACCTTCGCCGCCATGCCGGAGATCGATCTCGTCCTCGGCAATGCCGAGAAGCTCGACCCCGCGAGCTATCGCCGCCTCGCCGCCGCCGAACCCCTGCCGCGCCAAGTCGTCGGCGATATCATGGCACTTAAGGAGACGGCCGCGCATCTCGCCGCCGCCTGGGCCGAACGCTGCCGCGCCTTCGTCGAAATCCAGCAAGGCTGCGATCATCGCTGCACCTTCTGCATCATTCCCTTCGGTCGCGGCAATAATCGCTCGGTGCCGGCGGAGATTCTGATCGCCGATATCCGCCGCCTCGTCGCCGCGGGCTATCGCGAGATCGTCCTGACCGGGGTCGATATCACCGGCTATGGCGCCGATCTTCCCGAAACGCCCAGCCTCGGCCGGCTGGTCGCGCGCATCCTCGCGGACGTGCCGGAATTGCCGCGCCTGCGCCTGTCCTCGCTCGACGTCGTCGAGATCGATTCCGAATTGCGGGAATTGCTGGCGGGCGAGGCGCGTCTGATGCCGCATCTTCATCTCAGCCTGCAATCGGGCGACGACATGATCCTGAAGCGGATGAAGCGCCGCCATGATCGCGAGGACGCGATCCGCTTCTGCCGCGATTTGCGGCGGCAGCGCCCCGATATCGTCTTCGGCGCCGATTTGATCGCCGGCTTCCCGACCGAGACCGATGCCATGTTCGAAAATTCCCTCTCTCTCGTCGCGGAATGCGATCTCACCTTTCTGCACGTCTTTCCCTTCTCCGCGCGCGTCGGCACGCCCGCCGCTCGCATGCCGCAGATTCCCGGCAATATCCGCAAAGCGCGCGCGGCGCGATTGCGCGCGGCGGGCGAAGCGGCGCGCAATGCCTATTTCGCAAGGCGCCTCGGCACGCCCGAGCGCGTCTTGATCGAGAGCGTCGATGCCGGCGGCAGTTTCGGCCATTCCGATCATTTCCTGCCCGTCCGCCTGAAGGGCGCTCAATCGGCGGCCGTTCCGGGCGCCATTCTGGAACTCCGCCTCGCCGCCCAGGAGGGCGATCGGCTGATCGGCGAAATCCCCGCGGCGATCGCGGCATGAACGAGACGGCGCCGCCGCAAAAGCCGGGCTGGCTTGGCCGTCTGCGCCAGGGCCTCGCGCGATCCTCGGCGCGGCTTTCCGACAGCCTTGCGGGGATTTTCGCGAAGCGCAAATTGGATCGCGCGCTGCTGGAGGAATTGGAGGAAGCGTTGATCGCCGCCGATCTCGGCCCCGACAACGCAAAGCGCCTTGTCGAGAGCCTCGCCGCCCAGCGCCACGACAAGGAGATCGATGCGGCCGAGGTCAAATCCCTGCTCGCCGGCGAGATCGCCCGCTTGCTCGCGCCTGTCGCGCGACCGCTGGCGATTTCCGCGGCGAAGCCGCATGTCGTTCTCGTCGTCGGGGTCAACGGATCGGGCAAGACGACGACGATCGGCAAGCTCGCGCATCATTATCGCCGGCAAGGACTTTCCGTGATGCTGGCGGCCGGCGATACGTTCCGCGCCGCCGCCATCGAGCAATTGCAGGTCTGGGGCGAACGCGCCGGCGTCGCGGTCGTCGCGCGCGAAAGCGGCGGCGATGCGGCGGGCCTCGCTTACGAGGCGCTCGAACGCGCGAAACGCGAGAGCGTCGATCTTCTGCTGATCGATACCGCCGGGCGTTTGCAGAATAAGGCCGATCTCATGGCCGAATTGGCGAAGATATCCCGGGTCTTGAAGAAGATCGACGAGACAGCGCCGCAAGATTGCCTGCTCGTCCTCGATGCGACGACGGGACAGAACGCCATCGCCCAGGTCGAAATCTTCCGCGCGATCGCGAAGATCACCGGCCTCGTCCTCACCAAGCTCGACGGGACGGCCAAGGGCGGGATCCTCGTCGCCTTGGCGGAGCGCTTCGGCCTCCCCGTCATCGCCATCGGCATCGGCGAGGGGGCGGAGGATTTGCGACCCTTCGCCGCCGAGTCTTTCGCCCGCGCGCTTTTCGATCTGCCGGAATGAGCGGCTGCGCAAATTCGGCCTTTTCCGATACGGCCATTGGAAAGACCGATTGGCGAAATGCCTCTTTCTTTCCGTAATCTATCGCCCGCGACCTGCTTTCTGACATCTGACATCTGACATCTGACATCTGACACCTGACTTCTGATCCCCATGTCCTTGACCCTCACCTTGCTCGTTCTCCTGGCCGCGATGATGCATGCGGCTTGGAATGTCATGATCAAAATCGGCGAGGACGCGCTGCTCAATATGGGGATCGTGATCGGCATCGGCGGGCTGCTCGGCTTCGCATTGACGCCCTTCGTCGCCATTCCGGCGCCGGAAAGCTGGATTTATCTCGTCGGCTCGCTCGCGACCCATCTCGGTTATTATCTTTTCCTGATCCTCGCTTATCGCCATGGCGAGTTGAGCCAAGTCTATCCGATCGCAAGGGGTTCGGCGCCGCTTCTGGTCGCGATCTCGGCCTGGGCGCTGCCGCCGCACGAGGCGCTGGGGCTGTGGCAAATTCTGGGGATCGGCGCGATCTCGGGCGGCATCCTGAGCCTCGCTTTCGAGAAACCTTTAAGCGGCAAGCATAAATGGGAGCCGGTGGTTTTCGGCCTCCTCACCGGCTTCACCATCATGGGCTATACGCTTTGCGACGGTCAGGGCGTGCGCCTCGCGGGGCCGGAGGATGCGCAGAAATTCGGCTATATCGTCTGGCTCTTCGCGCTCGACGCGCCCTTGCTCGTCGCCTTCTGCCTCTGGGCGCGGGGCTGGCGGCCCAGCTTTACCTATTGGCGCAAGAGCTGGAAACTCGGCCTCATGGGCGGCGCGCTCTCGACCGGCGCTTATGCCATCGCCATCTATGCCATGAATTCCGGACCTTTCGCCCATGTCTCGGCTTTGCGCGAAACGAGCGTCATCTTCGCCGCCCTTTTCAGCACCCATCTCCTCAAGGAAAAATTCCGACGCCGTCGCTATCTCTCGATCGGTTGCGTTGCCTTGGGGGCGATCCTGCTCCATTAACCGGCCCCGCTGTTACCGAAAGTTACCCAAAAGTTCTGGCCGATCGCGAAAGCCCTCATCTAGGGTAACGGCGATCCGCGCGATTTTCCGCGCCGGACAAAAGCGACGAACTCAAGAAGCGG
>CAYQAG010000025.1:0-18145 GCA_964415425.1 uncultured Rhodospirillaceae bacterium | reverse complement strand
ACGGCGATCCGCGCGATTTTCCGCGCCGGACAAAAGCGACGAACTCAAGAAGCGGAGGATTCGACGATGATCGAAACGCAATATATCCACCCGATCCTGGTGCATTTCCCGATCGTGCTGGTCCTGGCGCTGGCCGCTTTGGATACGATCTTCGCCCTGCGCGGGGTGCCCGCGACCGGACGCTCGCCCGCCGGGAATCTCTCGGCCGGCCTTGCCGTCGCGACAGGCGCTTTCGCGCTCGCCGCCTATATTTTCGGCGACATGGCCTTGGAAATCGCCGAGGCCGGCGGGTTTCACGACGACATCGCCGAAACGCACGAGCATCTCGGCACCCTCGTCATGGGCGTTTTCGTCGCCTGGGCGCTCTTCCGCGGTATCCTGTGGCTACGCAAGGTCAAGCTCGGCGGCGGTCTCGCGTTCATCCTGCCCGCGATCGAAATCGCCGGCGCGGCTTTGGTCATGACCACCGCTTATTACGGCGGCATGCTGGTCTACGACCTCGGCGTCAATGTGGCGAAAGCGGCGAGCGGCGGGTAAGGATCTGGCGCACCCGAGACGGCTCGAACGTCCAACCTTTGCCTTCGAAAAGTAAGCCCGATAGCTATTCTGGAATCGAATTCGCAAGGCGAGCCAAGTTAAAGCCCTTAAGAGGCATGGCACAGCGACATCGGCGGAATGAGCGGCAAGAGCGGGCTTGAAGCGAGTAACCCGTTGGGTTATACTCCTTACCCATGCTGACGATTGTCGAAACGCCGGTTTTCAGCCGCAGAGCCGACAAGCTGCTGAAGGCGGCGGAGCGAGATGCCCTGACGTTCTTTCTGGCGGGGAACCCGCTGGCCGGCGACCTGATTCCGGGAACCGGCGGGCTTCGCAAGCTGCGTTGGGCGGGAAGAGCGAAGGGCAAGAGCGGCGGCTTTCGCGTCGTCTATTATTTCTATGACGAAACAGCGCCGCTTTTCGCTTTGATGATTTACGGCAAGGGCGAGCGAGGCGATCTAAGCCCGGATCAACGGCGCTTTGCCGCCAGCATTGCGGCAAGAGTGAAAGCGGGAGCGAAAAAGAAAAGGATAGGGCCATGAGCAAGCGAGGCGACGAACTCATCGAATCCATGCAGCAAATGCTGGAGTACACGCGCGGGGCAAGGAAGGGCTACCGCGTCCACCGGATCACCGCCAATGCGGTGCGTGAGGCGCGACTGCGCCTGGGCATGACGCAAGAGCAATTTTCGGCGGCCTTCGCAATCTCTCCCCATACCCTGAAAAAATGGGAGCAAGGCCGGCGCGTCCCGGAAGGCCCGGCGCAAGTGCTCTTACAGGTGATCCGCGAGGAACCGAAAGCGGTGCTGCGCGCCCTCGAGAAGCATGACGCGGGGAACGATGCCCGCCAGCGCAAGCGCGCTGCGGCATAGGCAGGAGGCATCGCCTGGGCGAGGCTTGTGCGGCTTCCGGTGGTTGCGCAAGGTTAAACTCGGCGGCGGGATCGCGCTCTCCCTGCCCGCGATCGAAATCGCCGGCGCGGTCCTGATCATGACCACCGCCTATTACGGCGGCATGTTGGTCTATGACCTCGGCGTCAACGTGACGAAGGCGGCGATCGGCGGGTGAGAAGAGTGTGCCGCTTTATCGGCACGATAAGTTTCGCGGCGACTCGCATCGATCGGCTTCGGCGATTTTATCGCGTATTTGACGCCGACGGTTTTAGCTGCGAATGAGAAACGTGCGGTCTTCTCCAAGCGCGGCAGGTTCGCGGCGCAAGAACTCATAAAGCTGGTTTTCTCCCCGCTCGGAGAAAAGGATGGCGCGGCTGCCCGAATCGCGGTTGGCCCAGCCGCGCTCAAGAATCAGTTTGAATATCTCGGCGGCGAGCGGGCCAGCCAAGTGATGGCGCCGCTCGCTCCAATCGAGGCAGGCGCGGCAGAGCGGACGGTCCTTTCGTTCCAAGGCCGCGATGTCAATCCCCGCGGCCAGAAAGCGATTTCTGCCCGAATCGGCAAGTCCCAAGCCATCGGCCGTAATGACGAACGCGCCTTGCGCGACAAGCGCCTCATAGAGCGCAACACCCATTGCGCCGGCGAGGTGGTCGTAGCAAGAGCGCGCCTTTCGCATCGCTGCGTCGCGCGGTCCGGGTCGCGCGCGCAGCCGACCGTTTCGCGCGGCTAGCTCCGCCAACCCCTCGAGCGCGCCTGCCACATCCTGGCCCGCAAGGCGGAAGTAGCGATGACGGCCTTGAATCTCAACAAGGATCAGTCGCGCATCGACGAGCTTGCCGAGATGGGCGCTCGCCGTTTGCGGCGTAACGCCCGCCTCGCGCGCCAACTCGCCGGCTGTCAGCGCCATGCCGGACATAAGCGCCATTAAGATATTTGCGCGCGCAGGATCGCCAATCAAGGAAGCGAGGGCAGCGATGTCAGGGCCTTCTTTCATCGGCTGATCCTAGCATCGGAAATCCGGCGACGTTTCGATCGTAAACGAACCGTCGGAACGATACAGGGGCATATTTTGGCGCCATGAGCGTTCACTGGGGAAAAGCGGGCCGATTGACCGGGATCTCTCCTGCTTCTTCGCGGACGCCCGCCTTCCATGGCTGGCGCGTCGTCGGCGGCGCTTTCGTGCTGGCCGTGTTCGGTTGGGGGCTCGGATTCTACGGCCCGCCGATTTATCTCCAAACCATTCGCACGGCCGGCGGATTTTCAATCGAACTCGCCTCGGCGGCGGTTACGGCGCATTATTTGTTCGGCGCCATCGTCGTCGCCAACCTTCCCCGACTTTATCGCCGTTTCGGCCTGCCGAGAATCACCTGTTCCGGCATTGTCGTGCTGACGCTTGGACTCGTCGGCTGGGCCTTAGCGGATAAGCCTTGGCAGATATTCCTTGCCGCTTTGGGTACCGGCGGCGGCTGGGTAACGATGGGCGCGGCCGCGATCAACGCGATCGTGTCGCCCTGGTTCGCAAGAGCGCGCGCCAAGGCCCTCTCGACTGCCTATAATGGTGCCAGTATCGGCGGTGTCGTGTTCTCGCCGCTTTGGGTCCTGCTGATAGGCAAGTTCGGCTTCCCAATCGCGGCCATGCTGGTAGGCGGCACCGCAATCGCGCTGGTTTGGTGGCTAAGCCTGACGCTCTTTTCCGCGACGCCGGCCGCGCTTGGCCAGCGACCGGATGGCGATGCGCCGGAAATCCTCGCCCCGATTGCCGCTCCCGTCATAAGGCTTGAAGGCGCGGCGCTTTGGCGCGATCGGAAATTCCGAACGCTTGCCGCCGGCATGGCACTCGGACTCTTCGCTCAGATCGGCCTCCTCGCGCATCTTTTCTCGTTGATCGTGCCAGCCTTGGGCGCGAGCCTCGCCGGAATCGTCATGGGATTAGCAACCGCGTCGGCCATTGCCGGCCGCACGATCTTTGGCTGGCTTATGCCGCTTGGCGCCAATCGGCGAGCGGCGGCGGCGCTGAGTTACCTCATCCAAATCCTTGGGATACTCATATTAGCCGTTTCGCAAATGCGACAGCCCATGCTGATCATTCCCGGCATCTTGTTGTTCGGCTTCGGCATCGGCAACGCCACATCGCTGCCGCCGCTTATCGCGCAAACCGAATTTGCCAAAGAGGATGTCGCCCGGGTCGTGGCGCTGATCGTCGCGATCGGACAGGCAATCTACGCTTTTGCTCCGGCCACCTTCGGACTGATTCTCGGCTCGGTCGAAACCGATCCCGCCATGACCGTTTTCGCATGCGCAGTCGGCATCAAGCTGGCGGCAATTGCCATGTTTTGGCTCGGTCGACGAGCAAGGAAATATTAAGCGGCGGAGATTCCGCATTGGAACCAAACCCACGGCCGGGGAAAGCTCGGCTCATGAGCGGATGCGCGCCGCTCGCGACGCGATCTGCATTCCGATAACTCCCGTCAATACAAGCAAACCGCCGATGATGGTCGCAAGGGCTGGCAATTCGGCAAAAACGAGCCAAGCGAAGAGCGGCGCAAAAGGCGTTTCCAGCGTGCTGAGCAGCGCCGTTTCTCCGGCCGGTAGGCGTTTTGCGCCCTCGCCGAGCGCGACCGAGGCCAAGGCAAAGACAAGGCCGAAGGCGATCATGACGACGATCTCGGGCCAGGGGTCGGCAAAAGGCGTTCCCAGCGTCAGACCGAACGGCAGAAGCAAAAGCGAAGAGACGGCGGAAGGGCCGACCGCCGGCGTCTTCGGATAGCGGCGATAGAGGACCATGAACACGGCCAATGCCAAGGTCATCCAAGCCGCCAGCAGGTCGCCCTGCAAATGGATGCCGCCGAGCGATCCGCCCACGATGATGACGACGCCGGCAAAGGCGGCCGCGCATCCCAGAAGAACCCGGTCGGTTAGCTTTTCGCCGAACCAAGCGCGCGCCAGAAGCGCCGCGCAAAGCGGGCAGGCCGCATAAATCAACGAAACATTGGCGATGCTTGTCAGCTTCAGCGCCGGAATGAAGGCGGCGGTTCCGCTAGCGCCCAGCAGGGCAGCGGCCCAACCGCTATATCCCATATTCGCGAATTCGGCGCGCAATCTCCCGCGCCGCGCGACATAGGCAAAGGTAAAGAGCGATGCGAATAGGCCGCGCCAGAAAATGATATCCCAGGCGCCGGCCTCAACGCCTTTGGTAAAGAGGCCGGCCGTGCTGAAGACAAGAGCCGAGATCGTAACGAGGGTTATGCCAGCGACGCGGGACGATCTGGGTTTGGCGGCTTCGCTCATTTTCTATCCGGTATGATTTGGTGCGTCATTCCGGTATAAAGATCGGATACTGACAGCTAGCTGTCAGTAATCTTTGGCGCATGATGCCGTCCGCGAGAAGGTCCCTTCATTCGAGAGGCTTGCCGATGTTGCGAACCGACAGGCTGTTCGAAATCATCGACATTCTTCGCTCCGCGAAATCTCCTGTCACGGCAGCGGCGATCGCCGAACGATTGGAGGTCGCGCCGCGCACCATCTATCGCTATATCGCCACGCTTCAGTCCCTGCGCATTCCCATCGAGGGCGCGGCCGGCCTGGGCTACGTGATGCGCAAGGGGTATGATTTGCCGCCCCTCAATTTCAGCGAGGACGAATTGGAATCCATCATGGTCGGCCTTAGCCTATTGGCGCGAACGGGAGATGATTCCTTGCAAGCTGCGGCGCGGCGCGTCCTCGCCAAAATAGAGATGGCCAGAATACCCGCAGACAGTCTGCGAGTCTCGGACTGGGGCATCGCCGCTCCCGAACGCATCGGCTTGAACGAAATTCGTCAGGCCATCCGCGAAGAACAGAAGCTGCGCATAATCTATACCGATCGCGAAGGAGAGACGACCGATCGCATCGTGCTGCCGATTATCCTTACTTATTACGTCGAAGTCGCCGTTCTTTCGGCCTGGTGCACTTTGCGCCAAGACTTCCGTCACTTTCGCATCGACCGAATGTTCGCTTGCGTGCCGCTCCCCGAGTATTTCAAGGGCCAAGCGCGAACGCTTCGCCGGCAGATGGATGCCCTCGAAATCCGGTAGACGCGATCGTCGCGGCTTGCTTTCGCACCAAGGCCGGGGAGCTAGTTCGAATCGAGGGGTACAATTCTGCGACCCTCGATTTTGGCGCACCCGAGACGGCTCGAACGTCCAACCTTTGCCTTCGGAGGGCAACGCTCTATCCAATTGAGCTACGGGTGCGAAAGGCGATCGGCCGGGGCGGAGATTAGAAGAGCCGAAGGCGACAATCAAGCCGCGATCCTATAACGCGAGGCGCCGCGCCAATTCCTCGCGCCCCATGACCTCGCCGAGGGGGCCGATCGCGGCCAGGCTCGGCGGCGCGGCAAGCAGGCGCTTGAGGACGCGGATGAGATCGGCCTCGGTCACGGCCGCGATCTTTTGCAGAATCTCGCTAGGCGAGAGCGGCCTTCCGAAATGCCGGAGCTGGCCGGCGAGGCTTTCCGCCCGGGACGAGCTTTTCTCTTGCGCCATGAGCAAGCCGGATTTGACCTGCGCCACGGCGCGGGCGATTTCCGCCCCGGGAATGCCGGCGGCGAGGTTCGCGATCTCGTCGCAAATCAGCGGCAGGACTTCGCCTGCCTGGGTTTCGCCGGTTCCGGCATAAATGCCGAAGGCGCCGCTATCCGACCAGGAAGTCGCGAAGCTGTGGATGTCGTAAACGAGGCCGCGTTTCTCGCGGATTTCCTGAAAGAGCCGCGAGGACAATCCGCCGCCCAGAATCTGCGCCAGGAGACCCTGGGCATAATGATCGGGATCGTGCAGCGATAGGCCCGGAAAGCCGATCAGGATATGCACTTGTTCGAGATCGCGCGCCTCGCGGAATTCGCCGTGACCGGGCCGCGCCGGTTCGCCCGAGGGCACTCCCCCGCGACCGAGGTTTGCGAAAGCGGCGGCGGCGAGATCGCAAAGCCGCGCATGGTCGATTTTTCCGGAGGCGACCAGCAGCAGATTGTCGGCATGGTAATGGCGCGCGAAATAGGCGCGCAAAGCCTCGGCCGGCATCGCGGCGACGATCTCCGCTTGGCCTAGAACGGATCGGCCCATCGCCTGATCGGGAAAGAGGCAGGATTGAAACCGGTCGAAGACGATATCGTCGGGCGTGTCCTCGGCGCGGCCGATTTCCTGCAACACGACATTGCGTTCGAGCGCCAGTTCCTTCTCGTCGAAGAGCGGGTTTTGCAGGATATCGGCGAGGATATCGAGGCCGAGCGGCAAATCCTCGGCCAGTAGGCGGGCGTGATAGGCCGTCTGCTCGCGCCCGGTATAGGCATTCAAGAATCCGCCGACATTCTCGATCTCGATGGCGATATCCTGGGCCGAACGCCGTTTCGTGCCCTTGAAAGCCATATGTTCGAGCAAATGCGAAATGCCGTTTTCCGCCGGCTGCTCGTGGCGCGTGCCGATCCCCGCCCAGAGACCGAGCGTCAGACTCGTCACCTCGGCCATGGGATCGCTGGCAACGAGGAGGCCGTTATCGAGGCGCGAGAGGCGAATTTCGGACATGAGCGATAATCGTCAGTCGCGCGCGGCGCGCGAGCGGGCAAGGACGAAGGCCTTGATGCGCTCGATATCCTTGGGAAGATCGGCGCTCCGCTCGCGCCGCGTCAGAAGATCGGCAAGATGATCGGGCAGCATTGGCCGCTTTCCGGTCGCGCGCTCGACCGCTTCGGGAAATTTCGCGGGATGCGCCGTCGCCAAGGCGACGATCGGCAAACGCGGATCGCCGCGTTTGGCCAGCGCCGCCGCGATTCCGATCGCCGAATGCGGATCGAGGATTTCGCCCGTGCGGCGATAGAGATCGCGCATCGCGGCCAGCGTTCCCCGATCGTCGAGGCGATGGGCGGAAAAAAGCCGCGCGGCGCGGGCGAAAGCGGCTTCCGGCGGCCGCAGGCGGCCTCGGCGACGAAAGGCGGCCATGGCGGCGGCGAGCTTCGCGCCGCGCCGGTCGTAGAGGTCGAAGAGCAGGCGTTCGAGATTGCTGGAAATCTGAATATCCATCGAAGGGCTGAGGCTGGGCCGCACTTGGCCGAGGGCGAGTTCGCCCGTCGCGAAAAAGCGCGTCAGGATATCGTTGCGATTGGAGCCGACGATCAATTTCTCGACCGGCAAGCCCATGCGGGACGCGGCATAGCCCGCATAGACATTGCCGAAATTGCCGCTGGGGACGGCAAAGCCGATCCGCCGTTGCGGCGCGCCGAGGCTGAGCGCGGCCGCGAAATAATAAGCGATCTGGATCGCGATCCGCGCCCAATTGATGGAATTGACCGCCGACATGCCGATGCGTTCGCGAAAGGCCCGATCGGCGAACATCGCCTTGACGAGATCCTGGCAATCGTCGAAGGAACCGTCGATCGCCAAAGTGAAGACATTGCCGGCATTGATCGTCGTCATCTGTCGGCGTTGCACTTCGGAAACGCGGCCCTTGGGGTAAAGGATGAAGATATCGATGGCGCGGCGGTCGCGGCAGGCTTCGAGCGCGGCCGATCCGGTATCGCCCGAAGTCGCGCCGATGATGGTGATGCGCCGCCCGGCCTCGGCCAGGACATGATCGTAAAGCCGTCCCAGGACCTGCAAGGCCATGTCCTTGAAGGCGAGCGTGGGGCCGTGGAACAATTCCATCAGGAAAAGATTGGGGCCGATCTCGACCAAAGGCGCCACGGAACTATGGCGAAAGCCGGCATAGGCCGCACCGACGAGATCGGATAGGGAATCGCCGGCCAATAAGCGCCGACCGAGGAAGGGGCGTAAGATAACGCTCGCGATTTCGGCATAGGGGCGCCCACCGAGCCGGCTCATCGCCGTCGTGGAGATTTGCGGCCAGGATTTCGGCAGATAAAGCCCGCCATCCTCGGCAAGCCCCGTCAGGAGCGTTCCGGTAAAATCGAGTTCCGGCGCCGCCCCGCGCGTGCTGATATAACGCAAGATCGTCTCCCCGCTGCCGCTATCGCTCTCGCGTCTTACCCCGTGGCTTCTGCCCTGGCAAGGCGGCAAGGGAAAAGCGATCAATTCTCCAGGTAACGCGCGCGCAAATGGCGCTTGAAGATGGCGGGATCGAGCGTCGCGCCGGTCGCGCGGGCGACGATCTCCTCGCTCGTCAGGCTGGAGCCATGGCCATGCACTTCCCGCCGCAACCACGCCATGAGCGGCGCGAAATCGCCGCGCGCGATGGCGGCCGGAATCTCCGGTACGGCCTTGCAGGCGGCGGCGAAGAATTGCGCGGCGATCATGGCGCCTAGGGAATAGCAGGGGAAATAGCCGATCGCCCCTTCGTACCAATGGATATCCTGCAGACAGCCGAGGCGATCCTCGAGAACGGCGAGGCCCAGCAATTTCGCGAAGCCTTCGTTCCAAGCGCCGGGAAGATCGGCGGGGGCGAGATCGCCCGACAGCAAGGCGCGTTCCAAGCGATAGCGCAGAATGACATGGGCGGGATAGGTGACCTCGTCCGCATCGACGCGGATGAAGCCGGGTTCGACGCGATGATAGAGGCGGCGCAGGCGATCGGGGGCGAAGGCCGCGGCATCCTCCGGGAAGGCCGCGATCAGAAGCGGCGAGAGAAACGTCAGAAAAGCCGGCGAGCGCGCCGCCTGCATTTCGATCAACAAGGATTGGCTTTCGTGGAGCGCCATGCCGCGCGCGAGGCCGACCGGCTGCAGGCGCCATTCGGCGGGAAGACCGCGCTCGTAAAGGGCATGGCCGGTTTCGTGAACGATCCCCATGAGCGCGGGCGCGAAATCGTCCTCGCGATAGCGCGTCGTGATCCGCACGTCGTCGGGAACGCCGCCGCAGAAAGGATGCGCCGAAACGTCGAGCCGGCCATGGGCGAAATCGAAGCCGATGGCGCGCATCAGCTTTTCGCCCAATTCCTTTTGTTGCGCGATCGGGAAAGGCCCGCGCAATTTCGGCGCCGGGCCTTGGCGTTTCTGGCGTTCCAACACGGTGCCCAGGAAATCGGGCAAGAAGGCCGCGTAATCGGCGAAGATCGCATCGATCAGGTTGGGATCGCCGCCGGGTTCGTATTCGTCCATCAAGGCGGCATAGGGCGAAAGGCCCAGGCTTTCCGCCTTGGCGGCGGCGCTTTCGCGCACCAGAGCGAGAACATGGGCAAGATGCGGCAGAACGCTCGCGAAATCGGAACGCGGCCGCGCTTCGCGCCAAGCGGCCTCGCAGGTCGAACGCGCGCGCGACAGCGCCTCGACGAGATCGCCCGAAAGCGCCGTCGCATGCCGATAGAGCCGGCGCATTTCCCGAAGATTGGCGCCCTGCCAAAGCGAAAGCGAGGGGCCTTCGGCCTCCGCCGCGGCGAGGAGATCGCCCGTCTCCGCGGCGCTCAGCGTTTCATGCGCCATCACGCTCATCAGCGCCAATTGCTCGGCGCGGGGGCCGCGTCCGCCCTCGGGCATCATTGCCGCCATATCCCAATAAAGCATGCCGGCGGTTTCGTTGAGAATGCCGACGCGCTTGAAGCGCGTTTCCAATTGCGCATAGGCGGTCATTTTTTATCTCCCGAAGGGCGGGGGAAATTCTTTGCGTGATAGAGGATGTAGATGACGCCAAGCGCCAGAGCGAGCACGCCCCATGTGATCGCATATTGCAGATGGTCGTTAGGGAGCGCGATCCGCGTCTGACCGCCGATGGGAAAACCGCCCGGCACGTCGCTTTTCACGGCATCGAGATAAAGATCGCGCCGAAGGCCGATTCCGGCGAAAGCCTCGATCTCCTGCGGCGCGATATAGAACCAGCGGTTTTTTTCGGGTTCGTTCTCGGGCTGCGGCCAGGATCGCTTTTGCGGCAAGCGTAAAATTCCCTCGATCTCGATGGGGCCGGCAATCAAGCCTTCGGCCCGGCTCTTGGGATCGGCGCGCTCCGCCGGAACCCAGCCGCGATTGACGAGGATAAGATCGCCATCCGCGATCTGGAAGGGCGTCAGCACCCAAAGCCCGACATTGCCGTTCTGCGATCGCGCCGGGGCATAGAATTCCCGATCGTGCCGAAAGACGCCCGCGAGGCGGATGCGGCGATATTCGGCCGCGCCAAGATCGGCGCCGGCGGGCAGCCGCGCCAAAGGCGCGGCCGCGATCCGCGCTTCGCGCTCGGCAATCAGCCCTTCCTTCCATTGCAATCTTTCGATTTGCCAGAAGCTGAGGCCGACCATGACGAGGATCGCGGGGAGCGCGATCAGGCTCGGCCAGAATTGCGGGCGAAACCCGAAGCCGATCCTCATCGATCCTCTCCGGCATCGTGATGGATGTGGAGAGCGGCGAGCACGCCCTTCATCGGCCGCAGCAGCAGGATCGAACCGCCGATGACGAGGGGCGGCCAGATCAGAAGATGCGCCCAGAACGGCGGTACCCACGCGAATTCGACCCAGAAGATAAGCGGCGCCAGCAATGCGCCCAGGATCAGGATGATGAAGGCGGCCGGCCCGTCGCCGCTTTCCTCGGGCTTGAAATCGAGGCCGCAGACCGAACAGGCGGGCGCCAAGGCGAGCAGGCCGGCGAAAAGCCGGCCCTGCCCGCAGCGCGGACAAATTCCCCGCAAGCCCGCCGCGATCGGCGACACGCGGGCAGACGCCTTAGCCGTGGAAGGGTCCCGGCCCCGATCCCCAGATATAGACGAAGATGAAGAGGAAGAGCCAAACGACGTCGACGAAATGCCAGTACCAAGCCGCCGCCTCGAAGCCGAAATGATGATCCGGCTTGAAATGACCCTTCACGGCGCGGAAGAGGCAGACGATCAGGAAGCTCGTCCCCACCATGACATGGAAGCCGTGGAAGCCCGTCGCCATGTAGAAGGTCGAGGAATAGATGCCGTCCTTGAAGCCGAAGGGCGCATGGGCATATTCGAAGACCTGCAGGCTGGTGAAGAGAATGCCGAGCAGGATGGTGAGCGCCAGGCCCTTGATGAGATTCTCGCGATCGCCCTCGCGCAAGGCATGATGCGCCCAGGTGACCGTGCAGCCCGAGAGCAGCAGGATCATGGTATTGAGAAGCGGAATCTTCAGGGGATCGAGCGGCATCACGCCTTGGGGCGGCCACACGCCGCCAGTCGCCTCATGCGGAAAGAGCGAGGAACTGAAGAAGGCCCAGAAGAAAGCGACGAAGAACATGACCTCCGAAGCGATGAAGAGCGCCATGCCGTAACGCAGACCGATCTGCACCACCGGCGAATGGTGGCCCTGATGCTCGGCCTCCTTCACCACGTCGCGCCACCAGCCGAACATGGTGCCCAGCATCAGCACGATGCCCGGCATGACCGCCGGCCAGAACGAAACCTTGTCGTGCATGTAAAAGACCATGCCGATCGCGAGCGCGCCGGCGGCGATGGCGCCGACGACCGGCCAGGGGCTGGGATCGACCAGATGATAGGGGTGATTGGCCTTGGCGGTGGTCGAATGATCGCTCATCTTCGATCCTCTCTCGTCTCTAATTCCGATTGCGATTGGCAAGCGCCGTGCCGCTCGGAGCGAGAACGGCGCTGGATTGATCCGCCGGCGCCGGTTCGGCCCGGAAGAAGGTATAAGCGAGCGTGACATCGCTCAAGCGTTTCAAATAGGCGTCCTGCTCCATCGCCGGGTCGAGATAGAAGACGACCGGCATTTCCACCCGCTCATGGGGTTTCAACGTCTGGCGCTCGAAGCAGAAACATTGGATCTTGACGAAATAGGCGCCGAAGAGATCCGGCGAGACGTTGAAGCTGGCCGAGCCCGTGATCTCCCGGTCGCTCAGATTTTCGGCGATATAAGTCGCGCGATAGGTCTCGCCGATTCTGGCTTCGATCTTGTTCCGCGCGGGATAGAATCGCCAGGGAAGATCGGGGGCGATATCGGCGCTGAAGCTGACCGTGACCGACCGCAGATTGGGATCGGCAATCGTTGCCGGCGCCGTCTCGGCGCGCTGGGTCGTGCCGCCGAACCCGGTCACGCGGCAGAATAATTCGTAAAGCGGCACGCTCGCATAAGCGAGACCGATCATTCCGGCGACGAGGCCGGTCAACAGCATCAGAACTTGGCGGTTGCGCCGCGCGCGTTCGGGGCTCATGGCGTCATTGCCCCGCCATCTTGACGATGGTCACGAGATAGACGAGCCCGACGAAGGCGATAAGCAGGGCCAAGACCGCCCAATTGCGTTGCCGACGGCGGCGCTGGCGCTCGGCGGCGGGATCGGCGAGAGCGACGGAATCGCGCATCATATCAACCGATCCCGATCCCGAGGAGCGCCACGAGGCCCGGCGCGCGATCGAGCATCAGAAAAGCGAAATGCAGGAAGAGATAGATCAGCGAGAAGCCGAACATGCGCTTGGCGAGGCGCAAATCTTCCCGACGCAGCAATTGCCAGCTAAGGCCGATGAAGACAAGATTGAGTAGAATGGCCGCGCCGCCATAGATCCAGCCGGCCAGACCCAGGAAAACCGGCAACAGCGCAACGGGCAGCAACGCAAGCGTATAGAGGAACATCTGGCGCCGCGTGGCGCGGCTTCCGGAGGCGACCGGCAGCATCGGAATGCCGGCCTTGGCGTAATCGCCCGCCCGCCAGAGCGCCAGCGCCCAAAAATGCGGCGGCGTCCATAGGAAGATCAGCAGGAAAAGCGCAAGGCCGCCGAGATCGACGCTGCCCGTCACCGCCGCCCAGCCGATCATCGGCGGGAAAGCGCCGGCCGCACCGCCGATGACGATATTCTGCGGCGTCCGCCGCTTCAGCCAGATCGTATAGACGACGACATAAAAGAAGATGGTGAAGGCGAGGAGCGCCGCCGCCGCGAAATTGACGGCTAGTCCCATCAGCATGACGGCGAAGAGGGCAAGAACGAGACCGAAGGCAAGCGCCGAATCGGGCGCGACTTGTCCCTTGGGCAGCGGGCGATCGCAGGTCCGAGCCATGATGCCGTCGATATCGCGATCGTACCACATGTTCATGGCGCCCGAAGCCCCCGCCCCCACCGCAATCGCCAGAATCGCGATGGCGGCGATCACGGGATGGATCGTCCCCGGCGCCAGATAGAGGCCGGCGAAAGCGGAGAACACCACCAGCGACATGACGCGCGGCTTCAGCAGCGCCCAATAATCGCCGATCGTGGCGCCGAGAAAGACGGGAGCCGCCGGGCCGACCGACAAAGCGGAATCGCGCAACATGGGTTCCTTAATCCTCGCGCTTAGGCCCCTGGGATCAATGCCCCTTGGCGGGCGCGATTTCCGGCAGGGTCTCGAACGTGTGGAAGGGCGGCGGCGAGGATAAAGTCCATTCCAGCGTCGTCGCGCCCTCGCCCCAGGGATTGGCCTCGGCCTTCTTGCCGGCGAAGAGCGTATAGATCGCCGGCAGGACGAAGAAGACCAAAGTTCCCGCCCCGGCGATGAAGGCGCCGATCGAGGACAGGTGATTCCAAAAGGCGAAGGCATCCGGGTAATCGGGATAGCGCCGCGGCATGCCAGCAAGGCCCAGGAAGTGCTGCGGGAAGAAGGTCAGATTGACGCCGATGAAGGTCGTCCAGAAATGCAGATGCCCCATGAGTTCGGGGTATTGCCGGCCGCTTATCTTGCCGATCCAGTAATAATAGCCGGCGAAGATGGAGAAGACGGCGCCGAGGCTCAACACATAATGGAAATGCGCGACCACGTAATAGGTATCGTGCAACGCATTATCGAGGCCGGCATTGGCGAGGACGACGCCCGTCACGCCGCCGACCGTGAACAGGAAGATGAAGCCGAAAGCCCAAACCATCGGCACGCGGAAGCGGATCGACCCGCCCCACATGGTCGCGATCCAGGAGAAGATCTTGATGCCCGTCGGAACGGCGATCACCATGGTCGCGGCCGTGAAATAAGCGCGCGTATCGACGTCGAGGCCAACCGTATACATATGATGCGCCCAGACGACGAAGCCGACGAAGCCGATCGCGACCATCGCATAGGCCATGCCGAGATAGCCGAAGATCGGCTTCTTCGAGAAGGTCGAGACGATCTGGCTGATGATGCCGAAGCCGGGCAGGATCAGAATATAGACTTCGGGATGGCCGAAGAACCAGAAGAGATGCTGGAACAGGATGGGATCGCCCCCCTGATCCGGCTTGAAAAAGGCCGTGCCGAAATTGCGATCGGTCAGCAGCATGGTGATGGCGCCGCCGAAAACCGGCAGCGAGAGCAGCAGCAGGAAAGCCGTCACCAGCACCGACCAAACGAAGAGCGGCATGCGATGCAAGGTCATGCCGGGCGCGCGCATGTTGAAGATGGTGGTGATGAAATTGATGGCGCCGAGGATCGAGGACGCGCCGGCGAGATGCATGGAGAAGATCGCCATGTCGATCGCCATGCCGGGCTGACCCTCGGAGGAGAGCGGCGGATAAAGCGTCCAACCGGGACCGGCGCCGCCATCGACGAAGGCCGAGCCGATCAGCAAGGCGAAGGACGGCACTAGCAGCCAGAAGCTGATATTGTTCATGCGCGGGAAGGCCATGTCCGGCGCGCCGATCATCAACGGCACGAACCAATTGCCGAAGCCGCCGATCATCGCCGGCATGACGGTGAAGAAGATCATGATCAGAGCATGCGCGGTGATGACGACGTTCCAATGCTGACCGTCGACGGCGCCATCCGCGGTGACGAAGAATTGCGTGCCCGGCTCCATCAATTCCAGGCGCATATACATGGAAAAGGCGGCGCCGATCAGACCCGCGACCACCGCGAAGACAAGGTACATCGTGCCGATGTCCTTGTGATTGGTGGAGAAGAGATAGCGGCCGATTCCATGCGGATGATGCGCATGGGAATCGTGATCGTGCGATTCGGCCGGATGGCTGATGACGGGGCTCATGGTCTTTCCCTCATGTCTCGCAAATTCGGAATCAATTGGCGGGCTGGGCGGCGGCAAGATCGGTCGCCGGCGGCGTCCCATCCACGGTCGCGAATTTCTTTTGCGCTTCCAGAACCCAGGCATCGAATTCCGCCGGGCTCACCGCGCGCAGCTTGATCGGCATATAGGCGTGCCCCGTGCCGCAAAGCTCGGAGCATTGGCCGTAATAAATGCCGGGGGTCGTGATGTTGAACCAGCTTTCGTTGACGCGCCCCGGAAGCCCGTCATGCTTCACGCCGAAACTCGGGATCGTCCAGGAATGGATGACGTCGCTCGCCGTGATCTGGATGCGGATATTCTTGCCGACCGGCAGGACGACTTCGTTATCGGTTTCGAGCAAGCGCAACTGGCCGGGCTGCAAATCCTTATCCTGGATCAGATTGGCGTCGAAGGTGAAATTGCCGTTATCGGGATATTCGTAGGACCAATACCATTGATGGCCGATCGCCTTGATGGTGAGGTCGGGTTTCGGGATTTCAAGCTGATGATAGAGCGCGCGGAAGCTGGGAATGGCGATCGCGACCAGGATCAGGACCGGAACGGCGGTCCAGATCACCTCCAGAAGCGTGTTATGCGTCGTCTTCGAGGGAATGGGATTGGCCTTGGCGTTATAGCGCAGGATGATCCACAGCAGCAGCGCCAGAATGAAGACGGAAATGACGATGATGATCGGGAGCAGGATGTTATTGTGAAGATTGTGCATCTCCTCGGCGAGGCTCGTCGCCGCCGGCTGCATGCCGAGCCCGCCCCAGGCCGCCTTGTCCGGCGCGCCGATGACCTCGTCGGCTAACGCGGGGGCCGCAAGGCCAAGAGTGACGAGGCCGGCGGCAAGGCGCCCGGCCAAAAATTTCGCATCGCGCATGTCCAAACCCATCTTGAGTCTTCCCCAGCCGAGCGGCGATTCTTCAATCGCTCCGGCGCCGGGAACCTACACGCCCGCCCCGGATAACTCAAGACGATCGCAAGGGAGGCGGCCGGGTAATGGCATCGCCGGCTGGGAGAAGATTCCGCCCCTGCCCCCACCCCCATGAAAGCGCATGGGGAGCGCGGAGCGCCATGCGCCGACCCGGCATTGACGGGCCGGAAGCGCGAACCTAGATTGGAACTTAAAGGAAACGGAAGCCCATGCAGCCCAGAGCGACGCCGCCGCATCGCCCCATCTTAAGCGAGCTTTCCGAAAGATCGCGGGAGATTTTCCGCCTGATCGTCGATACCTATCTCGAAAGCGGAGAGCCGGTCGGCTCGCGCACCCTCTCGCGCCGGCTCGGCCATCTCTCCCCGGCCACGATCCGCAATGTCATGGCCGATCTTGAGGAGAACGGACTGCTTTTCGCCCCCCATACCTCCGCCGGCCGTCTGCCGACCGAACTCGGGCTTAGGCTTTTCGTCGATGGGCTGATGGAATTGGGTGCCCTGACCGAGGCCGAACGCCAATCGATCGACGCCCAATGCCAGGCGAGCGGCCGCTCGATGCCGGAGCTTCTCGATCAGGCGGGGTTGATGCTGTCGGGCCTCGCGCGTTGCGCCGGCCTCGTCCTCGCGCCCAAGACCGAGCGACCCTTCAAGCATATCGAATTCCTCTATCTCGCTCCCGGGCGCGCCATGGTCGTTCTGGTGACGGAAGGCGGCATGGTCGAAAACCGTCTGATCGACCTCCCCATCGGCCTGCCGCCCTCGGCCCTCGTCGAGGCGACGAATTATCTCAATCAGCGCCTGACGGGGCGGCATCTCGCCGCGGCGCGGCAGGATATCTTGCGCGATCTCGAGGAAAACCGCGCCGCCCTCGACGAGCTCACCCGCCAGGTGATCGCCGACGGCCTTGCCAGCTGGGCGGAAAACGCCTCGGGCCGCAATCCGGGCGCGCTCATCGTGCGCGGGCAATCGCATCTCCTCGAAGATGTCGGCGGCCTCATGGATTTGGAGCGGCTGCGCGCCCTCTTCGCCGCCCTCGAAACCAAGGAACAATGGCTGAAACTCCTCGATTCCGCCGAATCGGCCGAGGGCGTGCAAATCTTCATCGGCGCCGAGAACGAGCTTTTCGGGCTTGCCGGCTGCTCGGCCGTGATCTCGCCCTATCGCGACAGCCAGCGCCGGCTGATCGGCGCCATCGGCGTGATCGGCCCCAGCCGCATCAATTACGCTCGCATCATCCCCATGGTCGATTACACGGCCAAGGTGATCGGCCGCCTGCTCGGCTGATCCCGGGTTGATCTTCGCGGCCCTAATTCCTATTTAAGGGGCCGCGATTTCCGCGCTTTCCCCCGCCTTCGAGGACCCGCCATGAACGCCGAAGATAGGCCCAAACCCGCCAACGATCCCCTGCCCGCGCCGGAGGGCGCGATGCTCGATTCCCCGATCGAGGCGGATAATCTCGACGCTGCCGCGCCGTCGCTTTCGGCCGAGCTCGAAGCCGCCAAGAACGAAATCGCCGCCCTCAAGGATCAATTGCTGCGCGCCATGGCGGAGACCGAGAATACGCGCCGGCGCGCGCAGCGCGAGCGCGAGGATGCCGCGAAATTCGGCGTGACCGCTTTCGCGCGCGATCTTCTGGGCGTCGCCGACAATCTCCGCCGCGCGCTCGATGCCGTTTCGCCCGAACGCCTGGCCGAGGACGAGGCGCTGAAAAATCTCCATGACGGCATCGCCGCGACGATGCGCGAATTCGATGCGGCCTTATCCCGCCAATCGATCCGCCGGCTCTGGCCGATGGGCGAAAAATTCGACAGCCATCTCCACCAAGCCATGTTCGAAATGCCGAGCGCGACCGAAGCCCCCGGCACCATCGTTCAAGTCCTGCAGGCGGGTTACACGCTGCACGA
>CAYQAG010000024.1:0-39855 GCA_964415425.1 uncultured Rhodospirillaceae bacterium | reverse complement strand
CGCATCGCCTATCTCAGGCTCTGCGATCTCGCGCTCTGACTGAGGCCCCGCCTACCAGTAACGGATCGGGCCGGTATCGATATGGACGAAATCGGATTTCGGATAAAAGCCGACGCCGCCGCGCGCCAAGCCCTTGGCGCGATCGCGGAGATCGGCGAGCGCGATATCCGTGAGTCGGATATCGATCGCTTGGCCCTGGATATGCAGGCTATGTTTGGCGATGCCATCGGTCGCGGCGGCGAGCTGGGCATTGGTCTTTGGGCTGCGATAGCCGGAAATCACCTCGAAAGCTCGCCGGCTGCCGCTCGTGTTATGCAAATCCGTGAGCAAATCCAGTAACTTAATGTCTATCGTATGGGTGTCGCCGGTGCGGAAGTCGCGCAGGATGTAATCGATATCGCGCAGGGCGCCCCGATCATAGGCGCCGTCTTGCCAATAAAGCGCGCTCAAGGTCTCGGCGGTATGGGTATTGACGAAGTCGAGGCGCTTTCCGGTCTTGGCCTTGGCCCAGGCGGTTGCCGGCACGAAGGCAAGCGCGACGGCGCCGGTCAGGCCGGAAAGGAAATTGCGGCGATCGATTCGCTTGGCAGGCATCCCCATGCGCTCTTTTTGCCATAGATGGGGATAACCGGCAAACCGAATATCCCGGCCGCGCCTTATCCATTTGAAATTAAAGTAATTAATAACCAAGCGCGCAGCCATCCTTGCGCGGATCGGACCCTGCGATGAGAACGCCGCGCGCTTCGTCGATCCAAATCGCTTGGCCGCCACCCAAGGGTTCGGCGCTCCAAGCGATAGCGTGGCCGTGCCGGGCGAGATCCTTCGCGGTTTCGGCCGGGATGCCGCGTTCGAGATGAAGCCGCCCATCCTCGAAAAAGCAGCGCGGGCAATCGAGGGCCGCCTGGGGGTCGAGGCCGAAATCCAGCATGTTCGTGAGGACATGGAACTGGCCGACCGGCTGATAATCCCCACCCATGACGCCGAAGGGCATGACGGGCCGGCCCGCGCGGGTGACCATGGCGGGGATGATCGTATGCAGGGATTTCTTGCCCGGCCCGATGCAATTGGGATGATCGGGGTCGAGGCGGAAACAGGCGCCGCGATTTTGCATGAGAACGCCGGATCGGGGCGCCGCCCGCGCACTGCCGAAAGCGAAATAGAGCGAATTGATGAAGCTGACCGCCAAGCCGTCGCGATCGACGACGCAAAGATAGATCGTATCGGGATGACGCGGGAAATCGCGCGCGAGCAAGTGAATGTCGAGAACGCGATCCGGCGCGATCAGCTTCGCGAGATCGGCCGCATGGCGCTCGGAAAGCAAGGCGGCAACCGGAACATCGGCGAAGGCGGGATCGGCGATGAAGGCATTGCGCTGGCGATAGGCGAGCTTGGCGATCTCCGTCTCGATATGCAAACGATCGGCGGCGATGGGCCCGCCGCCGATATCCGATCTTTGGCTAAGCACGTTCAGCATCAGAAGCGGCGTTAGCCCTTGACCCGGCGGCGGGCATTGCCAGATTTCGAACCCGCGATAGCGGGTCGAAATCGGCGCCAGGAAATCGCCGCGATGGGCCGCGAAATCTTCCGGCCGCAGCAGCGATCCCTCGGCGGCAAGGGCGGCGGCGATATCCTCCGCGACCCAGCCTTCGTAAAATCCGATGCGACCCTTGGCGGCGATTTCGCGCAAGGTCGCGGCCAGTTTGGGCAGGCGGAAAAGATCGCCTTCCGAGGGTGCGCGTCCTTGCCGCAGATAAAGCGCGCTGGCCGCCGGGTTGCGGCCCAATCGCTCTTCCGCTTCCGCCCAATCGGCGGCGATCCGCGAAGCGATGGCAAAGCCGGTTTCGGCATAATGAATGGCGGGGGCCAATAGCCGATCGATCCCCAAACGCCCATGGCTTTCCGACAATCGGCACCAAGCTTCGACCGCGCCGGGGATTGTCACGGCATGAATGGAATCGGCATCGATTTCCGTCATGCCGCGATCGCGGAAATAGCCGGGTTCGGCCAGACGCGCCGCCGCGCCATTGCCGTTATAGGCTTCGATCTTGCCGTCGGGTTTCGCGATCAAAGCGAAGGCATCGCCGCCCAGCCCCGTCATATGCGGCTCGATCACGGCGAGCAAAGCGGCGGCGGCGATGGCGCCGTCCATGGCATTGCCGCCGGCCTTCAGAATCTCGATGGCCGTCAGGCTGGCCAAGGGGTGCGAACTTGCCGCCGCCGCCTTGGTGGCGAAAACCGGCGAGCGGCCGGGAAATTGAAAGTCGCGCATGCGCAGATTGCCGGATGACAGGACAAGCGAATCCGCGCATCCTAAAGGAGATCGCGCTTTCTTGGAATCGCCATGCCTCTTTTTATCGGCCTCGATACCGGCGGCACCTATACCGATGCCGTGCTTTTCGATCCGGAAATCGGCATTCTCGCCTCGGCCAAGGCTCTGACCACCAAGCACGATCTCGCGATCGGTTTGGGATCGGCGATCGCCGCCATTCTGCGTCGCCTGCCGCCGGGCGCCGGGCCGCAGGATGTGGCGCTCGTCTCCATGTCGACGACTTTGGCGACCAATGCCATCGTCGAAGGCCATGGCGCGCCGATTGCGCTCATTCTGATCGGCTACGATCCGAAAGCCTTGGATCGCGCCAATCTGCGCCAGGCTCTGGGGAGCGATCCCGTTCTCTTCGTCGCCGGCGGCCATCAGCCGAGCGGCGAGGCGATGGCGCCGCTCGATCTCGCCGCCATCGACAAAGCGGCCGCGGATTTCGCCGGCAAGGTCGCGGCCTTCGCCGTTTCCGGCTATTTCTCGGTGCGCAATCCCGCGCATGAGATCGCTGCGCGCGATCGGTTGCGCGCGCTCACCGGCAAGCCGGTTTCCTGCGGTCACGAATTGACGTCCAAACTCGATGCGCCGCGCCGCGCTTTGACCGCCGCCTTGAATGCGCGGCTCATTCCCCAATTGCAGCAATTGATCGAAGCCGTCGATGCCAAGATCGCCGAACTCGGTATCGCCGCGCCGCTGATGGTGGTGAAGGGCGATGGTTCGCTGATCGACCGCCTGAGCGCGCTGGCTTCGCCCGTCGAAACGATTCTCTCCGGGCCGGCCGCCAGTCTCGTCGGCGCGCATCATCTTTGCGGCGAGGCGAATGTCCTCGTTTCCGATATGGGCGGGACGACGACGGATATCGCGCTGCTTCGCGACGGCCGGCCGGTCCTCAACCGCGAAGGCGCCATCGTCGGCGGCTGGCGCACCATGGTCGAAGCGGTCGCGGTTCACACCTACGGCCTCGGCGGCGATAGCGAGGTCAGGCTCGACGAGCATTTGGGATTCACCGTGGGACCGCGCCGCGTCGTTCCGCTCAGCCTGCTGGCGGAACTCTATCCGTTGACGCTTGATATTCTTCGTCGTCAGGCGGCAAGCGAGGAGATGATGGCCTATCGCGGCCAATTCGCCTTGCGGCAAAGACCGCTCGATACCGATGCGGCGGCCTTGCATGAAGGCCAAGCGCGGATTTGGTCGGCTCTGGCCGAAGGGCCGCGCCCGCTATCCGACCTCATTGCCAGTCCCGCCGCCGCGCGGCATCTGGTGCGCCTCGTCGATCGCGGTCTCGTCGTTATCGCCGGCTTGACGCCGAGCGATGCGGCTCATGTTCTCGGCTTGCAGACTCATTGGCGGCGCGAAGCCGCCGAGATCGGCGCCGCCTTGTTTTTGCGCCGCGCGCCGCAAGCGGGCTGGCGACCGCCGGCCGATGCGCCAAGCTTGGCCCAGGCGATCGTCGAACAGGTCGTGCGGCAATCGGGCCGCGTCATCCTGGATGCCGTCATCGTCGATCAGGCCGGGATCGACGATCGGCATTGGGGAACGCTCGGCCGCTACATGATCGCGCAGGCTTTGCGCCCCGAACTTTCGGCGGAAGATCGACTCGCCGTCGAGCTTCGCCTCAAAATGCCCTTGGTCGCGATCGGCGCGCCGGTCGGCGCCTATTATCCCGAGATCGCCCGGCGTCTGCATACCCGCCTCGTCATTCCGCCTCATGCCGAGGTTTCCAATGCCGTCGGCGCCGTCGTCGGCGGCGTCGCTCAGAAGGTCGCCATCGCGATTTCGCAGCCCCAGGAAGGGATTTATCGCGTCCATGCGCGCGACGGCTTGCGGGATTTCGTCGATCTCGACGAGGCGGCCGATGCGGCTTCGGCGGCGGCGCGCGCGCAAGCGCGCGATCTTGCCCTGCGCGCCGGCGCCGCCGATATCGAAATTGTCGTCGAACGCGCCGATAAGATTTTCGAGGAACCGAGCGGTCTCAAAATCTTTCTCGAATCCGCGATCGTCGCGACGGCCTTCGGCCGCCCGGCCTTGGCGCGCGACGCGCGGCACGAGAAACCGGTCGAGGCGGGGGGATGACGAAGCTTCCCCTTCTGGGGCTTCTCTTGTCTTTTGCGCTTGCCGCTCCGGTTCTGGCCGAGGGGCCGGACGCGCCGTCATCGCTTGAAACGCCGATGCCGGGTTTCGTCTTCGCGCCGGACGAAATCGCCGCCGCCCTGGAAATTCTGCGCCGCCAACCGGGCTTTGCCGATGCCGCTATCGATTGGGCCGGTATCGCCGCCTTCTATGCCGAAGCGGGCGGCAAGGGCTTGTTCGTTACGGCGGAGGATTTCTCAGCCCTCGGCCAAGCGCTGATCCAACGCCTGCCGCGCGCCGTGGCGGCCGGCCTGCCGATCGCGCCCGATCTCTTGCTGGCCGTCAAGACTCTGACTCCACCCAAGGATATGCCGGCCCGGTTGCGCGCGGAAGTTCTGCTGGCCGCCCTGGCGACCCTAACGGCCATCGATGCGGGTTATGACCTCGACGGGGAAGGCAAGCAGTGCGCGCGCATCCTCGCGATGGCCGCGCGCCATCAAGAAGACGAAGCGGCGATGGCTTTCGTCGCTCGCGAATGGCCGGATTATTATCGCTTCTGGACCTTGCTCGGCGCCTTGCCGGCGATGATCGCCAAGGTGGAGGCGGGCGGCTGGCCGGCCGTGCCCGAAATCGAAAGGAAGATCGAACCCGGCGCCGTTTCTCCCGATCTCCCCGCCATTCGCCAGCGCTTGGCCGCCGGCGGCGATTGGCAAGAACCGGTAGGGATGACGACCGAACAGGCGCAAATCTACGATCCCGATTTCGTCGCGGCGGTCATGCGGTTTCAGGCGCGGCACGGTCTCAACGCCGATGGCGTGATCGGCCGGCGCAGTTTGGAGGAAATGAATATCGACGCGCCGACAAGGCTGCGGCAAATGCTGGCGGCGCTCGATACTCTGCGCGATCTCTCGATGGAACCCCTCCATCTCGTCGCCAATATCCCGGCTCAGGAAGTGAAGATCGTCGATCAGGGCCGCGTCCTCTTTTACGCCAAGGCCATCGTCGGCCGCATCGATCGGCCATCGCCCATTCTTTCCTCGACGATTCTGACGGTGAAGCTCAACCCCGATTGGACGGCGCCGACGAAAATCGCCATCGAGGACGAAGCGCGTCACGAGCGCGCCAATCCCGGGTTTCTCGCCGCCAAGGGATTCACGGTTTTCGACATGGCGGGGAACGAAGTCGATCCCGCGAGCATCGATTGGCATGAGGTTCGGCCCGGCAATTTTCCCTATACGCTGCGTCAGGCGCCGGGGCCGGAAAATGCCTTGGGTCCCGCCAAGCTCGATTTTCCCAATCCGGAAGCGGTCTATATCCACGGCACGCCGGCGCAGGTTCTTTTCGCCAAGCAGGATCGCTATTTCAGTTCCGGATGCATTCGCGTCGAGACGCCGCTCGATCTCGCCGCCTTCGTTTTACGGAACGATCCCGCTTGGCCGCGATCGCGCATCGACGCAGTGATCGCCAGCGGCAAAACGACGCTGATCGGCTTGAAATCGCCGCTGCCGGTCCATTTGATCTATGTGACGGCTTGGGTCGACGAAGCGGGGGTTTTGCAGTTCCGCAAGGACATGTATAAGCGCGTCGATCTGCCGGAGATTCCGCGCGGCATGGTGGGGGCGGAAACCCTGAATGCCATTTCCGCGGCGACAGCACCGACGAAAGGAAATAGCCAGTGAAAGCGACACGCAAGACCATGATTCTGGCCGGCGCGGTTCTCGCCGCCGGCCTCATCGGCGGAACGCTGGCCGCGGCCGATGGCGCGGCCGGCTATGCCGCCTTCGAGCGCGGCGATTACGCGACGGCCTATGCCGAATTCCTGCCCTTGGCGGAATCGGGTCAGGCTTCCGCCCAGGCGGCTTTGGGGCAGATGTATCTCGACGGTCTCGGCGTTCCTCAGGACATGGCGGTTGCGGCGCAATGGCTGGAGCGCGCCGCGATCGGCGGCAATGCCCGGGCGCAGGCGCAGATCGGCACCATGTATCATATCGGAATCGGCGTGACGGCCGATCCGGCGAAGGCGGCTTATTACACCGAAGCCGCCGCCAATCAGAACGTGGCGCGTGCCCAGGTGGATGTTGCCGCCATGTATTATCAAGGCGTCGGCGTCGCCAAGGATCCCGCCAAGGCTTATCTCTATGCGGCGCTGGCAGCGCGGCAAGGCAATGACGAGGGCGTCGCGCTCAATGCCTTTCTGGCGGAAAAGATCACGCCCGCCGACCGGCAGAAGGGCGAATTGCTATTGCAGGCTTGGCAGCCGACGGTGCCTAGCGCTCAATAGGCCTTACGGGAAACGCGACGCGCTTCAAACCGGAAGCGCGGCGGCTTCCTTGCGCATGAATTGCCCGATTTTCTCGAAGGCGCGGACTTCGATCTGACGCACGCGTTCGCGCGAAATCTTGAATTCGACGGCGAGGTCTTCCAGCGTCATCGGCTCTTCGCGCAAGCGCCGCTCGATGAAGATCTTGCGTTCGCGCGGCGTTAGAATGTTAAGCGCGCGATCGAGCAGGATCTGGCGCTGCGACATTTCCTCGGCCTCGCCGAGGCGGGTTTCCTGATTGGGCGTATCGTCGGCCAGCCAATCCTGCCATTCGCCGTCGCCTTCGCCATCGGCGCGCAAGGGCGCATTCAGGGAATGATCGGGACCCATCAGCCGGCGATTCATATCGACGACTTCGCTTTCCTCGACCGCCAGACGCTTGGCGATCTCCTTCACATGTTCGGGCGTAAGATCGCCGTCCTCGATGGCGCGGATTTGTCCCTTGATGCGGCGCAGATTGAAGAACAGTTTTTTCTGCGCGGCCGTCGTGCCGATTTTCACCAGCGACCAGGAATGCAGGATGTATTCCTGGATCGCCGCCCTGATCCACCACATGGCATAGGTGGCGAGGCGGAAACCGCGATCGGGGTCGAATTTTTTGACCGCCTGCATCAGGCCGACATTGCCTTCCGAGATGATTTCGGCCAAGGGCAGGCCGTAGCCGCGATAGCCCATGGCGATCTTGGCGACGAGGCGCAGATGGCTCGTCACCATGCGATGGGCGGCATCGGAATCCTGATGTTCCTGCCAGCGTTTCGCCAGCATGAATTCCTCGCTCGCTTCCAGCATGGGGAATTTGCGGATCTCCGCGAGATAGCGCGTGAGGCCGCTTTCGCCGATCAAGGCCGGTAGGGTCGTCCTTTGGCGGGCTGCCGATGCCATATCGCTCCCCGATCCTCTAATCCTGACAAAAAAGATAGGATATAGAGGCGGCGAATGCAAGTGAATCCGAATAGTTTCAATTATTTCAATACATTATAGGGCATCACGGCGCGACGCGCGACGGTCCCTGGGACACTTTCAGCCGATCAGCCAAGGTCTGCATATCGGCCGGCAAAGGCGCTTGCCACAGGCAATCGCGGCCCGAGCGCGGATGGCGGAAGCCGAGTTCGGCCGCATGCAGGGCTTGGCGCGGAAAGGCGCAAGCGAAGGCGGCGGCGTCGGGATCGAGGCGGGCGCGCCGGGCGGGGCTTACCCGGCCATAGACGGGATCGCCGATGACGGGGTGATGGATCGCGGCGAGGTGAACGCGGATCTGATGCGTCCGCCCGGTCGCCAGCCGGCATTGGAGCAGGGCCGCGCCGAGGCCGAAGGCTTGTTCGACGCGATAGAAGGTCAAGGCGGGCTTGCCGCCTTGATCGCGGATCGCCATGCGCTTGCGGTCATGGGGATCGCGGCCGATGGCGCCGGCGATTTCCCCGGTCATAGGCTGCGGCAGACCCCAGACGATGGCGCGATAAGCGCGGGCAATATCGTGGGCGGCGAAAAGCTCGGATAGGGCGCGATGGGTGAAATCGTTCTTGGCGGCGACGATGAGGCCGCTCGTATCCTTATCGAGGCGATGCACGATGCCCGGCCGCGCCACGCCGCCGATTCCCGAAAGGCTCGCGCCGCAATGCGCGATCAGAGCATTGACGAGGGTGCGATCCGGATTGCCGGGGGCGGGATGCACGACCAGTCCGGCCGGTTTGTCGATGACGATCAGATCGGCATCCTCGAAGACGATGTCGAGCGCGATGGCCTGAGCCTTGGGGATGGCGGCGACGGGCGGGTCGAGATAAAGGCGGAAATGCTGGCCGGGTTTGACCCGGAGGGCCGGCTCGCTTATCGTCGCGTCGGTCTCCGCCGCGCGCAATTTTCCCTCGGCGATCAGGGCTTTGGCCCGGCTGCGGGAAAGATCGGGCCGCAGATTGGCGATGGCGCGATCGAGCCTTTCGCCGGCGGCGGTCTCGGGAATAACGATATCGATCGCGTCTGCGTTTGGAGGAGATAAGGGGGCCATGCCGGAACCGGATAAAAGCATCCCACCTGACCTAGCGCGACAGATGCTGGCGCTCAAGCGTCTCGTCATGGGATTTTCGATCCTGCTGATCGTGATGGCGGTCGTTCTGATCGCCCTCGTCATCGGGCGGCTGGTATGAGCGAAGGCTGATGCCGGTTTCGGCTTTCCCTGCTATAGAGTGGAGGCGGCGGGCCTTCGCCGTTCCTTTTCGCTTCGCTCTCGGCAAGGCGCTTCTTTCATGACGCAGCAGAAGATTCGCAAGGCGATTTTCCCCGTCGGCGGCCTCGGGACCCGGTTTCTGCCGGCGACCAAGGCCATGCCCAAGGAAATGCTGCCCATCGTCGATAAGCCGCTGATCCAATATGCGGTCGAGGAGGCGATGGCGGCCGGGATCGAGCAATTCATTTTCGTCACCGGTCGCGGCAAGAGCGCGATCGAGGATCATTTCGATCAATCCCAGGAATTGGTCGAAACCCTGACCCAGCGCGGCAAGACGGCCGAATTGGCCATGCTGGATGCCATTCCGCCGCGACCCGGAGCCTTCGCCTATCTGCGTCAGATGCAGCCCAAGGGCCTCGGCCATGCGGTCTGGTGCGCGCGCCATTTGGTCGGCGACGAGCCGGTGGCGATCCTGCTCGCCGACGATCTCGTCCAGGCGGAGACGTCCTGTCTCAAGCAGATGGTCGATATCCATGCCGAAATCGGCGGCAATCTGGTTGCCATTCAGGACGTGCCGGCGGCCGAGACCGGGCGCTACGGCATCGTCGATCCGGGTCGCCGCAAGGGCCGATTGGTCGCGGTCAAGGGGTTGGTCGAAAAACCGCACCCCGCTTCGGCGCCGTCGCGCCTTGCCGTGATCGGTCGCTATATCCTGGAACCCGAGGTCTTCCGCCATCTCGACCGGCAGAAACCGGGCGCCGACGGCGAAATCCAATTGACCGATGCCTTGGCCCGGATGGCCAAGGATCGCGTCTTCCACGGATTCCGCTTTGCGGGCCGCCGTTTCGATTGCGGCGACAAGGCCGGCTATGTCGAAGCGAATATCGCCTTCGCTTTGCGCCACCCGAAGATCGGCCGCAAGGTCGCGCGTCTATTGAACGAGCTTGCGCCGGAATCGCGCCGCATCCCGACGAAGGGGCGGCGCTGACATGCGTCTTGCCATTCTCGGCTGCGGTTATGTCGGCTTGGTTTCGGGGGCTTGCTTTGCGGAATTCGGCCATGACGTTGTCGCGATCGACAACGATGGCGCCCGCATCGCCGCGCTGAAACGCGGCGAGGTGCCGATCTACGAGCCTGGCCTCAAGGATATCCTGCGGCGCAATTTGGCGGCCGGGCGCCTGTCCTTCGCCGAGGAATTGCCGCCGGGATTGTTCGACGCCGAGGCCATCTTCATCGCCGTCGGCACGCCCAGCCGGCGCGGCGACGGCCATGCCGATCTCGATCATGTTTTCGCCGCCGCGCGGGCCATCGCCGATCGGATGACGAAGCCGATCGTCGTCGCCACGAAATCGACGGTCCCGGTCGGAACCGGGCGGAAGATTGCCGCTTTAATCGGCGCGGCTTCGCCGCGCGGCGATTTCGCCGTCGTCTCCAATCCCGAATTTCTGCGCGAAGGTGCCGCCATCGCCGATTTCATGCGGCCCGATCGCGTCGTCATCGGCGCCGATGACGATCGCGCGCGCGAGATCATGCAGCGCATTTACCGGCCGCTCTATCTGATCGAGACGCCGTTGCTCTTCACGAGCCTCGAATCCGCCGAGCTCATCAAATACGCGGCCAATGCCTTTCTCGCCATGAAGATCGGCTTCATCAACGAAATGGCCGATCTGTGCGAGCGCCTGGGCGCCGATGTCCACGATATCGCCAGAGGCATCGGCCTCGATGGCCGGATCGGGCCGAAATTCCTGCATCCCAGCCCAGGCTTCGGCGGCTCTTGTTTCCCGAAGGATGCACGCGCGCTCATCGCCACGGCCAAGGATGCCGGCGCGCCGCTCACTCTGATCGAGACGACACTCGCCGGCAACGAGGCCAGGAAGCGCGCCATGATCGAGCGTATCCGCCGCGCTCTGGGCGGCGATCTCGCCGGCAAGACGATCGCCATTCTCGGCCTCACCTTCAAGCCGGCAACGGACGATATGCGCGAAGCGGCGAGCCTCGTCATCCTGCCCGGGCTCGCGGCTTTGGGCGCCCGCATTCGCGCTCACGATCCCGCCGGCATGAAGGCAGCGGCGCGCCTCATGCCCGATCTCGAATATTGCCCGGATGCCTATACCGCCATGACGGGGGCGGATGGTCTTGTCATCCTGACCGAGTGGAACAATTACCGCGCGCTCGATCTGGCGCGGGTCAAGGCGCTGCTGCGCGCGCCCGTCATCGTCGATCTCAGGAATATCTATCGGCCCGAAGAAATGCGCGGGCTCGGCTTCGTCTATACGAGCCTCGGCCGTCCTTGAAGCGTCGGCCTCAATTGCTGGTCATCGCCACGCTGCTATCGGCCTTGAAGACCATGCAATCGGTGGATTTCGCCGCGAGCTTGCGGCAGGCCGTCTCGGCATCCTTCTTGCTGAGGCCGAGTAGGCGCGCGCGATAGATCGTGCCGCCGTTCTTTTCCGCCTGTTCGATGGCGATCCGCGCATCGGCCAGGATTTTCGGCACATTGCCGGCCGCCTTGTTGGCCGCTTTCAAAGCCGGCTTGTATTGGGCATAGGCGCCGACCTGAATGCCGTAATTCCCCTTGTCGCGCCAAACTGGCGCCTCGGCCGGCGCGGCGGCGACGGTTTCGGGCGCAGGCGCGGGCTTCGCTGTTGCGGCGGGTTGCGGCTTGGGCGCGGGCAGGGGCAAGGCGGCGATTGTCGCGGCGGCCGGCGCTTCGGCTTCCGCCGGCGCGGCGGGAATCTCGGCATCGGCCAGGGTTTCGGGCGCCGGGGCGGCGATCGCGGGGATTTCCTGGGTTGCGCTCGGCGCGCCGGTATCGCTCATGCTGGCAAGCGCCGCATCGAGGGGCGCTTCGTCGATATCGGTTTCCGTTTCCGGGAGGGAGGCCGCATCGGCCGAGGCGAGGACGAGTTGCGGGTTCTGATCGTTTTCTTCCGGCGCCGCTTCGGGCGTTTCCGCCGCCGCGACTTCGACCGGTTCCGCCGCCGGCTTTTTGCTCGGCGAAGGTTGCTTGCCGAGCTTGGCCGTCAACACTTGGCCATTGCCCTTCTTGGTCTTGAAGCCCTGATCGAGCAAGGCGATCATCTGCTGATCGCGGCTCGCCGAGCTTTTGCCGCCAAGGACGACGCCGACCAAGCGACGATCGTTATGCTCGGCGGAGGTGACGAGATTATAGCCGGAAAGCCGGATATAGCCGGTCTTGATGCCGTCGGCGCCGGGATAGCGGTTGAGCAGACGGTTATGGCCCGTATAGGTGACGCCCTGATAGACGAAGCTGCGGCGCGAGAAATAATCGTAGTAATGGGGAAAATCGCGCATCAAGGCGATGCCGAGAGTCGCCATGTCGCGCGCCGTCGTGCGTTGCTTGGGATTGGGCAGGCCGTTGGGATTCTTGAAGACCGATTTGGTCATGCCGAGCGCCTTGGCCTTAGCGTTCATCATCTTGGCGAAACCCGCCTCGCTGCCGCCGAGTTTCTCGGCGATCACGACCGAGGCGTCGTTGGCCGAGCGCACGACGAGCGCCAGGATCGCCGTCTCGACGCGGATCGTATCGCCGGGATCGCTATGAAGATTGGTCGCCGGCTGGCGCGCTGCATTGGCGGAGAAGGTCAGTTTGTCGGAAAGCTTGATCTTGCCTTTGTCCAGAGCCTCGAACAGCAGATAGAGCGTCATCATCTTGGTGAGCGAGGCGGGGTAGGTCGCTTTATCGGCATTGGTCGCCTGAAGGACGGCGCCCGTCTTGGCATCGACGACGATGCTGGCATAGACTGGCTTGGCCATGGCCGGGTTCGGGTTAAGCCCCAGACCGAGAGCGAAAACGGCCAAGGCCAGGAAGATGGCCGGAATCCATCGCGTTGCGGGTATCTGCTCAAGCGTCATATGAGGCTACCCCCGTAGTCAGTCCGAAAGACTGGAATTTCCGCCCCGATTCTACGCAAAGTCGGGAATCCTGTCTAGAGTCGATATCGCGATCGCCGGGCTTTGTGTTGGGAAGAGGTCAAATGAATCAAGACTCTAACGACCGATTCGGTTTTGTTCGCGCTCTGTTCAGGGTTTCGACTCTGGCGCTGGCCGTGGCGGCTTCCGGTCTTGCCGCTTGCGTCTATCGACCCGAAACCGGGCAATCCATCGCCGATCCGATCACGCGCAAATTCGCTTGGTATAGCTATCTCGATGCCGGGGATATCCGCCGGGATTGCGCGACCGGCGGGGCGGAGGGTCGTTATCGCTTGGTCTATAACGCCCAATTCGATCAGCAGATCCGCGCCTACGAAATCGCGCCGCTGGCCGACGGGCGTTACGAATTGATCGCGCTGGCGCGGGGGCCGGGCAATCTTGCCGAATGGTGGATACGCGATACCGGCGATTTCCTGGCGCCCTGGGCGATGCGCCAATCGCGTCGCGAATTGCCCGAGGTGGAGATGGCCGCCTTGCGCGATCTTCTGCATCAATCGGGTTTCGGCGAGCCGGCGCCGGAGGGCTTGCGCCTGCATTCGCAGCAATTCTACTGGATCGCCGCCGGTTGCGAGGCCGGGCAATTCCATTATTTCGCTTGGTCGGATTCGCATCGCCGCGATGGGGTCGGCGATTTCGCGCGGTTGCGCTTCGTCGAATTTCTGCTGGGGCGCGATCGGACGGCGATCGCCTTTCGCCAGCCCCATCCCGTTCCCTATGCCGAGATGGCCGCCCGCCAGGGGCGCGGCGACGACAATTTCAAGGGCTATTTCACCCTGACCGTCGGGTCCGCCGGTCTTTCGGGCGTCCCTGGCGGCGAATGATCCGCCTCCTATATAATGAACGCATGAACCGCGAATCTCCCCGATCGGCCGGACCCGGTCGCCGTCCCGACCGCGAAGGCGGCGGCCCCGACCGGCCCGGCACCGTCACCCTGGTCAAGCCGCGCGCCAAGACCAAGAAGCCGCCGCTTTATCGCGTGCTGCTGCTGAACGACGATTATACGCCGATGGAATTCGTCATCGACGTGCTCGAACGGTTTTTCCACAAGGATCGCGCGGCGGCGACCGAGATCATGCTGCATGTCCACCATCGCGGCATCGGGGTCTGCGGCGTCTATACCTACGAAGTGGCGGAGACCAAGGTCGCGCTGGTCGTCGATTATGCCCGCCAGCATCAGCATCCTCTGCAATGCACGATGGAAAAGGATTGAGGCGAAGGGAAAAGGACGGGCCAGGATGATCTCTGCCGATCTCGAAAGAAGCATCCATCGCGCGATCGATCTCGCCAATGAGCGGCGGCACGATTTCGCGACGCTCGAACATTTGCTGCTCTCCTTGACCGAGGATCCCGACGCGCTCGCCGTCCTGCGCGGCTGCAATGTCGATATCGATCGGCTGCGCGCCGATCTCGTCGATTATATCGACAATCAGATGGCCAATCTGATCGGCACCGAAGGCAACGAGGCGACGCCGACCGCCGGCTTCCAGCGCGCCATGCAGCGCGCGATCATCCATGTGCAATCTTCGGGCCGCGAACAGGTCACGGGCGCCAATGTGCTGGTCGCCATTTTCGCCGAACGCGAAAGCTATGCCGCCTATTTCCTGCAGGAGCAGGAAGTTTCGCGCCTCGACGTCGTCAATTACATCAGCCACGGCATCGCCAAGATTCCCGGCAAATCGGAACCGAAGCGCGTGCGCGGCGCCGATAAGGAAGCCGAAAGCGAGGGCGCGAAATCCGGCGCCGAGGCGCTCGAAGCCTATTGCGTCGATCTCAACCGCAAGGCCGAGACCGGCCGCATCGATCCCCTGATCGGCCGCGAGACGGAAGTGGCGCGCGTCATTCAGGTGCTCTGCCGGCGCACGAAAAATAACCCGCTATTGGTCGGCGATCCCGGCGTCGGCAAGACGGCGATCGCCGAGGGCCTCGCCCAGCGCATCGTCGAGGGCGACGTGCCGGAGGTTCTGGCGAAGTCGACCATCTTCTCGCTCGACATGGGCGCGTTGCTCGCGGGGACGCGCTATCGCGGCGATTTCGAGGAACGCTTGAAAGCGGTGGTCAAGGAATTGGAAGCCCTGCCCAATGCCATCCTCTTCATCGACGAGATTCATACCGTGATCGGCGCCGGGGCGACTTCGGGCGGATCGATGGATGCTTCCAATCTGCTGAAACCGGCCTTGCAGGCGGGCGGCTTGCGCTGCATCGGCTCGACCACCTATGTCGAATATCGCCAGCATTTCGAAAAGGATCGCGCGCTCTCGCGCCGCTTCCAAAAGATCGACGTCGCCGAGCCTTCGATCGAGGATAGCGTGCGAATCTTGCGCGGCCTCAAGGCGAGCTACGAGGCGCATCATCGCGTCCGCTACACCAACGAGGCCCTGCGCGCGGCGGTCGAATTGTCGGCGCGCTATATCGGCGACCGCAAATTGCCCGACAAGGCGATCGATATCATCGACGAAGTGGGCGCGGCGCAGATGCTGCTGCCGGCGCCGCGGCGCAAGAAGACCATCGCCGTCAAGGATGTCGAGGCGATCGTGGCGGTGATGGCGCGTATCCCCGCGAAATCGGTCAGCAAGGACGACCGCCAGGCGCTCCTCAATCTCGAACGCGATTTGAAAACGCTGGTCTTCGGCCAGGATGCCGCCATCGAGGCGCTGGCGGCTTCGATCAAATTGGCACGCGCCGGGCTGCGCGAACCGGAAAAACCGATCGGCGCTTATCTTTTCTCCGGCCCGACCGGCGTCGGCAAGACGGAAGTCGCCAAGCAATTGGCCAAGGTGCTCGGCATCGAATTCGTCCGCTTCGACATGTCGGAATATATGGAACGCCATTCGGTCTCGCGCCTGATCGGCGCGCCGCCGGGCTATGTCGGCTTCGACCAAGGCGGCCTCCTGACCGATGCCATCGACCAGCATCCCCATGCCGTGCTGCTGCTCGACGAAATCGAGAAGGCGCATCCCGATCTTTTCAATATCCTGCTGCAGGTGATGGATCACGGCCGATTGACCGATCATCACGGCAAGTCGATCAATTTCCGCAATGTCATCTTGATCATGACGACCAATGCCGGGGCCGCCGACATGGCCAAGCCCGCCATGGGCTTCGCGCGCGAGCGCCGCGAGGGCGAGGACAAGGCCGAAATCGAACGCCTATTCGCGCCCGAATTCCGCAATCGCCTGGATGCCGTCATCGCCTTCAACGCCTTGCCGCCGCCGGTCGTCGCTCAGGTCGTCGATAAATTCGTCATGCAGCTCGAAGCCCAGCTTGCCGATCGCCAGGTGACGATCGAATTGAGCGAGGCGGCGAAGGCGCATCTCGCCGAGAAGGGATTCGATGCCAAATACGGCGCCCGGCCCCTGGCGCGCATCATCCAGGATCTCGTGAAAAAACCCCTGGCCGAGGAATTGCTTTTCGGTCGCCTGGAGAAGGGCGGCATCGTCCGCGTCGATTTCGATGCGGCCAGCGGCAAGCTCGTCTTCGCCATCATCGAAGGCAAGGCGCAACCGCGCGAGGAAACGATCGAACCGGTCGAAGTTGGATGACAGATGTCAGATGCCAGATGACAGAATCGGTATCTCTTCCTCTGACATCTGTCATCTGTCATCTGACATCTGCTTCGCGTATCGATAAGCATAGCGGCTGAGATCGGCGCCGGCGGGGCCGGGGCAATCGGCATCGACGAAGGCGCCGACGAGATCGGCAAAGCCGGCGCGAAAATGATTTTTGGCCTTGACCGCGAGTAGGCAGGGTCGGGCGAGATCGATGCCGTGCAGCGCGAAATAGCCGGGATCGTTCGGCGTCTGGCAACTTTCGGTGACGATGACGGAAATACCCTCGACATCGAGGAGGGCGGTGCGGCCGAGATCGACCGCCAAGCGATGCTCGTAGGGGCCGAGATTGCGGAATCGGCCATCGGTCAAGCGCAGGATGCGCGCGCGGGTCGCAATGGGCGGACCGAAATCGCGCGTGAGGCGCGCGCCGAGGCGGATATCGATTTCCGCGCCATGCCCCAAGCGATGGCAGAGCGCCGCCAAGGGCGGGTCCCAGAAGAAGGCGAAGACGACCGGGCAATCGAGCTTGGCCGCGCGCAAGGCGGCGAATAATCCGGGCGTGTCGCCGGTACCGCCCGAGAGCGGATTGTCGGCGGGATCGAGCAGGGCGACGGGTTTGGCGCCGATTTGGGCACCGATGGCGGCCCTGGCGCGCGCGATCGCCGTTTCGGGCTTGGGCATTTCGACCCGGAAGGCGGCGCGGCGCTCGGTCATGGCCTGGGCGAGGTCTTCGGCGGCTTCCCGCGCCAAGCCGACATCGCCATCGCTCAAAACCAAGGCGGAGGGGCCGGCGAAGGGCGAATCGCCATAGGCGAAGCCGCCGAAAATCGCCGCTTCCAGAATGCCGGGGCGTGCGCGCCAGGCCTTGGCGCGGGCCGCCATTTCCGCCATCGGCCCGTCGGTCGTGCGCATGTTGAAACTGGGATAGAGGCCCGGCACCTTGACGAGGGCCGAGACCGGCTTGATCCGGTTTTCGATGCGGGCCATGAGCAGATCGAGCGCCAGCGCCGCCGCGCCATCCATGTCGATATGCGGATAGGTCTTATAGCCGGTCGCGATATCGACGAGATCGATCATCGCCGGGCCGAGATTGGCATGGAGATCGAAACTGACGGCGAGCGGCGTGCGACCGATAAGGGCACGGATATCTTCGAGGAGATGCAGCTCGGGCAAAGGATCGCTTTCGCCCACCATCGCGCCATGGAGGGAAAGATAGATTCCGTCCCAGGGGCCTTGGCGGAGGCCCTCCAGAATCTCGGCGCGGATCGCGGCATAAGCGCGATCGGTGATCTTGCCGCCGGGCGGGGCCGCCGCGCAGCGCAGATATTCGATCCGCCAATCGGGATGCGCATCGGCGAAGGCGATAACGGCGCCGATCTCGGTCGCGGTGCCGCGATAGAAATCGGCGGTCGCGGGGCCGCTTTGCCATTCGCGCGCGCGGAATCGGTCGAGATCGGCCAGAAGCGGCGAGAAGGAATTGGCCTCGTACCAGAGCCGCGCCACCGCCAAGCGTTTCATGGCTTGTCCTTATCCCGCTTCCCGGGGCAGTCTAGAGGAAATCGCCGCGCGGGGAAATCGCAAGCCTAAGGATGCGCGGGAGCAGCGGGAAGGGGGAGGGGGATGCCGCGCGATCCGCGTCACGATATTCTGTTCGAGCCTTTGGCGATCGGCCCGGTTATCGCTCGCAACCGCTTCTATCAGGTGCCGCATTGCAACGGCATGGGCCATCAGCACCCGCATGCCCATGCGGCGATGCGCGGCATGAAGGCCGAGGGCGGCTGGGCGGTGATCGCGACCGAGGAATGCGAAATCCATCCCAGCGGCGACGTTTCGCCCTATGTCGAGGCGCGCAATTGGGACGATCACGACATTCCGGCACTCGCCATGATGGCCGAGGCCGTGCATCGCCATGGCTCGCTCGCCGCCATCGAGCTCACGCATAACGGCGCCTCGGCTTCGAATTTCTACAGCCGCGAGCCCTTGCTGGCGCCGAGCCCGATGATGAGCCGCTATTATCCGATCCAGGCGCGCGCCATGGATCGCGAGGATATCCGCAATTACCGGCGCTGGCATCGCGAGGCGGCGCTGCGCGCCAAGCGCGCCGGCTTCGACATCGTCTATGTCTATGCCGGGCACGATCTCAACCTCGCCTTGCATTTCCTTCAGGCTTGGCGCAACCGCCGCAGCGACGAATATGGCGGGTCCTTCGTTAATCGCCTGCGCCTCTTGAAGGAATTGATCCTGGATGCGAAGGAGGCGGTCGGCGATCGCTGCGCCATTGCCGTGCGCTTCGGCATCGAGGAAATGCGGGGCCCCGACGGCATCGCCCATGACGGCGAGGGGCGGGAGGTGATCGCCCATCTCGCCGAACTCCCCGATCTTTGGGACATCAATCTCAGCGATTGGAAATACGATTCCCAGACCTCGCGCTTCGCCGAGGAAGGCTATCAGGAAGCCTATTTCGCCGAGGTGAAGACACTGACGACCAAGCCCGTCGTCGGCGTCGGTCGCTATACCTCGCCCGATCGCATGGCGATGCTCATCAAGAAGGGCATTCTCGACATGATCGGCGCGGCCAGGCCCTCGATCGCCGATCCCTTTCTGCCGCGCAAGATCGAGGAGGGGCGCAGCGAGGACATCCGCGAATGCATCGGCTGCAATATCTGCGTCACCGGCGATTACACCATGTCGCCGATCCGCTGCACGCAGAATCCGACCATGGGCGAGGAATGGCGCAAATCCTGGCATCCCGAGATCGTTCCGGCGAAAACGAGCGATGGCGAAATTCTGATCGTCGGCGCGGGGCCGGCGGGCCTCGAAGCCGCGCGCGCGCTAGGTCAGCGCGGCTATCGCGTGCATCTCGCCGAGGCGCGCGGCGAGGCCGGCGGGCGCGTCGCGGCCGAATCGCGCCTGCCGGGATTGGCGGCCTGGGGGCGCGTGCGTGATTACCGCCTGCATCAGATCGGCAAGATGGCCAATGTCGAACTTTATTTCGATAGCCGCCTCGACGCAGCGGCGATCCGCGAATTCGGCTTCGCCCATGTCGCGCTGGCGACGGGCGCCGATTGGCGCAAGGACGGGATCGGCCGCTCGCATGCCGATCCTATTCCCGGCCTTGCCGAGGGCATCGCCTTTTCGCCCGACGACATCATGGCCGATCGCCTGCCCGAGCGGGGGCCGGTCCTCGTTTATGACGACGAGCATTTTTACATGGCGGGATTGCTGGCCGAAAAACTCCGCCGCGCCGGTTACGAAGTCATTTATGCGACGGGCGATAATTCCGCCTCGTCCTGGACGACGCATACTTTGGAGCATGGCTTCGTCAATCGCCGCCTGCGCGATCTCGGTATCGCCGTCTTGACCGATCGCGATCTCGTCGCCTTTTCCGGCGGGCTGGCGCAACTCGTCGATCTTTATAGCGGGCGCCGGGAAGAAATCGTCTGCAACGCCATCGTGCCGGTGACTTCGCGCCTGCCGCGCGACGAAATCTATCGCGAGCTCAAGGCCGATGCGGGCGCGCTCGCCGCCGCCGGCATAACGAGCCTCGCGATCATCGGCGACGGCCTCGCCCCCGGCTTCATCGCCCATGCCATCTATGCCGGGCATCGCTATGCGCGCGAATTCGATGCCGGCCCCTTGCCGGAAATCCCCTTCCGCCGCGTCCTGCCGCTGCTGACGACGCCGTGAGGGAGGGGTGGTTTCCCTACCGACTTCCCAGTGGTAGATTAGCCGCGCCCCAGGAATCTTCGATCAGTGAGGTCGAGGCGCGTCTTTAAGCGTCAGCGAGCGTCAATCGTTGCTCGATACGCTCTACTCGTCCATCAAGACGATCCAGCCGGATCGACAAACTGGCATAATCCGGATGAAGATCCGCAACTTGCCGTTCGAGGCGCCCGACGCGATTGATGAGTTCTCGTTGGCCTTGGCCCAGCGTGACAAGATCGCTCCGGATGGCGCGCAGGTGCTCCAGCACGAGGTTGATCGGCTCTTCGGTCATGGCTGCACTCTCTCGGGCTCTGGGAAATCAACCATTTCGAAGAAAAGATCGACCTTAGCCGCGATCATGACGTTGCGACTAAATCCAGTCTCTTCGAGCTTACAAGTGTAGAGGGTCATGGGTCAATCTTCCCTTGGGAAGAGCATAGCCAGAACTTGGCCTTTTTCAAGACCGCTACAATTCCGCTATGGCGATTCCTTAGCCTAGATGGGCATCCCCCTTCCACTTCGATCCGGTCTCAATGGGGCAAAATCGATGATCGATCGGATAGCTCGCCAAACGGCGCCGGCCCGTTCTCTTTGCGGAACGCTTTGCCGAAGGCCTCCGGTGCCGGCTGTGTGATTCGAACACACGACCTACCGCTTACAAGGCGGTTGCTCTACCCCTGAGCTAAGCCGGCGAGAGGCGGGGCCGGCGACGGCGCCGGCCGGATTTCGTCATCCCCGTTTCATAATCCCTTGGGCGCGAAAAGGAAATAAGAGAGGCGGGCCGGGTCCGCGCGAAAAAAAGCGGGCGCCCGGCGGGGATGACGCCGGACGCCCATCGCAGAAGTGGGGATTTGGGGACGGTTGGGTGAGCCCCCACTCCTACGCTGGAGAGGATAGGCCGATCGGAAAAGATTCGTCTGTGACGCCCGTCACATTTCGGTCGAATTTTCGGAAAATCGCCGGTCGGCCGAATTTGGCCGGGCCGGGCTTGCCGGAAAGGCGCTTCAATGCTACGGCCGATTTCCCAAGGGCCGCCGCTTCGCGCCCGGAACCGATAGGGAGCTCCCCATGATCGCGCTGCATGCCCTCGAAACCTGGAAAGCCCGCGCCGCCGCGCTCGATTTCCGCCGCGATTGCTTCATCGCCGGAAATTGGCGGAAGGCGCAATCGGGCAAGACCTTCCCGGCGATCAATCCGGCGACGGGCAAAGCCCTCGTCGAAATCGCCGCCGCCGATCGCGAGGATGTCGATATCGCCGTCCGCCATGCACGCGCGGCTTTCGAGGATGGGCGTTGGTCGCGCCTCGCGGGCGGCGAGCGCAAGCGCCTGATGCTGGCTTTCGCCGATCTCATGGAACGCCATGCGGAGGAGTTGGCGCTGCTCGAAACGCTCGACATGGGGAAGCCCATCGGCGATTCCGTGAAGGTCGACGTGCCGCTTTCGATCCAATGCATCCGCTGGTACGCCGAGGCGATCGACAAGATCTATGACGAAATCGCGCCGACCCCGCCCAATGCCATCTCGCTGATGCGGCGCGAGCCTTTGGGCGTCGTGGCGGCGGTCGTTCCCTGGAATTTCCCGCTGCTGATGGGCTGCTGGAAATTGGGCCCCGCCTTGGCGACGGGCAATTCCGTCATCGTCAAGCCGGCCGAGCAATCGCCGCTTTCCATGCTGCGTCTCGTCGAACTCGCCCACGAAGCGGGGATTCCCGATGGCGTTTTCCAAGTGCTGCCGGGCTTCGGCGAAACCGCCGGCCAGGCGCTCGGCCGGCACATGGATGTCGATGCCATCGCCTTCACCGGCTCGACCGAAGTCGGCAAGTATTTCCTGCGCTATTCCGGCGAAAGCAATATGAAGCGCGTGTCGCTGGAATGCGGCGGCAAATCGCCCAATATCATCCTCGCAGATTGCCCCGATCTCGACGCCGCCGCGACGGCCGCCGCCTGGGGCATCTTCTATAATCAGGGCGAGGTCTGCACCGCCGGTTCGCGCCTCGTCGTCGAGGCCGGCATCAAGGACGCGGTTCTGGAAAAGATCGGCGCGGTCGCGAAATCGCTCGTTCCCGGCGATCCCCTCGACCCCGCGACCAAGATGGGCGCCATGGTCGACGAGGCGCAGATGCGCCGCGTTCTCGGCTATATCGAAAAGGGCCGCAGCGAAGGCGCGAAACTCCGCCTCGGCGGAACGCAAGCGCGGGTCGAAAGCGGCGGCTATTTCGTCGCGCCGACGATTTTCGACGAGGTCGATAATGCGATGACCATCGCTCGCGAGGAAATCTTCGGCCCTGTCCTCTCCGCCATTCCCGTCCATAGCCTCGACGAGGCGATCCGCATCGGCAACGATACGATCTATGGCTTGGCGGCCGCGATCTGGACGCGCGATATCGATAAAGCCTTCGCCGCCAGCCGCGCGCTCCGCGCCGGCGTCGTCTGGGTCAATACCTACGATAGCGGGCATGTCTCCTCGCCCTTCGGCGGCTTCAAGCAATCCGGCTTCGGCCGCGACAAGTCGCTGCATGCGATGGAGAAATATACCGAGCTGAAGGCGACCTGGATCGCGCTCAATACGCCGAAGTGAAATCGGCTTTAGGGGCGCCAGCGGCCCTGGAGGCGATAGCGGCTGCCGGGATAGAGGAGGCGGGCCTGGCTCACAGGTTTGCCCTCCGACCAAGTGCGCCGCTGCAGGCTGAGGCAAGGCTCGCCCGAGGGGATTTTCAGCAAGCGGCGCTCCCAGGCGGCAGGCAGAACGGCCTCGATCTCGTGCTCGGCCTCGGTGATGGGCGCAAGACGCGAAAGATAGACGAAAGGCGTCTCGCGCCGGAAATCCTGCGCCAGATAATCCTTGGCGATGCGGGGATCGACGAAGCGATCCTCGATCTGCACGGGGAGATCGTTCTCGCTATGGACGAGAATCGAATGAAAGACCTTGGCGCCCGGGCTTAAGCCGAATCCGGCGGCGATCTCGGCGGGCGCGCGTTCGGCGGCGAGGCGATGGATGCTGGCCTCGTGGCGATGGCCGCGTTCGGCGATCTCGACGGCGATGTTGCGAACCTCGAACAGCGCGGAATGCGGTTTCGCCTCGGCGACGAAACTGCCGACCCCCTGAACGCGCCGCAAGCGGCCGAGCAGCGACAATTCCCGCAAGGCGCGGTTGATCGTCATGCGGCTGACGCCGAGTTCGCGCACCAGCGCGAATTCGGAAGGGATGCGCGTGCCGGGCGGCCATTCGCCCGATGCGATCCGCCGGTCGATCAGGCGCTTCACCCGTTCGTAATGCGGCAGGGGGCTTTCGGCCATGGCGATCCGGAGATTGTCGCGGCAAGGACGATCTGATATCCCATCCGAGCCTGTATAGACAAGCGAGCCGATCGATGCCGATCTCCTCAGCGGATGCCTCGGGAAGGGAAACGCTATGGGCGCCGCTGGCGCTCCTCCCCGGCGGTTGGGTTCGGGATGTGCGCTTGCGGCTCGAGGCTTCGGGCCGGATCGCCGCGATCGAGCGGGCGACGGCGTCTAAGTCCGACGATCTTCGCCTTCCGGGGCCGGTTCTTCCCGGCATGGCCAATCTTCATTCCCATGCCTTTCAGCGCGCCATGGCCGGTCTTGCCGAAATCGCGCGCGATCCCGAGGATAGTTTCTGGTCCTGGCGCGATCTCATGTATCGTCTGGTCGGGCGGTTGCGGCCCGAACAGGTCGAGGCCATCGCGCGTTATCTCTATATCGAGATGCTGAAGGCCGGCTATACGGGCGTCGCCGAATTTCATTATCTGCATCACGATCTCGGCGGCGCGCGCTATGCCGATCCGGCGGAGATGGCCAATCGGCATCTCGCGGCGGCGGAAGCGGCGGGGATCGCCATCACGCTGCTGCCGGTGATGTATGCCCATGCCGGTTTCGGCGGCAAGGCGCCGAGCGCCGCTCAGGCGCGGTTCATCCATGGCATCGACGATTTCCTCGCGCTTGGCGCGGCGCTCCGCAAGACCTTGGCGTCGCGATCCGATGGCGGCGAGCATCGCCTCGGTCTCGCCTTTCATTCGCTGCGCGCCGTCACCGAAGCGGAAATGCAAGCGATCCTCGCCGCCTGGCCGCAAGACGGGCCGATCCATATCCATATCGCCGAGCAAAGGCGCGAGGTCGAGGATTGCCTCGCCTGGTCGGGGCAGCAGCCGATCGATTGGCTCGCCGATCGGGTGGCGCTCGATTCCCGCTGGTCGCTCATCCATGCGACCCATGCGCTACCGGACGAGGCGGCGCGGGTCGCGGCGAGCGGCGCCGTCATCGGTCTTTGCCCGACGACCGAGGCCAATCTCGGCGACGGCTTCTTTCCCGCCGAAGCTTATCTCGCGGCCGGCGGGCGTTTCGGCATCGGCTCGGACAGTCATGTCAGCCTCGATCTTCGCGAGGAATTGCGCTGGCTCGAATATGGCGCGCGCTTGCGGGCGGAGCGGCGCAATCGCCTCCACGGTCCCGACCGGCCGCATGTCGCGCGCTTTCTTTACGAAGAGGCGGCGGCCTCGGGCGCGTTGGCGCTGGGCTGCCAAGCCGGCGGATTGGAAGCCGGCAAGCGCGCCGATCTCGTCGTGCTCGACGGGGCGCATCCGCTTTTCGCCGGATTGTCGGGCGACGATCTTCTGGGGCGATGGATTTTCGCCGGTCGCGAATCCCTGCTGCGCGAGGTTTGGGTCGGCGGCCGCCGGATTATCGCCGAGGGTCGTCATCCGGGCGAAGAAGCGGCGGGCGCCGCCTTCGCGGCGGCGATGCGCGATCTCGTCTGAGACTGCGCAATCAGGCCGCTTGCGGGCGCCAACTCGCCAAGGCGGCGACGAACGCTTCGAGATGCGGCCGCAAGCGGGCGGCGCGATCCTCGCGAAAGGCGAAGGGCGGGCTTTCGTCCATATAGGTTTCTTGCGCCAATTCCAATTGCACGACATGGATTCCGGCCGCGGGGTCGCCATAACGGCGCGTGATATAGCCGCCCTTGAAGCGGCCATCGACGACATGGCTATAGGGGCTGGCGGCGGAGATCGCGGCCAATCGGCGGATGAGATCGGGATCGGCGCTTTTCCCCTCATGGCTGCCGATATTGAAATCCGGCAGGCGCCCCGCGAACAGCAAGGGCACGCGGCTTCTGATCGAATGGGCATCGAGCAGCAGCGCGAAGCCGTGACGCGCGCGAATCTCCCTGAGCGCGCTGGCCAAGCGATCATGATAAGGTTGCCAAATCATTTCGCGATAGGCTTGCCGCGCTGCCGCATCCGGTACCTGGCCCGGTTGGAAAACGGGCGAACCGTCGAAAAGGATTTCGGGATAGAGCCCGGTCGTCGGCCCGGCATAGAGTTTCGCATCGTCGGGCGGGCGATTGAGATCGATCGCATAGCGCGACCAGCGCGCGGCGATGAGCGCAGCCTCAGCCGTCGCCGGAAAATCGTAAAGCCGCGGCAAATGCCAATCGGTATCGGGCAGCGAACGCGCCGCCTCCGTCAGGCGATCGGCGAAGCCCTGCGGCAGATCGGTCCCCGCATGGGGCATCGAGATCAGCAGCGGGCTCGCACCTTCGCGAAAGGTAAAGCTAGGCGAAAGCGCGTTCATGCCGGCGGTTTCAGCCAATTGCCGCCGGCCATCACGGCGTGATTGGGATTGCCGCCGATCCAATAGACCAACTCGGCGGGATCGCCGATCGACCAGATGGCGAGGTCGGCGCGATATTGCGGCGCAAGCGATCCGCGATCGCCGGCAAGGCCGAGGGCCTTGGCGGCATGGATGGTGAGGCCGAGCAGGGCTTCCTCGGCGGTCAGGCGGAAAAGCGTGCAGGCCATGTTCGCCATCAGCAACAGGGAAAGCGCGGGCGAGGTGCCCGGATTGTGATCGCTCGCGATCGCCATGGCGGTCCCCGCGCGCCGCATCAGGTCGATCGGCGGCAATTTCGTTTCGCGCAAGGCATAGAAAGCGCCGGGGAGAAGCACGGCGACGCTGCCCGCTTTCGCCATGGCGGCGATTCCCGCTTCGTCGGCATATTCCAAATGGTCGGCGGAGAGCGCGCCATGCCGGGCCGCGAGCGCGGCTCCGCCCGAATCCGATAATTGATCGGCATGGAGCTTGACGGGGAGACCCAATTCCCGCGCCGCGCGGAACAGGCGATCGATCTCGGCGGGCGCGAAGGCGATGCGCTCGCAGAATCCATCGACGGCATCGACCAGATTTTCCGCGACGAGCGCGGGCAGGATGCGTCGGCAGATAGCCTCGATATAAGCCTCGGCGCGGCCGGCGAATTCGGGCGGCAGGACATGGGCCGCAAGGCAAGTCGTGCGCACGGCGATGCCGCGCTCCCGGCCGAGGCGGCGCGCGACCCGCAATTGCTTCGTTTCGTTGGCAAGGTCGAGGCCGTAGCCGGATTTGATTTCGATCGCAGTCACACCTTCGGCAATCAGGGAATCGAGGCGCGTAAGCGCCTGTCGTGCGAGCGTTTCCTCATCGGCCGCGCGAGTCGCGGCGACGCTCGAAAAAATGCCGCCGCCGCGCCGCGCGATTTCCTCGTAAGAAACGCCGCGCTGGCGCTCGGCGAATTCGCCGGCGCGATCGCCGGCATAGACGAGATGCGTATGGCAATCGACGAGGCCGGGCGTCACCCAGCGTCCGGCCAAACGGTGGACGCAGCGGGCTTCGCCGGCGGGGAGATCGGCGCGCTTTCCGATCCAGGCGATTCTATCGCCGGCGATGGCGATGGCGGCATCCTCGATCCGACCGAGATCGCCATCCCGCATGGTCGCGGCGCGGCAATCGGTCAGCAGATGATCCCAAAGCGGCGGCATCTTAGTCCAGCATCGGCAAATCGAGCTTTTGTTCGCGCGCGCAGGCGATGGCGATCTCGTAGCCGGCATCGGCATGGCGCATGACGCCGGTCGCTGGATCGTTGGTCAGGACATTGCGCAAGCGTCGCGCCGCCTCGGCCGTGCCGTCGCAGAGCACGACCATGCCGGCATGTTGCGAATAGCCCATGCCGACGCCGCCGCCGTGATGCAGGCTGACCCAGGTCGCGCCCGAAGCGCAATTCAGCAGCGCGTTCAGCAACGGCCAATCGGAGACCGCATCCGATCCGTCGCGCATGGCCTCGGTTTCGCGATTGGGGCTGGCGACGGATCCCGAATCCAGATGATCGCGGCCGATCACGATGGGCGCCTTGACCTCGCCCTTGGCGACCATCTCGTTGAAAGCGAGGCCGAGGCGCGCTCGATCGCCTAAGCCCACCCAGCAGATGCGCGCCGGCAGGCCCTGGAATTGGATGCGTTTCCCGGCCATGTCGAGCCAGTTATGGAGATGCCGATCGGCGGGAATGAGTTCCTTGACCTTGGCATCGGTCTTGCGGATGTCCTCGGGATCGCCGGAAAGGGCGACCCAGCGGAAAGGCCCGATGCCGCGACAAAAGAGGGGGCGAATATAAGCGGGCACGAAGCCCGGAAAATCGAAGGCGCGGGTTTCGCCCGCTTCCAGGGCCATCTGCCGGATATTGTTGCCGTAATCGAAAACCGGCACGCCCTGCTGCTGGAAGGCGAGCATGGCGCCGACTTGGACCGCCATCGACGCCTTGGCGGCGGCGATGGTTTTTTCGGGATCGCGGCGGCGCATTTCCGCCGCTTCGGCCAGCGACCAGCCGGCTGGCAGATAGCCGTTCAGCGGGTCATGCGCGCTGGTCTGATCGGTGACGAGATCGGGGCGCAGATTCCGCCGCCGGATTTCGGGAAAGATTTCCGCCGCATTGCCGAGCAGGCCGATGGAGATCGCCCGCTTTTCGCGCCGCGCCGTTTCCAGCAAAGCGATCGCCTCGTCGAGGCTGTCGGCGCGGCGATCGAGATAGCCCGTCTGCAATCGCTTCTCGATGCGCGAGGGTTCGCATTCGACGGCGATCATCGACGCGCCGGCCATGGTCGCGGCCAAGGGCTGCGCGCCGCCCATGCCGCCCAATCCCCCGGTCAGAATCCAGCGCCCGGAAAGATCGCCGCCGTAATGCTGGCGGCCGGCCTCGACGAAGGTTTCGTAAGTGCCCTGGACGATGCCTTGGCTGCCGATATAGATCCAGGATCCCGCCGTCATCTGCCCGTACATCATCAAACCCTTGGCATCGAGCGCGCGGAAATGTTCCCAATTCGCCCAATGCGGCACCAGATTGGAATTGGCGATGAGGACGCGCGGCGCATCGGCATGGGTCTTGAAGATGCCGACGGGCTTCCCGGATTGCACGAGCAGGGTTTCGTCCGCCGCCATGCGCGCGAGGCCGGCGATAATGGCGTCGTAACAGGCCCAGTTGCGCGCCGCCTTGCCGATGCCGCCATAGACGACGAGATCGTCGGGATTTTCGGCGACTTCGGGGTCGAGATTGTTCATCAGCATTCGCAGCGGCGCTTCGGTCGCCCAGCTGCGGGCGGTGAGTTTGGGTCCGCGCGGGGCGCGAATGATGCGGCGATTGGCGGTCATGGCGGGCGTTCCGTGACTTGTATATACAAGCTTGGACGATACCAGCCGCTGCTACGCCTGACAAGGCACGGGAATCGCGGGCGGCAGGCTTGCCAAGCGGCGAAGGGCGGGTCACCCTGCGGCGGGCGTCGTCCGGAGCGGTCGACGAAAGGCGAGGGGGGATGAGGGCATGCGCGGCATCCTGCTGGTGATCGGCGCAACCCTGTTCTGGAGCCTTTCCGGTCTTTTCGTCCGCTTCGTGCCGGAGATCGATCCCTGGACGATGAATGCCTGGCGCGCCGGGTCGATGGCGGCCTTCCTGCTCCTTTGGTTTCTGCTGCGTCATGGCCGCCGGTCGCTCGATCGTTTTCGGCGGGCCGATCCCTTGGGGTTGGCGCTTGCCGCCTTCTTTTTCGCGGCGGGTTCGACCGGCTATCTTCTCGCCTTCAGCTTGGCGAGCGTCGCCGCCGTTTCCTGTCTCTGCGCGACGGCGCCGCTTTTCACCGCCGGTCTTGCCCGGTTCGCGCTCGGCGAACGGACGCCGCGTCGCGTTTTCCTCGCGATCGCGATCGCGCTCGCCGGCGTCGCGATCATCGCCTCGGGCGAGGCGGCGATGGTTCCGACCGGGCTTGCCGGCATTGCCGTGGCGCTCTTCGTCGCCTTTTGCTTCGCCGGGCAAAGCGTCGCCTTGCGCCGCTACCGCAATACCGAAATGGTGCCGGCGATCATCCTCGGCGGATTTCTCTGTTTCCTTCTGATCGGCCTCGTTCGCGGATTCGATCCGCCGCCGCTTTATCCCTTATCGCTGATTTCTTTGATGGGCCTCGTGCAATTGGCGATCCCGCTCGTTCTCTATATCGCGGCGGCGCGCCTCGTGCCGGCGGTGACGATGGTGCTGATCTCGCTCGCCGATGCCGTTCTCAATCCCTTCTGGGTATGGCTGGTTCATGGCGAGGTTCCGGCTTGGCCGGTCTATCCGGGCGGAGCCTTGATCCTCGGTGCCATCGCTTTCGCGGTGCTCGGCGGCCAGCGCCGATCGGGTAAAAATCTTATCGTCGGGGCTTGATTCCCCATCTCCGCTTCCCATTTGCCTCTCCAATCCGGACGGGCCCCTCTGGTTGCCGCTCTGCGGCAGCGATGTCGTGCGGATTGCCGAAACCATCGCTCGATAACGGGAGGGGAAAATGGAAGTCTTTATAGCCGGGCTGACGGAAAACGATTTTCTGGGTACGCCGATCTGGCTTTGGCTCGTTTTTATTTCCATCGTTCTTACGCTGCTGGTTCTCGATCTCGGTCTCTTGCATCGCAAGGAGCGCGAGATCGGCATCCGCGAAAGCCTCTGGCTCTCGGCTTTTTATATCACCATCGCCAGCGCTTTCGGGCTTTGGGTCTGGTCGCATCTCGGGCCGATTGCCGGCACGGATTATTTCACGGGCTTTTTGATCGAAAAAAGCCTCTCGATGGACAATGTCTTCGTCATTTCGCTGATCTTCGGCTATTTCGCCGTGCCGCGGCGCTATCAGCATCGGGTTCTGTTCTGGGGTATTCTCGGCGTCATTATCCTCCGCGCGATCATGATCGCCTTAGGCGCCGCCCTCGTTCACGAATTCGCTTGGATTCTCTATCTCTTCGGCGCCTTCCTGATCGCGACCGGCGCCAAGATGATGCTGGCCGGCGATCATAAGCCGGATATCGCCAAGAATCCGCTGCTGCTTTATCTGCGCCGGCATCTGCGCGTTACCGATGATCTGCACGGCCAGCGTTTCCTGGTGCGTTTGCCGGACGAAAAAACCGGGCGCCGCCGTCTTTTCGCGACGCCGCTGCTTTTCGCGCTTCTCCTCATCGAGGGCGCCGATCTTATCTTCGCCGTCGATTCGGTGCCGGCGATCTTCGCCATCACCGCCGATCCCTTCATTGTCTATACCAGCAATATCTTCGCCATTCTCGGCCTGCGCGCGCTTTATTTCGCGCTTGCCGCCATGGTCGAACGGTTCCGTTATCTGCATTACGCCTTGGCGTTGGTGCTGATCTTTATCGGCGGCAAGATCTTTTACGCTCAGCTCTTCGGCAAGGTCGATTCCTGGATTTCGCTGGCCGTGACCTTTGGGCTGCTGGCGGGCGGAATCGTCGTTTCGCTGTTGGCGACGCGGCGCGCGAAAAGCGCGTAGATCGCGGGAACGATCAGCAGCGTGAACAGGCTGCCGAAGACGAGGCCGCCGAAAATGACCCAGCCGATGGCTTGACGCGCTTCGGCGCCGGCGCCGCTCGCCAGCACCAGCGGCACGGCGCCGAAAGTCATGGCGGCCGTCGTCATCAGGATCGGCCGCACGCGCAAAAGCGCGGCCTCGATGGCGGCGGTCGCGATATCGGCGCCGGCTGCGCGCCGCTGATTGGCGAATTCGACGATCAGAATGCCGTGCTTGGTGATCAAACCGATCAGGGTCACGAGGCCGACCTGGCTATAAACGTTCAGCGACCCGCCGGTCAGGCGCATGGCGATGAAAGCGCCCGCCATGGCCAAGGGTACCGTCGTCATGATGAGCAGGGGATCGCGGAAACTCTCGAATTGCGCGGCGAGAACGAGATAGATGAAAACGAGCGCCAGGACGAAGACGATCCCGCCGCTGGCGCCGATTTCCTTCAAGTCGCGCGATTGGCCGCCGAAATCGAAGGCGATATCGGGGCCGCGCGTTTCCTCGGCGAGCGCGGTCAGGATGGCAAGACCCTCGCCGGCGCTGATACCGGGGGCGAGATTGGCGGTGATCGTTACCGCGCGCAGCTGATTCCAGCGATTGAGCTCCAGGGGAGCGGCGCTTTCCTGGAGCCGGATGAGATCGGCCAGCGGGATCATCGCGCCCTGGGGCGAACGCAGATAGATATCCTTGGCCTGGTCAGGCAGGCGCCGATCCTCGGGCGCAATGCGGAGGACGACGTCGTATTGCTTGCTGCCGCGTTTGAACTCCGTCACGTCGCGCCCCGAGAGCATCGTCGTCAAAGTCGCGGCAATCGCGGCGGGATCGATGCCGAGTTCGGCCGCTCGATCGCGATCGATGCCGATGCGGATTTCCGGTCGCGCGACGCGCAGATCCATATCGACATCGCGCAATCGCCCATCCTCGCGCGCTCGCGCGATCAGCGCCTGAGCGCGCGCGACGAGATCGGCATAATCGCCCGAGGTCAGCAGGATGAATTCGACCGGCTTCGAGGAAAAGGATTGGCCGAGCGGCGGCGGCAAATTGATCGAGACGGTGAGGCCCGGTTGGCGCGCCAATTTCTGTCGCAATTCGGCGGCGAGACTCTGCGCGCTAAAATCGCGTTCTTCGCGGGGGACGAGGCGCAAGGGCGCGAAAATTGACGACGCATTGCCGGCGCCGGTGAGGACGAAGAGATTCTGCAAGCCCGGCAAGCCGGCGAAAAAATTTTCCAGACGCTCGGCATAGCCGGCTGTATAGGCGATGGCGGAACCTTCGGCGGTCTGCGCCGAAACCAGAATCACGTTGCGATCCTCCCTGGGCGCGACCTCGCTTTTGAGGCTCGAAAACAGCCAAAACCCAAGCCCGCCGAATAGCAAGAGCAGAAGGACGATCCCGAACGGCCGGCGGATAAGACGTCGCAAAATTCCGCGATAGAGCGTGCGCAGGCGATCGCCGGTATCGGCGATCCACCCCGATGGCGGATGCGGATGGGGGCGGAGCAGGCGCGAACACATCATCGGCGAGAGCGTCAAGGCGACGAAGCCCGAGACGAGCACCGCTCCGGCGAGGGTAAGCGCGAATTCGACGAAGAATTTCCCGGTGCGCCCGGTTTGGAGAGCGACCGGCGTATAGACCGCGGCCAGAGTCACGGTCATGGCGAGAATGGCGAAGCCGATTTCGCGGCTCCCTTTGAGCGCGGCGGCGATGGGGCCAAGGCCGTCGGCGATATGGCGGTGGATATTTTCGAGAACGACGATGGCATCGTCGACGACGAGGCCGATGGCGAGAACGAAAGCCAGCATGGTGAGCGTATTGAGGCTGAAGCCGAAAAGCACCATCAGCCCGATCGCGCCCAGCAAGGAGAGGGGAATGGCAGCAAGCGGAATGAGGGCGGCGCGCCAAGAGCGGAGGAAAACGAGGACGACCAGCATCACCAGCAGAATCGCCTCGCCCAGCGCGCGATAGACATTGTTAATCGAGGCTTCGATGAAGGCCGAGGAATCGTAAGCGAGCGTGAGGCTCATGCCCGTCGGAAGATCGGCCTCGATCGCCGGCAGAAGGCCGCGCACGGCGCGCGAAACCGCGAGCGGATTGGCCGTCGATTGCTTGATGATGCCGAGCGTGACGGCGGGCTTGCCGTTGAGGCGCGCCCGGACGCGTTCGTCATAGGCGCCGAGTTCGACTTTCGCCACATCGCCGAGGCGGAGCAGGGCGCCGCCTTGCGATTTGAGGACGATGCGGGCAAAGGCTTCCGGGTCGGCGAGCGCCGTATCGGCGAGGACGGAAAATTCCCGCGCCTGGCTTTCGAGGGAGCCTGCCGGCAATTCCAGATTCTGCGCGCGCAAAGCGGCTTCGATATCGGCCGGCGTCAAGCCATAGGCGGCGAGGCGCAGGGGATCGAGCCAGATGCGCATGGCCGGCCGCCTTTCGCCGAAGATGCGCACTTCGGAAATGCCGGGCAGAACCTGCAGCCGGGTTTTGACGAAGCGATCGACGTAATCGGAGATTTGCACCGGCGAATCGATCGCGCTCGCGAAACTGATCCACAGAATAGGTTGAGCGTCGGCCTCTTCCTTGGCGATGATCGGCTCGTCGATATCCTCGGGCAGACGCCCGCGGACGCGCGCGACGCGATCGCGGATATCGGCGGCGGCGGAATCGATATCGCGGACCGGCCGAAATTTGATGGAGATGCGCGAAACCTCGGCGCGGCTCGACGAGCGGATGAAGTCGATGCCCTCGATGCCGGCCAGGCTTTCTTCGAGCCGCGCGGTGATCTGGCTTTCGACAATCTCCGCCGAGGCGCCCCTGAGCCTGGTCGTCACGCTGACGATGGGCTCGTTGACATCGGGATATTCGCGCAAGGCGAGGCGGTCATAGGCGATGAGCCCGAGCAGCAGCAGGATCAAATTGACGACGACGGCCAAAACCGGTCTTCGGATGCAAAGCTCGGGCAGATACATCAGCCGCCCCGGCGCATCATGGCGCGACGATTTCGACGGAAAGGCCGGGCTTCAGCTTCTCTTGGCCGTCGGTAACGACGATTTCGCCGGCGCCGAGGCCGGAGAGAATCTGCACCTTGCCCGATTGACGCAGACCGAGTTCGACCTCGACGAATTCCGCCGCGTTCGCTTTCGTCACGCGATAGACGAAGCTGCGTTCGCCGCGCTGGACGATCGCCTGTTCGGGGACGAGGCGGGCCTCGGGCAAGGTTTCGAGCGTCAGGGTGACAATGGCGAAGAGACCGGGCAACAGGCGCGCTTGCGGATTGGCAAGACGAGCGCGAATCTTGACGGTATGCGTGGCGGGGTCGATCACGGGGTCGATGGCGCCGATCGTTCCCGGCCAAGTCTCTTGCGGAAAAGCATCGCTCGTAATGGCGACTGCCTGACCGGGGGCGAGGAACCGCAATTCGCTTTCGGGCACGGAGAAATCGACATGGATGGGGTCCAATTGGCTGAGCGTGAAGATCGTCTCGCCGGGCGCGACGTAATCGCCGATCCCCGCCTGTCGCAAACCCAGCCGCCCGGCAAAAGGCGCGCTCAACCGCGTCCGGGCGAGATTGGCTGCGGCCAGGTTTTCGCTGGCTTGGGCGATCCCAAGTTCGGAAACGGCTTCTTCCATGGATTTCGCGGGCACGACGCCCTTGCTCTGCAATTGGCGCGCGCGTTCCACATTCGCCTGCCATAATTTGCGGCGCGCCTGGGCTTCGGCGATTTCCGCGCGATAGATCGCCCCGTCGAGTTCGACGAGCAGCGTGCCGGCTGCGACATCCTGTCCCTCGGCGGCGCTCAAGGCGACGATCCGGCCGGGGATTTCGGCGGCAACCGCAATAGCGGGTTCGGCGACGATCAGGCCGGCATAGCGTCCCGGCCGGGCCAAATCGGCGATTTCGACCGGCGCCGCATAGACCGGAATCGGTTTAGGCGCGGTCGCGACAGCCGCCGCCGGGCCGTCATCGGCGCCGCGCCAGCCGGGCGGCAGATAGGTCAGCCAATCGGCGCGCGTCAGATAGAGCCCAAGCCCGAGGCCGAGAAGGACGAGCAAAGCCGCTAGGCGCCGATAGGGCAGGGCAGGTGCGGGGATCGGGTCGGGTTCCGACATGGGCGCAAGCTTACCGGCTCCCTTGCGCCCTGGGAAGCGATGCGGCCGGGTTGACATTGCCTATGGCCTATTATAGAGGCTTCTCCCGAAACGGCGGCCCTGGCGGCAGCCGGTTTTGCGCGGGTGTAGCTCAGTTGGTTAGAGCGTCGGCCTGTCACGCCGAAGGCCGCGGGTTCAAGTCCCGTCACTCGCGCCATTTTCCTCATCTTTCCCCTTCCGACTCGCGACCGATTCGCGGCCTTGGATCGCTGGCCGCGATCCTCGATGCCGCAGGCGCGCTTTTCTCTTTCGCACTGCGAAAACGCGCCCTATAGTGCCGCCGATTCCGGGGGGCCGGGGACGAGTTCGCAACATGAACGTTCTGCTCGAAGATTATCTGCCGATCCTGCTTTTCCTGCTGATCGCCATTGGCCTTTCGGGCGCCATGGTGGTGGCGTCCCTGATCATCGCGCGCCAGAAGCCGGATGCGGAAAAGCTCTCGCCCTACGAATGCGGGTTCGAGGCGTTCGACGATGCGCGGCGGCAATTCGATGTCCGCTTCTATCTCGTCTCCATCCTCTTCATCATCTTCGATCTCGAGGTCGCCTTCCTCTTTCCCTGGGCGATCGGGCTCGGCGATATCGGCCATTTCGGCTTCTGGTCGATGATGGTCTTCCTCGGCGTACTGACCATCGGTTTCGTCTACGAATGGAAGAAGGGGGCGCTGGAATGGGAATGAGCCTCGCTTCGCCCGCTGCCGGACCCGACCGGGAAACGGTCGCGAAAGCCGTCGGCGCGGAACTTGCCGATCGCGGTTTCGTCATCGCGCAGATGGATAAGCTCGTCAATTGGGCGCGCACGGGATCGCTCTGGCCGATGACTTTCGGGCTGGCTTGCTGCGCGGTCGAGATGATGCATGCTTACATGGCGCGCTACGACCTCGATCGTTTCGGCGTGGTGCCGCGCGGTTCGCCGCGCCAATCCGACGTCATGATCGTCGCCGGCACGCTGACCAATAAAATGGCCCCCGCTTTGCGCAAGGTTTACGATCAGATGGCGGAACCCCGCTGGGTCATTTCCATGGGATCCTGCGCCAATGGCGGCGGCTATTATCATTATTCCTATGCCGTGGTGCGCGGCTGCGACCGCATCGTGCCGGTCGATGTCTATGTCCCCGGTTGTCCGCCGACGGCCGAAGCGCTCGTCTACGGCATTCTGCAATTGCAGAAGAAGATCCGACGCACCTCGACCATCGCGCGATCGTGAGGGGGAGGGGAGCATGAACGATCGTCCTCGTCGTCTCGCCGATCATATCCTCGCGGTGCAAGGCCAACTCGGCATCGTCGCCGAAGTGACGCTCGGCGAATTGGCGATCGACGTTGCGCCGGCGCAGCTCCCCGTGCTGCTCGCTTTCCTGCGCGACGATCCGGCTTGCGAATTCCGTATGCTGATCGATCTTTGCGGCGTCGATTATCCGGAACGGCCCGATCGGTTCCTCGTCGCCTATAATCTTCTCAGCCTGACGCAGAATGCGCGCTGTCGCGTGCGCACGCGCATCGACGAGGCGGGCGAAGTGCCGAGCATCGCCGATCTCTATCCCGCCGCCGCTTGGTTCGAGCGCGAAGCTTACGATCTCTACGGCATCTTTTTCGCCGGCAATGCCGATCTCCGCCGCTTGCTGACCGATTACGGTTTCGAAGGCCATCCCTTCCGCAAGGATTTCCCGCTGACCGGCCATGTCGAGATGCGTTACGACGAACGCGAAAAGCGCGTCGTCTACGAGCCGGTCAAATTGACTCAGGATTTCCGCGCCTTCGATTTCGTCTCGCCCTGGGAGGGGATGCTTACGCCCCGTCGTTTGCCCGGCGACGAGAAGGCCAATTCCTGAAGATCGCGATGGCCATGACCGAAACCGAAATCAAGCCGATGACCATGAATTTCGGGCCGCAGCACCCGGCGGCCCATGGCGTGCTGCGCATGGTCATGGAAATGGACGGCGAGATCGTGCGCCGCGTCGATCCGCATATCGGTCTTTTGCATCGCGGGACGGAAAAGCTGATCGAATATAAGACCTATCTGCAGGCGATTCCCTATTTCGACCGCCTCGATTACGTCAGCCCGATGTGTCAGGAACACGCTTTCGTTCTGGCGGTCGAAAAGCTGCTCGGCCTCGAAGTTCCGGCGCGCGGGCAATATATCCGCGTCCTCTTCGACGAAATCACCCGTATCCTCAATCATCTGCTTAACATTCCCGCCTATGCGATGGATGTCGGCGCGGTGACGCCTTTCCTGTGGTGTTTCGAGCAGCGCGAATTGCTGATGGAATTCTATGAGCGCGCTTCGGGTGCCCGCCTCCATGCCGCTTATTACCGTCCGGGCGGCGTGCATCAGGACCTGCCGGCCGGCTTGCTTGAGGATATCTGGGCCTGGAGCGAAAAGTTTCCGGCTGTCATCGACGATATGGAAGGTCTGCTCACCGATAATCGCATCTTCAAGCAGCGCCTTGTCGATATCGGCGTGGTGAGCGCCGCCGATGCGATCGCCTGGGGCTTCACCGGGCCGGTTTTGCGCGCTTCGGGAATTGCCTGGGATTTGCGCAAGGCGCAGCCTTACATGGTTTACGACCAGCTCGATTTCGATATTCCGATCGGCAAGCACGGCGATTGCTACGATCGCTATCTGGTCCGCGTCGCCGAGATGCGGGAAAGCCTGAAGCTCATTCGCCAATGCGTCGAACGCATGCCGGGCGGCCCCGCGACCTCGCTCGACCATAAGGTGACGCCGCCCGAGCGTGCGGCGATGAAATACTCGATGGAAGCGTTGATCCATCATTTCAAGCTCTATACCGAAGGCTTCCATGTGCCGGCGGGCGAAACCTATACGGCGGTCGAGGCGCCCAAGGGCGAGTTCGGCGTCTATCTGATCGCCGACGGATCCAATACGCCCTATCGCTGCAAAATCAGGGCGCCGGGTTTCGCGCATCTTCAGGCCATGGATTTCCTGTGCCAGGGCCATATGCTCGCCGATTCCGTGGCGATTTTGGGCTCGCTCGATATCGTTTTCGGAGAGATCGACCGATGAGCGAAATGGCGGCAAAAGCGCCCAAGGGCGGCGATTTCGCGTTCTCGCCCGAGAATCTCGCGAAGATTCCGACGATCCTCGCCAAATACCCCGCCGGAAGACAGGCAAGCGCGGTCATGCCGCTGCTCGATCTCGCGCAACGGCAATTGGGCTGGGTTTCGCCGGGCGTCATCGAAACCGTCGCCAAGATGCTCGATATGGCGCCGATCCGCGTTTACGAAGTCGCCAGTTTCTACACCATGTATAATACCAAGCCGGTCGGCCGCTATCTCATTCAGGTCTGCCGCACGACGCCTTGCTGGCTGCGCGGCGCCGACGATCTCACCGCCGCCTGTCGGAAGAAATTGGGGATCGATCTCAAGCAGACGACGCCCGACGGCCTCTTCACCTTGGTCGAGGTCGAATGCCTCGGCGCCTGCTGCAATGCGCCGATGGTGCAGATCAACGACGATTTCTACGAAGATTTGACGCCGGCCCTGCTGGAAAAAGTGATCGACGATCTCACGGCCGGTCGCCAGCCGCGACCGGGATCGCAAAGCGGTCGGCAGGGGTCTTGCCCCGAAGGCGGACCGACGACCTTGCGCGATCTCGCGGCCGATAGCGGCGCAAGCGGCTCGGCGGAATAGGGGCGGTCATGCTGCAGGATCGGGATCGGATTTTCCGCAATATCTACGGCAGCGCCGATTGGCGCTTGGCCGGCGCGCGCCGGCGCGGCATCTGGGACAATACCAAGGCGCTTTTGGCCCTGGGGCCGGATGCGATTATCGAGGAAGTGAAGAAATCCGATCTGCGCGGTCGCGGCGGCGCCGGATTTCCGACCGGCCTCAAATGGTCCTTCATGCCCAAGACCTCCGACGGTCGCCCGTCTTATCTCGTGGTCAATGCGGACGAATCGGAGCCCGGCACCTGCAAGGATCGGGAAATTCTGCGCTTCGATCCGCATATGCTGCTGGAAGGCTGCCTGCTTGCCGGTTTCGCCATGCGTTGCCAAGCCGCCTATATCTATATTCGCGGCGAATTCTATCGCGAGGCGGAACATATCGAAGCGGCGATCGCGGAAGCGCGCGAAGCCGGGCTCATCGGCCGCAATGCCTGCGGTTCCGGTTACGATTTCGACATTCATCTGCATCGCGGCGCCGGCGCCTATATCTGCGGCGAGGAATCGGCGCTGATCGAAAGCCTTGAGGGAAAGAAGGGGCAGCCGCGCCTGAAACCGCCTTTCCCCGCCGCTTGCGGTCTTTACGGCTGCCCGACGACGGTCAACAATGTCGAGACCATCGCCGTCGTCCCCACCATTCTGCGCCGTGGCGGCGCATGGTTCGCCGGTCTCGGCCGACCGAAGAATACCGGCACCAAGCTCTTCTGCATTTCCGGCCATGTCGAAAAGCCCTGCAATGTCGAAGAGGAGATGGGCATACCGCTGCGCGAATTGATCGACCGGCATTGCGGCGGGGTGCGCGGCGGTTGGGATAATCTGCTGGCCGTCATTCCGGGCGGATCCTCCGTGCCGCTCATTCCGAAATCGGTCTGCGACACGGTGCTGATGGATTTCGATTCTCTCCGCGCCGTGCAATCGGGCCTCGGCACGGCGGCCGTGATCGTCATGGACAGATCGACCGACCCCATCGAGGCGATCGCGCGGCTCTCGCATTTCTACATGCACGAAAGCTGCGGCCAATGCACGCCCTGCCGCGAAGGCACGGGCTGGATGTATCGCATCATGCAGCGCCTGGTCGCGGGCGAGGCGGATGTCGGCGAGATCGATTTGCTGCTCGACGTCTCCAAGCAGATCGAAGGCCATACGATCTGCGCCCTGGGCGACGCGGCGGCTTGGCCGATCCAGGGCTTGATGCGCCATTTCCGTCCCCTTGTCGAAGAACGCCAGCGCCGGCTCCGTCCGGCCCGGGCGGCGGAATAGGGGGGGATCATGCCCAAGCTCACCATCGACGGCATCGCGATCGAAGTGCCCGCCGG
>CAYQAG010000023.1:32555-41302 GCA_964415425.1 uncultured Rhodospirillaceae bacterium | reverse complement strand
CTGGAGCGGGCGAAGGGATTCGAACCCTCGACCCCAACCTTGGCAAGGTTGTGCTCTACCCCTGAGCTACGCCCGCGCTCCGGCCGGCCCGCTTAACGCGCGGCGGCGGCGCGCATCATACAAATCGCCGCCGGCTTTGCAACCCCCCGCCCGGGATCATGGGGCGGGCCCCGGCATAAGCCCCCATGGGGAGCCCCGGCCCGGCGCCTGGGGCCGGATTCCCCTTCGCGCATTTTCGGACGGGGACGCCTTGCCGTCCTTTCGCCGGGGCCTTACTTTCGGCGCCCTCTCGATTGGATGCGCGGGATCGCCCATGAGCGCCGATAATGACGATCATCCCCTGCCGGCTTCCCAGCCCCCATCCGGCCTTACGCCCGATGCGGAGCGGATCGCCGCCGCCTATGCCGCCCAGTCGGGCCTGCCGACCTCGCCCGAGCGCCTCCTCGCTAGGCTCGCCGAACTCGGCATCGCGAGCCGTACGCTCGATCATGTGCCGGTCTTCACGGTCGAGGAATCGCGAAACCTGCGCGGCGATCTTCCGGGCGCGCATGTGAAGAATCTCTTCCTGCGCAACAAGAAGGAAGAAATGTGGCTCGTCACCCTCGCCGAGGATAAAAGGGTCGATCTCAAAGCCCTGGGCGAGCGTCTCGGCGCCGGCAAGCTTTCCTTCGGTTCGCCGCAGCGCCTGATGGAATATCTCGGCGTCATCGCCGGCGCGGTCACGCCCTTCGCCATCATCAACGACAAAGCGGGGCGCGTCCGCCAAGTGCTGGATCGCGGGCTGCTCGCTTACGATCTCGTCAACGCGCATCCCTTGGTCAATTACCGATCGACGGCGCTCAACCCCGCCGATCTCATTCGCTTTCTGGAAGCCGAGGGCCATCCGCCCTTGCTGCTGGATTTTTAAGAATCGATGCCCCATTTATGGGGAGATTGGGCTTAAGGAGAGATGGCCATGGAACCTTTGATCGGCGCCGCCAAGGCGCCCGCCGATATCGTCAAGGATAGCGATACGCAGAAATTCCGCGCCGACGTGATCGACGCCTCGATGACGGCGCCCGTGATCGTCGATTTCTGGGCGCCCTGGTGCGGGCCTTGCAAGCAATTGGGGCCGCTGCTCGAAAAAACCGTGAAGAGCGCCAATGGCGCCGTTCGCATGGTCAAGATCAATGTCGACGAGAATCAGGAATTGGCGGCGCAGATGCGCATCCAATCGATTCCCGCCGTCTATGCCTTCCATCAGGGACGGCCCGTCGATGGCTTCGTCGGCGCCCAGGGCGAATCCCAGATCAAGGCCTTCGTGCAGCGTCTCGCCAAGCTGACGGGGGCGGCGCTCGGTCCCTCGCCGGTCGAGGAAGCCGTGACCGAGGCGGAAGCGGCGCTTCAGGCCGGGGATCACGGCACGGCCTCGGCGATCTTCGGCGAGGTGCTCGCCCACGATCCCGAAAACGCGAAGGCGATCGCCGGCCTCGCGCGGTCGCTGATCGCGATCGGCGATCTTGCCGAGGCGGCGGCGATGCTCGCGCGCGTGCCGAAGGAAAAGGCCGGAGATGCCGCCATTCTCGCGGCCAAGGCGGCGCTCGACCTTGCCGAGGCGGGCGAGAAGGCGAGCGGCGCGCTTCCCGCCTTGCGCGCCAGGATCGAGGCCAATGCCAAGGATTTCGAGGCGCGCTTCGATCTCGCCGCGGCGCTCTTCGCGGCGGGCGAGCGCGAGGCGGCGCTCGATCACCTTTTCGAAATCTTCCGTCTGCAGCGGAATTGGAACGAGGATGCGGCGCGCAAGCAGATCGTCAAATTCATGGAGGCGATGGGGCCGACCGATCCCCTGACCCTGGCGACGCGCCGCCGGCTGTCCTCGCTGCTCTTTTCCTAAATCGGGAGGGGCGGGGCGATGATGGCCGGCTTGCGCGCTGTCGATCCGGGACCGTTCGACCCGAGGACGATCGAGGAATTGCCGGCGATCCTGCCGCTCTTTCCCTTGACGGGCGCCTTGCTGCTGCCGGGAATCGATTTGCCGCTCAATGTCTTCGAGCCGCGCTATCTCGCCTTGACGCGCGCGGTTCTCGCGAGCCCCGGGCGCCTGATCGGCATCATCCAACCGGCGGAGGCGGGCGCCGATCGCAATCTCGATCCCGGCTTCCTTCCGGAATTGCGCCGCTTGGGCTGCGCCGGGCGCTTGACGAGTTTTCAGGAAACGGCGGAGGGGCGCTATCGCATCGAGATTTCAGGCTTGATCCGCTTCCGCTTCATTGAGGAACTGACACCCGATCCCGCCGGGTTCCGCCGCATCCGCCCCGATTTCGCGCCCTATGCCGGCGATCTCGTCGCGCGATCTTTCCGGCTTTCCGACCGGCGCGCTTTCCTCGCCGGGCTCAGGCGTTATCTCGCCGCCATCGCGGCCAAGGTCGAATGGGCGCCGATCGAGGCCATGCCCGATGCGGCGCTCATCCTCAATCTCGCCGAGGCGGCGCCGCTTTCGGCCGTCGAGAAACAGACTTTGCTGGAAAGCGCCGATCTCGCGGATTTCGCCGGCAAGCTTCAGGCGCTGTTCGAAATTCATGGTAGGCTGGCCGAAGGCGGCCGGCAGAGCCTGCATTGACATTGTCGGCGAGGAGATTGCCATGACCGATCCGAAATCCGAATCCGCGGCCGAACCGGCATCCGTCGAGCGCCGCAAGGTCGATCCCAAGTTGCTGGAAATTCTGGTCTGCCCCTTGACCAAAGGGCCGCTGCGCTACGATGCCGCGCGGCAGGAATTGGTGAGTCAGGGCGCCGGTCTCGCTTATCCCATCCGCGACGGCATTCCGATCATGCTGGTCGAGGAAGCGCGCAGCCTCGACGAGAGCGAGCGACGTTGACGGGAGGAGATGCCGATTGGCCGGTCGAGATCGCGCTGCTGAAGGCCGAGCGCAAGCTTAGCCTCAGCTACGCGGACGGATCGGTCCATAATCTGCCGGCGGAATTGCTGCGGGTCGAAAGCCCCTCGGCCGAGGTTCAGGGCCATGGCCCGGGTCAGAAAACTCTGGTCGCCGGAAAAAGCCGGGTCGGCATAAGCGCGCTCGAACCCGTCGGCCATTATGCGATCCGCATTCTTTTCGACGACGGCCACGATACCGGCATCTTCACTTGGCGCTATTTGCGCGAATTGGGCGACAGGCAAGCGGAAATCTGGCAGGCTTATCAAGCGGCGCTCGCCGAAGCGGGTCTCGGCCGCGATCCTTGATCTCGCCTCTGGAGGATAACATGGCCGGCAAAGTCAAACCTATTCCCGACGGCTATCACGCGGTGACGCCCTATCTCATCGTCAAGGGCGGTGGGCGCGCGCTCGATTTTTATAAGCGCGCTTTCGGCGCGACCGAAATCCTGCGTCTCGACGGGCCCGGCGGAACGATCGGCCATGCCGAAATCCGCATCGGCGATTCCATCGTCATGCTGGCCGACGAACATGCCGAAATGAAGGCTTATAGCCCCGACCATTTCGGCGGCTCGCCCGTGACGATTTCGCTCTATGTCGCGGATGTCGATCGCGTCTTCGCGCAAGCTATCGCCGCCGGCGCCAAGGAACAGCGGCCGGTCAAGGAACAATTTTACGGCGATCGCGCGGGGAGCCTCGTCGATCCCTTCGGCCATTCCTGGCATATCGCGACCCATGTCGAGGACGTCTCGCCGGAAGAGATCGCGCGGCGCCTCGCGGCCATGGCCGCCGGCAAAGCGGGATAGCCTCAACGCCGCAGAGCGGCGATCCGCAGCAAGCCTTGATGCAAAAGAGGCGCGGCGAGATCGTGATGGCGCATGATCTCGGCCTCGATCGTGGCTAATTTTTCGAGCGCGCTGCCGATCGCGCCGGGCGGCCAGGTTCTGGCTTGCGCGGCAAAGCGCGCTTTCGTCTTCCAGAAAAGCGGCGGGCGCAAGCCGCCGAGCGCTTCTTCCAGGCTTACGCCTTCGGCCAATCTGCCGGCGACTTGATGCAGGCGCAGGAAATGGCGGGCAAGCGCGCGCAAGATGGCGATCGCCGGCATTTCCCGCAAATTGCGCGCGATCGCTTGATCGAGACCGGCGCGGTCGCCCTCGGCCAGCGCGAAGATCAGATCGTCGAGATCGATCGCCGCCGAATCGCCGATCGCGGCGCGCGCATCGGCAAGCTCGATTTTTTTCGCTTCGCCCATGTAAAGGACGAGCTTATCGAGTTCGGAGCGCGTGACGCCGCGATCGCCGCCGAGATGGGCGGCGAGATAATCGAGCGCATCGCGGCTGGCGGTAAGCCCGGCTTCGCGCAAATGCGCGAGGATGAGGGGACCTAAATCTTCCGCCTCGTCGCGATAGCAGGCGATGGCGGCGGCATTGCTGCTACTCTCGAACAGAGTCTTCAAGGCCGAGCGGCCGGGCAATTCGCCGCCGGCGAGGACGAGCAGCGCTTGCTCGGAATCGGGAATGGCTTCGAGATAATCGGCGAGTTGCCCGGCAAGAATATCGCCGGCGCCGACGAGGCGAATGACCCGTCTTCCGCCCAGCATGGCGATGGCCCTCGCTTCGTCGACGAGGCGCGCGGGATCGCCCCGCGCCGCTTCGGCCGAAATCTCGACATGGCGGAAGGGATCGTTCCGGCCATCGGGGCCGAGGATCGCCGTTTCGATCGCGCGCAGGCGCTCCTGCACCAGACCTTCGTCGGGGCCGTGGATGAGAATCGCGGCGATGCGGCGATCCGGTTCCTTGAGGAAACGCTCGCCGGCTCTGCGATCGAGTTTCATCGAAGGGCGCGGGCTTAACCGCGCGTCGCGAAGAAAGTGGCGAGCCGCGTCTTGATCGCCTCGGCCAATTGCCGGGCGAGGCGATGGCGCGCATCGTTGCGGGCGGAAAGATCGCTATAGGGATCCTGGAAAATGTCGTAACTGGCGATCGCGCGCGCGACATCCTTGAAGACGGTATTGCCCTTGAGATCGGCGAGCGCGAAATGGGCGACGAGCGTCACGCGCTCGCGCCGGGTCTTGTCGTTCTCGACGGCGATCACGGAATCGAGGCTTTCGCCAAGCTCGACGGAAAGGCTATAGGCGGGCTCCGCCGGCGGGCCTAAGGGCGTCAAGCCGTCGCGCAGCGCATTGTGCAGAATCTGCCCGGTGCGCGCATCGAAGACGGCCTCGCCGCCTTGCTGCAAGGGGCTGGGATTGCGGTCCCAGCGCACGGGCTCGATCGCGATGCCGGCAAGATGCCGATCGACGCTGGCGCCGTGGGAGGAACTTCCGGCGGCATTGCCGTAAAGCGGATGCCAGCCGCAACCGCCCGGCAGGACGGCAAGAAGACTGAGACTCAAAAGGCGGCGCCTAGACCACGACATTGACGATCCTGTTCGGCACGATGATCACCTTTTTCGGCGCCTTGCCGTCGAGCGCCCGTTGCACCGCTTCCTCGGCCAAGGCGGCCGCTTCCGCGATCCGCCGATCGGCATCGCGCGGCAGAGCGAGGGTCGCCCGCAATTTGCCGTTCACCTGCACGGCGACGGTCACGGTCTCGTCGAGAATAAGCGCCGGCTCGATTTCCGGCCAGGGGGTTTCGGCAAGCAGCTTCGTGCCGCCGAGCTTCGCCCAGATTTCCTCGGCGAGATGCGGCATCATGGGATTGAGAAGCCGCGCCAGGACGTCGAGCGCCTCGCCGCGCGCCCAAAGGCCGGAAGAATCGGTAAGATCGTCGGGCGCGATTTCGCCGAGACGATTGGCGAATTGATAAAGCCCGGCGACGGCGCGGTTGAAGCGGAATTTCTCGATATCCTCGCTCGTCCCGGCGATCGCCTTATGCGTGGCGCGGCGCAAATCCAAGGCCGCGGCCGAAAAAGCGGCGGGCTTGGCGCCGCGCGGCCCAACGAGCGCCGGGAAGGCGGCGACCCAATCCTCGGCCAAGCGCCACAGACGCTGCACGAAACGCCAGGCGCCCTCGATCCCGGCATCGGTCCATTCCATGTCGCGCTCGGGCGGAGAATCCGAAAGCACGAACCAGCGCGCCGTATCGGCGCCATAGCTTTCGATGATGCGGGCGGGCGGCACGACATTCTTCTTGGATTTCGACATGACCTCCTTGCGCCCGATCGCGACGGGCGCGCCGGTCCGGGCGTGGATCGCGCCGCCATCGGCGGTTTTCGTCACGTCCTCGGGGAAAAGCCATTTCCCTTCGGCATCCTTATAGGATTCGTGCAACACCATGCCTTGCGTGAAAAGTCCGGCGAAGGGTTCCTTTAAGCCGACATGGCCGGAAAGCTTCATGGCGCGCGTGAAGAACCGCGCATAAAGAAGGTGCAGGATCGCATGTTCGACCCCGCCGATATATTGATCGACGGGAAGCCAATAAGCGACGGATGCGCGATCGACGGGCGCAGTTTCCAAGCGCGGTGAGCAGAAGCGCGCGAAATACCAACTCGAATCGACGAAGGTGTCGAAGGTATCGGTCTCGCGCTTGGCCTGGCCGCCGCAAGCGGGGCAAGCGACGCGCGACCAAGTGGGATGCCGATCGAGCGGATTGCCCGGCTTGTCGAAGGTGACGTCGTCGGGAAGTTCGACGGGAAGATCGGCTTCGGGCACCGGAACGACGCCGCAGCTCGGGCAATGGATGATGGGAATGGGGCAGCCCCAATAACGCTGCCGGCTGACCAGCCAGTCGCGCAGGCGGAAGATCGTCGTCGCCTCGCCCTCGCCCATTTCCTGCAATCGCCGGCTCGCCGCCTGTTTCGCGGCTTCGCTGTCGAGGCCGTCGAGGAAGCCTGAATTATAGATTCGCCCATCGCCCGTATAGGCGGTATCGCCGATGGCGAAATCCGCCGCCGTTTCGCCTTCGGGCAGGACGACGGGCAAAACGGGGAGGCCGTATTTCCGAGCGAAATCGAGATCGCGCTGATCGTGGGCGGGGCAGCCGAAGATCGCGCCCGTGCCGTAATCCATGAGGACGAAATTGGCGATATAGACGGGGAGTTTCCGCCCTGCGATGAAAGGATGATGCGCATCGCAAGCGAGGCGATAGCCTTTTTTCTCCTGAGCCTCGATCGCGGCTTCCGAGGTTCCGGCGGCGCGGCATTCGGCGATGAAGGCGGCGGCGGCGGGATCGCTTTTGGCCGCCGCTTCGGCCAGCGGATGATCGGGCGAGAGGGCGAGGAAACTCGCGCCGAACAGCGTATCGGGGCGCGTCGTAAAGACGCGCAGGCGGCCCGCCTCCGCCGCCAAACGGAATTCGACGAAGGCGCCGGTCGATTTGCCGATCCAGTTTTCTTGCATCAGCCGGACTTTTTCCGGCCAGCGCGGCAAATCGCCGAGGGCGGCGAGGAGATCGTCGGCGAAATCGGTGATTTTCAGGAACCATTGGCTGAGCTTGCGCTTCTCGACGAGAGCGCCCGAGCGCCAGCCGCGCCCCTCGATCACCTGTTCGTTGGCGAGCACGGTCTGATCGACGGGATCCCAATTGACGAAAGCTTCCTTGCGATAGGCGAGGCCCGCCTTGAAGAAATCGAGGAAGAGGCGCTGCTGAGCCGCATAATAGCCGGGATGGCAGGTCGCCAATTCCCGCGACCAATCGAGCGACAGGCCCATGCGCTTCAATTCGGCACGCATGGTGGCGATATTGTCGTAAGTCCAGCGCGCGGGATGGATCGCCTGATCGCGCGCCGCGTTTTCGGCCGGCAGACCGAAGGCATCCCAGCCCATGGGATGAAGCACGTTGAATCCCTTGGCGCGCTTATAGCGGGCGACGACATCGCCCATCGCGTAATTCCGCACATGGCCCATATGGATGCGCCCGGAAGGATAGGGAAACATCTCGAGGACGTAGTATTTCGGGCGAGCAGGGTCGGCGGCGCTTTCAAAGGCGCGGCGTTCGGCCCAGATCGCCTGCCATTTGGGCTCGGTCTCGAGGAAATTATAACGCGACATGATGCCAGAGGTCAGATGACAGAAGTCAGAGAACAGAAATCGGAGGGCAGACTCATTTCGCCTCTCCCTTCCAGGGAGAGGCCGGCGCGGAAGCGCCGGGTGAGGGTCGGCGCAAGCCCTGCGAAGCTGAATCCTCGGCGCGGAAAGCGCGGGTCCCTCATCGCTTATTGCTGCTGCCCGGACAATTTCAATTGCCGCGCCTTGGTGAGGATGGCGTTTTCGAGATCGGTCGCGGTATTGAGCGCGACCGGGGCATCGACCCAGGTGCCGCCTTGATTGACCTGGCGGAAGACCGAGGCGCGGACGCCATCGGCCCTAAGTGCACGCCCCAGGATATAGATATTGACCTTGAAGCGCTCCTCCGGCGTCTGGGGCGGCGTGTACCAATCAGTGATGATGACGCCGCCGAAAGGATCGGCCGAAACGAGCGGCATGAAGGAAACGGTATCGAGCGAAGCGCGCCAAAGCAGCGAATTCACCCCGACCCCGCCGCCGCTATTATCGGTTTCTTGCTTGCTGGAGCCGAATAGGCCGCCCGGGCCGAAAACGCTCGGCGCCTCGCCATATTGCGGCGTGTTCTCGCCGGGCAGGCGATCGCGCGGATATTTCGCCTCCCCGCCCAGGCCGAAATTGCAGGCGGCAAGACCCAAAGCCAGGATGAGTGCCGGGATCAGCCTGAAATGGGCGTTGCGGAGGCGGAATCGCGAAAGAGCGAGTTTCATGTTGACGGCTTTCCCGGCTTCGACCGATAAACGCGCGGCAAGGCCTTTTAGAACCCGCTGGCGCGAGCTAGAGGTAGCGAAACGCGTTCCCCCGGTCAAGGCGCGTCTTCGAGGGCTAAGC
>CAYQAG010000023.1:28266-32455 GCA_964415425.1 uncultured Rhodospirillaceae bacterium | reverse complement strand
GCTAGAGGTAGCGAAACGCGTTCCCCCGGTCAAGGCGCGTCTTCGAGGGCTAAGCACCTGACGCAAGACCAGAATCGGCAACGGAGCGCTCATGGGCAAGATCGTCTGGCTCGCTTCCTATCCCAAATCCGGCAATACCTGGATACGAAATTTCCTGCACAACATCCTGCGGGACCCCAAGGGAACCTATGACATCAATAAGATGACAGATCTTTCGACCGGGGATTCCATCGTCGATTGGTTCCAGCGAGTCATCAAAAAGCCGCGCGCCGAATGGTCGGATCAGGAAATCGCCGATGCGCGTTGGGAAGTGCAGCGCCTCATTACCCTCAGCCGGCCCGATAATGTCTTCGTGAAGACCCATAACGCCATGGTCGAATATCTTGGCCAGCCCTTGATCCATATGCAATGGACGGCTGGCGCCATCTATATCATTCGCAATCCCTTGGATGTCGCCATTTCCGCCGCCGATCATTACGGCACCGATATCGACGGCGCGATCGCGAACATGGCGAAGTCCAATAACGGAACTTTGGGCAGCGAGAAGGCCGTCTACGAAGTTCATAATAGCTGGTCAACGCATGTGCTTTCCTGGACGCAGAATCCCCATCCTGGGCTGCTCGTCGTGCGTTACGAGGATATGCTGAAAAAACCGAAGCTCGCTTTCGGCAATGTCGTGCGGTTTCTGGGCCTGCCGGCGCCGCCCGAGCGTATCGAACGCGCGATCGAGAATTCTTCTTTCGAGAAGCTCCGCCAGCAAGAAGAAGCGGGCGGATTTCGCGAGCGCTCGGAAAAGGCGGAGCGCTTTTTTCGCGTCGGTAAGTCGGGGCAATGGCGCGATATTCTTACGAAGGCGCAAATCGACCGCATCGTCGAGGCGCACAAAGAACAGATGGCCCGCTTCGGCTATTGGCCGCTTTAAGGTAGAGGGCAGATGTCAGATTTCAGAGATCAGATGACAGGGTTCTTTTCGCCTCTCCCTTGAGGGAGAGACCAGCGCGTCAGCACTGAGTGAGGGTGGGCGTGAGTGCCAATGCGTCATGCCGGCGAGTACCGGCATCCATGCGACCTCGACGGAGAGTGAGCGGAGATTAAGGAGGCACCCAACCCCGTCATGGTCGGCGAAGGCCGACCATCCATGCGTTTCTATCCAGGGGTACGGCAACAGCATATTGAAAAGATTGTTTTTTATTAAACATTAATCGCGCTTTCTCCGGCATCTGTGCCAATTTTTCGGGTGATCAGGGTTGCTTCGAAGCGGATTCCGGATATTTATGTAGTATATTGATAAATAATGAAAAACCTGCATCGTGCCTTTCGTGCAACAGCGGTGAAAAAATGCCACAGATTGGGGGCAAAGCGTTTGACAGGGTAGGGGCCCATCGCTCAATCTGACCGCGGTTTCGGACTTTGGCTTGTTCGATCGATTCTTCTGGCCTCACCGGTGGGCAGAATCTTCCGAGCAAGCCCCTTAACGGTTCGGGACTTTGGGGCAGTCGCAGGGCGTTCGTGAGCTTCTAGAGCGATCGGGTCTTGCGGTGGCAAACACAAACACAAGGGAATCTCACATGAAGAAAGTTCTTCTGGGGACCACGGCCCTTCTCGGCGCTGGCATGATCGCCGGCACTGCGGTTGCGGACGATGGGATCAAGTTGTCGGTCGGCGGCTTCTTCCGCGAGACCTATGTCGTCACTTTGGACGATAAGGGTCAAGGCGAACTCGGCAACAATCACAAGACCGACGGCTTCTACGGCAATCAGGAAATCCATTTCAAGGGCGAAGTGACCCTCGACAATGGCATCACGGTCGGCGTTCGCGTCGAGCTTGAAGGCGAGCAATCCGGCGACCAGATCGACGAATCCTTCGTCTATTTCTCGGGCGATTTCGGCAAATTCGTGATCGGTTCGGATGACGATTCGCTGGCCGCGAATTGCGTTACCCCGCCGAGCAGCACGGCTAATTTCGGCGCCTTCTCGCCGAACAATTGGGGCGGTAACGACGCCCCGGCCTTCTCCGCTCTTGGCCTGCCGTCTTCGAATACGATCTGCACGAGCGTCGATGGCGATTCGCAGCGGATCGTCTATTACTCGCCGAGCTGGAGCGGCTTTAGCTTCAGCTTCTCCTACACCCCGAACTCGGCGGCCGAAGGCCATACCAATGGCGGCGGTGTTGGCGCTTTCGGCGGTACGGCACCTGGACGGACGCAGCTCGCGACCTACCTCAACTACAGCTATGAAGGCGATGGCTGGGGTCTGAGCTGGGGTGGCGGTGCCGCTTGGGACATCAAGCGGGCCGATAAGGGCTCTGGCGATGTCGAGGGTCGGAAATCTTCGGCCTATCAGACTGGTCTCGTCCTGACCTTCGGCGGATTCTCCGTCGGTGGCGCCTTCGAAATCTTCGATGATTTCAATGGCGGCGATGCTGCGCATGTCGATGCTTGGGTTGTCGGCGGCGGCATCAGCTACAATGTGGATGCCTGGACGGTCGGTCTCGGCTTCTCGCACATGGATGCGACCGAACAGCTCCATGATACCGATGACGATCCGAACTTCACGCGTAATCGGATCGCTTTGACCGGCGTCTACAATATGGGCCCCGGCATCGATCTCGATGCGGCCTTGGCCTATACCTGGACTGGCGCTGACGAAGATGCCAATAACGAGGCTATTGACGAATACAATGCCTTCGAAATCGGCGTCGGCACGGCGATCAGCTTCTAATCGACGACCTATCGTCTTTTAGATCTGCGACTAAGGGAAGGGAGCGGGCAACCGCTCCCTTTCTTTTTGCGTAATAGCCCTTCATCCCAACCTTCTCTCCGCGAAGCGGGGAGAAGGAGCAGTCGGATCGAACGGCGGCGAGCGTCGGGCGAGAGAACGCAAGAAACTCCTTCTCCCCCATGCTATCCATGGGGGAGAAGGTAGGGATGAGGCGGTGTGGAAGAAGCGCGCGATGACAGCCTCCCTTGCCATAAAGACGGCGCGGCGACTCCGGGTCGATTCGACAGATGCCGAGAAAACTCTCTGGTGCCGATTGCGAGGGCGCGCGCTGCTGGGACGTAAATTCTATCGGCAGAAGCCGATATCGCCTTATATCGTCGATTTCTATTGCGCCGAGGAAAGACTCGTCATCGAACGCGATGGCGGGCAGCATGGCGATCCTCAACGCAAAAATTACGATCTGCGGCGAACGCGCTTTCTTGAGGCGCGAGGCCTCCGAGTGATGCGCATCGGGAACGGCGATGTCTTAAGAAATATGGATGGAGTTCTGCAATCTATCGCACTGCAGTTTGGGAAGGATTGACATGGCTACCGGCCCATCCCCCTCACCCCTGCCCTCTCCCCCGCTATGCGGGGGAGAGGGGGTTTCCGCCAATCTCGCGGCGATTCGCGCGGCGATCGCTAAGGAAGCGGCGGATTGGGGGCGGGATCCTGCCGATATCCGCTTGATCGCGGTCTCGAAGACCCATCCCGTGGCTGTGATCGCGGCGGCACTCGCCGCCGGCCAATTTCGCTTCGGCGAGAATCGCGTTCAGGAAGCGACCTACAAATTTCCCGGCCTCCGCCAGGATTATCCCGACCTCGAATTGCACCTGATCGGTCCCCTGCAGACGAATAAGGCGGCCGAAGCCATTGCGCATATGGATGTCATTCATTCCCTCGATCGCGAGAAGCTGGCGCGCGCGCTGGCGGCGGAGATGCAAAAGCAAGGGCGCCGGCCGAACCTCCTCATCCAGGTCAATACCGGCGTCGAACCGCAGAAGGCTGGCATCGCGCCCGCCGACGCCGACGATTTCATCCGCCTCTGCCGCGACGATCTCGGCCTGCCCATTATCGGCCTCATGGCGATCCCGCCGCTCGCCGATCATCCCGCGCCGCATTTCGCGCTGCTCGGCGAGATCGCGCGCCGCAACGGCCTCAAGGAACTCTCCATGGGCATGAGCGGCGATTACAAAACCGCGATCGCGCTGGGGGCGACCTATCTCCGCATCGGGACGGCGGTTTTCGGAACCAGGAGTCAGAAGACAGAAGTCGGAAGTCAGGAAGAAAAGAGCATGGGTTAAACCATAAAGACTCTCGCTTCCGTTATCGGGTTTCCGACTTCCGACTTCTGTCTTCTGACTTCTGATCCGGCTTCCAATCCTCCCGAATGACGAGGAAGCTGGTGAGATTGTATTTCGGCCCCGAAA
>CAYQAG010000023.1:4097-28166 GCA_964415425.1 uncultured Rhodospirillaceae bacterium | reverse complement strand
TTCCAATCCTCCCGAATGACGAGGAAGCTGGTGAGATTGTATTTCGGCCCCGAAACCGGACTCATGCCGCGATGGGGATGCGTCCAGAAGGGCGGGAAAAGCGCCATGGCGCCCGCCGTCGGCTTGAGGCGGAGCGATTGGAAGGGAAATTCCGTGAAGCCGCCTTCGGCGACGTCCTTGAGATAGAGCAAAGCGGCCACGAGGCGGTTATGCGTGCCGCCCACGCTGGCATCGATATGCATGCCGAAACCCTGGCCGGGGTCGATACGTTCCAGCAAGGGCGGCGTCCGATAACTGGCCGAGGGGATCAGCAATTCGCCGATCGAGGGATAGGCCTTGCCGTATAAAGCGAGATTGCGCTGGAGGGCGGCATCGTAAGCCGAAACGACATCCTGCCATTCGGGATATTGCGAGATTTTCAGCATCGTGCCCGTGCGGATGAGCGGCTTTTCCCGTGTCGCCGTAGAACTTGGCCCCTTGCGCTCATCGGTCTCGAAGCGGCGGATGATCTCGGCGCAAAGATCGCGCGGCAGGGAATCGCGATAGAGATGGATGAAATTAGGATGCGGCGGGGGTGTCTGGACGGGGGCGGACATGGGCGGCGCGCTCGCTTCTGGTTTTTATCTTTCGTCTCCTATACACCAGCGCCATGACGACCGCCAAATCTCCGGCGCCACGCGGCGCTCTCCGCGAATCCCGCAATTCCCGCCTTTATGCCCTGGCCGGACTCTATGCGCTGGATTCGGCTTCGCGCGGCCTTTCGCTCACCATCATCCCGCTCCAGGCGCATCAGGTTTTCGGCGACGACGCCAAGGTCAGCGCCGTCTATTTCACGGTTACCTTCGCCGGCTTCCTCGCGGCCTTCGCCATTCCCGGCCTGATCCACCGCTTTCGCCGGCGCTGGGTCTATAGCGCGGGGCTGCTTACCGGCGGCCTCGCTTTGGCCTGCCTCATCCCGGAGAATGCGGCGGGGCAGGTCGCGGGGCAGATGCTGCGCGCCTTGTCGGGATCGGCGACGATGATCGGGTTGACGCTTTACGTCCTCGATTCGGTCGAGCGCAGCCGGATGACGACTTACGAATCCCTGCGCCTGCTGCTGGGCTGCCTCTCCTGGGGACTCGGCCCCTGGATCGGGGTCGAGCTTTACAAACGCTTCGGCATCGTGGCGCCGGCGGCGCTCGCCTTGACGACGTCGCTCGCCGCCATGGCTTTCTTCTGGCGCTTGCGGATCGGCGAGAATCCCGTTCTCGTCGCCGCGACCGGAAGGCCGCCCAGCCCCATCGCCAGCATTCTCCGTTTCATCGCCCAACCGCGCTTGCGGCTCGCCTGGTTCATCGCCTTCGCGCGGTCGGGTTGGTGGTCGATGATCTTCGTTTATCCGGCGCTCTATTTCTCCGCGCGCGATGTCGATCCCGGATGGAGCGGCGCCTTAATTGGTGCCACCAATATCCTGCTTACCCTCTCTCCCGTCTTCGGCTGGCTGGGGCGGCGCTACGGCATCCGCCGACCGATCATGATCGGGTTTCTGGGTTGCGGGCTTGCGACGGCGGCGATCCCGCTGGTCTTCGCGCATCCGCCGCTCGTCGCCGCTCTCGTTCTTCTCGCGGCGGTTTTCGCCGTCATCCTCGATTCGCTCGGCAACGTTCCTTTCCTGCGTTCGGTCCGACCGCTCGAACGGCCGCAAATGGCCTCCGTTTTCCGCACCTATGTCGATCTCGGCAGCGTTCTGCCTTTCGCCGTCTTCACCTGTCTCTTGGTCTTTTTCGATCAGCGCGCGGTTTATGTCTTCTATGGCGCTTTTCTCTGCGCGGCGGCGGGGCTTGCCGCTTATCTGCCGCGCCGCATGTGATCGGAAAACGCGAAGGGAAGCTGCCGGATGGATGAGCTTGCGATTGCGAAAGGCGTTGTCGTTTTCGCTTGGTTCGCGCTCGCTTTCGGGATCGAAAGATGGCGCCCGGCGGCGGATTGGCCGGCGAATCTAGCGCGATCGGCGCGCGCGCGAATCCGCCGCTGGCTACGCAATCTCGGGCTTTTCGCGATCAATCTACCGCTTTCGGCTCTGTTCGTTTTGCCGCTTTCCGCCTGGGGCGCGGCACAGGCGCTCTGGGTGCGTCCCGAATTTCTGTCGGGCGCCTTGGGACTCGGCCTCGATCTTATCCTCCTCGATCTCTGGCTTTATGCTTGGCATCGCGCCAATCACGAGTTCCCGTTTCTCTGGCGCTTCCATCGCGTCCATCATCGCGACGAATTCCTGGATGCGAGTTCGGCGCTGCGTTTTCATTTCGGCGAGGTCGCGCTTTCCGCCTTGGCGCGCCTCGCGCCGATCATGCTCCTCGCCATTCCCTGGCCCTCGATCCTCGTCTTCGAATCCCTCGTCTTGATCGCGGCCATTTTCCATCATGCGAATTGGCGCCTGCCGGCAAGACCCGAAGCCCTGGCGACGGCCATGATCGTGACCCCGGCTTGGCATTGGGTGCATCACCATGCCCGCCGGGCCGATACCGATTCCCATTATGGAACGCTTTTCACCCTTTGGGATCGCCTCTTCGGCACGACGTCCGGTACGCGGCGCTTCCCCGGCATGAAGATCGGCATCGAGAACGAGGCCGAAACCGATCTCGCCGGGTTGCTGAAACTCCCCTTTTCGGGTCGAGCCGATTCGCGCGTCTCTTAAGCGGGGCGGCTTGCCGCGACTCCGAGGCTAATGTTAGCTAGGCGCATGAAGCGCAAGCCGAAAATCGCCCCCTCGATCCTCTCGGCCGATTTTGCCGAACTCGGCGCCGAGGTTGCGGCCCTTACCCAAGCGGGGGCGGATTACATCCATATCGACGTCATGGATGGGCATTTCGTGCCCAATCTCACGATCGGGCCCATGGTGGTGAAGGCGCTCCGGCCGAAAACGAAACTGCCTTTCGACGTCCATCTCATGGTCGCTCCGGTCGATCCCCTGATTCCCGCTTTCGCCGAGGCGGGGGCGGATATCCTGACCTTCCATCCCGAAGCCGGCCCTCATCCCCATCGTAGCCTGCAACTCGTCAAATCCTTAGGGAAGAAGGTCGGGCTGGCGCTCAATCCCGGAACGCCGCTTTCCGCCTTGGACGCCCTGTTGCCGGAGATCGATCTTGTCCTCGTCATGAGCGTCAATCCCGGTTTCGGCGGCCAAGCCTTTCTGCCGGCGGCACTCGGCCGGATCGGCGAATTGCGCCGGCGAATCGCCGCCATTTCCGAAAGCCAAGGCGGCCGCCCGATCGAGATCGAGGTCGATGGCGGCATCAATGTCGAGACGGCGGCGCGGACGATCGCCGCCGGCGCCGATATTCTGGTCGCGGGCACGGCGAGCTTCGCCGGCGGAAGGCAAGCCTATGCCGCCAATATCGCGAATTTGCGCGGCTGAGCGGCGCCATGGCCGCGCCGGCTCCGGAAGCGAAAAAGGGACCCCGCCCCGGCAATAAGCGCCCGGCCCTCGTCGCGCCCGGTCTTCAGACCCTTTTCGCTTTGCCGCCTTCTAGGCTTTGGCAGCATCTCCGCTGGCCGCTGAAGCGGCTTTGGATCGGGAGCCGCCTTTACGATCTGACCCTCGGTCGGGATTCCGGCGGCGAGTTTCGCGTTCCCGCCCCGGAATCCTGGGCGGGCGATGTCGAATCGGGGCTGCGGCTGCTCGAAGGCGAGTTTCGTTTCGCCGGCCAATCCGTTTTCAATCCCGTCCGTTTGCGGGCCCCCGTTCTTGCCGCCGACAAAGCGAGCGCGCAACCGGGCCCGGCCGCGCCCGATGCCGCTTGGCATGAGTCGCTTGCCGGTTTTTCCTGGCTCGACGATCTCAAGGTCGTCGGGTCGCCGGCCGCGCGGCAATTGGCGAAGGATTTGACCGCGCGCTGGCTCGACGAATATCCGCGCTATCATCCGCTTGGCTGGCGGGCCGATTTGCTGGCTTCGCGGCTCCGCCATATTTTTCTCAATCACGCCTTTCTCGAAATCCGCGGCGATGCCGCCTATCGCGCGCGCATCCTAGGCGCGATCAAACGCCAGGCGCGGCATCTCGGCAGGGTTCTTCCCGAATTGCTGTTTGGGGCCGATCTTCTCCTCGCCGCCATTTCGCTGATGATCGCGGGGCTGATGCTCCCCAGCGGAGACCGGCTTTTTGCGCGCGGCCGCGCGCTCTTCAAGCGCGAGCTCGCGCGGCAAATCCTATCCGATGGCGGCCATATCGAGCGCAGCCCGCGCCGCATGTTGGATGTGCTGCAGCATCTTGTCGATCTCCGGGATATCGTCGAGGCGGCGCGCCAGCCCTTGCCCGACGATCTCGTCATCGCCATCGATCATCTCGCCGCCGCGCTCGACCTCCTGCGCCATGACGACGGTTCGCTCGCGGCCTTCAACGATACTTGGCCGATCGACGCCAATCTCGTCGATCGCGCCATTCAGCGCGCCGCGGAAAGCCCGCGCCTCGTCAATTCGCTGCCGAGTTCGGGTTTCCAACGCCTCGAAGCCGGCGCCAGCGTCGTCATCGTCGATGCCGGCGCGCCGCCGCCCCATGGCTACGATGCCCATGCCCATGCCGGCACGCTCTCCTTCGAAATGAGTCATGACGGCGAATGCCTGATCGTGAATTGCGGCGCGCATCCCTGGTCGGCGGCTTGGCGCGAAGTGCAGCGCACGACGGCGGCGCATTCGACGATTATCGTCGATAATTTGAATTCGGCCATTCTGCTGCCGCAGAAGATGCCGCCGCGCGGCCTCGTCTTCGGTCTTGCCTTGCCGCCCCGCCAAATCGCCTGCCGGCGCGAGGAACAGGACGGCCAGACTTGGCTCGATTGCGCGCAAGACGGCTATCGCGAAAGCTTCGGCCTCGAACATCGCCGAAGGCTCTATCTCGCCGCCGACGGCGCGACCTTCATGGGCGAGGATCATCTGATCGGCCCCGGCGGCAATGCCTTCGCGCTTCGCTTCCATCTTCATCCCGATATTCAGGCGAGCGTCACGCAAGACGGCAGCGCGGCGCTGCTGCGTTCGCCCAAGGATATACAAAAGGGCGCCTGCTGGCGCTTGCGGGTTTCGGGCGGATCGCTCGGCCTTGCCGAAAGCGCTTATTCGGCGCCGGGCGGGATCATCCGCCGCAGCCAGCAATTGGCGATCGTCGGCCCCATCGAAAGCGACCATACCGAATTGCGCTGGGTCTTCCAGCGCGAGGAACGGTCGCGCCGATGAATTTCCGTTTCCGTTTTTCCCCGATCTACCCCGAGACCCGATGACCGAAATCTCCTCCCGACCCATCCGCCGCGCTTTGCTTTCCGTTTCGGACAAGACCGGAATCGTCGAGTTCGGGCGCTTCCTCGCCGAGCGCGGAATCGAGATTCTCTCGACCGGCGGCACGGCCGAAGCGCTGCTCCAAGCGGGAATCGCGGTCCGCGATGTCGCCGCTTATACCGGTTTCCCGGAGATTCTGGACGGGCGCGTGAAAACCCTGCATCCCCGAATCCATGGCGGCATTCTCGCGCGCCGCGATCGGCCGGATCATCGGGACGAAATCGCCCGGCACGATATCGGTCCCATCGATCTCGTCGTCGTTTCGCTTTATCCCTTCGAGCGCACTTTGGCCGCCGGAGCCGATTTCGCGACGATCGTCGAGAATATCGATATCGGCGGCATCGCCTTGCTGCGCGCCGCCGCCAAGAATCACGCCGATGTCGCCGTGATCGCCGAGCCTCAGGATTACGCTCCCGTCATGGCGGCGATGATAGCGGGCGATAGCGATATCGGCGCCGATCTACGCCGGCGCCTCGCCGCCAAGGCTTTCGCGCGGACGGCCGCTTACGATAGCGCGATCGCGACTTGGTTGAACGCGGCCGCGGGCGGGGAGACTTGGCCGGAGCGTCTGAACCTTACCGCTCTGCGCCGCCAGGTTCTGCGTTATGGCGAAAACCCGCATCAGCAGGGCGCCTTCTATGCGCTTCCCGGCGCCGGCGCCGAGCACGGCCTTGCCGCCGCGCGTCAGATTCAGGGCAAGGAACTTTCCTATAACAATCTCAACGATGCCGATGCGGCTTGGGACCTCGTCAACGAATTCGACGATCCGGCCATCGTCATCGTCAAACATGCCAATCCCTGCGGCGTCGCCTTGGCGGCGGCGGGCGAGCGCGATCTCGCCGGCGCCTATCGCCGGGCGCTTAGCAGCGATCCGCAATCGGCCTTCGGCGGCATTCTCGCCGTCAATCGCCCGCTCGATGCCGCCCTGGCGGCGGCGATCGGCGATCTTTTCCTGGAAGTCGTCATCGCGCCGCAAATTCCGGCGGATGTCGCCGCGCTCTTTGCGGCGAAGAAGAATCTGCGCTTGCTGGAAACCGGCGGAAGACTCGAACGGGCCGCGAAATCCTGGCATCTGCGCAGTCTTGGCGACGGTCTCTTGGTCCAGGATCGCGATGCCGTCGATCTCGACCCCGCCGCGCTCAGAATCGTGACGCGGCGCGCGCCGAGCGCCGAGGAAATGCGCGATCTCCTCTTCGCCTTTCGCGTCGCCAAGCATGTGAAATCGAACGCCATCGTCTATGCGCGGCAGGGAGCGACCGTCGGCATCGGCGCGGGTCAGATGAGCCGGGTCGATTCTTCGCGCATCGCCGCGTGGAAAGCCCAAGCGGCCGCAAGCGCCGCCGGCGAGAGCGAAAGCTGGGCCAAGAATTCCGTCGTCGCTTCCGATGCTTTCTTTCCCTTTGCCGACGGGCTGATGGCGGCGGCCGAAGCGGGGGCGACGGCGATCATTCAGCCCGGCGGATCGTTGCGCGATGCCGAAGTGATTGCTGCCGCCGATGCTTCCGGCCTCGCCATGGTCTTTACCGGCATTCGCCATTTCCGCCATTAAGGGGCGCGAGCGCATGGTTTTCGTCAAGCTCGCGCGATTTTGCCTTGGATCGGCCGCGAAAAGACCGCAGGCCGACCGCGTTTTTCTGGCGATTGGCGAGCGGGACACGGGCATGACGGAAGGTTCGCGGATTTCATGTTCTCGCTAAAATCCATTTTTCGCGTCGGCGGTCTGACGCTGGTCAGCCGCGCGCTCGGCTTCCTGCGCGAGATGATGATGGCGCGCTTGCTCGGCACGGGACCGGTCGCCGAGGCCTTCGTCGTCGCCATGCGCCTGCCTAATCTTTTTCGCCAGATGTTCGCCGAAGGGGCTTTCAATTCGGCCTTCGTGCCGATCTTCGCGCGCCATCTCGAAGGCGAGGGGCGGGATGGCGCCAAGATTTTCGCCGAACAGGTCCTCGCTTTTCTGCTGGTCGTCCTCCTGATCGTGACCCTGGCGGCGCAGATGGCCATGCCCTGGCTCATTCGCGTCTTTGCCTTCGGCTTCATCGATTATCCCGAAAAATACCGGATGGCCGTCGTCTACACGATCATCACCTTTCCCTATTTGCTTTTCATGTCGTTGGCGGCGCTTCATGGCGGGATTCTAAATACTCTGGGCCGCTTCGGTCCGCCGGCGGCGGCGCCGATCCTGCTCAATATCGCGATGATCGCGACCCTCGTCTTCGTCGCGCCCAGGGTCGAGGATGACGGCGCCGCCATCGCTTGGACCGTGCCGGTTGCGGGCTTTCTGCAATTCCTTTGGCTGGTCGCCGCCTGCCGGCGAAGCGGCATGGCCTTGCGTCTGCGCTGGCCGCGCCTGACGGCCGAGGTCAAACGGTTCTTGAAGCTGATGGTGCCGGGCCTGCTCGCGGGCGGCGTCAATCAGATCAACCTTACCATCGCGACCATCCTCGCGTCGTTGCAAGCCGGTGCCGTCGCCTATCTCGGCTATGCCGATCGGCTCTATCAATTGCCGCTGGCGCTCATCGGTTCGGCGATCGGCGTCGTGCTGCTCCCCTCGTTGGCGCGCGCCATTCGCGCGGGGCGGAGGGAGGAAGCCGACCGCATTCAGAATCGCGCCATCGAATTCGGCCTTATCCTGGCGCTGCCGGCTTGCGTCATTTTGGTCGTCGCGGCCGAACCCGTCATCGCCGCTCTTTATCAACGCGGCGCCTTTTCGGCGGCGGATTCGGCGGCGACGGCGGCCGCCCTTGTCGCGGTCGCGCTCGGCCTCCCGGCCTATGTTCTCAACAAAGCCTTGTCCCCCGGATTCCTTGCGCGCGAAGATACGCTCTCGCCCTTCCGCTTCGCGCTGATCGGCGTCGCCAGCGATATCGCCATCGCGCTCGCGCTTTTTCCTTTTTTCGGCTATGTCGGCATCGCGTTCGGCACGGCGGGCGCCGCCTGGATCAATAGCGCGCTGCTCTTTTCCAAACTCCGCCATCTCGGCCATCTTCCGATCGACGCTCGGCTGAAGCGCAATCTGCCGCGCCTGCTCGCGGCGGCGGCGGCGATGGCGGCGGCGCTCGTCGCTTGGCGCTATTTCGATCCCTTGCCGGCGGTGGCGACATCCTGGGGCAGATTGCGCGATCTCGCCCTTTTGACCGCGCTTGGCTTCGCGGTTTACGGCGCCGGCCTCTTCGTCTTCCGCGCGCTCGCTTGGCGCGATTTCAAGCGGGCTTTGACGGGTGTTGCTTAAGCGCTTGCAGGCGATACCCAAATGCGACAAGGCCTGTGCCGCTTAGGTCAGAGTAATGGCGCCCTTGGACCGTCGTAATGTCCGGTTACGCAGTGATTGGCGGCAAAAATGAGGACCTTGCGGCTACCTTTGAGATAGGTCGTTGCCTCGATTAGATCATAGGGTGGTCTGGTTGTAATCGTGACGCGCAGGGTGTTGGCGGCGCTTAGAAAATCCTTAATGCGGTCTTGCGGAATCTCAGTGATAACCTCGGCAACCAAGTCGTCAGCTTGCCAGATCACCGGCCTCTCGTCGTTCCAGTCGAAGATATCCGTCGCGACGCGCATATCCAGAACGGCATCGGATACAGTATGAGCCGGACCATGGATTTCCATGGTAAGGAACAAGCGCCCTTTGAGGCTTTCGTCGCAGAAAAGATTGATCTGCAGTTCGCGGTCTTCATCGGAATAGGGTCGAAGGAAGGCCCTATAGCCGTCTTCGCGAAAATCGATACGCCATGCCGCTTGTGCCGGCGAGCGCTTATTGAAAATGTATCGAAAAGCATAAGGCTCGCTTTTGGAAAAGCCGCTTTCTTCTTCGCCTGGATAGCGCGTAAGGCCCCATCCATCGGCCTCTGTTCTAGACAGCCAAAGAATATCATCCGGTCCGACATATGTTATGAAAGCGCTAACGCTGCCATAAGAGACTCCATGCGCAAAGGCATGATTGGATATCTCGTCGTTGCAGGCCTGATTCGCGACACCATTGCTAGAACACGAATGCTGCCCGAAAAGCCCGAAAACTTCGACCGTTCTATACTCGCCCGCTATGAAGACAATGGAGGCGCAGGCCGATGCGCATCGGGCGCCATCGGGTATAACCGTATGGATTTTAATCTTATCCATAGCCCTCGACATGGCAAATGCCTCTTCGACGGATCCGCCCGGGCTGTCGAGCAAGAGAATGCGGGCCCCATGATCGGATGGGGCGATCGCAGAGATTGCGGAGATAAAGCGCTCCGCAGTCCCGCTCTCGATAATTCCGGTAAGCCGCAAAGCTGGATGGCCGCGCCAAATCGTCGCCTGCAATTCTTCCGCATGAAGCGGACCGGATAAGAGCCAGCCGACGAAGATCGTTAACCAAAACAACCTATGTCGCATATTCGCCTCCAAGCGGCTGGCGCTAACGCCTATATGCTGTTGCAGAATGACGCCGGTCGAAGAATCATTGCTACCTTGCTGCTACGCATCCTTAATTAAAGGTTAAGCGCCGGCCTCTTCGTCTTCCGCGCGCTCGCTTGGCGCGATTTCAAGCGCGCCTTATCGGGCTCCGCCTGATTCGTCGCGGATTGCGCCAGATGGCGCAGCACATAAGCGAGAACGCCGCCATGGCGGAAATACTCGGCTTCTTCGGCCGTGTCGATGCGGCAGAGGAGATCGACGGATAGGCTTTCGCCATTGGCGCGGCGGATCGCGAGCTTGAGCTTGGCGCGGGGTTTGAGATTGCCGGCGAGGCCGAGAATATCGAAGGTCTCGCTGCCGACGAGGGCAAGCGATTTCCGCGTAATGCCGGGCGCGAATTCGAGCGGCAGGATGCCCATGCCGACCAGATTGGAGCGATGGATGCGCTCGAAGCTTTCCGCGATCACCGCGCGGACGCCCAGCAGCAATGTGCCTTTCGCGGCCCAATCGCGGCTGGAGCCGGTGCCGTATTCCTTGCCGGCGAAGATGACGAGCGGCGTTTTCTCTTTCGCATAGCGCATCGCCGCATCGTAGATCGGCATTTCGGCGCCGCTCGGGATGTGGCGCGTCAAGCCGCCTTCGGTTCCGGGCAGCATCTCGTTCTTGAGGCGGATATTGGCGAAGGTGCCGCGCATCATGACGTCGTGATGACCGCGCCGCGCGCCGTAGGAATTGAAATCCGCCGGCTTGACGCCATGCGCGATCAGATATTTCCCGGCCGGGCTATCCGTCTTGATCGAGCCGGCGGGCGAAATATGGTCGGTGGTGATGGAATCGCCGAGAATGGCGAGCGCGCGCGCGCCGACGATATCCGGAACGGCGGCGGGCGTTTTCGCCAAGTTGCGGAAATAAGGCGGCAGCGCGATATAGGTCGATTTCGTATCCCAGGCATAAGTGAGGCCGCCGGCGGTTTTCACCTTGCGCCAATGGGAATCGCCCTTGAAGACGTCGGCATAGCGTTTCTTGTAATCGGCGGGCCGCACGAATTTGGCGATGGCGGCGGCGATCTCCTTGGGCGAGGGCCAGATATCGGCGAGATAAACGGGCTTGCCCTTGCTATCGTAGCCGATGGGATCCTTGGCGATATCGACCTTCATATTGCCGGCCAAGGCATAGGCGATGCAGAGCAAGGGCGAGGCGAGGTAATTCGCCTTGCAATGCGGATTGACGCGGCCCTCGAAATTGCGATTGCCCGAAAGAACGGCCGCAGCGACGAGATCGCCGGTGCGGATCGCCTCGGCGATGGGCTCGGGAAGAGGCCCCGAATTGCCGATGCAGGTCGTGCAGCCATAGCCGACGAGGTGGAAGCCGAGCGCATCCAGATATTTCTGCAGCCCGGCATTCTTCAGATAATCGCTGACGACCTGGGATCCCGGCGCTAACGAAGTCTTGACCCAGGGCTTGACCTTGAGGCCGCGCTCGACGGCTTTCTTCGCCAGGAGACCGGCGCCCAGCATGACGCCGGGATTGGACGTATTCGTGCAAGACGTGATGGCGGCGATGACAATGGCGCCGTCGCCCAATTCGTAATCCGCGCCCTTGACGGAAACGAGGCTGGCATTAGGCTTATGCGCGAAACTTTCGGGCAGGGCTTTCTTGAATCCCTCCGCCGCTTGGGAAAGCGGCACGCGATCCTGCGGTCGCTTCGGTCCGGCGAGGCTGGGCTCGACGCTGCCGATATCGATCGCGATCGTTTCGGTGAAGATCGGCGGCGGGGCTTTGCGGTCGCGCCAGAGGCCCTGGGCCTTCGCGTATTTTTCGACGAGCGCGATGCGTTCGGCCTTGCGTCCCGTCGCTTTCAGATAGCGCAGGGTTTCGCCGTCGATCGGGAAAAAGCCGCAAGTCGCACCGTATTCGGGCGCCATATTGGCGATGGTGGCGCGATCCGCGAGGGTCAGGAAATCGAGACCGGGGCCGAAGAATTCGACGAATTTACCGACGACGCCATGGCGGCGCAGCCGCTCGGTGACGGCGAGGACGAGATCGGTCGCCGTGCTGCCCGGGCGGAGCGCACCCTTCAATTCGACGCCGACGATCTCGGGGATCAGCATGGAGATCGGCTGGCCGAGCATGGCGGCCTCGGCCTCGATGCCGCCGACGCCCCAGCCGAGAACGGCAAGCCCGTTCACCATGGTCGTGTGGCTATCCGTGCCGACCAGGGTATCGGGATAAGCGAGTTGGGCCGCGCGGGATTTGCCGGCGGCGGGCTCCGCCTCGCGCGCGCTCCAGACGACTTCCGCCAAATGTTCGAGATTGACCTGGTGGCAAATGCCGGTGCCGGGCGGGACGACGCGGAAATTGGCGAAGGCCTTTTGCCCCCAGCGCAGAAAGGCATAACGTTCGCCATTGCGCTCGTATTCGCGCTCGACATTCGCCTTGAAGGCGCCAGGCGAAGCGAAGGCATCGACCATGACCGAATGATCGATGACGAGATCGACGGGGGAGAGGGGATTGATGCGCTGCGGATCGCCGCCGAGGGCGCGCATCGCTTCGCGCATCGCCGCGAGATCGACGATGGCGGGAACGCCGGTGAAATCCTGCATCAGCACGCGCGCCGGGCGATAGGCGATTTCGCGATCCGAGCGGCGGGTCTTCTGCCAATCGACGATCGCTTGGATATCTTGCCGCGTGACGCTGCGTCCGTCTTCGTGGCGCAGCAGGTTTTCCAGCAGCACTTTCAACGAGAAGGGCAGGCGATCCAACGCGCCGAGGCGCTTTCCCGCCTCCTTCAGGCTGAAGTAATCGTAAGTCTTGGCGCCGACTTTCAGGGTTTTGCGCGTCTTCAAACTATCCGATCCGGTCACTGCTCTCTCCCTAGCGCCGTTCGGGCCGCTCAACCGAGGCAGGTTGGCTGACCTAATCCGGCTTATCCCGCGAATCCGACCAATCTATCACGCCGCCGGAACAGGGCCAATTACAATTATAAAAACTATAATCTGTCATATAAACAATTATAGAAAGAATCATTCCGATTTCGCCGACCCGCCGCGCGGCAACATATTCTTGCCATAATCCGCGCTTAGCTTCGTTTTCGGGTGCAGCGAGATCCGCGATTGGGGGTAGCCGCTTCCTCCGCTTTCCCCAATCGCCAATGTCGGCGCATTGCTCGCACGACCCGGGCCGGTTTCCTTCGCGGTTCATCGGCCCCGCCGAAACTCGTCTTTCGGCTTCCGATGCCTTACGCAGGCTTCCCCCAGCTTGCCGGCTTCGTCGAAAGCGAGATAGCGAGGGCCGGTCGCCGCGCGTCTCCCCCATCCTCCCAACGCGCGGCGCGGCTCGCTCTCCCCCTCCCGATCGGGCGCGAAGTCGCTTGCCAGAATCGGCAAAAGGCCGATGATCGCGCCGGGACGCCGTCCGCGAATCGCCAAGCGGACGCCATCGGGGGAATCGCAAATGCAGCCGGGCTTTCTCGACTCCATCGCCGTCACCTTGCGCGAAATCGCGGAAGCGGGTTTCTGGAAGGCGGAGCGCGTCATCGCGACGCCGCAGCAATCTTCGATCGCCTTGGCCGATGGCCGGCGCGTTCTCAATTTCTGCGCCAATAATTATCTGGGCCTTGCCGACGATCCGCGCCTGATCGCGGCGGCGCGCGCGGGGCTGGAGAGCCACGGTTTCGGCATGGCTTCGGTGCGCTTCATCTGCGGCACACAGGATTTGCATAAAGAATTGGAAGCCGCCTTGGCGCGCTTTCTCGGCACCGAGGATGCTATCCTCTACGGCTCATGCTTCGATGCCAATGGCGGGCTTTTCGAAACCCTGTTGGGGCCGGAAGACGCCATCATTTCTGACGAACTCAACCATGCTTCGATTATCGACGGCATCCGACTCGCGAAGGCGAAACGCTATCGCTACCGCAACAATGATAGGGCCGATCTCGAAACGCAATTGATCGCCGCCGCGAAGGACGGCGCGCGCTTCAAGCTGATCGCGACCGACGGCGTCTTTTCGATGGACGGCATCATCGCCGATCTTGCCGGCATCGTCGATCTCGCCGAAAAGCACGGCGCCAGCGTCATGGTCGACGATTCGCATGCGATCGGCTTCATCGGTCCGGGCGGGCGGGGCTCGGCCGCCTATCGCGGAATCGCCGAGCGTATCGATATCTATACCGGAACCCTGGGCAAGGCCCTGGGCGGGGCTTCCGGCGGCTATGTCGCCGCGCGGAAACCGATCGTCGATCTCTTGCGGCAAAGATCGCGCCCCTATCTTTTTTCCAACACGCTGATGCCGGCGATCGCGGCGGCGAGCCTCGTCGCGCTCGATCTCGTCGCCGGGGCCGAGGGCGAGCGTCGCCGCGCCGATCTTACCCGCAACGGCAACCTTTTCCGCGCCGGCCTTGCCGAGCTCGGCTTCGATCTCGTTCCGGGCGAGCATCCCATCATTCCCGTCATGCTGGGCGAGGCGAGCTTGGCCGGCCGCATGGCCGAGGCCTTGCTGAAGCGCGGCATCTATGTCATCGGCTTTTCCTATCCCGTCGTGCCGAAGGGAAAAGCGCGCATCCGCACGCAAATGTCGGCGGCGCATGGGCCGGAGGAGATCGCGGCGGCGATTGCCGCCTTCGCCGCGGCGGGGCGCGAAATCGGCGCGATCGGCTGACGGGTTAGGAAACGAGGAGCGGAATATGAAGGCTTTGGTGAAGGATAAGGCCGGCCCCGGCCTCGTGATGACGACAGTGCGCGAGCCCGAAGTCGGCCCCAATGATCTCTTGATCCGCATCCAGAAAACCGCGATCTGCGGCACCGACGTCCATATCTGGAAATGGGACGAATGGGCGGCGAAGACGGTGCCGCTCGGCATGCATGTCGGCCACGAATATATGGGCGAGGTCGTCATGGTCGGGACCGAGGTCAAGGGTTTCGCCATCGGCGATCGCGTCTCGGGCGAAGGTCATATCACCTGCGGCTATTGCCGGAATTGCCGCGCCGGGCGACGGCATCTCTGCCGCAATACGGTCGGCGTCGGCGTCAACCGGCCGGGCGCTTTCGCCGAATATCTCTCGATTCCCGCCTTCAACGCCTTCCGCATTCCGGAGAGCGTCTCCGACGATCTCGCCAGCATCTTCGATCCCTTCGGCAATGCGACGCATACCGCGCTTTCCTTCGATCTCGTCGGCGAGGACGTGCTCATCACCGGGGCGGGGCCGATCGGCATCATGGCGGCCGCCATCGCGCGTCATGTCGGCGCGCGCCATATCGTCGTCACCGACGTCAACGATTATCGCTTGGGGCTCGCCCAAAAGATGGGCGCGACGCGGATCGTCAATGTCGCGCGCGAGGATTTGCGCCAAGCCATGGCGGAACTCGGCATGGTCGAGGGCTTCGATGTCGGCCTCGAAATGTCGGGCGTTCCCTCGGCCTTCGTTTCCCTGCTGGAAGCGATGAATCACGGCGGCAAGGTGGCGCTGCTCGGCATTCCGCCGGCCGCGACCGCCATCGATTGGAATCAAGTCATCTTCAAGGGGCTGGAGATCAAGGGCATCTATGGCCGCGAGATGTTCGAGACCTGGTACAAGATGGCGGCGATGCTGCAATCGGGGCTCGATCTTGCGCCCATCGTCACCCATCATTATCCGGCGGCGGATTTCGCCTCCGGCTTCGCGACCATGATCTCCGGCCAATCGGGCAAGGTCATTCTCGACTGGGCGGCGTAAGCCGCGCTTCGTTTCTTGCTTCTTTTCCCTACCGAAGTCTCCCCCCTCACCTCGATCCTCTCCCCCGCTTCGCGGGGGCGAGGAGGATGCGCAACCTAACCCTCGCCCCCATTTATGGGGGAGAGGGCAGGGTGAGGGAGAAAATGAAGAGCAAGCGAGAGAGAAAGAAGATCGGCAATTCGGGGTCTTGTCTCATTACCCTCCGCATTGCCCGCGATGGCGGAGCAGGTGATCGGCGAGAACGATCGCCATCATCGCTTCGCCGACCGGCACCGCGCGAATGCCGACGCAAGGATCGTGCCGTCCGGTCGTGGCGATATCGACATTCTCGCCCGTCGCCGTGATGCCGCGCCGGGGAACGGCAATCGAACTCGTCGGCTTGACCGCGAAACGCAAGACGATCTCCTGGCCGGTCGAAATGCCGCCCAGAATGCCGCCCGCATGATTGGAAAGAAATTCGACGCGGCCCGCTTTCGTCCGCATTTCGTCCGCATTTTCCTCGCCCCGTAAGCCGGCGGCGGCGAAACCGGCGCCGATCTCGACGCCCTTCACCGCATTGATGCTCATCATCGCGCCGGCGAGATCGGCATCGAGCTTGCCGTAAAGCGGCGCGCCCAATCCGGCGGGAAGGCCGGTGCCCGCGATTTCGACGATCGCGCCCAAGGACGATCCCGCCTTGCGCGCGGCGTCGAGATCGGCGGTCCAAGCCGCGAGGATTTCCGGGTCGGGCGAAAAGAAATCGTTGCGCGCGATTTCGGCCCAATCCCAGCGCGACCGTTCGATCGCGCGTTTCCCCATTTGGATGAGAGCGCCGCGAATGGCGATCTCGCGTTTCAGGACATGATCCAGCACCTTGCGGGCGATGGCGCCGGCGGCAACCCGGCAGGCGGTCTCGCGCGCGCTCGACCTTCCGCCGCCGCGATAATCGCGAATGCCCGCATATTTCGCCCAATAGGCATAATCGGCATGACCCGGGCGGAAGCGATCCTTGATCTTTTCGTAATCCTTGCCGCGCTGATCCTCGTTGCGGATGAGGAGCGCCACCGGCGTTCCCGTGGTCACGCCCTCGAACACGCCGGAAAGAATCTCGACCCGATCGCTCTCGCGCCTTTGGGTCACGAAGCGCGACTGGCCGGGTTTGCGCTTTTCGAGATAAGGCTGGATATCGGCTTCGCTCAAGGGAATGCCGGGCGGCGTGCCATCGATTACGCAGCCGATCGCGGGCCCATGGCTTTCGCCCCAGCTCGTGAAGCGGAAAAGATGCCCGAAACTGTTATGCGACATGGCCGGATGTCATGGGCATGGAAATGCCTCGATTAGAGCGGCTAAAATGGCAATATCTACAGGAAAATGGCGCGATTTTGGATTCCGCCTGAGCCAATCGAGAACGATATCGAGAGTCTGACCTTGAGTCACCTCATCTGGAATTGTGAAACTAGCTCGGCATGGATTGTTACCTTTAGTTGCGATTACAACATAGTCATCCCACATCATGCCCTTTGCAAAGCCGCTCACATAGCCCATGCAAAATCCGTTACTAAAATAATTATTCCCTGTTTTATAGTCGTCGCAATTTGACAGAAACTCATTCCCCGTTTCCGCATAAGCCTTTCCGAAAATCGGGAAGGCGATGACAAGGGCGAATACAATCAACCGATACATGATCCGATCCTCCCGGGGAATTTTGTCAGGGTTTTGGTCGATAGGGATATCCATTCACCGCCGGCCGTTATCTCTCTCCCTTTCGTCATGGTCGGCAAAGGCCGATCCTCCACGATTTCCAGCCGGGCGAAGCCCGGCAAGCGGCGGATGGCAAGCCGTCGCTCGGCCCAAAACTCGTGGATGGCAAGGCCAAGCCTTGCCATGACGAAGCCGGTTACAGGATATCCGGCACTCGCCCTCTGACATCTGCCCTCTGTCATCTGCCCTCTGTCTTCTGCCCGGCGAAGGCGCCGAGCATCGCCGCCAATTCGCCGGCGCTTTCGGTCTTCATCATGCCGACCAGATGATAGCCGGAATCGACATGGTGAATCTCGCCGGTGACGCCGCGCGCAAGATCGGAGAGAAGATAAAGTCCGGCGCCGCCGACATCCTCGATCGAGACGTTGCGGCCCAAGGGCGCATTCAATTCGTTCCATTTCAGGATATGGCGGAAATCGCCGATGCCGGAGGCGGCCAAGGTCTTGATCGGCCCCGCCGAAATGGCATTGACGCGAATATCGCGGGGGCCGAGATCGGCGGCGAGATAGCGCACCGAAGATTCGAGCGCCGCCTTGGCGACGCCCATGACATTATAATGCGGCATGACGCGCTCGGCACCGAAATAAGAGAGCGTCAGCAACGATCCCCCCGCCGGCATCAAGGATGCCGCGCGCTGGGCGATGGCGGTAAAGGAGAAGCAGGAGATATCCAGCGTCTGCGCGAAATTCTTACGCGAGGTGTCGAGATATTTGCCCTTCAATTCTTCCTTATCGGAAAAGGCGATGGCATGGACGAGGAAATCGAGCTTCCCCCAAACTTCCGCGAGGCGCGCGAAGACGGAATCCAAGCTTTCGTCCGAAGACACGTCGCAGGGGAGGACAAGCGGAGCGCCTAAGGATTCGGCCAAGGGCCGCACGCGCTTTTCCAAGGCTTCGCCCTGATAGGTGAAGGCGAGGCGCGCGCCCTGATCGTGGACCGCCTTGGCGATGCCCCAGGCGATCGAGCGGTCGTTGGCGACGCCCATGACGAGGCCGCTCTTGCCGGCCATGATGCCCTTTTTCTCGCTCATTGCGCCCCCGGAACTGGCAATGGATTCTCTAAATCCCCATCCTACACAATCGGGGATAAGGGTCAAAGGGCGGGATCGTCAGCCGCGCTTGAAACGCTGCCGGGGATCGAAGGCGGTGAGCCGCGCCCAACGCTGGATGGCGCGTTCGAGATCGGGGTCGATGAGATCGGGGAGGTGGACGACGAGATGAGCGATGAGATCGCCGGCGATCATTTGCTCTTCCGTTTCGATGCGGATGCCGGCGCCGGTCAGGCGTAGGCTATGACCGCTATTGCTGCCTTTGGGGATGCGCAAGGGCGCTTCGCCCGCCAGGGTCGGAATGGCGATGGTGGCGCCGAGCGCCGCCTCGGCCAAGGAAATCGGGCAATCGAGATGGATATCGAGACCCTCGCGCCGGAAAAAGGGATGCGGGCCGATCGTCGTCTCGATCAGCGCATCGCCGTTTTCCGCGCCGCCCTGGCCCGCTAGCCCTTGGCCCTTCAAGCGCAGAATATCGCCTTCGGCGGTGCCGGGCGGAATGCGGAAATCGATTTTCGTTCCATCGTTCAAGGTCAGGCGCTTTTTCGCGCCGCGCGCCGCGTCGAGAAAGCCGATCTCGACGCGATAGGCGACGTCGGCGCCGCGCATGCGCACGCTTTGCCGCTCGCGCGCAACGCCGAAATCGCGGAAGAAGCCGCCTTCGTCGTCGGGAGTAAGGCCCGCTTCGCGATGGCGGGGTCGCCCCTCGCCGTCGATCAGGCCGAGATCGAATTGCCGGCGCTTCGCGGGGTCGGAAAGGAGATCGTAAGCGCCGCTCGCTTCCTTGAAGCGCGCTTCGATTTCGGGATTGCCGGGGTGAAGATCGGGATGGAATTCCTTGGCGAGCCGCCGATAGGCGGTTTTGATCCGCTCGGCATCGGCCGTGACGGGAATTCCCAGAATCCGATAGGGGTTGCGCATGGCGCGGGCGCAGCCCCCGGCTTTGCTGAAACCTTAGCGCACGACTCGCCAAGTGCCGTCGGGCTGGCGGCAAGCCAGACCCGTGCCGGTGCTCGTTTGGCCCTGAGCGGAAATTCCGGTCTGGAATTCGCGGCAAGTTTGACCGTCCGCCTGGCTGATCGTGCGCGTCGGCGTCGTGTAACCGCCGGTCGCGTTCTGCGGGTTGGACCAACGCGCGCTTTGCCCGTCGGGAACGCTGGTCAAGGCGTAATTGGCGTTTTGCAGCGCGCGCTGCTGATCCTCGCGGTCGAGATAGGCGCCGATCTGATTGCCGATGACGCCGCCGGCGAGCGCGCCCAAGGCCCCTGCCCAAAGCCAATTATCCTTGCCGCCGATCGCCGCGCCGGCGGCCGCGCCGCCGATGGCGCCGATCACCGTCCCCGTCTGCTGATTGTTGCTGCCGCCGCCGTAATAGCCGCCTTGCGCGCAGCCGCTAAGCGCGGGGGCGATCAGCCCGGCGCCGAGAACGAGCGCGACGAGTTTGGCGGAGAGGGTGGAAGAGCGCGTCATGGGATATCCTTGTCTTTCCTATCGGGGCCGGGCGCAGCGAGGATGAAGTCGCTACCGACTCGACCCTTGCCGGCCCGATTTCTCGAAATTACGCGTTTCCTTGGCAAATTCAATGCTATAGAAAGCCGATGGCAGGAATGTGATCGAGGCCGAGACCCTTCATGACCCACAAGCTGGAGGAACCCTTCGAACGCTTCGCCGCTTGGTTCGCGGAAGCGGAGAAGAGCGAGCTTAACGACGCCAACGCCATGGCGCTCGCCACTCTCGGTGCGGACGGCATGCCCTCCTTGCGCATGGTGTTGCTCAAGGATTTCGATCCCGCCGGTTTCGTCTTCTACACCAATCTTGGAAGCCGCAAGGGCCGCGAATTGCGCGCGCATCCCAAGGCCGCCTTGCTCTTTCATTGGAAATCCCTGCGCCGCCAAGTGCGGATCGAGGGCGAGGTTTCCCCCGTCGCCGATGACGAGGCGGATCGCTATTACCGCTCCAGGCCGCGCGCCAGCCAGATCGGCGCCTGGGCCTCGAAGCAATCGCAAGTCTTGGCAGGACGTTTCGAACTCGAAGCGCGGATCGCGAAATATGCGGCGCGCCATGCGATCGGCGACGTGCCGCGCCCGCCTTTCTGGTCGGGTTTTAGGCTTGCCCCCGTCGCGTTCGAATTCTGGCAGGATCGTCCCTTCCGTCTCCACGAGCGCCAAGTCTATCGCCGCGCGGGCGATGGCTGGACGAGCGCGCTGCTTTATCCTTGAGCGAACGACCCATGGAAGTTTCCGATACCGGTAGAATCGCGACGACGAACGACGCGCAAAGATCCTTTTTGATGCTCTCGGCGGCCTTGGCTTCCGTCATCGCCGCCCTCGTCATGATCGGTCTCAAATTCTATGCCTATCAGGCGACGTCTTCGGTCAGCATGCTTTCGACTCTTTTCGATTCGCTGCTCGATATCGGCGCCAGCCTGATCAATTATTACGCCGTTCGTCATGCTTTGACGCCCGCCGATGCCGAGCATCGCTTCGGCCACGGCAAGGCCGAGCCCCTGGCGGGCCTCGCGCAGGTCGCCTTCATCCTGGGATCTTCGTTGCTGCTGGCGCTTGAGGTCTACGACCATATCGTCGCGCCGAAACCCGTCGCCAATACCGGTCTTGGCATCGGCATCATGGTGGCTTCGATCGGGATCACGGCGGCGCTCATTCTTTATCAGCGTTATGTCATCCGCCGCACGCAATCGGTCGCGATCCGCGCCGATGCGGCGCATTATATCGGCGATTTCCTGGTCAATCTCGCGGTCATCGCCGCCCTGCTGCTCTCCAGCCGTTTCGGCCTCTGGTGGATCGATCCCTTGTTCGGTTTCGGCGTCGCGCTCTTCATCGCCTATACCGCGATTTCGATCGGCCGGCAGGCGCTCGATATGCTGATGGATCGCGAAATGGACGAGGCCGAGCGCGACCGCATCGCGGCGATCGCGCGGCGCCATCCGCGCGTGATCGATATCCACGATCTGCGCACCCGCATCGCGGGCCAAGCGAAATTCATCCAATTCCATCTCGAACTTCCCGCCGATATCAGCCTCAAGGAGGCGCATGTCGTCTCCGACGCGGTCGAGGCCGATCTCGCCGCCGCCTTCGCCGGGGCCGAGATCATCATCCATCAAGATCCCGAAGGCGTGGTCGAAGGCCGCGCTCGCTTCGCCTGATTCCGAAGGACGCGCCATGCCCGACGCTGCCGCCGAAAAACCCATCATCGTGCTGACGGGCGCCAGCCGCGGCATCGGCCATGCCACGGTCAAAAGATTCGGCGCCGAGGGCTGGCGCATCTTGACCTGTTCGCGCGAGGACGTGCCCGAGGATTGCCGGCGCGATCCCAATTGGTCGCATCACATTTCGGCCGATCTCGCCGATCCCGCCGAAACCGAACGCTTCATCGCCGAGGTCAATGCGCGGCTCGACGGCGCGCCCATCGGCGCGCTTGTCAACAATGCCGCGATCAGCCCGAAGACCAGTTTCAAGGAACGCCTCGGCTGCTTGAACGGCGATGTCGCCGCCTGGCGCGAAGTCTTCGAGCTCAATTTTTTCGCGCCGCTGAAACTGGCGCGGGGCTTCGCCGCCGGATTGGCGAAGGGGCGGGGCGCCATCGTTAACATCACCTCGATCGCCGGCCATACGATCCATCCCTTCGCCAGCTCCGCTTATTCGACCTCCAAGGCGGCGCTCTCCGCCCTGACGCGCGAGCTCGCCGTCGAATTCGCGCCCTTGGGCGTTCGCGTCAATGCCGTGGCGCCGGGCGAGATCGAGACGGCGATGATCGGCCCCGAATACGAAGCGCTGATCCCGCGCATTCCGATGGGTCGCATGGGGCGCCCGGAAGAGGTCGCCGGCGTCGTCTATCGCTTGGTCGGCCAGGATTTCGGCTATGTCACCGGGACGGAAATCTTCCTGACCGGCGGGCAGCATCTTTTGTGAGGGAAGGCGCGGCGATGATCGAATTGTCGGGTCCCAGCCTCGCCCCCGCCGCGGGCGGGAAACCGCGTCAAATCGTGGTCTTGCTGCATGGCTACGGCTCCAATGGCGAGGATCTGATCGGCCTCGCGCCCGATCTCGCTGCCGCTCTTCCCGAGGCGATCTTTCTCTCGCCGAACGCGCCTTTCCCCAGCGAGGTCAATCCCTGGGGCGGCTATCAATGGTTCGGCTTGATGGATATCAATCCGGCGATGATGCTGGGGGCGTTGCGCCTCGCCGCGCAAATCCTCGACGATTATCTCGACCGCGCGCTTGCCGAATTCGGCCTCGACGAAAGCGCGCTGGCGCTGCTCGGCTTTTCGCAAGGCGCGATGATGGCGCTGCATGTGGGGCCGCGTCGCACGCGCGCACCGGCGGCCGTGCTCGGCTATTCGGGACGGCTGATCGCGCCCGAATTGCTGGCGGAAGAGGCGCGCGTCAAGCCCGATATCCTGCTCGTCCATGGCGCGATGGATCCCGTCGTGCCCTTCGCCGCCTTGGCCGAGGCGGAGGCGCATCTCACGCAAGCGGGCATGCAAGTCGAAACCCTGGCGCGGCCGCATCTCGCCCATGGCATCGACGGTGCCGGCATCGCGAAAGGCCGCGATTTCCTGCGCCGCCTCCGGCGCCGATCTTGAGTTTTCGGCGGCGTCTGCTATGAACGAGGGCAGGAATTTCGATTCGCGCTAACGGGAGCGACCGATGATGGCCTCGCCGGAAACCTGTCCGGCTCTTGTCCTCAATGCCGATTTCCGGCCGTTGAGCTATTTCCCGCTTTCCCTCTGGCCTTGGCAGGAAGCGGTCAAGGCCGTGTTCCTCGATCGCGTCAATATCCTATCCGAATACGAGCGCGTCGTGCGCAGCCCGAATTTCGAAATGCGGCTCCCCTCCGTCATTTCGCTCAAGGAATACGTGCCGCAGGAGCGCAAGCCCGCCTTCACGCGCTTCAACGTCTTCCTGCGCGATCGCTTTCGCTGCCAATATTGCGGCCATGGTTTTCCGGCGCAGGAATTGACCTTCGATCATGTCGTGCCGCGATCGCGCGGCGGTCGCACGACATGGCAGAACGTGGTCACGGCCTGTCAAACTTGCAACCTCACCAAGGGCAATCGCCTGCCGCAGCACGCTCATATGTTCCCGCGTCGCCGCCCGGTGCAGCCCTCGGCCTTCGAATTGCAGGAAAACGGCCGCGCCTTCCCGCCGCATCATTTGCATCGTTCCTGGCGCGATTATCTCTACTGGGATAGCGAACTCGAAGACGCCGATGCGCGATGAAAGCGCGCGTCCCCCGCGCGCGATGCCGCCGATGCGCCGCCGTCTCGCCGGGCTGATTCTCGGTTTCGTCATTTGGGGCTTGGCCGTCGCGCTGCTGGTGCGGGCCGAATTGGGTTTGGCGCCTTGGGATGTCTTCCATCAGGGCCTCGGATTCCATACCGGCCTCACCATCGGCCAAGCGGGCGTCGCGACCGGCTTCGTCCTTCTGCTGCTTTGGATTCCCTTGCGCGTGCGGCCCGGCATCGGCACGATTCTGAACGTGCTGACAATCGGCCCCGCCGCCGATTTTTTCCTCTCGATTCTGCCGCCCATCGAAACCGAATTCTGGCGCTGGGCGATGCTCGTCGCCGCCTTGCTGCTGACGGGAATCGGCAGCGCGCTTTATCTTCCCGCCGATCTCGGCACGGGTCCACGCGACGGGTTGATGATCGGCCTTTATCGCCGCTTCGGTCTCTCCATCCGTCTCGCGCGCACGCTGGTCGAAATCGCGGCCTTGGCGCTCGGCTGGTTGATGGGCGGAACGGTCGGGATCGGCACGCTCGTCATGGCCTTCGGCCTCGGCCCCGTCGTTCAAGCGATGCTGCGCCTGCGCCGCCGCCTACTCGGCCTCGAACGCGAGCTTTGATTCGGAAGTCAGA
>CAYQAG010000023.1:0-3997 GCA_964415425.1 uncultured Rhodospirillaceae bacterium | reverse complement strand
AGCCAGATGGCGAGCCGCGCGCCGCTTTTGATCGCCCGGCTGAGCAGGGGATAGGCCGGCGCCTCGGCGGCGCCGTGTTCTAGCGCCTGATCGCGATGCTCGATTTCGTCCGCGCGAAATTCCTGGATGCGCGCGCGCAATTCCGCTTCGTCCTCGCCGAGGGTTTCGGCCTGCGCGCGATAATGCTCGTCGATCGTTTCCTCGATTGCGACGGTGCAGGCCATGGCGGCCTTGGGGCCGAGCGCGGCCGTCGCGGCCCCCAGCGCGAAACCGGCCACATGCCAGAGCGGGAAGAGGATCGAAGGCCGTGCGCGCCGCTCGACGGCGAGGCGCTCGAAGGCGGCGAGATGGTCGAGCTCCTGACGATACATGCGGCGCAAGACAGGGGCGATCGGATGGCGGCCAAGCACCGCCAATTGGCCTTCATAAATGCGCTTCGCGCCGTATTCGCCGGCGAGATCGACGCGCAGGAAGCGATCGATAATCTCATCCTTTGTCAAATCGCCGGGGAGCCGCTTTTCGGCGGTTTCGCGGGCACTCACGATCTTGCGCCCTTGAAGGCGAAGGCGGCGAGGCCGAGCGCATAAAGGATATTGTAGCCCGCCATGGATATTCCGAATAATTCCCAAGCGGGTTCGTCGCAGCGCACGAGCGGCGCCGCCAGGATCGCGGCTTCGAGTTCGGCGCCCGTGAGACCGGAAAAATCGCCCCCCGTGCAGGTGCTGCTCCCCGCCCACCAATGCTGCTCGATCCCGACATGATAGGCGGCGATCCCGGCGACGCCGAGAAGCGCTACCCCCGTCAGCGCCAGGAAAAGCCGCCGCCGTTGCGCCGATCCGCCCAGCGCGATCGTCGCCAAAGCAAGAGCCAAGGCGACGAGATAGGCGTAACGCTGCCAATGGCAAAGCTCGCAAGGCGCCAGCCCCGCGCCGTATTGCGCGAGCAGCGCCATCATGAGCGCCGCCAGAATCGCGCCGGCGATCAGCCAAGCATGGGCCTTGGGTTCGATGAAGGCGGGTCGGGTCATGCGCTTAAAGGATATAGCGGAGGGCGAGGATGCCGCCAAGGACGAGGATGACGAAAGCCGTCGTCACCAAAGTGAGGCGCCGCTCGATGAACCCCCGGATCGGCTCGCCGTAGAAATGGAGCAGCCCCGCCAGCAGGAAGAACCGGGCGCCGCGTGTTGCGATCGAAGCCAGGATGAAAATCGTCAGATCGAAATGCGCCATGCCGGAGGCGATGGTGACGATCTTATAGGGAATAGGGGTCAGACCCTTGATGAGGATGATCCAAAGCCCCCATTGCGCGAAAAGCGCCTGGAAATCCGCCATGGCCGTGCCGTGGCCGTAGAAATCGAGAATGGCGAGGCCCCAGGGTTCCAGCGCATAGCCGATGAGATAGCCGACAAGCCCGCCCAGAACCGAAGCCAAGGTGCAAAGCCCGGCCACGATCCAGGCGCGTTTCGGGCGCGCCAGCACCATCGGCACCAGCATGGGGTCGGGCGGAATAGGAAAGAAGGAGCTTTCGGCGAAAGCGACGAGAACGAGCGCCCAGAGCGCGCGCGGGCTTTCGGCAAGCCGCATCATCCAATCGTAACAGCGACGCAGCATGAGCCCCGCTCCGGAATCCGAGAGCGACGAGACCTAGCAGCGCTTTTTCATTCTGGCAAACGGAAATCTTTTTATCCGACATTCTTCCGAATAAGGCCGTATCGTCGAAAATTATCGATAAATGTCGCGGCGATTGCCGATCCGCAAGACGAGGATGCGCAGCGCCTTGTCTTCGATACTGGCGATGAGGCGATAATCGCCGACGCGATATTTCCAGAACGCGCCCAGCTTGGAGCCCTTTAGGGCTTCGCCGATGCGGCGCGGGAGCGCTTCGTGACTTCGTCAAGCGATAGGGATCGGACCTTACCCTTGCGAATATCGATCAGGCGTTGCCCCGCCAGATACAAATCTTCGAGATCGGCGAGGTGTTCACGAATCGCTTCGGTCACATAGAAAGTCTTGCTGCGGCCCGTTCGCGCGGCCAGCTTCTCCAGTCGCGCTTCCATATCTTCGGGCAGTCGGATCGAGATCGGCATGAGAGCCTCCGATAGGTTTGGGCCGGGTCTATGCGATAAATGTATCGCATAGGCTCGATCTGTCAACGCGCCTTGCCTGGAGGACGGCGAACGTATCCGCAATCGCTGGAGCCTGGAAACACAGCTGACGGAAATACCGCCAGCCAACCGATCACTGAATCGAAAAGACGAGGCCGGGCGAGCGCCAGGCGGGGAGGCGGAGCGGCTCGGCCGTCGCGACGCGGACCTTATAGAGCTTCCCGTCGAGATGTTTTTGCCAGAAGGCGAGGAAGCGATTGAGAACCGGCCAGCGCGGGGCGAGGTCGTAATCCTGCCAGATATAGGTCTGCAGAAGATCGGGATGGTCCGGCAGGCGATAAAGGATTTCCGCCGTCGTTAGGCGATAATCCCGGAACGCCAATTCCCGATCGCGATCCTGCATGAGGCGCCCCCCGTCTGGATGAAGCGGAATCGATCTTATGCGGAAAGCCTAGCCGATTCGGCTGAATTTGGAAATAAATTTATATTTACCAATGCTTTAGCAGTCTCCTGGGCCAATGGCTGCTAGGGGCCGCCGCCCTCTTGCCGTCGCGGGCGCGAAAAATCCCCGGGGTCGAGGCTTGACGTTGCCTCGGCTTCACCCTACATGGCTGGCACTCGCTAGCCTCGAGTGCTAACGACCCGGCGCCGGGGCTTGCGTCCCTTTTCGCATCTGACCATCAAACGGAGGATCACCATGAAATTCCGCCCGCTGCACGATCGCGTGCTCGTGCGTCGCATCGAAGGCGTCGAAAAGACGGCCGGGGGCATCATCATTCCCGATACCGCCAAGGAAAAGCCGCAAGAGGGCGAAGTCATCGCCGCCGGCGCCGGCACGAAGTCCGAGGACGGCAAGCTGACCCCGCTCGACGTCAAGGCGGGCGATCGCATCCTCTTCGGCAAGTGGTCGGGCACCGAGGTGAAGATCGATGGCGAGGATCTCCTCATCATGAAGGAATCCGACATCCTCGGCATCGTCGAATCCAGCATCGCCAAGAAGAAGGTCGCCTGATCGGCGGCTTCGCCCCGATCCCGTTCTCGTTCATCATTTCCTAAGGAGCTGTTCCAATGGCTGCTAAAGACGTTCGCTTTTCCGGCGATGCGCGCGACCGTATGTTGCGCGGCGTCGACATTCTCGCCAATGCGGTGAAGGTGACCCTGGGTCCCAAGGGCCGCAATGTCGTCATCGACAAATCCTTCGGCGCGCCGCGCATCACCAAGGACGGCGTCACCGTCGCCAAGGAAGTCGAGTTGGCCGACAAGTTCGAAAACATGGGCGCGCAGATGCTGCGCGAAGTCGCCTCGAAGACCAACGATCTCGCCGGCGACGGCACCACGACGGCGACCGTGCTCGCTCAGGCGCTCGTCAAGGAAGGCGTGAAGGCGGTTGCCGCCGGCATGAACCCGATGGACGTGAAGCGCGGCATCGACATGGCCGTCGAGGCGGTGGTCGAGGACGTGAAGAAGCGTTCGAAGAAGGTCTCGACCTCGGAAGAGATCGCTCAGGTCGGCTCCATCGCCGCCAATGGCGAGAAGGAAGTCGGCGACATGATCGCCAAGGCCATGCAGAAGGTCGGCAACGAGGGCGTGATCACGGTCGAGGAGGCGAAGGGCCTCGAGACCGAACTCGAAGTCGTCGAGGGCATGCAGTTCGATCGCGGCTATCTCTCGCCCTACTTCATCACCAATGCCGAGAAGATGACGACCGAATTGGAGAACCCCTTCATCCTTCTCCACGAGAAGAAGCTCTCCGCCCTTCAGGCCATGCTGCCGGTGCTCGAAGCCGTCGTGCAATCGGGCCGGCCGCTGCTCATCATCTCGGAAGACGTCGAGGGCGAGGCCCTGGCGACGCTGGTCGTCAATAAGCTGCGCGGCGGCCTCAAGGTCGCGGCG
>CAYQAG010000022.1:13566-42192 GCA_964415425.1 uncultured Rhodospirillaceae bacterium | reverse complement strand
TCGATATAATAGCGGATGAAGGCGCGGGCCTCGGCGCTATCCCAATCCGCCGGGCCGATCAGCCGGGCCGCGAGGCGGGCCTTGCGATCGACGATAAAACTCGCAGGCAGACCGCCCGGCGCCAATTCGTTATAAAGCCGACTCTCGCGATCGGAATAGAGAGCGAGATGCTTGAGACCGAGGCGGCGATAGAAGGGCGCCGTCTTTTCCGGACCCGAGCGATCGATGGCGATCGCGATAACGCTGAAGCCGAGGGGTTCGAAATCCGCCTGAAGGCGATCGAGCGCCGGCATTTCGGCGACGCAAGGCGCGCACCAAGTCGCCCAGAAATTGACCAACAGCAGGCGCGGCTGGAACGCGGCGAGATCGCGCGTCATCCCGGGTTCTAGGGCGAAGCGCGCCCGGGGAACTGGCATCGGCGGCGCGATCGGTCTAAACTCGCCATCCCGGCCGAGGAAAACCGGCGGCGGATCGGCCTTGGCCGATCCCCTGCCGAGAGCGAGGCCGAGAGCGAGACTTAAAACCCTGCGTCGCGAAAGCGATCGGACGATGCCCTTCGGAACCATTGCGATTCTGCCCTCATGACCCAATCCCCGTCCCCGCCGAAGCCCGGCTCCCCTTCCGCCCCGAAGCCCGGTGGCGCTCAAGACCGGCCGAGCGCCGCCAATCGTCTTTGGGGCGGCCGCTTCGCCGAAGGCCCTTCCGCCATCATGCGCGAGATTAACGCATCGATCGGCGTAGACAAGCGGCTATACGCGGAGGATATCGAAGGCTCGCGCGCCCATGCGGCGATGCTGGCGGCCCAAGGCATCATCGCCAAGGCCGATGCCGAGGCGATCGATCGCGGCCTCGCGGCGATCGGCCAAGAAATCGCGACCGGCGCCTTCGTCTTCAAGGACGAACTCGAAGACATTCACATGAATATCGAGGCGCGGCTTGGCCAATTGATCGGCGCGCCGGCCGGGCGCCTGCATACGGCGCGCTCGCGCAACGATCAGGTGGCGACCGATTTCAAGCTCTGGGTGCGGCGCGCCATCGACGCGATCGACGAGAATTTGCGCGATTTCATCGCCATCCTGATCGACCGCGCCGAGGCCGAGGCGGCGACGATCATGCCGGGCTATACGCATCTGCAGCCGGCCCAGCCCATCACCTTCGGCCATCATCTCCTGGCCTGGGTCGAAATGCTGGGGCGCGACCGCTCGCGGTTGCGGGATGCCAAGGCGCGGGCCGAGGAATGCCCCTTGGGCGCTGCCGCCCTCGCCGGCACCAGCTTTCCCATAGATCGCCAGGCGACGGCATCGGCCTTGGGCTTCGCGCGGCCCAGCGCCAATTCGCTGGATGCCGTCTCGGATCGCGATTTCGCGCTCGATTATCTGGCGGCGCTTTCGATCCTCGCCATGCATCTTTCGCGCATGGCCGAGGAAATCGTGCTGTGGATGAGCGAGGGCTTCGGCTTCATTCGCTTGTCCGATCGGTTCACGACGGGATCCTCGATCATGCCGCAGAAGCGCAACCCCGATGCGGCGGAATTGGTGCGCGCCAAAGCGGGCGAGGCGATTGCCGCCTTCCTGCAAGTGATCGTGATCCTGAAGGGATTGCCGCTGGCCTACGGTAAGGACATGCAGGACGACAAGGCGCCGACTTTCGCCGCGACCGATACGATAGCGTTGGCGCTCGCGGCCATGACCGGCATGGCGGCGGATATGATCGTCGATCGCGAGCGCATGGCGGCGGCTTGCAGCAAGGGCTATCTCGCCGCGACCGATCTTGCCGATTGGCTGGTCGGCGAACTCGGTCTTCCTTTCCGCGCGGCCCATCACATCGCCGGGAGCTTGGTGGGCCTGGCGGCAAAGCGGGGCATCGATCTCGCCGAATTGCCATTGGCGGAGATGCAACGTTTGGAGCCGCGGATTTCCGCTTCCGTCTATGACGTGTTATCCATTGCCAATGCGGTCGAAAGACGGCGGAGCTTCGGCGGGACGGCGCCCGACAATGTCCGCGCCGCCGCCGCCGCCGCCCGCGCGCGGTTTCTGTGACGGATAAGGAGATGGCCATGATCGCGCCGAAACGGAAATTGCCCGTTTTCCTCATCCTCGCCGGCGTGACGGCGGGCCTGCTGGTCGCGGGCTGCGGTCGCAAGGGCGATCCCGTATTGCCGGAAAAGCAGCCCGATCCCCTGGAGCAGCAATATCCGACCAACGCCAATCCGCAGACGGGTGTCTTCGGTGGCTGATACTTTGGCCGAGGATCGACAGGAAGAGAGCGGCGCCTTCGCCTATCGCGATGGCAGGTTGCGGGCGGAAGGGGTTGATCTCGCCGGGATCGCGGCGGAGGTCGGAACGCCTTTTTATTGCTACTCGCTGGCGGCGATCGAAGGGCGCTATCGCCGCCTCGCCGCCGCTTTCGCCGATCTCAACGGGCGCATCTATTATTCGGTCAAAGCCAATTCCAATCAGGCTATCCTGCAAGCCTTGGGTCGGCTCGGCGCCGGCGCGGATATCGTTTCCGTCGGCGAAATGTATCGCGCCTTGAAGGCCGGGATCGCGCCCGGCGATATCGTCTTTGCCGGAATCGGCAAGACGCGCGAGGAAATGGCGGCGGCGCTCGGCCTCGGCATCCATCAATTCAATGTCGAGAGCGAAGGCGAATTGCGCCTATTGAACGAAGTCGCGCTGGCGCTCGACGTCAAGGCGCCGGTGGCGCTGCGCATCAATCCCGATATCGACGCCAAGACTCATGCCAAGATTTCGACCGGCAAGGCGGAAAACAAATTCGGCATCGATCTCGCTCTGGCGCCGGCTCTCTATGCCGAGGCTTCGCGCCTTGCCGGCATCGATTGCTTAGGGATCGCGTGCCATATCGGTTCGCAACTGACCGATCTCCATCCCTATCGCGCCGCCTTCGAACGGCTGGCGCAGCTGACGCGCGATCTGCGCGCGGGCGGATATCGGGTCGAGCGCATCGATCTCGGCGGGGGAATCGGCATCGCCTATCGCGACGAGAAGGTCATCCGCTTGGCCGATTACGTCGCCGCCGCGCGCGAATTCATCCGCCCGCTCGATGTCGCGATCGAATTCGAGCCGGGCCGGGCGATCGTCGCCGATGCGGGCATTCTGGTCGCGCGCGTCATCAACGTGAAAGCGGGCGTCAGCCGCAAATTCCTGATCGTCGATGCGGCCATGAACGATCTCATCCGCCCGGCGCTTTACGATGCCTATCACCATATCCTGCCCGTGATCGCGCCCGACGACGGAATTCCGGCCGATCGCTTCGATGTCGTCGGGCCGATCTGCGAAAGCGGCGATCGCTTCGCCGAGCAGCGGCCCTTGCCGGTTCTGGCGCCGGGCGATCTTATCGCCTTCTGTCAGGCGGGCGCTTATGGCGCGGTCATGGCCTCGACCTACAATACGCGGCCGGCGGCGCCCGAAATCATGGTAAAGGGCGCGCAATATCGCGTGATCCGGCCGCGCCATACTTACGACACGATCATCGCGCAAGACATTCTCCCCGATTGGGATTAAGCTTTACCCCCTTTCCGGTTTCGGCGAGGCTTCATGGCGGCGGAGACCCGAGCGAAGTCAGAACGCGAAAAAGGCCGGCGCGGCGCGTCCGCGCTTCCCTATCGCGCGCGGCTGCTGATCGGTCTTACGGCGGCGATCCTGCTCGGCGAGCGCGGGCTTGCCGCTTTCTGGCCGGTCGCGACGCTGATCGGCGGCTTTCTCGCCTTCGCTTGGCTCGATCTCGCCGCGCATCTGCCGGCCTTTCTGCATATCGGCGCGCTCGCCGCTTTCGCCGGCGGGTTCCTTTGGCTGCTTTGGCGCGGCGCGCGGGATTTCCGCTGGCCGCGCCGGGGAGAGGTCCTGCATCGCCTCGAATCCGAAAGCGGCCTTCGCCATCGGCCGCTCTCGCATCTCGAAGATTTTCAGGCCAGCAATCTTATCGATAAATCGGCGGCTTCGCTTTTCGCCGCGCATCGCCGCCGCTTGCTGGCGGCGATCGGCGCTTTGCGGCCGGTCGCTTTGCGCGCCGATCTCGCGGCCCGGGATCGCTTCGCGCTTCGCCATCTCGCCGTGATTCTGGCCATTCCCGCCTTCTTCGCCGCCGCCGATCCCTGGGGCGCCTCGCTCCGCGCGGCTTTGCGGCCCAGCTTCGCCGCGCCGGCGACGACCGCGTCGGCGATGGCGATCGAGGCTTGGATCGCGCCGCCCGAATATACGGGGCTGGCGCCCCTCAACCTCGATCCCGCTTATGTCGGAACGGCGCCGATCGCAGTGCCGACCGGCTCCGCCTTGCTGATCCGCATCGAGGGAGCGAGCGGGCTTGCGAAACTTTCCGCCAATGGCGCGAGCCTTCCCTTCGTCGCCGGCGAAGGCGAGAGCCAACGCGTCGAAGCGAAACTCGATAGCGGCGATAGAATCGCCGTGACGGAAGGTTTCGCCGAGATCGCCCATTGGCCGATCCGCATCCTGCCCGATCTCGCGCCCGCGATCGCCTGGCAGGGTTTGCCGCAAGCGACCGATCGCGGCGTTCTCGGCTTTCGCTACCAGGGCAGCGACGATTACGGCATCGTCGATCTCAAGCTCATCGTCCGGCGCGATGCGGAGACGCTGGAGATCGACCTCCCCGTGCGGCGCGGCGTTGCGGGCGACGTAACCGGTCAAGGCTTCCGCGATCTGACGGCTCATCCCTGGGCCGGATTGCCGGTCGAAATGCGCCTCGTCGCGCGCGACGCCCTGGGTCAGGTCGGCAGCAGCGCGGCGATCGCGCTCGATCTTCCCGAGCGGGTCTTCGTCAATCCCGTCGCGCGGCTGCTGATCGAACAGAGAAAGCGCCTCGTCGCCGATGGCGGCGCTCTAGCGACGCGGCGCGATGTCGCGCGTATTCTCCATCGGGTCAAGGGTGCGACCGATGCCTATGGCGGCAATCTCGCCGCCTATCTCGGCATGGACATGACCGCGCGCCGCCTCGTCGCCGAAAAATTCGCGGCGGCCGATCTTCCCGGCATTCTCGATCTCATCTGGGATATCGCGCTCGATATCGAGGATGGCGGCGCCTCGCTCGCCATGCGCGAATTGCGCCGCCTGCAACAGGAATTGGCCGACGCCTTGGCGCGGAACGCGCCGCCCGAGGAAATCGAGCGCCTGATGAACGAAATCCAGGCGGCGATGAATCGCTATCTCGACAGCTTGCGCCAACAATTGCAGCGCGATTTGAGCGAAGGCGGACAATTGCGGCGCTTATCGCCCGATTCGCTCAATCTCACGCAGCAGGATCTCAATCAGATGCTGGAGGAAGCGCGCCGCATGGCCGAATCGGGCGCTCGCGATTCCGCCCAGGCCATGCTCGATCGCTTGCAGCGCATGCTGGAAAACCTGCAAGCCGGCATGCCGATGACGATGGGGAAGGAAGGCGCCGCTCAGCAGCAGATGATGAACGATCTCGCCGAACTCATGCGCCGGCAGCAGGATTTGCTGCAACAGAGTTTCGAGGCCGAGCGCGGCCGTCAATCCGGCAATCAGCCGGGCGAGAGCGGCGGCGAGGGGGCCGGCAATGCGCCGACCGGCGGCGGCAGCGGCCCCAATCCCTTGCTGCAGGAAGGCTTGCGCCAGGATTTAGGCAGTTTGATGCGCCGCTTCGGCGATGCTTTGGGCGATATTCCCTCCGGCATGGGCGAGGCCGAACAGGCGATGCGCGAGGCGATCGACAGCCTCAACCGCCAGGAATTCGGCGATGCGGCCGATGCGCAATCGCGGGCGCTCGACAATCTGCAGAAAAGCCTGCAATCGGCGAGCGATATGCTCCAACGCCAAGCGGGCTTGCGTCCCGGCCAGGGAGAACGGCCGCCCATGGATCCCTTCGGCCGGCCCGCATCGCAGAACGAGGATTCCTCCGGCGGGAATACGATGGATGTTTTCGGCACCCGCGTGCCCGACGAAACCGCCATCGAACGCGCGAGGGCGATTTTCGACGAATTGCGCCGCCGCCGCTCCGATCCCGATTTGCCCAAGCTGGAACGGGATTATCTGGAACGTCTATTGAAGCAGTTCTAAAGCGGCGCCGGAATGGCCGTCGGTCGCGTCAGGGCGCAAGCGGGGGTGTCACGGAAAGGCCGATCAGATCGTAGAACCCGGCGAGTTGCGGCAGGAAGCGGACGATCTCCGCCCGCAGCAGGACGAGGCCGATCAGCAGAATGATGATCACGACGATGCCGAGGAAATAGCCGATGGCCGAGCTTCCGCCGCCGCGCGAAGGATTGCCGTCGCCGGAACCGGATCGCGCCTCGCTGCCATTCGCGGGGATGCGCGGCAATTCGTTGCCCCCGATCGTGCCGCTGTCTTCGCGGATGCTATTGCCGGAACGCCCCATGACGAGGGCGATGGGCGGCGCGGCGGCGGTCTCGCTCGCTTCCGCCTTTGCCGCCCCACCCAGCGGCGAGGGGCTTTGCCCGGCATCGGCCGCCTGATGCCAGACATGCTGGCACCGCGCGCAGCGCAATTTCCGCCCGCCCGACGGCAGCAAAGCGTCGTCGAGCATGAAGCGCGTAGCGCAGACCGGACAAGACAGGATCATGATGCCCCCGGGAATAGGCTTCCCCCGACCCTTTATAGGCCGCGATCGCGCAATCGACAAGGCGAAGCGGCGGCTTTGACGCCTGGGGGGCGTCATGCCATCTTGGCGCGCTCCTGGACGATTCCCTCGGTCGAGACGTGATTCTCTTCGATTCTGTTGCGATGCAATACGGCAATGGTCCCAGCGTGCTCAGGGATCTTTCCTTCGCGCTCGCACCGGGATCGTTTCACTTTCTGACCGGACCCAGCGGGGCGGGGAAATCGACCCTTCTGAAGCTGATGTCGCTGGGTTTGCGGCCCGCCCAAGGCCGCGTCTCGCTCTTCGGTCGCGATATCGCCGGCCTGACGCGGGCGGAATTGCCGGCCTTGCGTCGGCGGATCGGCATCGTCTTTCAGGATTTCCGACTGATCCCGCATCTGACGGCGCGGGACAATGTCGCTTTGCCGCTGCGTCTCGCCGGCAAGCGCGAAGCGGAGGTTCAGGGACAAGTCGCCGAATTGCTGGCCTGGGTGGGGCTTGCCGACCGGCTCGACGCTTATCCCGCCACCCTATCGGGCGGCGAGCAGCAACGCATCGCCATCGCTCGGGCGGTGATCGCGCGGCCGAGCTTGATCCTCGCCGACGAGCCGACCGGCAATGTCGACGATTCGATCGCGCTCCGCCTGCTTTATCTGTTCGAGGAATTGCATCGCCTGGGCACGACCATCGTCATTGCCACGCATAGCGCGGCGCTGATCGCGCGGTTCCACCATCCCCGACTGATCCTCGATCACGGTCGGTTGCATGTCGCGAAGGCGCATTAAGCCATGTTCGATTGGCGCCTCGATCTTCCCCTGATGCGCGATCGCAATGCGCGGCTTTTGCCTTGGCTGCTTGGGGTGATGATCTATCTCGCCGTTCTCGGCCTCGGCGCGGCGATGGCGCTCGACAATCTGGCGCGCGATTGGCAGCGCGGCCTTTCGGGGGAATGGACGATCGTGCTGCCGCCCGACGACGAGATCGCGCCCGAAGCGCGCGATCGGCAGATCGCCGATCTCGTCGCCATCGTCGCCGCCACGCCCGGCATCGCCAGCGCGCGCGCGATCGCGCAGGACGAAATGGCGCAATTGTTGGCGCCTTGGTTCGGCGATGCCGATACGCTTACGGATTTGCCGCTCCCCAGCCTGATCGGCGTGATCCTGGTTCCCGATGGGATCGTCGATCGCGTTCAACTCAAGGAACGCATGGCGCAGGCGGCGCCCAAGGCGCGGCTCGATGCCCATGAGGATTGGTCGCAAGCCGCCTTGCGGTTTCTTTCCTGGCTGCGCTCGCTCGCCGCCATCGCCTTGCTGCTGATCGCCGCGGCCGCCTTGCTCGCCGTCGTTCAGGTCGCCCGCGCCGGCCTCGCCATCCATCGCGATCTCGTCGAAATCGTGCATCTCCTGGGCGCGACCGATGCCTATATCGCGCGCCAGTTTCAGATCCAAGCCTTGCGCTCCGCCGTGACGGGGGGCGGCATCGGCACAATTCTGGCGCTCGCCAGCCTCTTCGCGCTCGGTCGGTTCGGATTCGATGCGGCGATCGTCGATATCCTGCCGGCGGCCGCATCTGGCGGCTGGGGCTTCGGCCGTTGGCTTGCCCTTGCCTGCCTGCCCTTGGCGATGGGCGGGCTCGCCATGATCGCCGCGCGCTGGGCGGTGCTGCGCGCTTTGGCGCGCTTGCCCTGAAGCCCGCCGGCTCAAGGGATCGGCGGCTTGCCTTCGGGGCTTCCCACGGGGCTTCCCACGGGACGAAATAGATTCTAGAACCGCCTCATGGGGCTTCGCCGATATAGCGCTTTCGATCCGCCGCGCCCGCGCGTCGGCCTCGGCGTGCGATTGGGTCAGGTTGCGATCTGGCTGGCGATTTTCTGGTTCGTCGGCTTTCTCGGCTTCGCCGCCGCCATCCCGCGTCAACCCGGCGCCGGCGATCTTCGCGCCGACGGGATCGTCGTCCTGACGGGCGGCAGCGATCGCTTGGCGGAAGGCTTTCGCCTCTTGCAGGAAAAGCGCGCCGGCAAAATGCTGGTGAGCGGCGTCGCGCCCGGCCTCGGAATAGCCGATATCCTCGCCGGCCTCGGCCCTGATCGCGCCCCCATCGACGAGGCGTTGCTCGCATGCTGCGTGACGCTCGGTCACGAAGCGACCAGTACCGAGGAAAACGCGCGCGAAAGCCGCGATTGGATTCTCGCCAACGATCTCCGTTCGGTCCTGCTCGTGACCGCGAATTACCATATGAATCGCAGCCTGCTGGAATTTCGCCGCGCGCTCGGCGAAACGGCGGACGGGCCGCAAATCCTGCCCTATCCCGTCTTTCCCGCCGAAATTCAGGATCCCTATTGGTTCGTGAAGCCGCGCCTACTTTGGCTGATCGTCGGCGAATATCACAAATCGATCGCCGCCTGGGCGCGCGCCTGGTGGCACGATCTCGCCGGCGCCTGAGCGGGGCGCCATGATTTTTTTTCGGTCGGCGCTCTTCGCTCTCCTCTGCCTTCTTTGGAATCTCTCGCTCTTTCTCCTTTGCCTGCCGCTTCTTCTCCTGCCGGCGCCCATCATCCTGGCGGCGGCGCGATTCTGGATCGGCGGCATTTTCTTCCTCCTTGCCGCGACGACGGGTCTTCGCTTCCTAGAGCGCGGGCTGCGCCATCGGCCGAAGGGGCCCGCCCTCGTCGCGGTCAAGCATCAATCGACCTGGGAAACCTTCTATCTCGCCTTGCGGCTTGCCGATCCCGTTTTCGTGCTGAAACGCGAATTGCTGTTCGTTCCGCTTTTCGGCTGGTATCTGGCGCGCGCCGGCATGATCGCGATCGATCGCGCCGGCGGTGCCCGCGCCTTGAAAGCCATGCGCCGCGCGGCCGAGCGGCGCCTGGCGGAAGGCCGGCCGATCGTGATCTTTCCCGAAGGCACGCGCGTCGCCCCGGGCGAGAGCCGCCCCTATCAGCCTGGAATCGCCGCGCTTTATTCCCAGCTTGCCGTTCCGGTCGTACCCGTCGCCGTCAATTCCGGCCTCTATTGGCCGCGCCGGTCTTTCCTGAAACGGAAGGGGCGGATCGTCGTCGAATATCTGGAGCCGATCGCGCCGGGCCTCGATCGCAAGGCTTTCCTGAAAGAATTGCAAACGCGGATCGAAACCGCGACCCGCCGCCTCGAAGCCGAGGCGCGCGAGCAAGTCGATCGTTAATCCGGTGGGGGCGGCAGCCGATCGAGCGCCGCCGATAGAGCCTGAAAGGGCAGGCTGACGCAATCGCGCCGCGCTTTCGCGCCATGAACCGGGGCGAAGATTCCAAGGGCGGCGAAGGTCGCGGGCGGTGGGTGTCCCTCTTGCAGCAAATCTTCGATCGCCGCGATCATCCGGCGCAATTCCGCCGGACTCATCCCTTGGCCGAGTTTGGCGAGACTCGCCGCCGCCGCTTCGCAGAGCAAGCAGCCCTTGACCGCATGACCGATGGCGGCGATGCGCGGCGGCCGGCTTTCGGCATCGTAAGCGAGATCGACGATAACGCGATCGCCGCATAGCGGATTGTCGAGCGCGGCGCTCGCCGCCGGATTTTCGATCCGCCCCTTGCCGAAGCCTTCGGCGGCGGCCGCGAGCAAGGCGGCGTGATAGAGATCGCGGCTCATGCGGATCGTTCCCGCAAGGCCCGATAGGCTTCGGGAGAATCGATATCGGTGAAGATTTCGGCGGCTGCGGCGGGGATTTCCGCGACGAGATCGGCATGAGCGGCGAGAATGGGGCGTGCGCCGATATCCCCGGCGAGAGTCGCGATTTCGGGAAAGAATCGTTCGGCGAAAAGCACCGGATGGCCGCGCTTGCCTTCGGCAATCGGCAGCACGATGGCGCGACCCGATTCGGGATCGAACGCCTTCGCGAGGCGCTTCAGCAATGCCGTCGAAACGAGCGGCATGTCGCCGAGCAGAATCATGGCGGCATCGGTTCCCTCCGGCAGGCTGGCGATCCCGGCCTTGAGCGATTCCGCCATACCGAACGCGGCCGAAGGCGCTTCGACATAACGCAGCTTGCGCGCGCCTAGGGCTTCGCGCAAAGCCATTCCCTTGGGGCCGAGGACGACGACGACCTCGGCAAACCCTGCGGCCAAAGCCGCATCGACGACATGAGCGAGAATCGGCTTGCCGCCAAAATCGAGACGCAATTTGTCTTCGCCCATGCGCGTCGCCGCGCCGGCGGCGAGGATGATCGCGGCGATGCGCGGCGCTTTTTCTTTCGGCGAGCCGGGGGCCGATGCCGCGCGCGGCATCGGCCGGAGCGCGATTTCGGGCAAGAGGCCGCCGACGCCCATGCGCCGGATATCGGCGCTTTCGACGGCAAGATCGGCGCAGAGGCGCGCCATCACCCAATCGCAGCCATTGGGGAGCGGCGAGCGCGCGCAGCCCGGCAGGCCGATCACCCAGCGATCGCCGATCGCGCCCAACAGCATGAGATTGCCGGGATCGACCGGCATGCCGAATTGCTCGATGCGACCGCCCGCCGCCAGGATCGCCGCCGGAATGACGTCGCGGCGATCGGCGATGGCGCTGGCGCCCATGACGAGGACGATCTCGGCCGCGATTTGGCGAAGATGCGCGGCCAATTCGCTTTCGTCGTGATCGATGCGGCTGGTCGTCATGTCTCCCTGGCCGAGCTTCGCTAGGCGATCGCGCATGACCTGCTCGGTCTTGTCGAGGAGGGCGGGTTTAAGACCCGGCAATCGCGTCTGCACGAGATGCACGGACCGCGCGCGGAAGGGGCGCAAGACGAAAGCGGGTTCGCTTTCGGCGAGAAGCTGCCGCGCGCGATCGAGCGCCGCGCGCGGAACGGCGAAGGGAATGATCTTGACCGTCGCCACCATGTCGCCGGGTCCGACGGGAACGAAAGCGGGCAGGGTCGCGAGCGTGATCGCCTCGTCGATCGCGTTCAGCCGATCGATAATCGTTGCCGCCGGCAGAAAAAGCCCGGCGCGCGCCGCGAAGATATTGACCCGACCCGTGAAGGGCGCGCGCAGGGTAAGATTGGGGCCGGCAAGCGGCGCGGCGATGGCGGCGGCGGCTTCGTCCTCGCCGATATCTTCCGCCTCCAGCCGCGCGACGGCGAGTTCGGCGATGCCGGCAGCCGCGAGAGTGGCGATATCCTCGGCGGAAAGGCGATGGCCCTTGCGCAGCATCGCCTTCCCGCAAAGCTGCGCATGAACGAGGAGCGCGCCTTCGCAATCGCGGATCGGCAGCTTGGCGAAGATCATCGCGCCATCGTCTTGCCGCGCCTCGCGGCGATCATCTCGGCGAGGATCGAAGCGGCGATTTCGGCCGGCGAGCGCGCGCCGATCGGCAAGCCGGCGGGCCCATGAAGGCGGGCGAGGTCTTCTTCCCGGCAGCCCTTGGCGCGCAGGCGGTCGAGCCGCGCGGCCTGCGTCTTGCGGCTTCCGAGCGCGCCCACATAAAAAACCGGATGGCGCAAGGCGGCGATAAGGGCCGGGTCGTCGAGCTTGGGATCGTGCGTCAGTGTCACGATCGCCGTCATGGCATCGGGCGCCAATTCCGCCAGAGCCTCGTCCGGCCAGTCGATCCGCAGGGTCACGCCGGGCAGGCGCTCCGCCGTGGCGAAGGCGCGGCGCGGATCGACGACGATGACGTCGTAACCGGTAAGGGCGGCCATCGGCGCCAGGGCTTGAGCGATATGAACGGCGCCGATGATGACGAGGCGCGGCCGGGGCCGGCGCACTTGCACGAAACAACGCCGCCCGGCGAGTTCTGCCTCGAAACTGTCTTCGCCCCGCAACGCCTCTTCGAGCCGGGTTCGCGCCGCGGCATCGAGGCCGAAAGCGGGGGCGGGATGGCCGGGCGCGAAGACGTCATCCTCGCCCGTCGCAAGATCGGTGATATGCGCGGCCGCGATGCGGCGGGCGGCGAGATCGAGCAGCAGATCGAGCGAGCGGCGCTTCATTCGATGCGCTCGACATAGACGGCGAGCTTGCCGCCGCAGGCAAGCCCGACTTCCCAGGCCTGGGCATCGGTGATGCCGAAATCGAGATGGCGCGGCTTGCCGTCGGCGATGACATCGAGCGCTTCGCGAATGACGGCGCCCTCGACGCAGCCGCCCGAGACCGAGCCCGATAGGCTGCCATCGTTAGCGATCAGCATTTGACTGCCGGCGGGGCGCGGCGAGGAGCCCCAGGTCGCCGTGACCGTCGCCAAGGCGACGCCCACCCCACGATCGCGCCAGAGAGCGGCGAGGGCGAGGAGATCGTCGGTCGCTTCGCGATCGCTATTTGCTTTAGGCATCATGGCGATTTCGCTCCGGCTCCGGTTCTCTAAGGACGGTTTCGGGCCGCGACAGGATCGCGGCGAGATCCCGCAGGCTTTGAAGATTATGAATCGGCCGGAAATCGTCAACATGATCGATCATGGCGCGGGCGCCTAGGCTTTTCGTTTCATAGCCGGAAAAGCGCAGCAGCGGATTAAGCCAGATCAGCCGGCGGCAGGATTTCCGCAATCTTTCCATGGCGGCATCGAGACCGGCGGCATCGTCGCGATCGAGCCCGTCGGAGATCAGCAGCGCGATGGCGCCTTGCCCCAGGACCCGGCGCCCCCACAGGCGATTGAAAAGATCGAGACAATGGCCGATCCGCGTGCCGCCCGACCAATCGACGACATGGGCGGCGACGCGATCGAGGGCGGCATCGACATCGCGCTGGCGCAAATCGCGCGTGATATTGGTGAGCCGCGTGCCGAACAGAAAGACGTGGACGCGGTCGCGTTCCGCGCTCAAGGCGTGGCTGAAATGCAGGAAGATGCGAGAATAGCGGTTCATCGATCCCGAAATGTCGCACAGGATGACGAGCGGCGGCGGGCGCCGGCGGCGCCGGCGGAATCGAAGCGGGATCGCATCGCTCTGACGGAGAGCGGCGCGCAGACTGGCGCGGGGATCGACCGGACCGCGCCGCCCCGGCGCGAAGCGGCGCGTCGGCAAGGCGGCGATCGGCAGGCGCAAATCGGCGATCGCGGCTTTGGCCTCCGCCATTTCGGCGGCGCTCATTTTCTCGAAATCCATCGTTTGCAAGAGGTCGCGATCGGAAGAAGTCATCGCCGCATCAAGCGCGATTTCCTCGCCCGCCGCTTCTCTCGCCGCTTCGCCTGGCGGCCTCGGACCGCCGAGCGCCTCGGCGAGGCGCGGCGCGATGGCGGGCGTTGCCTGATTTTCGGCTTCGACGCTAAGGCTCGGGAGCAGCAGCGCCATCAATCTTTGCAGCAAGTGGGGATTGCGCCAGAAGACGTGAAAGGCTTGATCGAAGATGTCCCGATCGCTGCGCCGATTGACGAAACTCGCATGCAGAATCCAATAAAGATCGTCCCGGCTGCCGATACCGGCCGCCTTGACGGCGGCGATGGCGAGCATCGTCCGGCCGGGGCCGAGCGACAATCCCGCGCGGCGCAGGATGCGCGCGAAATGGACGATATTCTCGAAGAAGCGGCTCGTCTCCGGCGCCGCGATTGCTTCCGCCGCGATCGCTTCAGGCACGGCGCAACGCGGCGAGTTTTTCGGCGGCGAGTTCGGCCTTTACCTCTTCGAGCAATTTGGCCGCCTCGCTGCCGCGAATGCGGGCGATGTCGTCCTGATATTTAAGGAGCGCGCCGAGGGATTCGTCGATGGCGCGGGCATCGAGCGTGATCCGGTCGAGCTCGATCAACGCCTCCGCCCAGTCGAGCGTTTCCGCGATGCCCGGCGCCTTGAAAAGATCGCGCCGCCGCAGGGCCTGGACGAAGGCGACGATCTCGCGCGCGAGATCGCGTTCGACCGTGGGCACGCGCAGGCGCAGGATTTCCAATTCGCGCGCGGCATCGGGGTAATCGATCCAGGCATAGAAGCAGCGCCGTTTGATGGCGTCGTGGATTTCGCGCGTGCGGTTGGAGGTGATGACGACGATGGGCGGGTGGGGCGCCTTGACCGTGCCGAATTCGGGGATCGTCGCCTGGAAATCGGCCAGCAATTCGAGCAGAAAAGCCTCGAAGGGTTCGTCGGTGCGGTCGAGTTCGTCGATCAGCAAGACGGGCGCGCCGCGAGGATCGGCTTCGAGCGCCTGCAGCAAGGGCCGCTTGATCAAGAAGCGCTCGGCGAAGATATCGGCGGCGATGTCGCGCTTGGTCGCGCCTTGCGCCTCGGCCAAGCGGATTTCCAGCATCTGGCGCGGATAATTCCATTCGTAAAGCGCCGAGGCCGCATCCAACCCCTCGTAACATTGCAGGCGGATGAGCTTGCGGTCCAATTGCGCGGCGAGAACCTTGGCGATCTCGGTCTTGCCGATCCCGGCTTCGCCTTCCAGGAAGAGCGGACGGTTCAATTTGAGGGCGAGGAAGATCGCGGTCGCGAGCGCGCGATCGGCGACGTAATCCCCTTGGCGCAGCAAAGCCATCGTCGCTTCGATATCGCGCGGCAGATCCATGCTTGCGCCTCACCCTTAAGGATCGCGCTCGGAAATCCCCCCGCGACCCGGCCCCAGGATCATATAGGGCGGGATGCAAGCGGCCAAGTCCAACCCGCTCCGGCGGCGGGCGCCGGTCGATAAAGAGGGGCTGCGGCGAGGGCCCCTTAGCCGACGGCCAAAAGAGCCTCCGGCTGCGGCGGCGCGCTCGCCCACATTTTTTCGAGATTGTAGAGCTTGCGCATATCCGGCCGGAAAAGATGGACGACGATATCGCCGCCGTCGAGCAGCACCCAATCGCCCTGGGCGAGGCCCTCGATGGCGACGGCCTTGACGCCCGCCTTGGTCAGCTTCTCGTCGAGATGCTGCGCCATGGCCGCCAATTGGCGCGCATTGCGCCCCGTGGCGATGACCATGATATCGGCGATGCTGGATTTTTCGGCAAGATCGATCGCCACGATATCCTCGGCCTTGTCGGCATCGAGGGATTTTTCGACGATCGCGAGGAGATCGCCGGTGCGCCGCGACGGCTGACCGGTCGATTTTGCGGCGGCTTTGGCGCCGGGGCGGCGCGGGCGTGCGCTGCGGCTTTCGCCCGTTCCCGTTCCGGCGCGGCTGCGCTTGGGCGCCGCTTTCTTGGTTGCGCGAATGGCTTCTACCCTCCTTGCCGATCTTCGGCCGGCGAGATCGGCGCTCAATTGTCCGTCCGGTTCCGCCGCCCCGCCGCCCGCGCCTTGCGGATGGCGGTCGCCGAAATCGGGTTCGGCCGATGATGCACGAACGCCCAGGCCGGCGGGGGAGCCAGGGCGAGAGCGAGCATCGCCTGTTCGCGATGCCGGAACGCCCCGAACCGCCTTGCCGCCTTGGCGGCCAATGCGGGGTAAGTATAAGCCGGACGGTCGAAAACGGCAATCGGCATCAGGCGGAAAATCTCCGGCCAATCCTTCCAACGATCGATTCCGGCAAGATTGTCGGCGCCCATCAGCCAGACGAAACGATGCTGCGGCAAGCGGCGCTTGATTTGGCGCAGCGTGTCGGCGGTGAAGCGCGTCCTCAAGCGCAATTCGAGATCGCTGATAAGGATGCGAGGGTGCCGGGCGACGCGCTTCGCCTCGCGCAGGCGTTCGGCGAGGGGCGCGATCTCGGAAGGCGGTTTCAGCGGATTCTGCGGCGCGATCAGCCACCACACTTCGTCGAGGCCGAGATAAGCGAGCGCCGCGAGGCTGATCGCCCGATGCCCTTCATGGGCCGGGTTGAACGAACCGCCGAGCAGGCCGATCTTGCGCATTCCGCGATCCCGTCAGGGCCGAACCTGGCCGGTGCCGCGGATCAGGTATTTATAGGTCGTCAATTCCGCCGCGCCGACGGGGCCGCGCGCATGCAATTTGCCGGTCGAAATGCCGATCTCGGCGCCCATGCCGAATTCGCCGCCATCGGCGAATTGCGTCGAGCCGTTCCAGATGATTATGGCGGCATCGATTTCGGCGAGGAAACGCTCGGCGATGGCGGCGTTTTCGGTGACGATCGCTTCGGTGTGATGCGAGCCGTGGCGCGCGATATGGGCGAGCGCGCCCTCGATGCCCTCGACGATTGCGACCGACAAAATGGCGTCGAGATATTCCGTATCCCAATCCTCTGGCGAAGCCGGTTTGATTCGGGGGGCGAGGCGGCGGATTTCGGCATCGCCGCGCAATTCGCAGCCGGCGGCCATAAGATCGTCGAGGATGGGTTGCGCGAATCCCAAGGCGGCGCGATCGATCAACAGGGTTTCGGTCGCGCCGCAAACGCCGGGGCGGCGCATCTTGGCGTTCATGGCAATGCGCCGCGCCATTTCCGGATCGGCGGCGCCGTCGATATAGGTATGGCAAAGCCCGTCGAGATGCTTGAGGACGGGAATGCGGCTTTCCGCGATGACGCGCTCGATGAGTTTGCGCCCGCCGCGCGGCACGATGAGATCGATCGCGTCCTCCATCTTCAGCATCAGACCGATGGCGGCGCGATCTTGGCTGGGGAGGGATTGGATCGCGGCTTCGGGCAAGCCGGCTTCGCGGAGACCGCTTCGCAAGGCGGCAAGGATCGCGGCCGAACTTGCAGCGCTTTCCGAGCCGCCGCGCAGGATCGCGGCATTGCCGGATTTGAGGCAAAGCGCGCCGGCATCGGCCGTCACATTGGGCCGGCTTTCGTAAATGATGCCGATGACGCCGAGCGGGACCGCGATCCGCGCGATTCTGAGGCCGTTGGGGCGGATCGTTTCTCCCAGCACCCGGCCGACGGGGTCGGGCTGATCGGCGATCGCCTCCAGACCGGTCGCCATGGCTTCGATGCGGCGGGGATCGAGGCGCAGGCGGTCGAGCAAAGCGGCGCTCAATCCTTGCGCTTTAGCGCGCGTCATGTCGGCATCGTTGGCGGCGAGGATGATGGCGGATTGCGCGCGCAATTCCTGGGCCATACGGCGAAGGGCTTTATCCTTGGTCGCGCCGTCGGCTCGCGCGAGATCGCGCGCGGCCGCTTTCGCGGCGGCAGCAAGCTCCGCCATCGCGCGTTCGAGTGCCGGCCCGGTCATGGGATCGGCCGGAATTGGCGTGGCGATTTCCCTCGTCGGCATTTCCGTTTCGCCTTTCATACCCATCGATCGGCTATGCGACTTGGATAATCGATCCTCCATTCCGTCATGGCACGCGCAGGCGTGCCATCCACGATTTTCTTGCCGCTTACCGGACTACGCCCCGCTGAAACTCGTGGATGGTCGGCCTTCGCCGACCATGACGGAGGAGAAGGCGGTAAAGTCAAAGCGGCAGCCATTAAGGCGGTCGGTATCATTCGAGGACCAGATCGTCGCGATGAATCATCTCATCACGGCCGCGATAGCCGAGCAAGCCGGCGATCTCGCGCGATTTATGACCCATGATGCGTTTCGCCTCGGCGGCATCGTAGGCGCTTAACCCCCGCGCGCAAGGGCGACCCTCGGGATCGAGGATCAGCAGGCAATCGCCGCGCCGGAAGCGGCCCTCGATTTTCGTAACGCCGGCGGGCAGCAGGCTGCGCCCCGCTTGCAGGGCCTGATAGGCGCCGGCATCGATGGCGATCTTGCCCTTGGGCGTCAGCGTGCCCGCGATCCAATTCTTGCGCGCCGTCTTCGGCTCGGCCTTGGGCAGGAACCAGGAACAGGCGGCGCCGCCGGCAAGGGCGGAAAGGGGGTTCATCACGCGGCCATCGGCGATCGCCATCCGGCAGCCCGCATTCATGGCGATCTTGGCGGCGGCGAGTTTCGTCACCATGCCGCCCGAGGAATAACCGGGCGGCGCCGATCCCGCCATCGCCTCGATCTCGGGCGTGAGATGGCGGATTTCGCCGATCCGGCTGGCCGCGCGGTCCTGGCGCGGATCGGCGGTATAAAGCCCATCGACATCGGAAAGCAGGACCAAGGTATCGGCGCTGATCATGGCGGCGACGCGCGCGGCCAAGCGGTCATTGTCGCCGAAGCGGATTTCCGCGGTCGCGATCGTATCGTTCTCGTTGATGACGGGAACGGCGCCCATCTTCAGCAAAGTGGTCAAGGTCGCGCGCGCATTGAGATGGCGCCGGCGTTCTTCGGTATCGTCGAGGGTGAGCAGGATTTGCGCCGCCGTCAGGCCGTGGCGGGCGAGGCTTTCCTGATAGGCATGGGCGAGGCGGATCTGCCCCGTCGCCGCCGCCGCTTGTTTTTCTTCGAGTTTCAGAATGCCCACTCCAAGGCCAAGATGGCGCCGCCCGATGGCGATGGCGCCCGAGGAAACCAAGCTGATTTCGATCCCTTGCCGGCGAAGCTCGGCGACATCGTCGATCAAGGCATCCAGCCAGCGCCGGCGGATGCCGCCGTTTTCCTCATCGACCAGCAAGGCCGAGCCGATCTTGACGACGAGGCGCCGCGCGGAGCCGAGCAAGGGTTCGCGCTTTCCCGTCATGACGCGGCCCCAGCGGTTTCGGGGGCGGTTTCGGTTTCGGCCTTTCGCGCCGCCTCGATCTTGGCAAAGGCCGCGCGCATCAATTCGACGACGCCCGCCTTCGTCGCGGCGGAGATTGCGTGAATGCGCTCGCCGCGTTTCGGCTTGGCGAGCCGCTTTAGCCGCGCGCTTTTCGCCGCGATCTCCTCTTCCGTCAGGGCATCGCATTTGTTGAGCGCGACGATTTCCGGCTTCTCGGCAAGAAGCGGCGAATAGGCCGCCAATTCCCGCCGGATCGTGCGATAGGCTTGGCCGACATCCTCGATCGTGCCGTCGATCAGATGGATAAGGACCCCGCAACGTTCGACATGGCCGAGGAAACGATCGCCGAGCCCGGCGCCTTCATGCGCGCCCTCGATCAGGCCCGGAATATCGGCGAGCACGAATTCCCGCTCGTCGATCCCGACCACGCCCAATTGCGGCGTCAGGGTGGTGAAGGGGTAATCGGCGATCTTCGGCTTGGCGCGGGATGTCGCAGCGAGCAGGGTCGATTTCCCGGCATTGGGCAGACCGACGAGGCCGGCATCGGCGATGAGTTTCAGGCGCAGCCAGAGCCAATGTTCGGCGCCCGGCCAGCCCTGGCCCGATTGGCGGGGCGCGCGATTGGTCGAGGATTTGTAATGCGCGTTGCCGAAACCGCCATCGCCGCCCTTGCAGAGCAGGATGCGCTGGCCGGGTTCGGTCAGGTCGAAAAGCAGGGTCGATTTATCCTCGGCCAGGATTTGCGTGCCGACGGGAACCTTGAGGATGATGGGCGGGGCATCGGCGCCGGAGCGGTCCTTGCCCATGCCGTGATAGCCGCGCCGCGCCTTGAAATGCTGCTGATAGCGGTAATCGATGAGGGTGTTGAGATTGGGAACGGCCTCGACGAAGATATCGCCGCCGCGCCCGCCATTGCCGCCATTGGGTCCGCCGAATTCGATGAATTTCTCGCGCCGGAAACTGACGCAGCCGGCGCCGCCATCGCCGCTTTTCACGAATATCTTGGCTTCGTCGAGGAATTTCATGGCCGGGCTGCCGAAGAGGGGCGAAACGAAAAGGGGGAATGGCTAGGCCATTCCCCCCGAAAGCCGTTCGGCGAATGGCTGATCAGGCGGTCATTCCGCCGCCGGTCGCGTCGCCTTCGGAAGAACCGAGACATAGGTCCTTCCGCCCGTCGTGGTGTGGAAGCCGACCCGACCCTCCGCCTTGGCGAAGATCGTATGGTCCTTGCCCATGCCGACATTGGCGCCGGGATGGAATTTGGTGCCGCGCTGGCGGACGATGATATTGCCGGCGAGCACGCTCTCGCTGCCGAATTTCTTGACCCCCAGGCGCCGCCCGGCGGAATCGCGGCCGTTTCTGGAACTGCCGCCGGCTTTCTTATGAGCCATAACCCGTCTCCTCTAACTCGCTCGCGCGCGTATCTCTTGACGCGGCGGCCCGGTTCAAGCCGCCTTGATAGCTTCGATCTTCAGCATGGTCAGCTTCTGCCGATGACCGCGCTTGCGCCGGTAATTGTGCCGGCGGTTCTTCTTGAAGATGATGACCTTATCGGCCTTGGTCTGGTCGATGACGCTCGCCGTGACGCTGGCCCCGGCGACGAGCGGGGTGCCGATCGTCACCTTGGAATCTTCGCCCAGCATCAGCACTTCGCCGAGCGTGATGGTGGCGCCCGCCTCGGCCGGCAATTTCTCGACCGCGATGACGTCGTTCTTGGCGACCTTGTATTGCTTGCCGCCGGTCTTGATCACAGCATACATGGGACTCGATCCTTAAACCCTCTGGGCTTGACCCGCCGCCCCCCTGCCGCCGGCAGGGATAAGCGCGGGCCGCGCCAAATCGTTCCGGGGGCAAACGCCCCCATCCAGGGGCGGGGAATATACGGGGGGAGGGGGCGAAGTCAACCCCGGATCGGCGGCGGTTCCGGCCCTGGGCCCAGGGTCTCCGGCGGGGGCTTCCGCCCGGGAATCGCCCCGGACAGCGGCGGGGAAGGGCTCAAGCCGGGTCGGGGGAAAGGCGCCCGCCTCGGGGTTGCGGGCCGGATCGGCCTCGGCTAGGTTCCCCGCCCGATGCGGAGGGGTGCCAGAGTGGCCGATCGGGGCGGTCTCGAAAACCGTTGTGCCCGCAAGGGTACCGTGGGTTCGAATCCCACCCCCTCCGCCAGTTCACATCAATAATTGCAGAGCCGTCGCCACGGGCAGATAGAGCCTATGCGGGCGGGCACCCAAGGGCACGAAGCCGAAAGCGGCATAGAACGAGGCCGCCTTATCGTCGATGGCGTCGGCGAAGACGGCATAAGCCCCGATGGGAGCCGTTGCGACGGTCTTGATCGCGTCGAACAGCAAGGCTTGCCCCAACCCTTGCCCGGCATAATCGCGGTGTCGGCCGAGCCAGCCGATCAGCACGGCCGGAACGGAAGGATAGCGCGGCAGTTTTTTCGCCAGCAATCCGGGAAGCTCGTTCAAGGCGATTGTGCTGGACGATAAGGTATAAAAACCGGCGACCCGATCGGTCGCGATTTCCCGAGCGACGAAGCAGGTCGCGTATTTGCGGCGAGCGTCCTGCGCGACGATCTCGCGGAAATAATCGTCGATCCGATCGTTGCCGCAGGAGAAATCCGCTCGCTTGTGAGTCTTGGCTAGCGGCTCGATAACGAAACGAGCGCTCACCGACGTTCTATGAGTTCGGCATGCCGCTTCGCGGCGCGGACTAGCCGCCTATTCGCCTTGGGCGGATCGATTAGCGCCTCGGCGAAGCGGATTTGATCGGCCTGCGTGAGGCGCAGGATTTCCGCATCCTCGACAACCCGCCGCGCATCCTCGCCGGCCGTGGCGATGAGATAACCGGTCAAAGTCATGCCGCGCAGACGCGCGGCGCGCTGCATCCTTTCATAGATTGGAACGGGAATACGCGCTTCCAATCGGGCGGTATCGGTTTCGGCAGAGGGTTTGGGCATTACGGATTCCGTAACTCAATTTGCTTTTTGCCTTTATACGGCATAATGCCGTATTTTTCAAGAGTCCGATTTTAACCCATATATGAGAAGGATTCGTGACTCTGAAAGGATAAGGCGACGGTCAGCATGCTTGACATGGCCAAATCCTCGCAGATTTGACTTCAGGCTCGTTAGATATTGCTTTTTTAGCCTCTTGACATAATGCTTATTAAGCATTAAAAAGCCTTTTAAATGCTTCAAGGAGGACCGTTGTCATGGCGTCTTGTATCTCGATTGAGAAGGCTGTGAACCTGCTCTCGCAACACAACAAGGGCTATATCTGGATCGACGGCAGCGTGCTCAAACTCGGCATCCAGCCCTTCCACGAGGAATATTCGCTCGACTTTGCAGCGGAGACGCTCCTCGGCACGAAGGTAGCTAGCGTCGCTGTTCCGGCTGCGGTTTCCGCAGCTAATCAATCTCCACGCGCTCGCTTGCTGCAACACGGCGGGAAATACCTGTATCGAATCAAGGGCGAGATTGTGGTATGTGACTCTTACAAGGAGATCCTTAAGAAAGGCATCCTTGCAATCGAGCAGTACTATCCAGGCCTTCTCCCAGAACTCGCGAAGCGGAAAGGTCGAACCCGGCGCATCGTTGCCACGAAAGCAGCTGATCTCTTTAGAAACCCGGACCTCGCCAACAAGTACGCCGAGCAGCTAAAACCCGGCTGGTTCTACGGCACCAATAACAACGCAACCACCACGCGAGACTGGCTCAAAGAGGCGTGCGATACCGCCGGCCTCAAATGGGGCGAGGATTTCGAAGTCAGTATCTAGGATTTCACAGGGAGCTTCGGCTCCCTGTTTTTTATGGCGCCGGGGGCGCGGCGGTTTTAGGGCGTGAATGCGAGGGCACCCAGCCATACCCGGTCGCGATCGAAGGCAACTTTCTCCTGAATGGCCACAAGCTTGGTGTAACGCGAGATTGCTCGACGCCTGTTCCCCTTTCCGTTTAACCCGCCTTGCGCGCTTCGGCGAGCGGCAGGTCGAGTTGGACGCGATCGTAGATCACGCGCGGCGCCAAGCGACCGCGCTCTCCCCGTTCCAATCGGACGAGGCCGTAACCGGCCATCGTCTTCAAGGTGCGCGAAAGATTGGATTTAGCCTTGCCCGTGATTTGCGCCAATTCATCGAGCGATTCCGGCATCTCTTCCGCGATCACGCGCAGCAGGGCGCGATTGCCGGCGGAAAGAATCTTGGCGAAGGATTCCGTCGAAGTGAACCAGATTTTCGGTTCGCCTTGCCGGACACGCTGCTCGCCGCGCGCCACCGCCAGGGCTCGCGCCTTCACATCCACGTAACTGGCGATGCCGACTTTTAGGACTGTCATGGGATGGCTCCTCTCTCGCGCAATATCTTATCCACTAGGCTCCAGAAATCGCCGAGCAATGTCGCGGCATCGCGATATTCGTAAGCCTTGACCGATTTCAATCGATGACGAGGCCGTGCGGCTTTTCCGGGGCCACCGGCACTCAGGTAACTAGGAATCTCACCCAGTAGCGACCTTCCTAATCTATGACCAATATCTGCCCATTAAGATCGAGCAGCGTATCGAGACTCGGATCGCGGAGCGTCATTGCGGTTTAGTTATCACACTAACATAACCATAGCAAGAGCAATCGTAAGTTCCTGAACCTTAAGACCTTCCTGCCGTCTTGCTTAAAGTCGCGCCCCTTCAATACGCGTATTCGCGGAAAATGGGATCGACCGAGCCCTGCCAGCGGCCGCGATAGAGGGCGAGTTTTTCCTCGGCCGGGGTCAAGCCGCGATCGAGGATCGATTGCAAGGGATTGAGGAAGCCGCTTTCGTCGGCGCCGGCGAGATCGCGGGCACTCCGGTTGCGCAGGCCCTGACGCGCGATGGCGAGGATCTCTTGCGCGCAAGCGGAAAGCGGGCGGCTCCGAAAGGGCGTCGCGAGGCCAAGGCGCGGGACATCGCGGCGCAGGGTTTCGTGATCGGCGATCGACCAGGATTTCACGATCTCCCAAGCGGCATCGAGGGCTTGATCGTCGTAAAGCAGACCGACCCAGAGGGCGGGGAGCGCGCAAAGCCGCTCCCAAGGCCCGCCATCGGCGCCGCGCATTTCCAGAAACCGCTTCAGCCGCACTTCGGGAAAGGCGGTCGACATGTGATCGACCCAATCGCCGAGGCCGGGGATTTCCCCGGGAAGAGCGGGCAGCCGCCCTTTCAGGAAATCGCGGAAGGATTGCCCCGAGGCGTCGATATAGACACCGTCGCGATAGACGAAATACATCGGCACATCGAGCAGATAATCGACGTAACGCTCGTAACCCATGCCGGGCTCGAACACGAAAGGCAGGATGCCGCAGCGATCGGGATCGGTATCGGTCCAGATATGGCTGCGATAGGAGAGATAGCCGTTGGGCTTTCCTTCGGTGAAGGGCGAATCGGCGAAGAGCGCGGTCGCGATCGGCTGCAAAGCGAGCGAGACGCGGAATTTCTTCACCATATCGGCTTCGTCGGCGAAATCGAGATTGGTCTGCACGGTCGCCGTGCGGATCATCATGTCGATGCCGAGCTTGCCGCGCTTCGGCATATAATCGCGCATGATGCGATAGCGTCCCTTCGGCATCCAGGGCGTATCGGCGCGCGACCATTTGGGATTGAAGCCCATGCCGAGCAAGCCGAGGCCGAGTTCGCGCGCGACCTGTTTTACTTGCATGAGATGCGTGCCGACCTCGCGGCAGGTTTCGTGGATCGAACGCAAGGGCGCGCCGGAAAGCTCGAATTGGCCGCCGGGTTCGAGCGTGATGCTTTCCGCGCCCTGGCTAAGCGCGATCGTGCGACCGTTCTCCTCGATCCTTTGCCAGCCGAAGCGCGTCAAGCCGTCGAGCAGCGCGCCGATGCCGCTCGGCCCCTCGTAAGGCGCGGGGCGCAGATTATCCAAGGCGAAGACGAATTTCTCGTGCTCGGTGCCGATGCGCCAAGCCTGGCGGTCGGGCTTCGCGCCGCCGGCGATATATTCGACCAATTGCCGTTTATCGGTGACGGGTTCGCCGCGCGATTTGGGTGGGGCCGACAAGGGGATCACTCCTTTATAGCGAGATCGCGCAAGGGTCGCGGCGGTCGCGTCCTCCCATCGCCGCAGAGGGCCTGGAAGATCGCGATCGCGCTCAAGGCGGCGGTTTCGGCACGCAGGATGCGCGGCCCGAGACCGATCGGACTAACAAAGGGCAGATCGCGCATTCGGTCAAGTTCTCTCGGCGAAAATCCGCCTTCGGGACCGACGAGAATCGCCCATGCGTGAGGCGGATTCGCATCTCGCGTGAGCAGAGCTAACGCATCGGCGATGGGAAAAGCGGGACCGGCCTCGGCGCAGAGCAGAAGACGCCGCTCTCTCGGCCAATCGGCAAGCAGCCGGTCGAGCGCGAGAGGGGGCCGCAATTCCGGCAAGGTCAAGCGTTCCGTCTGTTCCGCCGCGCCGATGATATTCGCGCGGAGGCGCGCTTCGTTGACGCGATGCACTTGGCCGTATTCGGTCGCGACCGGCTGCAGGCGCGCGATGCCGAGCTCGGTCGCTTTCTCGATCAGAAAATCCTGCGCCTCTTTCTTCAGCGGCGCGAAACAGAGCCAAAGATCGGGAACCGGCTCGACGGAACGCCGCAAGGCGAGGATGGAGAGCCTGGCCGAATTTTTGCCTAGCGCTTCGAGGCGCGCGGAAAATTCGCCATCGCGCTCGTTGAAAATGATCACGGCATCGCCGGGCTGGCGGCGCAGAACAGGACCGAGATAATGCGCCGCATGCGAATCGGTTGCGATTTCGGCCCCTGCGGCGAGCGCAAGGGGGACATAAAGACGCGGGATCATGGCTTGAGCCGGTTTCCTGGTTTCTCTACTCTCACGAAACGGGAAGGCTATGAGCAGCGCCAGCGACATTCAAGCCGGGGATTGGATCGACCGCCGCATGCCGGCGGGCTTGCGGCCCTATCTGCGCTTGGCGCGGCTCGACCGGCCGATCGGCACTTGGCTGTTGCTCATCCCCTGCTGGTGGTCGCTTATCCTCGTCGCCTTGCCGGGCGCGCTGCCCGATCTCCGGCTTTTCCTGCTTTTCGCGCTCGGCGCCATCCTCATGCGCGGCGCCGGCTGCACGATCAACGATATCGCCGATCGCGATCTCGATTCTCGGGTCGCGCGGACCGCCAATCGCCCGCTCGCCTCGGGCGCCTTGACGCGCGCCCAGGCTTTTCTGTTCCTGGCGCTGCAAGCGGGTCTGGGGTTTCTCATCCTGCTGACGCTGCCGCCCTTCGCCATCGGGCTCGGAATCTTTTCGCTGCTCCTCGTCGCGCTTTATCCCTTCATGAAGCGGATCACCTGGTGGCCGCAGCTTTTCCTCGGTTTTACCTTCAACTGGGGCGCGCTGATGGGCTGGGCGGCGGTCGCGAATGATCTCGCCGCCGCGCCGCTTTGGCTTTATGCCGCCGGCATCTTCTGGACGCTCTTCTACGATACGATCTATGCCCATCAGGATAAGGCCGACGATGCCCTGATCGGCGTCAGATCGAGCGCGCTTCGCCTCGGCGCGAAGACGCGGCCCTTCCTCGCGATCTGCGGGGCGGCGACGATTATCCTCATGGCGCTGGCGCTCCGGGCGGCCGATATGGCTTGGCCCGCTTATCTCGGCCTCTTCGCCGTTTCGCTGCATCTCCTCTGGCAGGGGCGCAAGGTCGATCTCGACGATCCCGCCTCCTGCCTCGCGATCTTTCGCAGCAATCGCGATTTCGGCCTCGTTTTCCTGGCCGGGTTGATCCTCGCGCGCCTCGTCGGTTGAGGCCCGCCCTCGTTTCGCTTATTCGCCGGCCGCCTTCAAGGCCGAAGCCGGCTTCGCGAAATGGCGATCATGGGTCAAAGCGGGAATAGCGCGCCGCGCCTTCGCCACGGCCTCGGGATCGATATCGGCGAGGATGATGCCGGGCTCCTTCCCGGCATCGGCGAGAACGCGGCCCCAGGGATCGATGATGAGCGAATGGCCGTAAGTCGCCCGGCCTTCGGCATGGATGCCCGTCATATCGGGCGCCAGGACATAGCAGCCCGTCTCGATCGCGCGAGCGCGGAGCAGCACATGCCAATGCGCCTCGCCCGTCGGGACGGTGAAGGCGGCGGGTGCCGAAAGCATGATCGCGCCCGCTTGCGCCAACGCGCGATGCAGATAAGCGAAGCGCAGATCGTAGCAGATGGTGAGGCCGAGCCCGCCCCAGGGCGTTCCGACCACCACGCCGTCGCGGCCGGGGCGAACTTGCGCGGATTCGCGGTGGCTCTCGCCCGTCGGCAGATCGACGTCGAACATGTGAATCTTATCGTAGATCGCGGCGATGGCGCCCTTGGGATCGAAGACATAGCAGCGATTGGCGATGCGCGTCGGCTCGACGCGGACCGGCATCGAACCGATGACCAGCCAAACCTTGAGATCGCGCGCGAGATCGGCGAAAGCGGAGAGGCCCGGATGCTCCGCCTCGGCCGGCGTCTTGGCGAGGCTCGCCGCCTTATCGGGTTCGAGGATGGTCGTGTTCTCGGGCGTCAGGATAAGCTCCGCCCCCTTCGCGGCGGCGGCGCGGATGAAATCCGTCGCCATCGCGATATTGGGCGCGACGTCGCGTTCGGCCGTCATCTGCACGCAGGCGGCTTTCAGGATGCGGGAAGCCTTGTCGGTCATGGGGGTTGTCCTTTTCCTTCGCGGGTCTGCGTCAGGCCGGTTTGCCGGCGAGCAAATTCTTCAAGGTTCCGGCGCGATCCAGGGCATAAAGATCGTCGCAGCCGCCGACATGGCGGTCGTCGATGAAAATCTGCGGCACCGAATTGCGCCCGCCGGCGCGTTTGCGCATCTCGTCGCGCTTGGCGGCATCGCAGAGGACGTCGATTTCCTCGAAAGCGGCGCCGTAATCCTGAAGCAGCTTCTTGGCGCGGTAGCAATAGGGGCAAAGCTGAGTCGAGTAGATTTCGATCTTCGCCATCGGATCGTCGCTCCGTCGGGGGCGGCTCCAATTTCCGCTTTTGCTAGGGATTTGGCAAGACCGGAACCGAGGGGCGAGGCGGCATTCAATCGGCCTTGACGACCCGGGCCAGGGCCAGGATATCGACCGCGGCTGCGCCCGCCGCCAGCAGGGCCTTTGTCGCCGCCCCAACGGTCGCGCCCGTCGTCACCACATCGTCGACGACCAGGATGCGGCGCCCCTGGATAGCCGCTATCCAAGCGGGGGCGACGGCGATGGCGCCCGCGACATTGCGCCAGCGCGCGCTCCGGCTCTTATGGCCCTGGCGTTCGGTCGCACGGATGCGGCGGAGAAGATCGGGCGCGAAAACCCGGCCGCCGCGTCTGGCGAGCGCGCCGGCCAAGAGCGCGGCTTGATTATAGCGCCGGCGGAATAGGCGCGACCAATGCAGCGGAATGGGTGCGACGAAATCGGCTTCGGCGATCGATTCGGCGCCCGCTTGTTCCAGCCAGCGGGCGAAAACCGGCGCGGCTTCCGTGCGGTCGGCATGTTTGAAGGCGAGGATGAGCTCCCGGCTCGCCTCGTCATAGCGCAAGGCCGCGCGCTGGCGGCGAAAGAGCGGCGGGCGCGCCAGGCATTCGCCGCAAAGCGCTCCCGCCCCGCGATCGAAATCGAAGGGGAGGCCGCATTGCGCGCAGCAAGGAGGGCCGAGGAA
>CAYQAG010000022.1:0-13466 GCA_964415425.1 uncultured Rhodospirillaceae bacterium | reverse complement strand
AAGGCGCATGGGGAGGATTCCGGCGCCTTCGATCGGCGAAAGTCAATCCGCTGGCGGCCATAGGATGGCCATTCCCCCCGGCCGCGATAGGCTTTAGAAAGCCTCATGGCTCCGTCCAGCGACATTCCCGCGATCGTCGACCGCCGACATTGGCGCGGTCAGCGCCGACGCGCTTGGCCCAATCTCGGCGATTACGATTTCCTGCTCGCCGAAACGGCCTCGTGCCTCGCCGACCGGTTGGAAGACATGGTCCGGGATTTCCCCGTGGCGGCCGATCTTTCCGCCCAGGGCGATATCCTCGCGCGGGCTTTACGCGTCTCTTGCCGGCCGGGCCGCATCGGCCGGCTTTTCGAATGCCATGCGATTGCGGATTCGGCCGCGACGCGCGACCTTGCCCTCGTCGCCGATGCCGATCTTCTGCCTTTCGCGCCCGCCAGTCTCGACCTTGCCGTGAGCAATTTCGGCCTGCATTGGCTGGACGATCTGCCGGGCGCGCTTTTGCAGATTCGCCAGGCGCTGAAACCGGACGGGCTTTTTCTCGCCGCCTTGCCGGGCGGCGAGACGTTGAGCGAATTGCGCACTATCCTTGCCGAGGCGGAAATGGCGGAAACCGGCGGCGCCGCGCCGCGCATCCTGCCGATGATCGATCTTCGCCAAGCGGCGGGGCTGCTGCAGCGCGCGGGATTCGCCTTGCCGGTCGCCGATCAGGAGATCCTGACGGTTCGTTATTCCGACTTGAAGTATCTCTTCGCCGATCTGCGCAATATGGGCGAAGGCAATGCGCTCGCCGCGCGATCGCGCAAGCCGCTCCGCCGCGCCATTCTCGATCGCGCCAAGGCTCTCTATCGCCAACGGTTCACCGATGCCATGGGCATGTTGGCCGTTCGCTTCCAGATTCTTTTTCTCGTCGGCTGGGCACCGCATGCGGACCAGCCCAAGCCCGCATTGCGCGGCAGCGGGCAAATCGATCTCGCCGATTTTCTCAAGGACTAAAATTCGACGCGCGCCGGCGCGCCGGAATCATAACTTCAATCGGCCGAGGCGGAGCGCATTGGCGATCACGCTGACCGAGGAGAACGCCATCGCCGCCGCCGCGAAAATCGGCGAGAGCAGCAGGCCGAAGATCGGATAGAGCAAGCCGGCGGCGAGCGGGATTCCGGCGGTGTTATAGGCGAAAGCGAAAAAGAGATTCTGCCGGATATTGCGCAAGGTGGCGCGGCTCAGTCGCCGCGCTTTCAGAATGCCGAGGAGATCGCCCTTCAGCAGCGTGATGCCGGCGCTTTCGATGGCAACATCGGCGCCCCCGCCCATGGCGATGCCGATATCGGCGTGCGCCAGAGCCGGCGCGTCGTTGACGCCGTCCCCGGCCATGGCGACGATGCGGCCCTCTTTTTTCAGGCGGGCGACGACGGCGCTTTTCCCTTCGGGCAGGATTTCGGCCTCGAATTCCGCGATGCCGAGCTTGCCGGCGATTCCCGAGGCCGTCGCGCGATGATCCCCGGTCAGCATGACGATGCGCAACCCGTCGGCGCGCAAGGCGGCCAAGGCTTCCGCCGTCGTCGCTTTGATGGGGTCGGCGATGGCGATCGATCCCGCGATCTTGTCGTCGATGGCGACGAAGATGAGGGTGGCGCCTTCGCTCCGGCGCTGGGCGAGCGCCTCTCCCGCCGCGCCGATCGCGATGCCCCGCTCGGCGAAAAACCGATCCTGGCCGATCACGATCGCGCGCCCTTCGACCCGCCCCATGACGCCCTTGCCGATCGGCGATGACGCGCCTTCGGGCGCGGCGAGGGAGAGATGCCGCGCCTCGGCCTCGGCGAGAATCGCGCGCGCCAAGGGATGCTCGCTCGCGCGTTCCAAACTGGCGGCAAGGCGCAGCAACTCGTTTTCCCCGCCGGGGGCGAGCGCGGCGATCGCCACGACTTTCGGCTTGCCTTCGGTCAAGGTGCCGGTCTTGTCGATGACGAGCGTATCCGCCGCCGCCAATCGTTCCAACGCCTCGGCATCGCGGATGAGGAGGCCGTGCCGTGCGCCGCGACCGATTCCGACCATGATCGACATCGGCGTGGCGAGGCCGAGCGCGCAGGGACAGGCGATGATCAGCACGGCGACGGCGGCGACGAGGCCCGATCCCATGGCCGGTTGCGGTCCCCAGATCGACCAGCCGAGAAAGGTCAGAATTGCGGCGATCAGGACGCCCGGCACGAAATAGGCGGCGAAGCGATCGGCTAGGTTCTGGATCGGCGCGCGGCTGCGCTGGGCTTGAGCGACAAGGCGGGCGATCTGAGCCAGCATCGTGCCTTCGCCGATTTTTTCGGCGCGCATGACAAGACCGCTCGCCCGATTGATGGTGCCGCCGATCAGCCGCGCGCCGGGAGATTTTTCGACCGGCAGGGATTCCCCCGTCACCAGGGATTCGTCGACGGCGCCGTGGCCTTCGATCACGCGGCCATCGACAGGAATTTTCTCGCCGGGGCGAATGCGCAGGCGATCGCCGATCGCGACCCGATCGACGGGGATTTCCTCGTCTTGTTCGTCCGGCCCGATGCGGCGGGCGAATTTGGGCGCGAGGTCGAGCAGCGCGCGCAAGGCGCCGCTCGTCGTCTCGCGCGCTTTCAATTCCAGAACCTGACCGAGCAGGACGAGGCAGGTGATGACGCCAGCCGCCTCGAAATAAACGGCGATCGCGCCATGGTCGTCGCGGAAAGCGGCGGGAAAGATTTGCGACGCGATCGTGGCGACGACGCTATAGATCCAGGCAATGCCCGTGCCGAGCGCGATCAAGGTGAACATATTGGGATGGCGATGGCGGAGCGATTGCCAGAAGCGCTCAAAGAACGGCCAGCCTGCCCAGAAGACGATGGGCGTCGCCAGTGCGAATTGCAGCCAATTCGCCGCGCTATGGGAAAGACCGAAATCGAGACCGAAAAGATGGCCGCCCATGTCGAGAACGAGAATCGGCGCGACTAGGACGAGGCCGAGCATCAGCCGCCGTCGCATATCGATGAGTTCGAGATTGGGTCCCGCGTCCCGGCTCGGCGCCAGGGGTTCGAGCGCCATGCCGCAAAGCGGACAAGGGCCGGGCTTGTCGCGCAGAATTTCGGGATGCATCGGACAGGTCCAGATCGTGCCCGCCGGCGCCGAGGGTGCGGGCGCCGATTCCGCCGTTGGCTTCAGATAACGCTGCGGGTCGGCCAGGAATTTCTCGCGGCATTTGGGATTGCAGAAATAATGCGCCGTGCCCTCATGCTCGGCACGGATCGCTTCGGGGCGGATGCGCACCTTCATGCCGCAAACGGGATCGATGGCAGTTTCCGGCGCCGATTCCGCCGTTGGCTTCAGATAACGCTGCGGGTCGGCCAGGAATTTCTCGCGGCATTTGGGATTGCAGAAATAATGCGCCGTGCCCTCATGCTCGGCACGGATCGCTTCGGGGCGGATGCGGACTTTCATGCCGCAAACGGGATCGATGGCCATCTCCGCCGAGGGCTCGGACCCCGTTGCGGTCTTGGCAGGAGCGGAGCCATGGTGATGCGAATGGCAGCTATTACTCATGGGCAAGCTCCCTCGAAGGATGCGGCTGATCCCTCGGGAATATAGAAGGGATTGGCGGCACGGCAAGGCAAGGGGCCAACAATAAAGCGAAACCCCGCCGAGGCGGCGGGGTTTGGTAAAAGCGAAATTGATTTCAGGTGTCCTCGGACCTAATAGCCCTCGCGCTCCATGCGCTTGCGCATCACCTTGCGGAAACGGCGGACGGCCTCGGCCTTCTCGCGCGCCTTGCGCTCCGAGGGCTTCTCGTAATTGCGGCGCATTTTCATTTCCCGGAAGATGCCTTCGCGCTGCATCTTCTTTTTCAGCGCGCGCAGGGCCTGATCGACGTTATTGTCGCGGACGAGAACTTGCACGAGAACCCTTCTCCTTTGCCGAGTCTGTAGATCCTAAATTGCCCGCTTTGTCCGAGAGGGGATAAGGCGGGAGGATCGGAGCGCCGCCTTTAGCATAAGCTATTCGCCCTGTGAAGCCCGATCGTTGCGGCTAGGCCGGCCCTTGCGATAGGAATATCGGGGCGGCCGGCAAATAGCGAGGAATGATGGCGATTCTCAAGATTGCGCGGATGGGGCATCCCATCCTAAAAGGCCGGGCCGAGCCGGTCGAGGACCCGCGCGATCCAATAATTCATAATCTTATCAACGATATGGTCGATACCTTGACCGATCTTCAAGCGGCCGGCTTGGCGGCCCCGCAGGTCCATGTCCCCTTGCGGCTCGTCATTTTCCATATTCCGGCCCTTCGCCTCGCGGCGGAAGATTTGCCGATCGACCGGGCGGAAAACGCCGCTTGGCCTGAGGGCATCCCTTTGACGATCCTCATCAATCCCGAGATCGCGATTCTCGGTCCCGAACGCATGGAGGGGCCGGAAGCCTGCCTCTCGGTGCCGGGTCTCGCCGGAATCGTGCCGCGCTATGTCCATATCCGTTATTCGGCTTGGCAGCCCGACGGGTCCAGGCTCGAGCGCGAAGCCCATGGCTTTCACGCCCGCGTCGTGCAACATGAATGCGACCATCTCGACGGCATTCTTTATCCCCAGCGCATGACGGATCTTGCGACTTTGGGCTTCGTCGAGGAGATTCGCCGCTATCGTCCGGCGGAAGCGGCGGAAGGAGATTAGGCATGAAGGCGAACAAGCCCGAAGCGGCCCCGGAAGCGACCTATGACCGCGATGCCGATCGCGCAGGCTTACTGGCAGCGTTGCTTCCCCATGTCGAATTCGAAGGCTGGTCCGAGACCGCTTTGGCGCAGACCGGCGCGGATTGCGGCTTGGCGGCGGCGCGAATCGCCAATGCCTTTCCCGGCGGCATGACGGAGGTCTTGATCTATTGGCACGATCGCGTGGATGCGGAACTCGCGGAAATCGTTGCTGCCGCCGATTTCGCGGGCATGAAGGTTCCCCAGCGCATCGCCTTCGCCTTGAACCGGCGTTTCGCCATCGTCGCCCCGCATCGCGAAGCCGTTCGCGCCGGCCTCGTTTTTCTATCGCTCCCCGGGCGCTGGCCGCTCGCCTTGCGGCTCGGCTATCGTTCGGTCGATACGATCTGGCGCGCCATCGGCGATCCGTCGGTCGATTTCAATTTCTATACCAAGCGCGCATCGCTGGCGGCGATCTATCTGGCGAGCCTTTTCTATTGGCTGGAGGACGAAAGCGCGGGGCAAGAAGCGACCGGCGAATTCATCGACCGGCGCTTGCGCGATCTCATGACCCTGGGCAAGGCGAAAGCGCGTTTGACAGATCGGGCCGCCGCTTGCTTCGGCGATTGGCGGCGGAGCTGGTCGGGGCTTCGGGGATCGCGTTGGCGCGGCTTCCCTTTCGCGGCGGATCAGGATCGCGGCAATAAGCGCGTGTAATGCCCCATCTTGCGGCCCGGCCGAGCTTCGCTTTTGCCGTAAAGATGCAGCTTGATATCGGGATCGGCGAGGAGTTGCGGCCAGGTTTCGACCTCCCCGCCGATGAGATTGGTCATCACCGCATCGGCATGGCGTTCGGGCGAACCCAAGGGCAGGCCGCAAACGGCGCGGACATGCTGCTCGAATTGGCTGGTGAGGCAGGCATCGATCGTCCAATGCCCGGAATTGTGGGGGCGCGGCGCCAATTCGTTGACGAGCAATCGGCGATCGCGGGTCACGAACATCTCGACCGCCAAGACGCCGACGAAATCGAGCGCCTCGGCGATCCGGCGCGCGCTATCGAGCGCCGCCGCCGCGAGTGCGGGCTCGATCCCGGCGGGCGCTAGGGTCACGTCCAGGATATGATACTTATGCCGATTCTCGACCGGGACGAAGGCGGCACTTTTGCCATCGAGACCGCGCGCCAGCACGATGGAAATTTCCAGCGCGAAATCGACGAAGCCTTCGAGAATGGCGTAAGTGCCGCCCATCTGCTGCCAAGCCTCGGCCAGCGAAGTCCCGGCCTCGATCCGCACTTGGCCCTTGCCGTCATAGCCGAAGCTCGCCGATTTCAGAATGGCCGGATACCCGATTTCGGCAAGCCCGCGCGGCAGATCGGCGACATCGCCGATTTCGGCGAAAGGCGCGGTCGCGACGCCGATTTCCTTGAGGAAGCGTTTTTCGCGCAGCCTTTCTTGCGCGATATAAAGGATTTGCGGATGGGGCCGCGTCGGCTTCGACTTGGCCAGCAATTCGGCGGCGGGCGCCGGCACATTCTCGAATTCGAAGGTGACGACATCGACGGCGGCGGCGAAAGCAGCGAGGGCCGCTTCGTCGTCATAGGCGGCGCGCGTCCAGTCGGCGGCGATCTCGGCGGCGGGGGATTCCGCCTCGGGCGCGTAGATATGCGTGCGATAGCCGAGCCTTGCTGCCGCCAGCGCGCTCATGCGGCCCAATTGCCCACCGCCCAGAATGCCGATCGTGGCGCCCGGCGCCAGAATCTGACCCCGATCCGCGCCCTTATCCCGCGAGTGTCTAGCCATCTTGCTGCGGCGTTCGGGCGACCTTGGCGCTCTGCCGGCGCCGGAAGGCGGCGAGGCGACGCGCGAGGTCGGGATCGGCCAGCGCCAGGATGGCGGCGGCGAGAAGCGCCGCATTGACGGCACCCGCCTTGCCGATCGCCAAGGTGCCGACCGGAATGCCGGCCGGCATCTGCACGATGGAAAGCAAACTATCCTGTCCCTTCAGCGCCTGGCTTTCGACCGGCACGCCGAGAACGGGAATCGGCGTCAGCGAGGCCGTCATGCCGGGAAGATGCGCGGCGCCGCCCGCCCCGGCGATGATGACGCGCAAGCCCCTGGTCTTCGCCCCCTTGGCATAGGCGACCATGCGTTGGGGCGTGCGATGGGCGGAGACGATCTTGACCTCGTGCGGGATGGCGAGCTCGTCCAGGATCGCCGCCGCATGGCGCATGGTCTGCCAATCGGATTGGCTACCCATGATGACGCCGATGAGCGGCGGGGATGACGATCGGGGCTTTGCCCGAAGCGGCGCGGCGCGCGGCGATGAAGTCCTGGCCATGAGGGCTCCCGGGAGCGTGAGCGCCGGATTATAGGAAGCGATCGGGCGATGGCAAGGCGGGCTTTCCGGCGGGGGCCGGGCATTTCCTTCCGCCGCGATCGGGCGTAAACTGCGCCCATGCGCGATTTCGCCTCATCCTTGCTCGGCTTCGAAACCCTGGGCTTCCTGGCGCTCGTCGCCCTTGCCGGGCCGGCCATCGGCTATGGCGCCTGGTTTCTGACGGGCGGCGATGGCTGGAGCATGGGTCTTGCCATGCTGATCGGCAATCTCTGGCTCGCTTTTCGGCTCGGCCGTCGCAAGCCTTAGGCGATGATATCCGGCAGCAATTTGCTTTCCAGCTTGATGATCTGATCCTTGAGCGCGAGCTTGCGCTTTTTCAGGCGCTGAATCTGCAACTGATTGAAGGGCGAGGTCTCGGCGAGGCGCTGAATGACGTCGTCGAGATCGCGATGCTCGGAGCGCAATTCTTCGAGCTTGGCGCGCAATTCGCTATGGCCGATCATCGCGCATCCCCGGGGTCGGCGGAAAAATCCATCATAGCCCAATCGGCGGCGGCGGTCACGCCTTCGGCGCGGCAGGATCGGCGGGATCGGCGGCCCGGGCCGAGATAATGACGATGGCCTGGGCCAGGGGAAATTCGTCGGTCAGGGAAAGGTCGATGACGGCCGTCATGCCGGGAGGCGTCAGGGCCTGCAATCGCGCCAAGGCGCCGCCCGTCAGGGTCAGGCTGGGCTTGCCGCCGGGCAGATTGACGACGCCCATATCGCGCCAAAAAACGCCGCGATTGAGGCCGGTGCCGAGCGCCTTGGCGCAGGCCTCCTTGGCGGCGAAGCGTTTGGCATAGGAGGCGATGCGCCCCTCGGGCGAGCGCGCTTCCGATTTCCGCTTCTCGATATCGGTGAAAATGCGATCGAGAAAACGATCGCCGAAACGGGCGAGGGATTTCTCGATGCGCCGGATATCGATGAGATCGCTGCCGAGGCCGAGAATCATCGGGGCTCCCGGCGGGCTTCCCGCATCAAGGCGCGCATCTCGCGGATGGCCGCTTCGAGTCCGACGAAGATCGCCTCGCCGATCAGGAAATGGCCGATATTGAGTTCGGCGATCGTCGCGATGGCGGCGACCGGTTTCACCGTGTCGAAACCGAGGCCGTGTCCGGCATGGCATTCGAGGCCGAGCGTCTCGGCCTCGGCGGCGGCCGCTTCGATCCGCGCGAGATGCCGCACGCGCGCGGTGCCTTCGGCTTCGCAATAGGCGCCGGTATGGATTTCGATCACCGGCGCGCCGATGGCTTTCGCCGCCGCCACTTGCCGGGGATCGGCTTCGATGAAGAGCGAGACGCGAATCCCGGCGGCGCTCAAGGCTTCGACATAGCGCCGCAGATGGGCGCTTCCGCCCGTGACATCAAGCCCGCCTTCGGTCGTGCGCTCGGCCCGCTTTTCGGGAACGAGACAAGCCGCATGCGGCCGATGGCGGAGCGCGATCGCCAGCATTTCCTCGGTCGCCGCCATTTCGAAATTGAGCGGCAAGGCGATCTCGCGCATCAATCGTTCGATATCGGCATCGACGATATGCCGGCGATCCTCGCGGAGATGCGCGGTGATGCCGTCGGCGCCCGCCGCTGCCGCGATCCGCGCGGCACGCAAAGGATCGGGATGCCGGCCGCCCCGCGCATTGCGGATCGTCGCCACGTGATCGATATTGACGCCCAGTCGCAGCTTTTTCGTCATCCCGCCTCTCCGCTCGTTCGCGGGCCGGCATTATTTCATTCTCGGCTTCGGGAATAAAGCGGCGGATTGTCCCCTGACAAGGTTTCAGCCGCGCGCGCGATCGACCGAACTGATCGAGGGCGTCGCGCGCAAGGCGGCGACGATATTGGTCAAATGGCGCACGTCCTTGACCTCGACATCGATGATGATCTCGAAGAAATCGGTCGAGCGATTGACGATCTTGAGGTTGATGATATTGCCCTCGTTCTTGCCGATGACGGTGGTGAGCGCGCCCAAACTGCCGATGCGGTTGTCGATGATGACGTCGAGGCGGCCGGTATAGCCCGTCTGGCCCTCGCCGCCATCGTCCCAGGCGACATCGAGCCAGCGTTCGGGCGCCTCGGCGAAGCTTTCCAACGTCTCGCAATCGATCGTATGGATGGTGACGCCCTTGCCGGTGGTGACGATGCCGACGATGCGATCGCCCGGCAAGGGATGGCAGCAGCCGGCAAGATGCATCGCCATGCCGGGGATGAGGCCGCGAATGGCGATGGCGGATTTTTCCTTGCTGCCTTTGGCGCGCCGGCGTGCGAGCGGCACGATTTTGTCGCTCGCTTGGCGGGACCCCGGAAAGACGAGATTGGCGGTTTCGCGCGCGCTGACCAGACCCTCGCCGATCTGCGCGATCAGGTCCTCGGTCGTTTCCGCCTTGGTTTTTTTGAGCACGCTATCCAGCGATTTGTCGGCATATTCGTAGCCGAGCTGCGCGAATTCCTTTTGCAGCATGGCGCGACCGAGTTCGATATATTGATTGCGCTGCTGCGAGCGGATGAAGCGGCGGATGCAAGCGCGCGCCTTGCCGGTCGCGACGAAACGCTCCCAGGTCGGCGAGGGCGTTTGCGATCGCGAGGTCGAAATTTCCACTTGATCGCCGTTCTGCAATTCGTGCTTCAGCGGCACGATGCGGCCGTTGATCTTGGCGCCGACGCAGGTATTGCCGATCTCGGAATGGACGGCATAGGCGAAATCGACGGCGGTCGCCCCCTTAGGCAAAGCGATGAGATCGCCCTTCGGCGTGAAGCAGAAGACCTGATCCTGGAACATTTCCAGCTTGGTATGCTCCAGGAATTCCTCCGGCCCCGAAGCGTGTTCGAGGATATCCAGCAATTCCCGGAGCCAGCGATATTGCCGGCCGTCGATCCGCTCTTGGCCCTGCTTGTATTTCCAATGCGCGGCGACGCCCATCTCGGCGATTTCGTGCATATGGCGCGTCCTGATCTGCACTTCGATCCGCAAGCGGAAAGGACCGATGATGCCGGTATGGAGCGATTGGTAATCGTTCGGCTTGGGCGTCGAGATGTAATCCTTGAACCGGCCCGGAATCATCGAATAATGCGAATGCAGGATGCCGAGCGCCTGATAGCATTGGCCGATATCCTCGACCAGGATGCGGAAAGCCATGATGTCGGAAAGCTGCTCGAAATCGACGCTCTTCTTCTGCATCTTGCGCCAGATCGAGAAGGGCGATTTTTCCCGTCCCGAAACTTCGCCGGCGATGCCGTTCTCCTTGAGGATGCGCGCGAGTTCGGCGACGATCTTGCCGGGCGCCTCGGCACCCTGCTCGCGCAAGAAGGCGAGGCGCTGCTGGATCGAGGCATAAGCGTCGGGATTGATCTCGGCGAAAGCGAGATCCTCAAGCTCGTCCTTCAATTGATGCATACCCATGCGCTCGGCCAGCGGCGCATAGATTTCCATCGTCTCGGCGGCGATGCGGCGGCGCTTTTCCGGATCCTTGATGAAATTCAGCGTCTGCATGTTGTGCAGGCGATCGGCGAGTTTCACCAAGAGGACGCGAATGTCGTTCGACATCGCCAGCACCAGCTTGCGGAAATTCTCGGCATGCTTGGTGTGGTCGGATTGCAATTCGAGGCGCGAAAGCTTGGTGACGCCATCGACCAAGCGGCCGACTTCGGTGCCGAACAGGGTCTCGATCTCGCCCAGCGTCGTCTCGGTATCCTCGACCGTATCGTGCAGCAGCCCCGTCACGATCGAGGCGGTGTCGAGCTTGAGGCGCGTCAGAATCTCGGCGACGCCCAGGGGATGCGAGAAATAGGGATCGCCCGAAGCCCGCGCCTGGGAGCCATGCGCCTTCATCGAAAAAACATAGGCGCGGTTGAGGAGGTCCTCATCCGCGCCCGGATCGTAGGCCTTGACACGCTCGACCAGTTCGAACTGCCGGATCATGCGTCGCTCAGCCGGTCGATCTGCTGCCCCTTCGCTGCGATGGTCTCGTCGTCTCGGTTGCGATTCTCGTCTCGGGCTTAGTTTTCCTCGGCCTCGACCGCATCCTCGAATTCGCCGTCGATCGCGAGTTCGGCGTCCTCGGCCTCTTCCTCGGAAATCTGCGCTTGCTGCATTTCCGCCAGAATGTCGCCGCTGCCGGTGCCGAAACCGGTGCCTTCGGCCTCCGGCTCGTCGTTCTCGATATGGCGCTGCAAACCGGCGATCAGATTGTTGGTCACGACCGGGACATCGATGCCGGCATCCGCGATCTCGCGCAAGGCGACGACCGGGTTCTTATCGTTATCGCGCTCGACCGCAATCTGCGACCCGGCGGAAATTTCGCGCGCGCGCTGAGCTGCGACCATGACGAGGTCGAAGCGGTTGGGAATCTGCAGGATGCAATCTTCGACGGTGACGCGCGCCATTTTGAATAACTCCAGAAAAGCTCTCAATCGGCAGAAAATACGCTATCGCTGCACTGCATTCAAGCGTTCCGGCGGATGGCGGAAAATCCGCTGCGTCGGGGTCTAATCCCTTGGCAACAAAAGAACTTCCTGGTTCTTCGGCAGATCGGCGATCATTGCGGCAATATCGCGGCCGGTTTCCGGGTGACGCCAATCGGGCGCGAGATCGCGCAGGGGATAAAGCACGAAACCGCGAATCCCGAGGCGCGGATGCGGCAGAATCGGCGGTTCGGGGCCTAAGAGAACGCGATCGCCATAGGCGATGAGGTCGAGATCGATGGCCCGCGGGGCATTCGGCGGCGCCTGGGCACGGTCGCGGCCGAAATCGGCCTCGATCGCGTGCAATCGGGCGAGGAGATCGGCGGGGGAAAGCGCGGTTTCGATCTCGGCGATACCATTGACGAACCAGGGCTGATCGGAAACCGGCACCGGCGCCGAGCGATACCAGGGCGATCGGCGCTTGAGGGCAATCTCGTGCCCGTCGAGGGCGGCAAGCGCGGCTTTCAGCGTCGCCAGCGGCGAGCCGAAGCGCGGATGCGGCAGGTTGGCGCCGAGCCCGATGAAAATTCCGCTTGTCATTTTTCGCCGGATATTGATTCTCCACCGCCAGCGACCGAGCGACGCCTTGTCGGTCGGCCGTTTTTCGCCGCCATAGTTAATCCATAACGAAGGATAAAGATCATGCCGACCAAATTCTACCCCGCCGAGCGGGTCGCGCTTTTCATCGATGGCGCCAATCTGCATGCCGCCGCGCGGTCGCTCAATTTCGATGTCGATTACAAGCGGCTTCTCAAATACTTCCAGGAACAATGCCGCTTGATCCGCGCCTTCTATTACACGGCCCTCATCGAGGATCAGGAATACTCGCCCTTGCGGCCGCTGGTCGATTGGCTCGATTACAACGGCTTCACCATGGTCACCAAGCCGACCAAGGAATTCACCGATTCCATGGGCCGCCGCAAGGTCAAGGGCAATATGGATATCGAGCTTGCGATCGACATGATGGACCTTTCCGCCCATCTCGACCATGTCGTGCTGTTCTCGGGCGACGGCGATTTCCGCCGCTTGGTCGAGGCCGTGCAGCGTCGCGGCGTGCGCGTCACGGTCGTTTCCACCATGCGCTCGCAGCCGCCTATGGTCGCCGACGAATTGCGCCGCCAAGCCGATATCTTCGTCGAGCTCGACGAATTGGCGCCGATGATCATCCGCGCGCCCTTGCCGCCGCGCGAACCGCGCGAGGATACAAGCGAGCGCTGATTCCGATCGAGCGAGGCGGCGGTGCCGCGATCGATCGCCGCGCCGCCGCCGGATTGCCGGCTCTGCCCGCGCCTTGGAAAGTTCCGCGACGAGAATCGCGGGCGCTTTCCCGATTACCATAACGCGCCCGTGCCGAGTTTCGGACCCGCAGACGCGCGGTTGCTGATCGTCGGCCTCGCGCCCGGCTTGCATGGCGCGAATGCGACCGGGCGACCCTTTACCGGGGATTATGCCGGCGATCTTCTCTTCGCCGAATTGCAGGCGCTCGATCTGGCGGCGGGCGATTATGGCGAGCGCGCCGATGACGGCCTCGTCCTCCAAGGCTGCCGCATCGTCAATGCCGTGCGTTGCGTCCCGCCGCAGAACAAGCCCCTCCCGGCGGAGATCGCCGGTTGCAACGCTTTCCTCGCGGCCGAGCTCGCGGCGCTGCCGCGGGCGGCACTTCTCGCCCTCGGCAGGGTCGCGCATGACGCCATCCTCGCGGCCTTGCGGGCGAAAAAATCGGCTTATCCTTTCGCGCATGGCGCGCGCCATGCTCTGCCCGACGGGCGGGCGCTCGTCGATAGCTATCATTGCTCGCGCTACAACACGAATACCGGCGTGCTGACGCCGACCATGTTCCGCGCGGCTTTGCGGATGGCGAAAGACGCGGCCGGGCTTTAGGGTTCAGGCGCTGCGGACTTTCAGCAAGCGCCGGCGTTCGCGCTGCCAGTCCCGTTCCTTGATG
>CAYQAG010000021.1:3910-44049 GCA_964415425.1 uncultured Rhodospirillaceae bacterium | reverse complement strand
CCTCATTCCCGATCGTGCTTGTCCTTGCGGCGTTTGCCGAAAAGCAGGCGCCGTTCGAGGCGAGCGCGCTGGGCGGCGTAGAAATCCTCCAGGAAAATTCGCGCTTCGGCCGTTCCGATCGGTTCCGGCCAGTCGATGCGCCGCGCGATGCGTTCGGCGATTTCGAGCGCATCCCCGTCGCCGAGCGTGCCGCCACGCCGCAACAAGCCTTCCAGGGTCTGCAATTCGAAAATGCCGTAGATATCGAGCTGCGAATCGCTGAAACGATAGGCGCGTTCCGGCTCCGATGGCGCGGTTTTCGCCGCGCCGGTGGAAGATATCGTCGCGGCGGCGATCTCGCTCGGCAGGGCGGTCTTGGGCAGCGTAATGACCCAGGTTCCGGCGATCATGTCGCCGACCCGCAGGCGATCGCGGTTGAAAATGGGCATCAGCGTGAAGATACCGCACCAAGCGATAAGCGCGATCCAGAGCGGCATCGAAAGTTGAGCCAAGGCCGGTCCGGCAAGCAAGATATTGAATGGCAGGAAAAACTCGATCTCGCGCGTCAAATTGCGGGCGACGATGGCATCGGCCGAGAGCGCGCGGCCGCGCCGGTCGATGACGCGCAGCCGCAAGAGCCTTTTGCCCGGCGTGGCGCCCCGCCAGGCGAGCTCAAAACCGGTGAAATAGAAAACCCGCAGCAGGAAGAGCCCGATCAGGAAAATCGCCGTGCCCCAGATTTTGCCATCTTCGCCCGCCCAATCGGCGATCCAAAGGCTGGCCAGGACCAGAACGACGATGGCGATCGCCAGGAAGCAGAAATCGATCAGGAAGGCGCCGGCGCGATCGCCGCGATCCGCGAGATCGATCGACAATTCGACGCCCTCCGGCGTCGCGAGGCGGCGTCGGCCGAGCGGCATCGCCGTCATTCTGGAGGACCTATCCGCGCTCGCCAAGATCGACCTCTCGCGCCCCAGAACTCAGGAAAAAATAGCCGCACCAGAAAACGAGCATCAGACTGCCGATGCTAAGACGCCAATAGGGATCGAGAATGAGCTGCCGGCCGAGACCTTCCAGCAAGCCGGCGAGGAAGAACATGATGATGGCGCCGAGGATGACCTGACCCGCGAGGCGGCCTTGCCGCGCCAAATTATCGAGGCGCCCGCTTTCGCCGGGAAAGACCAAAGCCTGGCCGAGGGCGATGCCGCCGGCGCCGCAGAGAATGACGGCGAAAAGCTCGGTCGTGCCGTGAATGGCAAGCCAGGCGACAATATCGAAGCCGAGGCCGCGCTCGACATGAAGCGCGATGAAGGCGCCGAGGGTGAGGCCGTTCCAGGCGAGCAGCAGGATCGACGGCAAGGCGAGGCCGAAGCCGAGAACGAAGGCCAGAATGCCGATCTTCGCATTATGCGTGAACAGGAAGGAGGCGAAGAGCGTCAGCAGATTGCCGTCGGGAATATCGGTATCGTAGATCGCCTGGCGCAGAGTTTCGGTATCGGCGGCCGGCGTGCGAACGTCGCTCGGTTCCGGCGATACCAGGGTATAGAACCAATCGCTATCGCCGAGCGCCAGCCAATAGCCGAGGCAAGCGCCGCCGATGAGGGCGATCGCCGCCAATAAGAGCGGAAAGCCGAGACGACGAATGGCGGCAGGAAAGTCCCGGCGGAAAAACCGTCGCGCGACTTCGAAAAAACCGCTGCGCGGTCCGTAGATCTGGAAATAGGCGCGCGCCGCCAGCGCTTCGAGATAATCGAGCAAGGCGCGATCGAGCGAAATCGACCGCGCGACCGAAAGCGAAGATAAGGCCGTCCGGTAAAGCATCGGCAGGCGCATCAATTGCGCCTCGTCGAGGCTCTTGATGCCGCGTCGCTCGGCGCGCTCGACCAGAGTTGCGAGCTCGGCCCAGGCGGTTTCGCGGTCGCGCCGGAATTGCGCGCTTTTGAGTTCGAGGACGAGCGGGTACGTCTTCATAGCCGATCCTCCCGCTTGATCTCCAGATAACGGTTGACGAGATCGGCGCCGATCGCTTCCGGCGGCGCTTCGATGACGGAAACGCCCATGCGGCGCAAGCGTTCGAGAACGATCTGCCGATCGCGGCCGATATCGTGCGCGACGATGGCGCGCGCAGCTTCGGCAAAGCTTCGCGCCGGATGGGCGGCGATCCGCGCGAGGCCGAGATCGGCGAGCGCGACGAAGATGACGAGATGCCGGCGCGTCAAGGGCGCGATATTCTCAATCATCAATTCCGCCGTCACAGTATCGACAAAATCGCTCAGCAAGACGATGCAGGAGCGCCGCTCCAGCCGTTGCAGCAGCGAAGCGAGGCCGAGCGTGAAATTGGTTTCCTCGGTGCGATATTCGATGCGGCCGGCCAATTCCTGCAAGCGGCGGAGCGTGCCGATCCCGCCTTGCGGCGGGGCATATTGGCGCGGCTCGGAATCGAAGGCGAACAGCCCGACCCGATCGCCTGATTTCAAGGCCGTATAGGCCAGCAGCAATCCGGCGCCGATCGCGTGGTCGAGTTTGGGAATGGCCGCCTCCAGCGCGCCGCCCGGGCTTTCGGTCATCGGTTCGCGCATGAGGTGCCCGCTATCGAAGGCGAGAATCACTTGATGATTGCGCTCGGCGCGGAATTCCTTGATCAGCAGCTTCATATGCCGGGCGGAATGTTTCCAATCGATCCGCCGCCGATCGCCGCCGGTCACGAATTCGCGCAAGGAATCGAATTCCGCGCCGTCGCCGCCGATCTTCTGCGCCTTTTGCCCGATGATGGCGTCGCGCAGGGAAAGATTGAGCGTTCGGCTGCGCAAGGCGCGCAGGCTGACCGTGACGGCAAGGTCGCGTTCGAGCGGCCAAAGATCCTGCCGCTCGCAGAGGCCGAACGGTCCTTGCCAGCGCAGCCACAGCGCCGCGATTTTCGCTTGCCCGCGCCGCACGGCTCTGAGCGCGAGGTCGATGGCGAGGTCTTCCCCCGGATGCCAAATGCCCGATAGGGATGGCGGCGAAAGCAGCGTTCCCCCGACATCGAGTTGCGCCGCCCAAGGTGCCGCCGCTCCGCCGCGCTTGCGAACGAGGCGCGCCGAAAGGCGATCTTCCTCGCCGACCTCCAGCGCTTTCGGAATCGCCGTCTCGATCTCGAAATCCCGTCGCCGCAAGCCCAGCAGGCTATCGAGGCCGAAGGCGAGAACGAGCGCGCCGAGATAAACGAGGCCGAGCGTCCAGGCGCCCGGCGCCAAGAGGCCAAGCCCGGCGGCCAGCGGCACGCCGCAAGCAAAGCCGATGGCTAGGCGCCGTGTCGGTCGGATCGTCGTCATCCGTTCATCGCTCGGGGGAAGCGCGCGGTCAACGCGGCGCCGGAACGCGATCGACGATCTGAGCGATGGCCTGATCGGCAGTCAGGCCCTCGATCTCGGCGCTGGGCGCGAGAACAACGCGATGGCGCAAGGCCGGCGCCAGCAGGAATTTCACGTCATCGGGGATGACGAAATCGCGTCCTTGCAATCCGGCTTGAACGCGGCTCGCCGCCGCCAACATGGCGGCCGCGCGCGGCGAAGCGCCGAAGGCGAAGGCCGGAAATTCCCGCGTCGCGCGAATGAGATCGACGATGTAATCGACAATCTCGGCGGCGAGACGCAGATCGGCGAGGTTTTGCCGCGCGGCGGCGATATCGGCGCGGCCGAGCACCGGAGCGATGCCGAAGCTGGCGATATCGGGCATGGCGGCACCCTTGCCATGGCCGGCGACGATGGCGCGCTCGGCCTCGCGATCGGGATAAGCGAGGACATGCTTGAACAGAAAACGGTCGAGCTGCGCCTCGGGGAGAGGATAAGTGCCTTGCTGTTCGATCGGATTCTCGGTCGCGACCACCATGAACATATCGCCGAGCGTCAGGGTCGTTCCGTCGATGGTGATTTCGTGTTCCTGCATCGCCTGCAGCAAGGCGGCCTGGGTCTTAGGCGGCGTACGGTTGATCTCGTCGGCGATCAACAGATCGGTGAAGACCGGACCCTTCACGAAATTGAAACTGTTGCTCTGGAAATTATAGAGATTGGTGCCGATGACATCGCCCGGCATCAAATCGGGCGTGAATTGAATGCGCCCGCAATCGAGGCCGAGCGCGCTGGCGAAGGCTTGCGCCATCAATGTCTTGGCCGTGCCGGGAACGCCTTCGAGCAAGATATGGCCGCGGCTGAAGAGCGCGATCAGCATCAGATCGACGGCATCCTCCTGGCCGATGACGGCTTTGCCGATTTCCGATTTCGCGCTAGCGGCGATCGCGCGGAGTTTGTCCAGATCCATCGAGCATCTCCTCTTTCCAATCGGCCAGATCGGCCAGCAAGCGATCGCGTCCGGCGACGGAACTGCCGCTTCCGGATTCGGCAAGCGCCTCGGCTTCCGCCATGAGGCGGTCCAAGGATAGCCGACCCTGGCGCCGACCGAGACGAGCCGTCTGATCGAGCCAGGCGATGAGCGATTTTTCGTTCAAACCCTTGGGCGCATGCAGCCGCCTCGCGGTTTCCGTCATCAGCACTTGCGCGAAGCGGCGGATGACGTTCTCCGGCCTTGCGCCGTAACGCAAGAGATCGGCGGCATTGTCGATCAAGCTCGTCTTGCCGGCCGCCAAGCCTTGGGGACTCAAGCGCGGTCGGCCGAAGCGGATCGCCCCCATCCAGGCAAGGACGAGCAAGGCGAACGCAGCGGCGATCGTCACGCCGAGAAAAGGCGGCGCCAGCAAGCGCGGCAGCAGATTGGGTTCCTGCGCGAAGCCGTGAATCGTTTCGTCGATCGTCACGGCGCCGCCTTCCGGCAGCAGGCGGCGGATAATGGCGATCGAGAGATCGGCATTGTCGCCGTCGCCGAGGCCGTGATTGGCGATGAGATCGGGATCGCTGAGCAGCCAGATATCGACCCCGCGCAGCGTCATGGTGCCGAGCAAGATGCCATCCTTGGCGGCGATCAGGGGCTTGAGCTTACCCTTGGCATCCGCGACCAATTGCACGGGCGAAAGGCTGGGTTGAAAGCCGAAATCGTTGCGCGACCAGGAAGCCACGCGATCGACGCGTCGAATCTCCAAATCGCTTTCGGCGAAATCGAGACCGAGCCCAAGCCATTGCCGATCGATCAATTCCGAACGCGCAAGCCAGTCGGGTTTTTTCGGATCCCTTTCGCCGCTGCGCTTAGGCAAAGCGATGAGGATCTTCTGCCCCTTGCGTAAAGATTCCAGCGCGGGCAGGAAATCGGTCGAACGCGGTTCGAGAATCAGAATGAGATCGTCGGGGGCGGCGCGCGCGAAGGTGTCGTAACGGCCGATGCGAACGCGAATGTCGAGGCGGCGCATCGTTTCGACGAAAGCCTTATGCCCGATGGCCGAATTCGAGAAACTATTGGCATCGGCCGTGCCATTTGCGTTGGGTTCCAAGCCGAAGATCGCGAAATAGATCACGACCAGAAACGCGATCGCGCCGATCAGGATAAGACCGAAAGTCGCGCGGGGCGAAACGACCGTCGCCGAAGATGCCGATTGCGCCGTCATGCCGATTCCGCGATGCCGAGCGCGACATGAAAATATCGGCGGCATCGTCCATAGAGATCGGCATCGGCCGGCCGGCCGCCGAAATGGCATAACTCGACGCTGGCAATCAGCCCGGCGAAAGCTTGGCGATTATCGGGGGGCAGGGGCGTATGGCGCAGAATTTCGCGACTGGTCGCCGAGATGGCGAGGCTGGCGCGCAAACGCCGCTTCAGAATGGCGATGCTGGCCAGCAGCAGAGTGTGGATGGCCGCCGCGAAATCGCCGCCCCCGGCTTGGCGGTCGGCATCGCCGAGCGCCCATTCGGCATCGCTTTGTGCCGCATCATCGTTCGGCGCGCCATTTCCGACGTGTAAGGAGGCGACACGGCGATCGCGCCGCCAATCGGTCAAGGCGCGCCCTATACCGACCAGCAACAGGCCGACGAGGATCGCGCCGCCAAGATAGACCAGAACCTCTCCCAAGGGGCCCCAGTCGAACGGCCGGCGCTGCGTGACCGGCTCGCGAACGGTTCGCGGTTGGTTCGGCAATTCCGTCTGATAGCGGGAATCGGCCAATTCGTTCCGCGCCGCTATCCGGGCCGGGGATTCGGCAACGGCCAGCCCCGGCAGGCAGAAAAGCAGCAAACAGCCGAGGGCAAGGGAACGCAATCGCATCTTTCGACCTCGCGAGCGATGTTTGGGCTTCTATCAAGAAAACCGGGGCTTGCAAACAGTCCAGGAACGCCGGCGGCAGAGGCGGATTCGCTCTTGCCGGAGGGCTGCCGTCCTGGAAGACTGCGCGAGAAGGCGGCCGCGGCTTTCGGGCCGTTGTTAAGGCGCCGCCGTGAAGATTTGGGGAGGTTCCGCATGCCTGGCAGAGAAAAAGCGGCGCCGCGTTGCGCCGCGCTTGTCGGTCCCTATCTCGGCGGCAAGACCGCCTTGCTGGAAAGCCTGCTCTTCGCGACCGGAACCATCGCCCGCAAGGGTTCGGCCAAGGAAGGCAATACGATCGGCGATTCGGCGCCCGAGGCGCGCCATCGCCACATGTCGGTCGAAACGGTGGCGGCGACAATCGATTATCTCGGCGAGCGCTGGTGTTTCCTCGATTGCCCGGGCTCGATCGAACTCGCCCAGGAAGCGCGCAATGCGCTGCTCGTCGCCGATATCGCCATCGTCGTCGCCGAGCCGGTGCCGGAAAAGGCGCTGATGCTGGCGCCGCTCTTCAAATTCCTCGACGATCATAAAATTCCCCATCTCGTTTTCGTCAACAAGATGGATATCGCGACCCTGCGCGTGCGCGATCTCTTGGATGCGCTGCAAGCCGTTTCGGCGCGGCCCCTGCTCTTGCGCCAAGTGCCGATCCGCGGCGCCGGCCCGGATGGCGAATCCGTCACCGGCTATATCGACCTCATCAGCGAGCGCGCCTATCGCTATCGCCCGGGCCAGGAATCCGACCTCATCAAGATGCCCGACGAATCCTTGCCGCGCGAACAGGAAGCGCGATCGCGGCTTCTGGAAACCTTGGCCGATTTCGACGATCAAATCCTGGAACAGGTGCTTTCCGATGCCGTGCCCTCGCGCGAGGAAATCTATCGCCAAGTGCAGAAGGATCTTGCCGGCGATCTCGTCGTGCCGGTTTTGCTCGGCGAGGCCGAAAAAGACGGCGGCGTGCGCCGGCTTCTGAAATCCCTGCGGCATGACGTCCCCGGTCCCGAAGCGGCGGCTTCGCGCCTCGGCCTTGCCGGACAGAAGGAAACGAGCGCAATCGTCGCCAAGACCTATGCCCAGGCCCATGCCGGCAAATTATCGCTCGTGCGAATTTTCGCGGGCAAGGTCAGCGAAGGCATGATGCTGAACGGCCAGCGCGTCGCCGGTCTGCTGAAACCCAAGGGCAACGGCTTCGAGAAGATCGCCGAAGCGGGGCCGGGCGAAGTCGTGGCTCTATCGCGCCTCGAAGACGCGCGCACCGGCCAATGCCTGACGCCCAGCGGCAAGGCGCCGCCCGCTTTCGCTTGGCCGGCGCCGCTCGATCCGCTCTTTTCCTTGGCGATCGACGTCGAAAATCGCAGCGACGAAGTGAAATTGACCGCGGCCTTGGGCAAGCTCGTCGACGAAGATCCCTCGCTCGCTTTCGCCCACGATCCCGACACGCACGAGCTTTGCCTCAAGGGTCAGGGCGAAATCCATCTCGGCATCGCCTTCGACCGGCTGAAATCGCGCTTCAATCTGCCCGTCAAGCATCGCCGGCCGCAGGTGAGCTATAAGGAAACGATCCGCGCCGGAATCAAGCAACATGCCCGTTTCAAGCGGCAATCGGGCGGCCACGGGCAATTCGGCGACGTCCATGTCGAAATCTGGCCCTTGGCGCGCGGGCAGGGTTTCGAATTTCACGATCGGGTCGTCGGCGGCGCCGTGCCGCGCCAATTCATCTCCTCGGTCGAGGAAGGCATTCGCGACTATCTGCAGCGCGGCCCCCTCGGCTTTCCGATCGTCGATGTCGCGGCGGCTCTATTCGACGGCCAGTATCACAGCGTCGATTCCTCCGACATGGCCTTCAAGACGGCGGGGCGGATGGCGATGCAGGAAGGCATGCCGAAATGCCAGCCCGTTCTTTTGGAACCGATTTATGCGATCGAGGTCACCGTCCCGGCCGAATTCACCTCGCGTGCGCATAATCTCGTCACCGGGCGGCGCGGTCAGATCCTCACCTTCCGCGGTCGCGAGGATTGGCCGGGCTGGGAAGTGGTCGAGGCGTTGATGCCGCAATCGGAACTCCACGACATGATCGTCGAATTGCGCTCGGCGACGATGGGGGTCGGCGTCTTCGCCTATCGTTTCGACCATCTGCAGGAATTGTCCGGCCGTTTGGCGGATAAGGTCATCGCCGAACGCCAGGCGAATGCCCCCGCGCATCACTGACGGGCTTGATTTCGCCGCTTGCGTGCGCCATATCGGGGGCCTCGACAAAGGAGGCAATCATGCGCGGACGCACGAAACGGCCGCGCCGATCGCGCGATCCGAATTGGGCTTGGCGCCGAGCGCTCGGTCATCGGATCCAAAAATCGGCTAAGGTCTATAGCCGCAAGGCGAAGAACAAGGCTCGGCTCGACAACGATCCGGGCCTTGTCGCTTTTCGGGCGGTCGCGATCGCGGGCGCTTATTGCGCCGTCACGCGGACGTAATCGCCCGGCGCATCGGCCAGCGCCTTCAACCGTCCCGCGCCCGGTACGCGCGCCTTGACCTCGCCATCGGCGAAGGCCTTCACCCAATCCTGCCAGGCCGGCCACCAGGAGCCGGGCCGCATTTCCGCCTTGGCGAGCCAGGCTTCGGGATCGGCGGGATAGGCTCCGCCGGTACCGATCCAATGATGATATTTATTGGCGGCGGGCGGATTGATGACGCCGGCGATATGGCCGGAAGCGGCCAGCACGAAGGTAACCTCGCCGGCATAGGCGCGGGTCGCGGCATAGGTCGATCGCCAAGGGGCGATGTGATCCTCCCGGGTCGAGAGCACGAAACTCGGAACCTTGATCTTGCCGAGGTCGATCTTGATTCCGGCCAGCGTGATGCCGCCCGGCCGGATCAGCAGATTCTTGTGATACATGTTGCGCAGATAGAAGCTGTGCATCGCCGCCGGCATGCGCGTCGAATCGGCGTTCCAATAAAGGAGATCGAAGGGGAAGGGTTCCTTGCCCAACAGATAATTGTTGATGACGAAGGACCAGATGAGATCGTTGGCGCGCAGCATGTTGAAGGTGTTGGCCATCTCCGATCCTTCGAGATAGCCGCGCTCGCTCATCTTCGCTTCGAGCGCCGTCAGCTGTTCCTCGTCGATGAAGACGGCGAGTTCGCCGGCTTCGGCGAAATCGATCATGGTGGTGAAATACGTGGCGCTGGCGATGCGCTCGCTCTCCTTGCGCGCGGCGAGATAAGCGAGCGTGCTGGCGAGCAGCGTCCCGCCCAGGCAATAGCCGATGGCATTGACGCTCTTTTCGCCGGTCGCCATTTCGATCGCTCCGATCGCCGCCAAGGGGCCTTCCTGCATGTAATCGGCGAAGCTTTTTTCGGCGAGATCGGCATCGGGATTGACCCAGGAGATGACGAAGACGCTATGACCCTGATCGATGGCCCATTTGACGAAGGAATTTTGCGGCTTGAGATCGAGGATATAATATTTGTTGATCCAGGGCGGAATGACGAGCAAGGGCCGCTTGGCGACCTTGGCCGTCGTCGGCGCATATTGGATGAGTTCGATGAGCGCATTGCGATAGACGACCTTGCCTGGGGTCACGGCGATATTCTCGCCCAGGCGAAAGGCGTCGAGATCGGTCATCGAAATCTTCAGCCGGCCCTTGCCGCGATCGAGATCGGCCAGCAGATTCTTCAATCCCTTGACCAGATTCTCGCCGCGGCTTTCGATGGTCGTGCGCAGCACCTCGGGATTGGTCATCAGGAAATTGCTGGGCGCCATGGCATCGACGAATTGCCGCGTGTAGAAATCGACCTTCTGCGCGGTCTTATCGTCGAGCCCTTCGACCTGGCGGACATTGTTCTGCAGCCAGCGCGCGGTCAGCAGATAGGATTGCTTGATGAAATCGAAAACCTGATTTTCCTGCCAGGCTTCGTCCTTGAAGCGGCGATCGTCCTTGGCGGGCGCGATGACGGGATCGGATTTTTCGCCCATCATCCTGGCCGCCGTCGATTGCCAGAGGGAGAGATAATCCTGCCAGAGCGAAACCTGCGCCTCCCATAGCTTGGCGGGATCGCTCATCATCCGCGTCGTCATTTCCAGGAAGGCGCGACCCAAGGCGGCGCTATCGGTCCCGGTCGCGAAATCCCCGGCATGGCGGGAGAGAAAATCGCTGACCAGCCGTTGCGATTGCTCGGCGATATCGCTCATGATGCCGGCCCATTCCTGGGACGAAGTTGGGGACGAGGCCGGATTGTCGCCGCTCCGGGTTTCGCTTTGCGCCATGACAGCCTATCCTTATCGCGATACGATCATTATTCGGTTCCGCCCCGGTTTACCCCATTCCGGTTTTCCCGTCGACGGGCCGATCGCTTTGTTATAGTAGCAGGCGGCCGAGGTGGCGAGGGAGGTTCTAGAATGTCGAGAATTAAGGCGAAGTCGGGCTTGCCCCTGGCCGCGTTCCTTGGCGCCGCGCTTTTAGGCGGCTGTTCCTGGTTCGAGGATAAGCCGCAACCGGCTGCCGCGACCGGAACGGAATCCGGCATTCCCAGCGTCAATAGCGTGCCCAATCAGCGGCCGCGCTCCACGCTGATCAATCTGGCGACCTTGGGCGGCGGGCTCGGTAGCGATAGCGGTCATGCCGCTTATTCGGGGGAATTGATCCCCGTTATCGCCAGCGTGCCGCGCCCCGAACCCGCGCCGCCCCCGCCCCCCGTGCCCGCCGAAACCGCGGCCGCGGCAGGCGATGCGCCCCCGGCCGAATCCGCTGCGCCCGAGGCGCCGGCTCCGGAGGCGGCACCGGCCGCGCCGCCCGCTGCCCCGGTTGTTCCCCTGGGTAGCCCGGCCCCTCAGCTTGGCGAAGGCGGTGCCGTCGAAGGCGCGCCGGCCGATGCGGCCGCCGCTCCGGCCCTGCCGGAAGGAGCTGCGGCTCCCGCTTACGGCTATGCGGCGCCTGCCGCTGCGCCGGAGGCACCGGCCCCAGCACCTCTGGGGGGCGGGCCGATCGCGCTCATCTATTTCGATGCGAATTCGACGGAGCTTGGGCCCGACGATCTCGACGTCGTCGCCAAGATCGTCGATCTCCAGCGCCAATATGGCGGAATCGTGCGGATCATCGGCCATGCCAGCCGCCAATCCGGCTCGCCCGAGGAGAACGAGAAAATCTCCATGGATCGTGCGCATGCCATCGCCGATGCCTTATCCGCCGCCGGTCTTGCGCCGGGGTCGATCCTGGTTGCGGCGGCCGGCGACAGCCAAGCCGCGCCCGACAGCGACGAGGCCTTGAATCGCCGCGCGGAAATTTTCCTGACACCCTATTGAGTCTTTCATGAGCAAAAAAAACGAAGCCTTGCGAATCGGCCTTGCCGGGCTGGGGACGGTCGGCGCGGGTCTCGTTCGGTTGATCCGCGAAAACGGCGATATCCTGGCCCGTCAGGCCGGTCGGCCGATCCGCATCGACGCCGTCGCCGCGCGCGATCGCGCCAAGGATCGCGGTCTCGATCTTTCCGGTATCGCTTGGCGCGACGATCCCCTGGCGCTTGCCGCCGATCCCGCGATCGATGTCGTCGTCGAGGCGATCGGCGGCGCCGAGGGCATCGCCCGCCGCTTGGTCGAAGCCGCCATCGCCGCCGGCAAGCATGTCGTCACCGCCAATAAAGCGCTGCTCGCCCATCGCGGCACCGAGCTCGCCTTGGCGGCGGAAAAAGCCGGCATCGCCTTGGCTTATGAGGCGGCGGTCGCCGGCGGTATCCCGATCATCAAGGCGATGCGCGAAGGTCTTGCCGCCAATCGCATCGAAAGCGTCTATGGCATTCTCAACGGCACCTGCAATTATATCCTGACCCAGATGCGCAATACCGGTCGGGAATTCGCCGACGTGCTCGCCGAGGCGCAGCGCCTCGGCTATGCCGAAGCCGATCCGAGTTTCGACGTCGATGGCATCGATGCGGCGCATAAGCTGGCGATCCTCGCCGCCGTCGCTTTCGGCACGGCCGTCGATTTCCCCGGCATCGCCGTCAGCGGCATCCGCAACGTTTCGGCGATGGATATCGCCTATGCCGAGGAACTCGGCTATCGCATCAAGCTGCTCGGCCTCGCGCGATTGACGGAAGCCGGGCTCGAACAGCGCGTCCATGCCTGCATGGTGCCCCAGGATTCGCCGATCGCCAAGGTGGATGGCGTTTTCAATGCGGTCGTCACACGCGGCAATTTCGTCGGCGACAATCTGGCGATCGGTCGCGGCGCCGGTGCCGGGCCGACCGCTTCGGCGGTCGCGAGCGATCTCATCGATATCGCGCGCGGGCGCATTCTGCCGGCCTTTTCGCTACCCGCCGCGCGTCTTGCCCGGGCGCCGCGCGCGCCCAGCGATCGTCGGATCGGCTGCTATTATCTGCGCCTGATGGTGGTCGATCGGCCGGGCGTCATCGCCGATATCGCCGCCGCCTTGCGCGACGAGCGCGTCTCCCTCGAAGCGATGATCCAGCGCGCGCGCTCGCCCGACGAGGGCGTGCCGGTCGTTCTCACCACGCATGAGACCGAAGCGGGGGCGCTGGCGCGCGTCGCGCGTCGGCTCGGCGATCTCGATTCCGTGCTCGAAGCGCCGCATGTCTTGCCGATCGAATCGCTGGCCTAGCCTATCCAGGGGATAAGGAGAAAAGATCATGGATCGCAATCTGGCTCTGGAAGCGGCGCGCGTCACGGAAGCGGCGGCCTTGGCCGCCTCGCGGCTGATGGGGCGGGGCGACGAAAAGGCGGCCGATCAGGCCGCCGTCGATGCCATGCGTCGCGCGCTCAACGATCTCTATATCGAGGGAACCGTCGTCATCGGCGAAGGCGAGCGCGACGAGGCGCCGATGCTTTATATCGGCGAGAAGGTCGGCGCCGGCGGGCCGAAAATCGATATCGCTCTCGATCCCCTGGAAGGCACGACCATTACCGCCAAGGGCGCGCCCAATGCGCTTGCCGTCATCGCCATGGCGGAATCGGGCGGCTTTCTGAATGCGCCCGACGTCTATATGGAAAAAATCAGCGTCGGTCCCGGCCTTCCCGAAGGTATCGTCGATCTCGATGCCGAGCCTAAGGAAAATCTCGCCAACCTCGCCAAGGCGAAAGGTATGGCGGTCAGCGATATCGTCGCCTGCATTCTCGATCGACCGCGCCATGCCGATCTGATCGCCAAGGTGCGAGCGGCAGGCGCGCGCATCATGCTGATTTCCGACGGCGATGTCTCCGGCGTCATCGCGACGGCGAAGATCGATTCAGGGGTCGATATCTATATGGGTTCGGGCGGCGCGCCGGAAGGCGTGCTCGCCGCTGCCGCCTTGCGCTGCATCGGCGGTCAGATGCAAGGGCGCCTCGTTTTCCGCAACGAAGACGAACGCCAGCGCGCGCGCAAGCTTGGCATTACCGATTTCGCGCGCAAATACGCCATGCACGACCTCGCCAAGGGCGATGTGATGTTCGCGGCGACCGGCGTCACCGACGGCGCCATGCTGCGCGGCGTCCGTCGCAGCACCTTCAGCGCGACCACGCATTCCCTTGTCATGCGCTCCAAGACCGGCACGGTCCGCTATATCGAGGCGCATCACAACTGGACCATCAAGACCCCACGCGATGCGCGCTGATCCTTCACGCCGATCTTCATGAGCGAGGCTTTCCTCGGCATCGCGCGTTCGGCCTCGGGTCGGTTCTGGCGCCATCGCGCCGGCGACGAGCGCTTGGGCCTTGCCATCGCGCAACGCTGCGAATTGCCGGAATATCTGGGTCGCATGCTGGCCGCGCGCGGTCAGACTTTGGAAAGCGCGCCGCTTTATCTCGATCCCCGGCTGCGCGATCTTTTGCCCGATCCCTCGCGCTTCAAGGATATGGATCGCGCCGTCGCTCGCCTCTGCGCGGCGATCGCAGCCGGCGAGACGATCGCGATTTTCGGCGATTACGACGTCGACGGCGCGACTTCGGCGGCGCTCATCGCGCGGTTCCTGGCGGCGGTCGGCGCGAAGGCGCCGTTGCTGCATGTGCCCGATCGCCAGCGCGAGGGTTACGGCCCTAATCTTCCCGCCTTGATCGCCTTGCAAGAGCAGGGCGCGAAAATCGTCGTCACGGTCGATTGCGGCATCACGGCCTTCGCGCCCTTGGCCGAGGCGGCGGCCCTGGGCCTCGATATCGTAATCGTCGATCATCACGTCGCCGAACCCGCCTTGCCCAAGGCCCATGCGATCGTCAATCCCAATCGCTTCGACGAATCGCGCGAATTCGGCTATCTCGCGGCGGTCGGGGTCGCTTTCCTGCTGATCGTGGCGCTCAACCGCGCCTTGCGCCAGGCAGGTTGGTATGGCGCGACGCGCGCCGAACCCGATCTCAAGCAATGGCTGGATATCGTCGCCTTGGGAACGGTTGCCGATGTCGTGCCCTTGACGGGTCTCAACCGCGCCTTCGTCGCGCAAGGCCTCAAGATCATGGCGGGCTGGCGCAATCCCGGCCTCGCCGCTTTGGCTGAGGTAGCGGGGATCAAGGAACGCCCCGGCACCTATCATGCCGGTTTCATCCTAGGGCCCCGCGTCAATGCGGGTGGGCGCGTAGGTCGATCCGATCTCGGATTGCGCCTCTTGGCGGGGGACGATCCCCGCGAGGCGGCGGCACTGGCCAAGGAATTGGATGCTCTCAATGCCGAGCGCCGCGCGATCGAGGCCGATGTGCTTGCCGCCGCCATCGCCGCCATCGAATCCGCGCCGCAGCTTCATCCTTATCTCGTTCTCGTCGCGGGCGAGGGTTGGCACCCCGGCGTAATCGGCATCGTCGCGAGCCGCCTCAAGGAACGCTATCAGCGCCCGGCCTGCGTCGTCGCGCTCGATCGGGGTCTCGGCAAGGGTTCGGGGAGGTCGGTCTCCGGCCTCCATCTCGGCGAGGCGGTGATCGCCGCGCGCGAGGCGGGGATTCTCGCGAAAGGCGGCGGCCATGCCATGGCGGCCGGCTTCGAATTGGCGGCCGATCGGCTCGGCGATTTCCGCGCGTTTCTGGAAGAGCGCTTCGCAAGGGATTTGGCCGGCGCGCCGCTGGTGCCGATTCTCGACATCGATGCCGCCTTGCAGCCGGGCGGGGCGACGCCGGAATTGATCGACGCGCTCGACCGTCTCGCGCCCTTCGGCAGCGGCAATCCCGAGCCCAAATTCGCCATCCCCTCGGCGCGCCTTGCCTTCGTCGATCCGGTGGGCGAGGGGCATCTCCGCCTCAGCCTCGAAGGCGCGGACGGGCGACGCCTCAAAGCCATCGCCTTCCGAGTGCTTGGGGCTTCGCAAGACAATGCGCTCGGCCGGTTGCTCTTGGAATCGCGCGGGCAGAGTCTGCATCTCGCCGGCCAGATTCGCCGCGATACTTGGCAGGGGCGGAACAACGTGCAGTTGATCGTCGAGGATGCGGCGGCGATCCCCTGATCGGCGTCCAGCTCTTAGGCGGATTTCACCGCGGCCTCGACCATGATCTCGACCTTCCATTTCGGGAAGGCGAGCTTGCTCTCGACCGTGGCGCGGGCCGGCGCGCGGCCATAGGCGACCCATTCCTTCCAAGCGCGATTCATCTCAGGGTAATCGGCGATATCGGCCAGCCAGACATTGGCTTTCAGGATATGCGCCTTGTCGCTGCCCGCTTCGGCGAGGACGGCATCGATCTGGGCGAGGACGTTCTTTGTCTGCTCGTAGACCGAGGGCGAAACGGGATCTTCGGCCACTTGGCCGGAGAGATAGATCACGCCGTTATGGATCGTGGCCTCGCTGATATGGGACGTTTTATCGCCCAAATGCTTGATCGACATGGATTTCCTTTCGGGCAAGAGAAGATCGGGCGGCGCATTATGCGCAAAGGGATGCCGGCGCGGCAAGGCCGGAAAAGACACCGGATAAGACCCCGGCAAGACCCGCCGAAGGGCGCGCCATCGCCCCCGCGACGGGCTTCGGTTGATTTTATCCGGCACCCCCGCTAAAAGGCCCGGGCGCTGGCCATCAGTCCCCTTCGTCTAGAGGCCTAGGACACCACCCTTTCACGGTGAAAACACGGGTTCGAATCCCGTAGGGGACGCCAATCGGTCAGCAACGCGGCATCGTTGATTTCCAAGGCATAAAGATGCGCCCTTCTGCAAGTGATATTCGATAGAAACTATCGGCGGCTTTTAGTAGCCACCAGATACAGTCTTGTTGCGCAAAACACGGTCATGGATATCCCGATCATGGCTACGTAACTTAAGCTAAGCAATTTTTAGCCCCCCCGCACGGATCATTGTCAGATGCTACTATCTTCACTTGATGTTAAGCTCGCCTGCCTTATGATACTTATAAGATAGAAGATGGACACTATGAACGCTGTTTGGTATTTTACTGCTCCCTGGGATCCGGTTGCCATTCGTCGCGGCGATGCGCTTGGTTTCCGCGCCGGCGCCGACTATTTCGCGAATCTGCTGGCGCCCGGTTTAAGTAACGGCACATCCGATGCCAGATGGATTTCTATTCTTGCATGGTGTCTTAAATATTCGCACATCGCATGGCAGAAAGCCGGAGGCCAAGGCCTATCCAGTCGCGAGGATCAGCGCATACGTTATGCGTGGCTGCGCCCGCTGGAGCTCCTTTGGATCGCCCGGACGCTTAAATCCGGCCAGGATACGGGTGAGCTTCGCGGGAAGAGGAGCATAGAGCGCTGGCTGGCTGTAAACGAACAGCTTCCCAATTTTGCCATGAGCGCGGACCAATTTCGTCGATACCGGCAGGTCGGCACATACGGTGCCTACCGTGTCATATTCCGTACCATTCCCGGGCTAACGACGGGCGACGGTTGGACACCCTCGTTCACCGCGATCGAACTTGCGAAACTTGTTAACGAAAGCCTCCCCTCTGCAGCTCGACTCGAGCAAGAGCACTTCGAGAATGGAATAAAGTGGGCTCGTTGGAGTGGCGGCAATGAGACCCGGTACTGGATAGAGAAAGGCTGGGAAGCCTCAAGGAGGAAGATTGGCGGCTTCTTGCCCACACCTCGTCGCGATGCGCACAAGCTGCTTCCGGAGAAAGAGCGCAATCTCCTGAAATCCGTGCTGTTCGGTCGTGATTCCATTCGCCATATCACCGCCCAGGCATTGGCTGGTGTGGTAAATGCTAGATCCCATGCCGAATTATGCGATGCGCTTGCCCATTCCGATGCCTTATCCAAGGCGCTCCCATCCGATTCGCTCGCTTCACTCCCTGCTTTCACGCGGCTGGCCGACGCAGCCATGCATGCCATACGCGGATTATGGGAAGAGATTAACCGCAACGAGAAAGAGCCGGCATCGGATGTCGAGAAGCTCGCGCGCTCAAGCGAGCTGAAATCAAGATTCGATCAGCTTCGAGAGGCAGGAATCGCATGGCTAGACGCCGCCGGAAGGAATAGTTTTCCGCATGAGGTTGTGGTTACTCGGCTCGCTGAAGCTATGCGGGGCGCCACCAGTTTGATTGATCAAATTCGCGCCCTTTCTCAGCATCATAGCGAATATGGCGGCGGTCGACGGTGGTTCGGCGAGCAGAACGGCAAGCTAATGCCGCTGACAGCCGATACCGGCATCGCTGCGACCGACTATCGATTCAGGCTATGGTCGATCTGCCATCTTGCGGCTCAATGCGGCATTGGGAATATGAGCGCGGCGCTTGATGCGATTGCGCAGCCCGAGCCCGGTGACGATGGCGAGGGCGATAATTTCTCATGAACGCTCCGGACTGGAAAGAGGCACTTCCCGCTCCGCCGCCCGGAGCTCGGCTCCATGAAGCATGGATGACAAGCTTCGAGCCACCGGACGCTAGCCTCTTGGTGGAGCATCTTCTGCCATCGCTGCTGGGCTCCAGCCATCATCTCTCCCAAGAGCCGATGGAACGCCGTTTGTTTTTCGGAGAACTCGTCACCACGCTTGAAAACCTGCGCGGTCAATTCACGATCATTTCCTCGCCGCAACGCGAACCACTAGGGGATCCGGTGTACCCATGGCTATGGCGCTACGTGAACCACTTCACGGTCGGCGCGGACGCGCATGCTGTGCAGCACGCTAAGCTATGGGTCTTTCACTGGAAGACCGACGGGGGGGAATGCTTAGAACTGCATATTTCGTCAACGAATCTCACGGCCTCGGCATTTAAGACGCAAATACAGGCAGGCTGGCAAGTATCGTTAAATTTGAACAAGCGCAGCAGTTTGCGCATACGCAGAACGTGGGGGAATTTGATTCTGTTTCTCGAAGCGCTTGGAAGATCAGCAGGCACTGCCGCATCGGCGCCCATTAATCGTCTCCTAGCATTACTCGGCCGCGCAGAGTGCCCGAGCGGCGTGACGTTTATCGCAAGCATTCCTGGTCGCACGAGTGCGGCGCGCCAGCTCAAGCAATTCAAAGTATCCGAAATCCATGTGCTGACGCCGACTATCGGCGAATGGAATGGCCGGACTCTTTCCGCGTGGAGCAGCGATGTTGGCATTGCTCCTAAGGACATCCGACTCAAGTGGATTTCTGAGCGGCATCCATGGGCATCTACTGCAGGCTGGGCCCTATCCATGACCGCCAGAAACGCGCTGGAGGCTAGCGGCGTTCGACTGGAATCCATTTCGAGCGAGGCGAAATTTACCGAGCAGCATCGCGATGGTGATCCAAGATGGAGCCACGCTAAACTTTACTTGATTAAAAGCCGAGGCAAACATCGGCTTCTCTTGACTTCGGCCAATTGGAGCTCGTCGGCATGGGGGGCAGGAAAAATGCCGCCGCGTAATTTCGAACTCGGTGTCATTTTCCAATCCGAATGGCTGGCTCTTAAATCTATTGGAGAGCCCTTTAATCCGCCTCGCACTATTCCCTTCTGCCGCAAGGCTTTAGACGATGGCTCGCGTGCATACATGCTGGAATGGGGAGAAGCGAGTTGGGATGGAAAGCGCATTCAACTTAGCGTGCGCAGCTCCGATCGCTCGACGCCGATTACGGCGCTGGTCATCTTCGCCGATTGCCCGGAGAAAGATCTTAAAATTCACGATGGCAATGGAATAATACCGTGGATGGATTCGGAACACCCGCCGCTCATCGTGCGGCTTATGCAAAGCACCGAGATGCTAGAGGTGAAAGTTATCGATCTTCGATCGCTTGCTGAATTTGCCAGAACGCCATTGCCGGAAGTCGACCCCGCTATTGCCGCAGAGCTCCGTGAGGTTTTCCTGCTCCAGCGGTATGGCGGTCCAGCGATTGATGTCGACTCTATAATCGACAACGGAGATCGATGTGGAACAGGCAATACGTCCCTTGCCGCTGATTACTCGGTGCAGGTGTGGGTTGATGCGCGCGCTGCTTTTAGCGTGGTCGATCGGTGGCGGTCTGCGCTTGAGGGAGCGAGGAGCGATCCCTTGCTTCTTGAGCGCGTACGCTTCGACGGCAAGGAATTGTACGCGCTCTATGCGCGTCGCAAAGGGGTTGATGCTGATCTCGCGGCCGAGGAGCTCGGCTGGCGAAACGATGAGGAAGCGTAATGAGTGACTTCCAGATTGATGCGCGCAAGTGGCGTTTCCTTAATGATCCCGCTCGATATATAAGGCATGTATCCACCGATCTCCAACTTCAACCGCTTACTAGACAGTTCAAGACGGCTAAGGAAATTCTTTGTCGGTTGAATGCCGGGTGCGGCGTGCTTCTTGCCGATGACGTCGGACTCGGCAAGACAACGGTGGGTGCGCTCGTGGCGTGGGTTATCGCTCTTCAGCAGAAACGCGTCAGAATTTACGTACCTAACGAGGTTCTGCGTAGACGCTGGGCTCAAGAACTTGAGCGCCATGTGCCGATGCTTACGAAATTCGGCGCGAGTTGCGATCTTATCAAGCAAGGCGATGTCGGGAAACTGAAAGCGGGCCGAATTCAGATCGCGACTCATTTTAAGTTGGTTAAGAGTCATGGCCATGGCAAGCAGCTCACCGCTTGCGACTTGATGATTGTGGACGAGGCTCATCGGGCAAAGGGGGATAACAGCGCGTTCAAAAAAGCTCTTGGCGTCCGAGGTCGCCTTGCCAAGCGGAAGCTGATTCTCACGGCAACGCCGTTCAGCATAAAGCTCGCCGAGCTAGAGCAATTGTTACAGTTTGTTGAAGTGACGGATTTCGCGGCGATAAGACAATATGCGGAAGAATTGGAGCGACTCTATAGTCTCGGAAATGGCCATGATATCAATGCCGAGGCAGAGCGCATTGTAGCTGCCGCATCGGCAGCGGTCGATCAACTAAAGCCGCATCTTATCCGACACGGAATCGATGATCTGTCGGCATCCGAACGCAAGCACTTCGGGGAAACCAACGCCGCCAGTTGGGAAATCCGAACGATTCCCGCATCGGCCGAAGAATTAGAGCTCTTGCTGCGAATGGATCGCATTCTGCACCTGACGGCGGAGCGAAAGGGGGAGCGTCGCAACGATCCGCGTTTTCACATCGGATGGCATCATGTCGGCAGCGAACTTAATCGCGCTGCCAAAAGAGCGGCTGACAATGCGGATCCCATCGCGCTCAAGCATGCCAAACGAGCAAAAAAATCTTTGTCCGAGCGGCAAAAGAATTTTCATCCAAAGATTTTGTCCGTGAGCGAAGCTATCCGATCGGTATTGGATAACGGCGAGAAAGTGCTGCTCTTTTGCCATCACCGCGCAACGGCGAGCGAGCTTCTGATGGCGTTTGAGCAAGTTCTGAAGGTAGAAAATATATCGCAAGCTGGGCCCCACGAGACGGTATGGCGCAAAGCCTGGGAATCGGCGTTAGACGAAAATAAGCCTCTTCTGGCCCCGATCATTGATTGGCTCTGTTCGCTAGGCATCAGACGGCAGATTTCCGGCTGGCTCGGCGAGCCGGCGAAGACCGCGAAAGCCCTGATCAAGCAGTTTGCGGTGACGAAAGTGCGAAAATCCTGCGGTGACTCACCGACCATTCTTGATGCAGCCAACAGACTCGTGAGCGAGCTGCTCGACCCGCAATCGAAGTCGACGCTTGCTCTGCTCCGGAATATTAAGAAGAAAAAATCCGCCTTTGGTGGTGGGGTTTCGCATTTTCCCGGCCGGCTTGACGACGGCTTTAGGGTAATGGGCGCATGGAGTCAAGAAGCGAACAGCAATCTAAGCAAGGCGCTTTCGCTCAAGACGCTCTACACAGGCAAACCTGACATCGTGCTTGCGCTCTTTAACAGTCCGTTTGGGCCAGATGTTTTGGTCGCAACCGACCGCTTGAGCGAAGGCGTCGATCTGCATCGTTGCTGCCGGCATCTTGTCCACTACGAACTCGACCCAAGTCCTGTGCGCACGTTGCAGCGGAATGGCCGCGTGCGGCGCGTTGGCTCTTGGGCGGCCTTGACGCGCCAGCCCATCAACTACGCCTATCCGGCCTTCGGCGGTACGCGCGATGAGAAGGCGGTTGCTATCATGAGGCAGCGAATCAATGCCTTTGGATTGCTGCTTGGCGGTGTTCCGTCGCTTGAAGTCGACTCGGGCGATGACGAGCAGACTTTTGCGGAGGAAGTGCTCTCCCTCACGAGGAAGAAGCTTGGGTCGCTCAATCGTAAGCTTTGTGCATGAAGTCCGCTAGTCGCATCTGCCCGAGCTTTCTTTCGCTTAATCTGGCTTTCTTTCTCGCTCACCCCCTCGTCGCATCGCGAGCGAGGCGGTTGGCGATTTCCGGCATCAGCGCCGCTTCGACATTGGCGAAAGCGAGGCGGAGATAATCCTCCTGCCCCGGACCGAAGATGGCGCCCGGCAGCGAGAGCAGATTCTCGCCATCGACGAGGCGGCGCGCGACTTCCCGCGCGCTCGACCCGCGATGGGGATGGCGGAGATAGGCGAAATAGGCGCCGCTGCTCACCATCTCGTAACCGCTATTCGCCTGGCGGAAGGCGTCGATCAAGGCTTGGCGGCGGTCGCGCATCACTTGCGTCTTTTCGCGCCGCCAGGGCGCAAGCTGCCGGAGACCGAAGAGTGCCGCTTCCTGGCCGATGCGCGGCGCGCAGATCGCGAGGCAATCCATGATCTTGGCGATCTCGCGGATCAAATCGGCGCCGGCGACGATCGCGCCCACGCGATAGCCGGTCAGCGCGAAGACCTTGGAGAAACTGTAAAGATGGACGAGCGATCGCGCCCAGTCGGAATCGCGGAAAAGATCGTGCGGCGCGCGGTCCTCGGGCAGGAAATCGCGATAGGTCTCGTCGAGAACGAGCGCGATCTTCCGGCGTCGGCAAAGGCCCGCAAAATCGGCGAGAATCGCCGGCGAGAGAATGGCGCCGGTCGGATTGTTGGGCGAGATCACGACGAGCGCTCGCGTCCGCCGGTCGATCGCCGCCGCCGCTTCGTCGATGTCGGGAACGCCGCCCTGATCCGGCCGGAAGGCGAGATAGCGCCGCTCGATCCCCGACATCGCCAGCCACATATCGTAATTGAAATAATAGGGCAGCGGCAGCAGAGCGGAATCGCCGGGTTCCGCCAAGGCCGAAAGCGCCAGACAATAAGCCTGATTGCAGCCCGCCGTGATCAGCACGTTTTCGGGGCCGATATTCCCGCCGTAAAGGCGATTGATATCCGCCGCCAAGGCCGCGCGGAGATCGGGCAAGCCCTCGATATCGGTATAGCGATGGGTTGCGGGATCGGACAAACGCCGGGCGAGATGCGCGGTCAATTCCTCGGCGGGCGGATAACCCGGCACCGCTTGGCAGAGATCGATCAGCGGTTTCTCTTCCGGGAAATGCCGGTCGGCGATCCAACCTTGCGCCTCGGCGATGGGCGGCGTCGCTATGGCGGCGAGGCGTGAATGGGCGCTTATCGTCATGTCGCCAACTCCGGAAGATCGGCAAAGAGGTCGAGCGCCTGCGGATTGGCGAGCGCTTCCTTGTTTTTGACCGGCCGCTTATGCACCACGTCGCGCACCGCGAGTTCGACGATCTTGCCGGATTTGGTGCGGGGAATATCGGCGACGGCCAGAATCTTAGCCGGCACATGGCGCGGCGTCGTATGGGCGCGGATTTGCGATTTGATGCGATCGACGAGAGCGGGAGTCAGGCTTTCGCCCTCCCGCAGGCGCACGAAGAGAACGACCCGAACATCGCTTTGCCAATCCTGACCGATCACCAGGCTTTCGATTACCTCGGGCAATTGCTCGACTTGCCGGTAGATTTCCGCCGTGCCGATGCGCACGCCGCCGGGATTGAGCACGGCATCCGAGCGGCCGAAGACGATCACGCCGTCATGCGCCGTCAATTCGACGAAATCGCCATGATGCCAGATATTGGGATAGCGCTCGAAATAGGCGGCGCGATAGCGGCTGCCATCGGGATCGTTCCAGAACCCGACCGGCATGGAAGGGAAGGGGGCGGTGCAAACGAGTTCACCCTTGGCGCCGGTCACCGGCTGCCCCGCATCGTCCCAGACCTCGACCTTCATGCCGAGGCCGCGCATTTGAATCTCGCCGCGCCAAACGGGTCCCGTGGGATCGCCCAGCATGAAACAAGAGATGATATCCGTGCCGCCCGAAATCGAGGCGAGCTGAAGATCGCTTTTGATATTGGCATAGACGTAATCGAAAGCCTCGGGTGCCAGCGGCGATCCGGTCGAGGCGAGCAGGCGGAGTGCCGAAAGATCATGCGTCCTGCCGGGCGCGAGATCGGCCTTGGCGCAGGCATCAATATATTTGGCGGACGTGCCGAAGAGCGCGCATTTTTCGGCGGCGGCGAAGTCGAAAAGGATATCCGACCTGGCTGCGAAGGGCGATCCGTCATAAAGCAGCAGCGTCGCTCCCGAGCCCAAGGCCGAAATCAGCCAATTCCACATCATCCAGCCGCAAGTGCTGAAATAAAAGATCCGCTCGCCGGGGCGGATATCGCAATGCAGACGATGCTCCTTGAGATGCTGCAGCAAAGTGCCGCCATGACCATGGACGATGCATTTAGGCTTACCGGTCGTGCCGCTGGAATAGAGGATGAAGAGCGGATGATCGAAGCGCACGCGCTCGAAACGGAGTTCGGGGACGGGGCCCTTCGCGGCGATATCGGAAAAGAGCCGCGCCTTGGGTAGGCGGGCGAGATCCGGCTGCGGCGCGAGATAGGGGATGACGAGAACGCTCTCGATACTCGGCAATTGCCCGCAAAGCTGCGCCATGCGCGCCAGCGAATCGTGCGCCTTGCCATTGTACCAATAGCCGTCCGCCGTGACGAGCAGGCGGGGCGCGATCTGACCGAAACGGTCGAGCACGCCTTCCGGGCCGAAATCGGGCGAGCAGGAAGACCAGATGCAGCCGATCGCCGCCGCTGCGAGCGCGGCGATCACGCTTTCCGGCATGTTCGGCACGAAACCCGCGATGCGATCGCCGGGCTTCAGCCCGAGCGATCGGAAATAGGCGGCAAGTCTCGCCACCTGATCCTGCAATTCGCCCCGGCTGAGGCGGCGCGCGACTTTATCCTCGCCACGGAAGATGATCGCCGCGCTCTCGCGATCCTGGGAGAAGCGCAGGATATTCTCGGCATAATTCAGCCTCGTTTCCGGGAAAAACCGGGTGCCCGGCATTTTCTCGATATCGATGACGGCCGGCGCGATAGGTCCTTCGGCCAGGATATCGCAGAAGCGCCAAAGGCTCTGCCAGAATTTGCCGATCTCGGCGACCGACCAGGCGCGGAGCGCTCGCGTATCGGCGAGCGCGATGCCCCAATCCCGCTCCACGGCGCGGCGGAATCGCGACATCTCGCTCGCGGCGATCCGCGCTTCGCTCGGCTGCCAGAGCGGTCGATCCGGCGAAGGTTTCATGGCTCTTGCTCCTCGGCGGCGATCTCGCCTAGTCTGCCCTCGCATCATGGCCGCCGACAAGCCTCTTTCCCGCTTCGACAATCCCGATTTCGCGCCGCTTCTCGCGCTCTTTGCCTGTCTCTGTTTCGCCGGTCTCGGCGCCAGCGCCAAGCATCTGACGCAGGATTTGCACGGCTTCGTCGTCACCTTCTGGCGCAATTTCTTCGGCTTCGCTTTCATGCTGCCTTGGCTTATCCGTCACGGCCTCGGCGGTCTGCGCACGCATCGCTTTCCCGTCTATCTCTTCCGCTCCGGCATGAGCGTCGTTTCCATGCTCTGCGGCTTCACCGCCTTGGCCTATCTGCCCTTGGCCGATGCGACCAGTCTCAGCTTCACGGCGCCGCTTTTCGCGACGATTCTCGCGGCGATTATCTTGAAGGAGCGCGTCCGAATCCGGCGCTGGTCGGCGACTTTCGTCGGTTTTATCGGCGTCCTCGTCGTCACGCGGCCCAGTCTTGCCGATTTCAATCTCGGCGAGGCGCTCGTTATCGTCAGCGCTTTCCTTGCCGCCTTCGTCTCCATCGTCGTCAAGGATCTCGCGCGGACCGAAACCCCGCAGGCCATCGTCACCTATATGGTCATGCTGGCGACGCCCATGACGCTCCTTCCCGCGCTTTTCGTTTGGTCCTGGCCGGGGCCGGCGGAATGGCCCTTCGTCATCCTCCTCGGCGTTTTCGGCACGCTCGGCCATCTCGCCTGGACGCGCGCCTTTTTTCTGGCCGAGGCTTCGGCCATCTTTCCCTACGATTATTCGCGCCTCGTTTTCGCGACCGCGATCGGCATCGTTTGGTTCGGCGAAACGCCCGATTTCTGGTTCTGGGTGGGCTCGGCCATCATCGTCGCCGCTGGCCTCTATATCGCGCAACGCGAAGCGAAATTGCGCGTCGCCAATGCGCTCGGCACTAGTGCCGGCGACCCGTTGGCGGTGAACATCGCCGGCGAAGAGGAGCGCAAACCGTCGTGACGCGATCGCTGGCGGTACGCGTCCAGAAACTCGGCGCCAATGGGCGCGGCATCTTTTGGATGGTGCTGAGCGGATTGGGTTTTTCGGCGATGGCGGCGCTGGTGAAACTCGCGGCCCAGGCCGGTTTCAACGGTTTCGAGATCGCCTTCTTCCGCGCGGCTTTCGGCTTCCTAGCCCTCATGCCCTTCATCGCCAAGGCGGGAATCGGCGCCCTTGCCACCCGGCATCCCCGCGCGCATCTCTTGCGCGCCGCGCTCGGCATCGGCGCCATGATCTGCGCCTATTTCGGCATCGGCTTGATGCCGCTTGCCGATTACACGGCGCTCAGCTTCGCGAAACCGCTTTTTGCGATCATTCTCGCCGTCTTCGTGCTCGGCGAGACAGTGCGCTGGCGGCGCTGGGCCGCGACGTTGCTCGGTTTCGTCGGCGTTCTCATCATGATGCGGCCGGGAGCGGAGGCCGTGAATTGGGGCGCGTTCCTCGCCTTGGGCGACGCTTTCGCCATCGCCATCCTCATCGTCATCGTCAAGCGCCTGCCGACGAGCGAGACGCCGCTTGTCATGCTGTTCTATTTCGGGCTGCCGGCGAGCCTCTTCGCGTTATTGCCGGCGCTCTTCTTCTGGCGTTGGCCGACGGGAATGGATTGGGCGATCCTGGCCGGCATCGGCGGGCTCGGCGCCTTGTCGCAATATTGGTGGATTCTCGCCTTCAAATCCGGCGCGGCCTCGATCGTCGCGCCCTTCGATTATCTGCGTCTCGTCTTTGCCGGCGCCATCGGCTTCTGGATTTTCGCCGAGCGACCCGATCTCTGGACCTTTTCGGGGGCGGCGATCATCCTCGTCAGCGTCGCCTATATCGCCGCGCGCGAGGCGCGGCTGCGTCGGCAGGAACGCCGGCTATCGGGCGTCACATCGTCCTGATCGTAGCGACCAGTTGATCGAGAACCTTTCCCCAGCCCTCATGGAAGCCCATGGCTGCATGCTTTCGGCAGGATTCGACATCGCCGTGGACGACAAGGGCTTTATATCGGGTGCCCTGGCCGCGCGGGGCGAAAGTCAAAATCGCGGTGAAGGGAAAGGTGTCGCAGGATTCTCCCGTCGCCAGCTTGATCGGGCGATAGCCCGGCCCGAAGACATTCGTCCAGACCAGCTTCTCGTTCTCGACGATTTCGAGGTAGCAGCCGAGATGGGGAAAGTCCTGTCCCTCGGGCGAGCGCATCGTCGTGCGGAAAATTCCGCCGGGGCGAAGATCGATTTCGCAATCCACCGTCCGCCAGGGCGCCGGGGTAAACCATTTGACGACATGTTCCGGCGTCGTCCAGGCCTTCCAGACGAGCTCGCGGGGAACGTCGACGGTCCGCTCCAAGACAAGATCCAATTCGGGATCGACGATGTGCGAGGCCCTAGCCATTACGAACCATCCTTTTTGAGAGTCGAGAGATAGCTATCCAATTGATCGAGACGCTGCCGCCATTTCGCATGTTGAGTCTCGATCCAACGGCCGGCCATCGCCAGCGGTCGGGGAGATAGCCGGTAGATGCGCGATCGCCCCGATTTTCGCGAAAGGACGAGGCCGCAATCTTCCAACACGTCGAGGTGTTGAGCGAAGGAGGGCAGAGCCATCGCGAAAGGCCGGGCGAGTTCGCTGAGCGAAGCTTCTCGGCGGCTCAATTGTTCGAGCACCGCCATCCGGGTCGGATCGGCGAGCGCGCGAAAGACGCGATGCACGGCAAGGGCGTTATGATTAGGCATTTGCCTAAGTGTAGGTCGATTCCATGCTTAGGTCAATACCTTAATCTTCCTGAGCGAAGAATGGGATCGATTCCGCCGCTATCCGCTAAGAATTAGCGGATGGCGATAACCGGCGCTGTGCGTAACGTGCCCGCTTCGAGCTTCGCTTTCAGCTTCGCCGCCATGTCGCGATAGGTCGCGGCGATAGCCGATCGCGGATCGGCGGCGAGCAAAGGCCGTCCCTCGTCCGAGCCGATGCGGATCGCGATATCGAGGGGAATCTCGCCCAGAAAATCGACACCGAGCGTCGCCGCCTCGCGCTTGGCGCCGCCATGGGCGAAGATATCGCTGCGCTCGCCGCAATGCGGACAGAGGAAATAGCTCATATTCTCGATGAGGCCGAGGACCGGCACCTCGACCTTGCGAAACATGTTGAGGCCCTTCTTGGCATCGATCAAGGCAAGATCCTGCGGCGTCGAGACGATGACGGCGCCCGAAAGCGGCACGGATTGCGCCATGGTCAGTTGCGCATCGCCCGTTCCCGGCGGCAGATCGCAGACGAGAATATCGAGATCGCCCCAATTCACTTCGCGGAACAATTGGGTGATGGCGCTCATGACCATCGGTCCGCGCCAGATCATCGGCGTCGCTTCGTCGATCAGGAAACCCATGGACATGACTTTGAGGCCGAAATTCGTCATCGGCTCCAGCTTCTTGCCGTCCAGACTCTCCGGCTTGCCGGCAAGGCCAAGCAAGCGCGGCTGCGAGGGGCCGTAAATATCGGCATCGAGCAGCCCGGTTTTCCAGCCGAGATCGGCAAAGCCGAGGGCGAGATTGACGGCGGTCGTCGATTTGCCGACGCCGCCCTTGCCGCTGGCGATGGCGACGATATGGCGGATGCCGGGAATGGCGAGGCGGCGCGCACCGCCGGCCTGGGGTGTCGCAGCCTGGGGCGCCGATTTCGCCTCGGCGGTCGCGGGGCGGCGATGGGCGGTCATGACCGCCGTCACCGAAGTTATGCCGGGTAAGGCGAGGACGGCCTTTTCCGCCGCTTGGCGCAAGGGTTCGAGCCCGGGGCCGAGCGCGGGATCGACCTCGATGGTGAAGCCGACATTGCCATCCTTGACGATCAGACCCTGGATATGCCCGGCGGAGACGAGATCGCCGCCACCGCCCGGAGCGGGAAGGGCGCGCAAGGCCATGCGGATTTTCTCCTCGATTTCCTGTGCCATGCTTGATTTTCCGTCTTTTCCATCCATATGACCGTCACGCAAGGCGGCAAGATCGATTGCGGCTGCGGGGCCGCTGTCATATAAGGCCGCGAGAGCGGTTTTGAAAGAGCGCCGGAACGGAAAGCCGGCAGGGGCGAGGTTCGGTATGGCGTGGAACAATCAAGGCGGACCCTGGGGCGGCGGTGGCGATAACCCCTCGCCCTGGGGCCAAGGCAATGGTCGCGGGAACGGTCGCGGCGGGCAGCGCCCGCCCGATTTCGAAGAGATGCTGCGCCGCAGCCAGGATCGGCTGCGCAGATTCCTGCCGGGCGGCGCCGGATCGGGAAAATGGCTGCTCCTTCTTCTTGTTATCGCCGTGCCGATCTGGCTCGCGACCGGTTTCTATCGCGTCAATCCGGGCGAGGTCGGCCTCAATCTCGTTTTCGGCGGCGTCGTTTCCCAGACCGGTCCCGGCTTGCAATGGAATTGGCCGGCGCCGATCGGCACCAGCTATACGCCCGATGTTTCGACCCGCTTCAAGGTCGAGATCGGCTTTCGCGGCACGGAAAGCGACGTTCCCGAGGAAAGCCTGATGCTGACGGGCGACGAGAATATCATCGACGTTCGCGCCGTCGTGCTGTGGCGGATCGAGGATCCGGAAAAATTCCTCTTCGGCATCGGCGATCCTGAGAACAGCGTGAAACTCACGGCCGAGGCGGCGATCCGCGAAACGGTCGGTCAATCCAAATTCGAATATGCCATCACCGAAGGCCGCGGCAGCATCGAGGTGAAGGCGCAGGAACTCGCCCAGAAAATGCTGGACAGCTACAATGCCGGCATTCGCGTGGAGCAATTATCGCTGCAGGATGTCGGTGCGCCCGCCGATGTCGTCGCTGCCTTCCGCGATGTCCAGAACGCCAAGGCGGATCGCGAAAGCGCCATCAACGATGCCCAGGCCTATTACAATCAGGTGACCCAGCAGGCCGAAGGCCAAGCCGCCCAGATCGCCCGCCAAGCCGAAGCCTATAAGGCCGAGAAAGTATCCCTGGCGACCGGCGAGGCGCAGCGTTTCTTGAGCGTCTATGCCGAATATAAGCGCAATCCCGAAATCACCGAGCGGCGCCTCTATCTCGAAACCATGGGGCAGATTCTCGGTCGCATGAAGAAAGTGCTGATCGATCCGACGGCCGGCGAGGGCGCCGTTCCCTATCTGCCGCTCGGCGAATTGCTGCGCCCGAACCCGCCGGCCGGAGCCAATTCCGGTAACGCCGCCGCCAGCGGAGGAACCAACCCATGAACCCCGTTCGTTTGATCGCGATTCTGGCCGTTGCCGTTCTCGCCTTCACCGTCGCCGGTTGGAGTCTCTTCGTCGTGCAGCAGGCGGAAAGCGCCATCGTGCTTCGCTTCGGCGAGGCGAAGCGCGTCATCGAAACTCCGGGTCTTTATTTCAAGGTGCCGATCGCCGACGAGATCGTGCGCCTCGACCGGCGCGTTCTCAATTTCGACGCCCCGACCCAGGAATTGCTGACCAAGGATCAGAAGCGCGTCGTCATCTCGGCCTTCGTCCGCTATCAGATCGTCGATCCCTTGCGCTTCTATCAGGTCGGCAAGACGACCGCCAATGCCGAGGGTCAGATTCGCAGCGTCCTGGGTTCGACATTGCGCTCATTCATCGGCAATGTGCCGATGACCGATACCCTGACCGATCGGCGCGCCGCTTTCATGAACGACATCACCCAGCAATTGACGCGCCAGGCGGCGGCGCCCTACGGCATCAAGATCGTCGATGTGCGCTTCAAGCGCGTCGATCTGCCCGCCGCCAATAGCGAGGCCGTCTATAACCGCATGCGCTCGCAGCGCGCTCAGGAAGCCGCCGGCATTCGCGCTTCGGGGGCGAGAGAGGCGGCGGAAAAGCGCGCCGAAGCGGATAAGGTCCGTGTCGTCGCCTTGGCCGAGGCGCAGAAGAATGCCGCCATTCTGCGCGGCGAGGGCGATGCCGAAGCGACGCGCATATATAACGCGGCCTATGGCCAGGATGCCGCCTTCTTCGATTTCTATCGTTCCCTGCAGGCCATGGTCGATGGATTGCCGCCGGAGACGACGACCTATGTCGGTCCGCCCGATGGCGAATTCTTCCGCTATTTCGGGCTCGGCCGCGAGGCGACGGAATGATCGGGAAATCGAGCGGAGGAAAAACGTCATGATCCGTCGTTTGCCGCGATCGCGCGCGCTCGCCACCGTCGGAATCGATCGCGCACGCCTCTTTCGCTTTGGCCTAGCCCTGCTGGCGGTTCTGCTGCTCGCGCTAGCGGCGCGGCCGAGCGCCGCGCGCCCCGCGCCCGATTCCTTCGCCGATCTTGCCGAAGCCTCGTTACCGGCCGTCGTCAACATTTCGACGACCCAGACGATCGCCAGCGCCGAAGGCATTCAGGATCTCGACGAATTGTTCCGCCAATTCCTCGACCGTCAGGAAGGCGAGGAGCCCGCGCCGCGCAAGGCGAATTCCCTGGGTTCGGGCTTCATCGTCGATCCCGCGGGCTATGTCGTTACCAACAATCACGTCATCCAGGATGCCGAGGAGATCACCGTCATCCTGCACGACAATCGCGAATTCAAGGCCGAAATCGTCGGCCGCGACGCGAAGACCGATCTCGCTTTGCTGAAAATCTCGGCCAAGGAGGCGCTACCCGCTTTGGCCTGGGGCGATTCCGATTCCTTGCGGATCGGCGATTGGGTTCTGGCGATCGGCAATCCCTTCGGTCTCGGCGGTTCGGTCACGGCGGGTATCGTTTCCGCGCGCCAGCGCGATATCAATGCCGGTCCTTATGACGATTTCATTCAGACCGATGCCGCCATCAATCGCGGCAATTCGGGCGGGCCGATGTTCGACATGGATGGCCATGTCGTCGGCATCAATTCGGCGATTTATTCGCCCTCGGGCGGTTCGGTCGGGATCGGCTTCGCCATTCCATCCAATCTCGCGCGGCCCATTGTCGCGCAATTGCGCGAATTCGGCCATGCCAAGCGCGGTTGGCTCGGCGTCCAGATTCAGAACGTGACGCCCGAACTGGCCGAGGGGCTGCGCCTGCCGGATACCAAGGGTGCGCTTGTCGCCAGCGTCACCGCCGACAGTCCGGCCGCCGCCGCCGGCATTCGTCAGGGCGATGTCATTCTTAGCTTCGACGGCCATCAGATCGGCGAGATGCGCAGCCTGCCGCGCCTTGTCGCGGAGAGCGCCGCCGGCCGCAAGGTCGCGGTCGATCTTTGGCGGCAGGGCGCGCGGATGTCGGTGACGGTCGCTCTTGGGGAACTCAAGGAGGAAGCGGCCGTCGCGACCGCGCCCGAATCCTCGGATGCGGCGCCTGTTCCGGGCAAGGCCGAGGCGATCGTGCCGCTCGGTCTCGAAATCCTGGCCCTCGACGATGCGAAGCGGGACGAGCTTGGTCTCGCGCCCGATCTGCGCGGCGTCGTCGTGACCGGGATCGCCAAGGATGGGCCGGCGGCCGAGAAGGGTATGGAGCCCGGCGATGTCATCGTCGAGGTCGATCAGAAAGCCGTCGCCGAACCCGCCGACGTCAAGGAACGCGTCGCCGCCGCCATCGCCAATGGCTATCGCGTCGTCACGCTCCTCATCAACCGCAAGGGCGATTTTCAGTGGATCGCCCTCAAGATCGCGCAAGGATAGGCTCCGCTTATCCTTTAGCCTTCGATCTCGTCCCGCCGATAGCCCATGAAATGAAGCAGGCCGGTCAAGTCGCCATGATCGAGCCGGCAAGGGATCGCGGCGCGGACGCGCGCCTTCGCGCGCCAAGCGCAGCCCAATCCCGCCGCTTGCAGCATGGGGATATCGTTGGCGCCGTCGCCGATTGCCGCCGTCGCGGCGAGATCGACCCCGATTTCGGCGGCGAGACGCCGCAATTGCCCGCTCTTGCCGAATTCGCCATCGGGGCCGATCAACGGCGGCAGCAATTCGCCGGTCAGTCGGCCCGCCGCCATTTCCGGTCGATTGGCGATGGCGAGGTCGAAGCCGAGGCGCTGGGCGATGCGATCGACGAAATAGACGAAGCCGCCAGAAACGAGCGCCGTTCTTATGCCGAGCCGCTGGCAAGCGGCGATCAATTCCGCGGCGCCCGGATTGAGCGATTGGCGCGCATAGGCGGCGGCGAAATGCTCTTCGGTCAATCCGGCGAGCAGGCGAGTGCGCGCTCTTAGGCTGTCGGCGAAGCTCATCTCGCCGGCGACGGATTTTTGCGTGAGCGCATCGATCTCGGCGCGACGCGGGCCGGCGAAGGGCGAAAGATCATCCAGAGTTTCGCCCGCGACGATGGTCGAATCCATGTCGCAGAGCAGCAGTCGCTTCTTGCGGCCGGCGCTTTCCTGGACATGGACATCGATGGCATAATCGGCCGATGCGCTTATGATCGCTTGGCGCGCCGTCGCGAGATCGGCATGGACGAAATGAAGATCGGCGGCCCGATCGCGATCGAGCCAGTCGAGGTCGCCGATCTTGCCGCCGCCGGCGGCGATGGCGCCGGCGAGGCGGTCGATCAGGCGGTCGGCCGGAAGCGACGAGGCGGGCGCGGCGATCAGGGTGGCGACGAGCATCATGGCGGACGAGCCTATAACGAAGGCGGAAGCGGGCGGCAAGCCGTCGGGCGATCCCGATCCGCAATCCGAGCCCGTAGCGCGCGCGGTGCATCCGCCCATCCCCGTCATCGTCATCGCGGGACCGACCGCCAGCGGCAAATCCGCCCTCGCTCTCGACATCGCGCGTCGTTTGCCGAGCCATATCGTCAATGCGGATTCGATGCAGGTCTATCGCGATCTGCCGATTCTGACGGCGCAGCCCGATGCCGCCGATCGCGAGCGGGTTCCGCATCGCCTTTACGGTTTTATAGGTCTCGACGATAGGATGGATGCGCAGCATTGGGCCGAACTTGCCGCTCGGGAAGCGACGTTGGCCTGGCAGCGCGGTCGCTTGCCCCTGCTGGTCGGTGGTTCGGGTCTTTATTTGCGTGCACTCATATCGGGCTTCGCGCCGATTCCCGATATTCCGCCCGAAATCCGCGCCACGGCGAAGGCGCTGATGCTGGAAATGGGGCCGCAGAATTTTCATGACCGCCTCGCGCGCCTCGATCCTCGGAGCGCCGCAAAACTGCGACCGCAGGATCGCCAGCGTCAGGAACGCGCCTGGTCGGTCTTCGTGACGACCGGCCGCTCGCTTATCGATTGGCAAAAAGAGGAGCCGCGATCGCCTCTCCCCGGCGGCCGCTATCGCGTTTTTATCGCGATGCCGCCGCGCGCCGAACTTTATCGCGCTTGCGATGCTCGGTTTTACCGCATGGTGGAGCAGGGCGCGCTCGACGAAGTGGCGGCGGCGCTGGCGGCCTATCCTATGCCGGAACGCCAAGGCGGCGGGTTTGCAGCCCTCGGGTTTCGGGAATTGGCGGCGCATCTTACCGGTGCGCATGATCTCGAAGCGGCTGTTGCTGCAGCGCAACAGGCGACCCGGAATTATGCGAAACGGCAGGTTACTTGGTTCCGGCATCAGCTCCAGGATGTGCATTTTATATCCCCGGATATGGAGAACATGAAATTTTCGGAAAGACTCATTACGGAATACTGCCAGAATATTCGCGATTTCCTGTTGACCCTGAAAAATTGACCCGATAAAGTCGCTGCGCTGCAGCAATCAGGCGGGCGCGGCAAAGGTTTTGTCGTGCCCAATTGGGACCAGTCGAAGGAAGCCGAGCGATGAGTTCAGAACCGATTTCCGGCGCCGAGATCGTCATCAAGGCCCTGATCGATCAAGGGGTCGAGGTGATCTTCGGCTATCCCGGCGGGGCTGTGCTGCCGCTCTATGACGCACTCTTCAAGCAGAACAAGATCCGTCACATTCTGGTTCGCCACGAACAGGCCGCCGTCCATGCCGCCGAGGGTTATGCGCGATCGACGGGCAAGGTCGGGGTGGTGCTCGTCACTTCGGGACCCGGCGCGACCAATGCCGTGACGGGCTTGACCGATGCGCTGATGGATTCCATCCCCATCCTCTGCCTGACGGGTCAGGTGCCGACCCATCTTATCGGCAACGACGCCTTTCAAGAGGCCGATACGACCGGCATCACGCGGCCCTGCACCAAGCATAATTATCTGGTGAAATCGGTCGAGGATCTGTCGCGCAAGATTCACGAAGCCTTCCTCGTCGCGCGCACCGGCCGGCCCGGCCCGGTCGTGGTCGATTTGCCCAAGGACGTGCAACAGGCGAAGGCGATCTATCGCAATCACGCCGCCGATCGGCATCGCTCCTACAATCCGCAAGTGAAACCCGATCGCGCGGCGATCGAGAAAGCCGTCGATCTGATGGCCGCGGCGAAGCGGCCGCTCTTCTATATCGGCGGCGGCTGCGTCAATTCCGGCCCCGTCGCCTGTCAATTGCTGACCGAATTCATCCGCCTCGCGGGGTTTCCCTGCACGCAGACGCTGATGGGCCTCGGCGCTTTCCCGTCGAGCGATCCGCTCTCGCTCGGCATGGTCGGCATGCATGGGATGTACGAGGCCAATCTCGCCATGCATGGCTGCGACGTGATGATCAATATCGGCGCGCGGTTCGACGATCGCGTGACCGGGCGCATCGCCGCTTTCGCGCCGCATGCGCGGAAAATTCATGTCGATATCGATCCTTCCTCGATCAACAAGAACGTCCATGTCGATATTCCGGTGATCGGCGATGTCGGCCATGTCGTCGAGGACATGCTGCGCGTCTGGAAAGCGCGCAACGTCAAGCCGGACGGCAAGGCGCTCGCCGCCTGGTGGGAGACGATCGATTCCTGGCGTGCGCGCGATTGCCTGAAATACCGGGCCGACAAGGCGGTGATCAAACCGCAATTCGCCTTGCAGCGCCTTTATGCCGCGCTGAAAAATCGGGATTATTTCGTGACCACCGAAGTCGGTCAGCATCAAATGTGGGCGGCGCAATTCATCCGCTTCGAGAAGCCCAATCGCTGGATGACCTCGGGCGGCCTCGGCACGATGGGTTACGGTCTGCCGGCGGCGATCGGCGTTCAGGTCGCCCATCCAGATGCGCTTGTCGTCGATGTCGCCGGCGAAGCCTCGATCCTGATGAACATTCAGGAATTGTCGACCGCCGTTCAGCACCGCCTGCCGGTCAAGGTTTTCATCATGAACAACAAATGGATGGGCATGGTGCGGCAATGGCAGGAATTGCTGCATGGCGGCCGCTATTCGGAAAGCTATTCCGCCGCTCTGCCGGATTTCGTGAAGCTCGCTGAAGCTTTCGGCGCGACCGGATTGCGCGCCGAAAAACCCGGCGAGCTCGATGCCGTGATCGAACGCATGATCGCGGCACCCGGCCCCGTCGTCGCCGATATCTGCGTCGACGAGAAGGAAAATTGCTTCCCCATGATCCCCTCGGGCGCGGCGCATAACGAAATGCTGCTTGGCCCCGAGGATGAGGCGAAGCCGGTTTCCGAGGAAGGCATGGTGCTGGTATGACGATGACGGCCAAGACCATCGAACGCCATACCATCGCCGTCATCGTCGATAACGAGGCGGGCGTTCTCGCGCGCGTCATCGGCCTCTTTTCCGGGCGCGGCTATAATATCGAAAGCCTGACGGTCGCCGAGATCGATCCGGCGGCGCATCTTTCCCGCATCACGGTGGTGACGACCGGCACGCCGATGATCATCGAGCAGATCAAGAATCAATTGCGCCGCCTGGTGCCGGTCCATCGCGTCACCGATCTCACTGTCGAGGCGCCGTCGCTGGAGCGGGAAATGGCGCTCGTCAAAGTGCGCGGCGCCGGCGAGAAGCGCGTCGAATCCTTACGCATCGCCGAGGTTTTCCGCGCGCGCGTTGTCGATGCGACCAACGAATCCTTCATTTTCGAGATGACCGGCTCGACGCAGAAGCTCGATGCCTTCATCGCCCTGATGCAGCCCTTGGGTCTGGTCGAGGTTTCGCGCACCGGAATCGTCGCCATTGCGCGCGGGCCCTTGGCGCTCTGAAGAAAGATCAACGTTTCGTTTTAGGAAAGGAAAAGATCATGCGCGTCTATTACGATCGCGATGCCGACGTCAATCTGGTGAAAGGCAAAAAAATCGCCATCGTCGGTTTCGGCAGCCAGGGCCATGCTCATGCCCTCAATTTGAAGGATAGCGGCGCCGCCCATGTCAGGGTCGCTTTGCGTCCGGGTTCGGCCAGCGCCGCCAAGGCGCAGGCGCAGGGGCTCGACGTCATGAGCCCGGCCGAAGCCGCGAAATGGGCCGATCTTGTCATGATCCTGACGCCCGACGAATTGCAAGCCGAACTCTATCGCCAGGATCTCGCCCCCCATATGCGCAAGGGGACGGCGCTGCTCTTCGCCCACGGCCTCAACATCCATTTCAAGCTGATCGAGCCTCGGCCCGATCTCGACGTCTTCATGGTGGCACCCAAGGGCCCCGGCCATACCGTCCGCAGCGAATTTCAGAAGGGCGGCGGCGTCCCTTGCTTGGTGGCGATCGCCCAGAATGCCAGCGGCAATGCCCTCGAACTCGCCCTTTCTTACGCGAGCGCCATAGGCGGCGGTCGTTCCGGCATCATCGAAACGACTTTCCGCGAGGAATGCGAGACCGATCTTTTCGGCGAGCAGGTCGTACTCTGCGGCGGCCTTACATCGCTGATCCAAGCCGGCTACGAGACGCTGGTCGAGGCCGGCTATGCTCCGGAAATGGCCTATTTCGAGTGCCTGCACGAGGTGAAGCTGATCGTCGATCTGATCTATGAGGGCGGCATCGCCAATATGCGCTATTCGATTTCGAATACCGCCGAATACGGCGATTACACGCGCGGCCCCCGCATCGTGACGGCCGAAACCAAGCGCGAGATGAAGCGCATTCTCGAGGATATCCAATCCGGCCGCTTCGTCCGCGATTGGGTGCTGGAATGCCAGGCCGGGCAGCCGAGCTTCAAGGCGACGCGCCGCCGCCAGGCCGAGCATGGGATCGAGGAAGTCGGCGCCAAATTGCGCGCCATGATGCCCTGGATCGCCAAGAATCGCTTGGTCGACAAGGCGAAGAACTAAGCGCGCTCATCCATGCTCCCGTTCGGGCCGGATCGTTTCGGCCCGAACGCGGGACGCTTAGAGATTTCTGCGATTGGCGCTTCTATCCCCGGCGAAGATGGTCTAAAACCGTATTCGGGATTTACCATCGGGAACCCTCATGCTCTCTCGACTCCTTTCTCTCTTTTCCTCCGACATGGCGATCGATCTCGGGACCGCCAATACGCTCGTCTATGTCAAGGGCCGGGGCATCGTGCTGAACGAGCCTTCGGTCGTCGCCATCGCCGACGAGAAGGGACGCAAGCGCGTGATGGCGGTCGGCGACGAAGCGAAGTTGATGCTCGGCCGCACGCCCGGCAATATCCAGGCGATTCGCCCCTTGCGCGACGGCGTCATCGCCGATTTCGAAGTCGCCGAGGAGATGATCAAGCATTTCATCCGCAAGGTGCATAACAATCGCCGCTCGCTGATCAGCAAGCCGCAAATCATCGTCTGCGTGCCCTCGGGATCGACGGCGGTCGAACGCCGCGCCATCAAGGAATCGGCCGAGGCGGCGGGGGCGAGCCGCGTCTGGCTGATCGAGGAACCGATGGCGGCGGCGATCGGCGCCGGATTGCCGGTCGCCGAGCCGACGGGTTCGATGATCGTCGATATCGGCGGCGGCACGACCGAGGTTGCCGTTCTCTCGCTGCGCGGCATCGTCTATTCGCGCTCCGTCCGCGTCGGCGGCGATAAGATGGACGAGGCGATCATCGGTTATATCCGGCGCAATCACAGCCTGCTGGTGGGCGAAGGATCGGCCGAGCGCATCAAGAAGGAAATCGGTTCGGCCTGTCCGCCCGAGGACGGGGACGGCCGCTCGATCGAGATCAAGGGCCGCGATCTCCTGAACGGCGTGCCCAAGGAAATCCTCGTCACCGAGCGCCAAGTGGCCGAGGCCTTGGCCGAACCCGTGAGCGCCATCATCGAGGCGGTCAAGATCGCCCTCGAACATACCGCCCCGGAACTCGCCGCCGATATCGTCGATAAGGGGATCGTGCTCTCGGGCGGAGGCGCGCTGCTCGCCAATCTCGACCTCGTTCTGCGCCATGCGACGGGCTTGCCGGTCTCGATCGCCGACGATGCGCTTTCCTGCGTCGCGCTCGGCACCGGGCGTTGCTTGGAAGACATCAAGGCGCATCGCTTTTTCTTGATCGATATGAACTGAGCGCAGACCGAACCTTGCCCTTGCGGCGGGCGCCAACCTGTGGAAAAAATAGCCTAACCTACTGAAATCCCTGGTGGGATAGAGGCTTGAGATGAATCGTCGGCAGCGACCGATCTGGGCCGGCGCGGCGGCAAGGTCCTGGCCGCAGCGTCTTTCCCTGTTGCTCCTCGTCATCTTCGGTCTGGCGTTGATCGCGCTTTCGCGCCCCGATAATTCCTGGCTCGGCCGCGTTCGCGTGACGGCAATGGATATTCTGGCGCCGGCGCTCGATATGGCTGGCCGCCCGATCGAGGCGACGCGATCGGTTTTCGACGAAATCGGCGATTATTTTTCTCTCGCTACCGAGAACGCGGAATTGAAACGCGAAAACGCCGCCTTGCGCGAATGGCAAAGCGTCGGTCGCGCACTCGCCATGCAGAATGCCGCTCTCAAGGCGCAGCTCAATTTCGCGCCGGCACCCGGTCTTCGCTTCGTCACGGCGCCAGTTATCGCCGAGGCGAGTTCGGGCTTCATGCGCAGCGTCATCGTCTATGCCGGTAGCACTCAGGGGATCGCGCCCGGGCAAGCGGCGGTGACGGGCGAAGGGCTCGCCGGCCGGGTTCTGGAAGTCGGCGAGGATTCGGCTCGTATCCTGCTGCTGACCGATCTCAACGCCCGCATTCCCGTGCGGTTCGAGGGATCGCGTTTCGAAGCCATGGCCGCTGGCGACAATTCCGACCGATTGCGCCTCGATTATGTGCCCGAAGGCGCGGCGCCCAAGATCGGCGACCGTCTCGTCACCTCGGGTGAAGGCGGAGTTTATCCGCCCGATCTTCCCGTCGGCGAGATCGTCGCCATCGACGAGACGGGAATCCGCATCCGCCCCTTCGCCGATCTCGCGCGGCTCGAATATCTGCGTCTCGTCGATTTCGCATTGCCGGGTTTGCTGCTCCCGGCGGCGCCCGGCGAATGAGGC
>CAYQAG010000021.1:0-3810 GCA_964415425.1 uncultured Rhodospirillaceae bacterium | reverse complement strand
CGTCGATTTCGCATTGCCGGGTTTGCTGCTCCCGGCGGCGCCCGGCGAATGAGGCCGCGCGTTTCGGGCCGGTCGGAATGATCGGCGCTTCCTGGCGGCAACGCGGCATCGCCTTGCGGCGATTTCTTTTGCCGATTCTCTCGACGCTGCTGCTGATCCTACTTTTTCTTCTGCCTTGGGGCGGGATCGCCTTAAGCTCGCTTGCCAGCGCCATCGCGCTGATCGCGATTTTCTATTGGTCGCTGCGCCGGCCGGAGGCGATATCGCCATGGAGCGCCGCGATCATCGGTCTTTGCCACGATCTTCTGGGATTGGCGCCGTTGGGGGTTGGGCTCGTCGTCTTCACGATCGCTCAAGCCGCGATCGCCGGGCAGCGCAAACGCCTCGATGGCATGCCCTTTCTTTTCGTCTGGGCCGTCTTCGCCTTGACGGCGGCTGTTGCCGTCGCACTCGCTTGGCTGCTGGCGGGCCTCAGCGCCGGATCGCTTTTGCCCGTGCCGCCGCTGCTGCGGCTCTATCTCGGCGCCTTCCTGCTTTATCCGCCGCTCGCTTATTGGCTCTCGCGGCTGGAGCGGCGGTTGGATTCCTGGCTCTGAGCGATGGCCATTCTCGGCGAAAAATCGCGAGCCGCCCAGAAACAGGCGCAGCAATTCACGCGCCGCCTGCTGCTGCTCGGCGGCGGTCAGGCGCTGCTGGTCGGCGCTTTGGCGATGCGGCTTTACGATCTGCAAGTCGTCGAGGGCGAGCAATATCGCCTGAAGGCGGAAGAAAACCGCATCGATCTTCGCCTGCTGCCGCCGCGCCGCGGTCTCATTCGCGATCGTCGCGGCTTGACGCTGGCCGGCAATCGCACCAGCTATCGCGCGATCCTGATCGCCGAAAAGGCCGGCGATGCCGAGGCCGTCATGGCCGATTTCGCGCGCCTCGTCCCGCTTTCCGAGCGCGAGCGGCAACGCGCTTTGCGCGATCTTGCGCGCAATCCCGCCTTCACGCCGATCTCGCTTAAGGAAGGTCTGACCTGGTCGGAGGTCAGCCGCATCGAACTCAATCTCCCGGAATTGCCGGGGATCGCCATCGCCATCGACGATCGCCGGGATTATCCCTTCGGCGGCATGGCTGCCCATATCCTCGGTTATGTGCAGATTCCGAGCGAAACCGATATCGCCGCCGATCCCGATCCGCTGCTCCGCCTGCCGGGCTTTCGCATCGGCCGCAGCGGGCTGGAACGGGTTCACGAGGCGAAATTGCGCGGCCTCGCCGGGCTCGCCGAGATCGAGGTCAATTCCCATGGCCGGGCCATTCGCGAATTGTCGCGCCGCCCCGGCCGCCCGGGCGAAGCCGTGACGATTTCGCTCGATATGGGCCTGCAACAATTCGTCCAGCAACGCCTGGCGCTGCACGAATCCGCTAGCGCTATCGTCATGGATGTCAGGCGCGGCGATATTTATGCTTTGGCGTCGACGCCGAGCTTCGACCCCGCGCTTTTCGATCGCGGCATCGCCGCCGAGGATTGGCGGCGCCTCAACGAAGACCCCTATCGCCCGCTCAGCAATAAATGCATCGCCGACGAATACGCGCCGGGCTCGACCTTCAAGGCGGCGACGGCGCTGGCCGCCCTCGAAGCCGGTATCGCGCCCGAGCGCCGCGTCTTCTGCCCCGGCCATTTTTCGGTTGGCAATGCGACCTTGCATTGCTGGCGTGCGGGCGGTCATGGCAGCCTCGACATGACGAGCGCGATCGCGCAATCCTGCGACGTTTTCTTTTACGAAACCGCGAGCCTCCTCGGCATTGCCCGGATCGCCGAGATGGCGCGGCGTCTCGGCCTCGGCGCGCCGACGGGGATCGAGCTTCCCGGCGAGCGAGCGGGCCTCATACCGGATGCGGAATGGAAGAAAGCGCGCTTCGGCGAGCCCTGGTATGCCGGCGAGACGCCGATCAATGCCATCGGCCAGGGTTATGTGCTCGCGACGCCTTTGCAGCTTTGCCTGATGACGGCGCGGCTTGCCGGCGGATTCGCCATCCGGCCGCATCTCGATCTCGATCCGCCGATCGCGACGCCGCCGGCGCTCGCTATCGATCCGAAGCATCTCGACATTTTCCGGCACGGCATGGCTCTCGTCGTCAACGATCCGATCGGCACCGCCTATCGCGCGCGGATCGAAATCGAAGGACAGGAGATGGCGGGAAAAAGCGGCACGGCGCAAGTGCGGCGCATCTCGGCGGCCGAGCGCGAGTCCGGAATCGTCCGCAACGAGGATATGTCCTGGGCCCGGCGCGATCACGCGCTCTTCATCGCTTTCGCGCCGGTTGCGGAACCGCGCTATGCCGCCGCCGTGGTTATCGAGCATGGCGGCGGCGGCTCGCGTTATGCGGCGCCGATCGCGCGCGATATCCTGATCGAATGCCAGCGCCGCGATCCGGCGCGATCCTGCACGGGGAAGACATGTTCGAGTTGAGCGCCGCGCGCCGCGATTGGAGCGAGGGTCACCGGCCGCTCGGATTCGTCGAACGTTTGCGGCGTATCGATTGGAGCCTCGTTTTTCTCGTTGCCGCCATTGCCGCCATCGGCTGCGTTGCGCTCTATTCGGTGGCGGGCGGTTCCGCCGATCCGTGGATGGATCGGCAAATCTGGCGCTTCGCGCTCGGTCTCGTGCTCATGCTGGCGATCGCGCTCGTCGATTTGCGCTATTCGCTGCGGCTCGCTTACGGCGTTTATGCCGCCAGCCTCGCCTTGCTGATCTATGTCGAATTCTTCGGCGCGACGGGCATGGGCGCGCAGCGTTGGCTCGCCTTGGGACCGCTTCAGGTTCAGCCTTCGGAATTGATGAAGCCCGCTCTCGTTCTGGCGCTGGCGCGCTATTTCCACTTCCTGCCGCCGGCCGCGATGGCGCGGCCCTGGGTCTTGATCCCGCCCATCCTCCTCGTCGGCCTTCCCGTTCTTCTGGTCGTCAAACAGCCCGATCTCGGCACGGCGCTCATTCTTCTTCTGCTTGCCGGTATCATGATCTTCCTCGCGGGCTTGCGCTGGGGAATGATCGCGCTGATCCTGATCTTGGCCGGGCTCGCCGCGATCTATGTCTGGCATTCCGATCTGCTGCACGATTATCAGAAAGCGCGGCTTCTGACCTTTCTCGATCCGGAATCCGATCGCCAAGGCGCCGGCTATCACATCATTCAATCCAAGATCGCCTTGGGGTCGGGCGGAATCTGGGGGCGGGGATTCCTGAAAGGGACGCAAAGCCATCTCGATTTTCTTCCCGAACGCCATACGGATTTCATCTTCACCGCCTTCGCCGAGGAATTCGGCTTCTTCGGCAGCCTCGGCCTCGTTCTTCTTTATGCTCTGCTGATCGGCGGTATTTTCCTCACGGCGCTGCGGGCGCGACCCTTGTTCGGCCGTCTGCTCGCCGCCGGTCTCGGTTTCAATCTCTTCGCCTATTTCTTCGTCAATACGGCCATGGTGATGGGCCTTATTCCCGTGGTCGGGGTGCCGCTGCCGCTTGTTTCCTATGGCGGGACGGCCATGCTGACCGTCATGATCGGATTCGGCTTGATTCTGGCGGTCGGAATCGATCGCGATCGGCGCCTCGGATCGGGTCGGGACGGCCCGCCCGGCTGACCTCGCCGCCGCTTCCGGCGGGCTAAGTTCGGGGCCAGGATTTCGCTATCGACAGGGGACGAGGGGTTTGCTATAGGGCCGCTTCCGCCGGGTTCCCGGCCAGTGCGGGCGCATAGCTCAGTTGGTAGAGCAGCTGACTCTTAATCAGCGGGTCGCAGGTTCGAGTCCTGCTGCGCCCACCAGAATTTCCC
>CAYQAG010000020.1:12917-44335 GCA_964415425.1 uncultured Rhodospirillaceae bacterium | reverse complement strand
ATGCCAAGGCCGCCGACCCCAATTGGCAAATCGTCGCCACGGCAAGCGGCGCCTAATCCCCCGATTATTGCCGCCATCGGCAAAACCCGGCAGAATGCGCGCGGGGAAGCTTTCGGAAGATTGGCGGTCATGACCAGCGCGAAACGGAATCGGAAGACGGGAACGGCGCCGACGAAGGCGAAATCGGCCGCGAAAGCCGCGCCCAAGCCCGCGCCGCGCGCCGCCGCGCGGAGCGCGATCCGGGTCGGCATAGCGGGCTCCGCCGGTCGCATGGGGCAGATGCTGCTGCGTCTTCTGATCGCCGCGCCGGGAATTCTGGTTGTCGGCGGCACCGAGCGCAAGGGATCGCCGGCCGTGGGCCGCGATCTCGGCGCGCTTGCGGGGGGCGAACCTTTGGGCATTCGCGTCGGCGAGGCGCCGGAAAAACTTTTCGCCGAGGCGGATGTCGTCGTCGATTTCACCTCGCCCGCCGCGACCGCGCTGCATGCCGGCCTCGCCGCGAAAACCGGAACGGCCCATGTCATCGGCACGACCGGTCTCGATTCCGAACAATTGACGACAATCGAGCGCGCCGCCCAGCGCGCGCCCATCGTCATGGCCGCCAATATGTCGCTTGGCGTCAATATCATCGAGCATGTCGTGGCCGAGATCGCCCGCATTCTCGATCCCGATTGGGATATCGAAATCGTCGAGATGCATCACCGCCTGAAAGTCGATGCGCCCTCGGGCACGGCCTTGATGCTGGGCGAGGCGGCGGCGAGAGGCCGCAATCAGCCGCTGCGGCGCTTGGCGCGGCGCGGCCGCGACGGCGAAACGGGGCCGAGGCCCCGGGGCGAAATCGGTTTTGCCGCCTTGCGCGGCGGCGATGTCGTCGGCGATCACGCCGTGATTTTCGCCGCCGAGGGCGAGCGGCTTGAAATCCACCACAAGGCGGGGAGTCGCGAAATCTTCGCGCGCGGCGCCTTGAAGGCGGTGCTTTGGGCGGCGGGGCGCAAGCCCGGCCTCTATTCGATGCGCGACGTCCTCGGCTTTGCGCCGGTCGTTTCGCCCGCCCCCTGAAGGGCCCGGTGCGCGGGCCAGAATCGCTGAACCGCAAGACCGGCGAGAACGAAAGCGAGCGCGATCAGCGCGTTCCAGCCGGGCCGCTCGCCCAGCCACAGAAAGCCATAGGCAAGCGCGAAAATCGGCACCAGGAAATTATTGTTGGCGGGAAAACCGGCGCCGACCCGGCGTAAGATAACGAAGAAGAGCAAATTGCCGATCCCCGTCGAGAGGCATCCCAGCCAAAGAACGGCGCCGATCGCTTCCGCTGCCGGGTCGAGCGACCAGGGCCGGTCGAGGACGAGCCAGATCGGCAAAAGCAGCAGGAAGGCGACGATCAGGGTCGAAGCGATCAGCATTTCCGCGCCCAAAGGCGGCAATCGGCGCGTATTCACGCCGTAGAGCGAATAGGAAAGGCAAGCGACGAAGATGGCGCCTTGGCCGAGGAGGCCGCTGCCCAAGCCCTGCAACGCATCGGCGCCGATCAGAATGAGGATGCCGAGAAAGCCTAGGATCACGCCGACGATCTTGCCGGGCGTGAGTTTCTCGTCCGCCGTCATGGCATGGGCAAGGAGAATGACGAGCAGCGGGATCGTCGCCATCATGATGCCGGCAAGCTGCGAGGTCGTGAATTGCTCGCCCCAGGCGATGAGGAAAAAGGGCAAGGCATTGCCGACGATGGCGAGGAAGACGATCTGGCGCCAGACTCGTCGGCCGCGCGGCCAAGCTTGACCTTTCCAGAGCGCGACGCCGATCAGGAGTGCGGCGCCGATGCCGATCCGAAGCGTCGCGAGGCTCAAGGGCGGGAGGCCCGCGCTCACCGCCTGCTTGATGGCGACGAAGGACGAACCCCAGAGGCAGGAGAGCAGAAGGAGATCGCGATAATCCGCCGCCCGGGGCGGACGGATGGAAGCGGCGGCGGGGCGGGCGGGCGCGGTCAAGGCGGAAGATGAGGCTAAGGGGTCGTGGCCATGGCCGAGAAATCGGCGCGGCGCAGAAAAGCGAGATTGCGGGCGAGGGCGGCGGCAAGATCGCGTTTCTCGGCAGGCGCCAGGAAGGTGCCGATTTCGATCCGCCGGCCATGCGAAGACAAGATCAGCGATTCCCGATCGCCGCGCCCCTTTTCGATCGCGGCGCGCAGCCAATAGGCCGGCATTTCCAGGCGATCCGAACGGCCCGCGGCATCGCAACGCGCGATCAGCAGGCAATCGTCGTAAAGCGTCAGGCTTTCGGCGCGCCGGTCGCCCCGGCAATGCCAGGTCAGTAATCCCCAGAACAGCAGCCATTCGGCGCCAAGGAAGCCGAAGATCGGCCAAGCGCCGATCGTGAGGAAGACAATGCCGTAAAGCGCCGCGATGACGCCCGTGCCGAAACTCAGAATGAGATAGCCCCGCCGGTCGAGCGAACGGTTGGGATAAAGGAAGGCGGTGAAAAGCGGCTTCCGGATTCGGTCCATGACTGTTTTTATCGATTCGCGACGAAAAGCGATAGACTATCCCGCCCGATGTCGTCGGCGACGGATCTTGGAGGAAATGCGGGATGCTAAAGACCAGCGAGATCGAAACGCTTTTCGCGCGCCTCGCTGCGGCGCGGCCGGAACCCAAGGGCGAACTCGATTTCCGCAATCCCTATACGCTTCTGGTCGCGGTCGTGCTGTCGGCCCAGGCGACCGATAGCGGCGTCAACAAGGCGACAAGGCCGCTTTTCGCCATCGCCGATACGCCGGAAAAAATGCTGCGCCTCGGCGAAGCGGGGCTGAAGCGCCATATCCGCACCATCGGCCTCTTCAACACGAAGGCGAAGCATATCCTGGCGCTCTCGCGCCTGCTGATCGAAAAGCATGGCGGCCAAGTTCCGCGTTCGCGCGAAGAATTGCAGGCTTTGCCGGGCGTCGGCCGCAAGACGGCCAATGTCGTCCTCAATATCGCTTTCGGCGAACCCTTGATCGCGGTCGATACGCATGTCTTCCGCGTCGCCAATCGCACCGGCCTAGCGCCCGGGAAAACGCCGCTCGCCGTCGAGCTCGGCCTCGAAGCGCGCGTGCCCGAACGCTTCAAGCGCCACGCCCATCATTGGCTGATCCTGCATGGCCGCTATCTCTGCAAGGCGCGCGCCCCCGATTGCGCGCATTGCCCGCTCACCGATCTTTGCCGCCATTACCGGCGGGAGGTTAAGGGGAAATAATTCCGCCCGCGCGAATTGGCGAACCGGCGCGGCCGTTCGGTTTTAACCGTTCGCGCCCTTGCCCTTGGCTCCGCCGGCGGTCAATTCCTCGACCTGACCTGAAATGATTCCGCCGCGTTCGATTTCGAGCTGAGCATAGCGAATCTTGCCCATGACGCGGCCGCTGGCGCGAATGGTGAGGCGCGTGCGGACGATGAGATCGCCGTCGAAAAGGCCGCTGATATCGGCGAGATCGACTTCGGCCGAGCCCTTGAATTCGCCGATCGCGGCGATTTCCATCGCCTTGCAATCGGTCAGCACGGCTTCGAGCTTGCCCTCGACATAAAGGCTGTCGCAGGTGCGAATCTGTCCGTTCAGCAGAATGTCGCGGCCGACGATCAATTTCTTGGTCTCGGCTTCGGGATTGCGCACGGCATTGGGCGCGCCGGCGCGCGGGCCATAGGCGGAAAGGTCGGGTGTGCGGCGCGCGATTTCGGGATTCATCGCCGGGCGATTGGCGGCCGGGCTCGGCATCGGCATGGTCACGTCCTGGTCTTTCGCCGGGTCGATCGTGGCAGTCATGGGTTCTTCCTTTTTCTTGCCGAACATGGCGGGCCTCGTCACTGTCAACGCGGGGTTATTGCGGGCATCGGGGACGGCGTTTCGCCCCCCTTTCGATTTACCACAGATTCGAAGATATGCACCATAAAAGCGATGCCGAGAATGGGCGCGATCAGATTGACGAAGGGCAGGGTCGAAAAAAAGGCGATGACGATCCCGGCCATGAAAATGCGTCCCTTGGCCGCGCGGAAGCAGGCTTTCGCTTCGGCCGGCGCAAGGCGGCGCAAGGCGGCTATCTCGAAATATTCCCGGCCCAGAAGATAACCGTTCAAGCCATAGGCGATGGCGGCATAAAGCGGCGGGAAGACCAGAAAGGGCAAAGCGAGGAGATTGCCGATCAAGGCGAGCCCGGCGAGTTTCAACCCGCTCAAGAGGCTTTCGCCGAAGGAAATCGCGCGGGGTTCGGGGCGGCCGGGATAATGGCGCGCCTCGACGGCGAGGATGACGGGTTCGGAAAAGAGCGCGGCGAAGGCGGCGGCGATCGCCGGAAACGTGAACCAGGCGAGAACGAGAACGGCCAGGAATCCCAAGGCTTCGACGATCCCGGTTCCCCAGCTTTCCCAGGCGACGAGGCGGTCGATGAGGAACCAGCCAAGGATCGCCGCCCCCAGGAAAGCGGCGAAAGCGAGCGCGATGCTGCGGAAGACCAAGCGCCGGATGGCGGGGTCGCCGAGCTGGCCGAGAGCTTTGGCAAGGGCGTCGATCACGATTATCATCCTCCTTCGGAACGACAAGCAGGATCGATGGCATGTGGCGGATCGACCGGGTTTTGGCAAGCCTTGCGATCGCGATTTTGGCGGGATCGGCTTCCTTGGCCCCGGCCGTTGCCGGGGGCGAAAGCCCGCTGATCGGCCGTTGGTGCACGGATTTCGGCTATCGGATCGCAGTCGGGGAAACCGCCATCCTGTTCGAGGACGATCGCGTGAGCGAGAACCCGCCGCCCGCTTACGCGATCCGCTTCGCCGCCGATGGGCAAAGCGTCGAATACCGGCAGGATTTCCGGGATACGATTCTGCCCTGGATCGATGTGATCGATTGCACGCTCCGCCGCCAAGGCGCCGGAAGGGCGGAAGAGACCTGCGCCGGCCCCGGAACCGGCTTCATGACCTTCGTCGCCTTGCGCCGCTGCGACGCGGCGCCGGTCGGTTGAAAGGGGCGATTCGCCGCTTGTCCGACGGATGGCGATGCCTATACTGCGCGCCGCAGCGGCAAAAGAGAGCGCCATGACCGATCGGAGTTTCGATGTCTGCGGCATCGGCAATGCCATTGTCGATGTCTTGGCCTATTGCGATCTCGATTTCATCGAGACCATGAAGCTGAACAAGGGCACCATGACCCTGATCGACGCGGCGCGCGCCCAACAGCTTTACGAAGCCATGGGGCCGGCCATCGAGGCTTCGGGCGGATCGGCGGCCAATACCATCGCCGGCATCGCTTCGCTTGGCGGCAAGGCGGCCTTTATCGGCAAGATCGGCAACGACCAATTGGGCGGGATCTTCCGCCACGATATCCGCGCCGCCGGCGTGCATTTCGCGACGCCGAGCGCGACCAGCGCAACGCCGACCGCGCGCTGCATGATCTTCGTGACCCCCGATGCCGAGCGCACGATGAACACCTATCTCGGCACCTGCGTCGAATTGACGCCGGAAGATGTCGATCCGGAAATCGTCCGGCACGCGCGCGTCACCTATCTCGAAGGCTATCTGTGGGACCCGCCCCAGGCCAAGCTCGCCTTTCTGAAAGCGGCCGATATCGCTCATAAAGCGGGGCGCGAGATCGCGCTTTCGCTTTCCGACCCTTTCTGCGTTCGCCGCTATCTCAAGGAATTTCAGGATTTGGTGCGCGATCACGTCGATATCCTGTTCGCCAACGAGCACGAAATCATGGCGCTCTGGGAATGCGACGATTTCGACCGCGCCTTGGAGGCGACCAGGGCGGCTTGCGATCTCGCGGCGATCACGCGCTCGGAAAAAGGCTCGATCGTGCTCGCGCCCGGCGAAATCCATGCGATTCCGGCTTGGCCCGTGCCGCGCGTCGTCGATGTCACGGGGGCGGGCGATCTTTATGCCGCCGGTTTCCTGCACGGCTACACGACGGGGCGCAATTACGCGCAATGCGGTCGCATCGCCGCCATCGCCGCCGCCGAGATTATCGGCCATTTCGGCGCAAGACCCCAAATCCCGCTCGCCGAATTGCTCTTGCAACAGGCGCTCTGATCGGCGAAGACCACGCCGGCCAGCGCGCCCTATCCCCATCCTTCCCGGTAGCCATGACTCTTCATAACATCGCCATCATCGCCCATGTCGATCACGGCAAGACGACCTTGGTCGATCAATTGCTGAAGCAATCGGGCGCTTTCCGCGCCAATCAGAACGTGGCCGAGCGCGTGATGGATTCCAACGATCTCGAACGCGAGCGCGGCATCACCATCCTCGCCAAATGCACCTCGATCGAATGGCGCGGCGCGCGCATCAATATCGTCGATACGCCCGGCCATGCCGATTTCGGCGGCGAGGTCGAGCGCATCCTCGGCATGGTCGATGGCGTTGTGCTGCTGGTCGATGCCGCCGAGGGCGCGCTGCCGCAGACCAAATTCGTCACCATGAAGGCGCTGAAGCGGGGGCTGCGGCCCATCGTTCTCATCAACAAATGCGATCGCCCGGATGCCGATCCCGATCTCGTCCTCAATCAGATTTTCGACCTGTTCGTGGCGCTCGACGCCGCGCCGGCGCAGCTCGACTTTCCCGTTCTCTTCGCATCCTCGAAGCAAGGCTGGGCGGTCGCCGATCTCAAGGAAGAGCGTCGCGACATGACGCCGCTTTTCGATCTCGTCCTCAGCCATGTGCCGACGCCCGAAACCCGTCCCGATGCGCCCTTCGCCATGCTGGTGACGACGCTGGAATACGATTCCTATCTGGGGCGCGTGCTGACGGGGCGCATCAGCGCCGGCCGCGCCAGCCTCAACATGAACGTGCATTCGCTTTCCCCCGATGGGCGCGAGATCGAAAAGGCGCGGCTCACCAAACTCCTCGCCTTTCGCGGCATCGAGCGCGTGCCGATCGAGGAAGCCATGGCCGGCGATATCGTCGCCATCGCCGGGCTGACCGAAACGACGGTCGCCGATACCATCGCCGCACCGGAAGTCGCGACGGCGATCCCGGCCCAGCCGATCGACCCGCCGACGCTCGCCATGACCTTTTCGGTCAACGATTCGCCCTTGGCCGGGCGCGAAGGCGACAAGGTGACGAGCCGCATGATCCGCGCGCGCCTCATGCGCGAGGCCGAGGGCAATGTCGCGATCCGCGTCACCGAGACCGAGGATAAGGATGCCTATCAAGTCGCCGGGCGCGGCGAATTGCAATTGGGCGTGCTGATCGAAACCATGCGCCGCGAAGGTTTCGAGCTATCGATCAGCCGGCCGCGCGTGCTTTATCGCCTCGATCCCGAAACGCATCAGCGCCTGGAGCCGATCGAGGAAGTGGTGATCGACGTCGATGAGGAATTTTCCGGCATCGTCATCGACAAGCTCGGCCAGCGGCGCGGCGAATTGCGGGAAATGCGCCCCTCGGGCGGGGCCAAGACGCGGCTCGTTCTCAATGTCCCCTCGCGCGGGCTCATCGGCTATCACGGCGAATTCATGACCGATACGCGCGGCACCGGCATCATGAACCGGCTCTTCCACGGCTACGAGCCGCATAAGGGGCCGATCGAGGGTCGGCGCAACGGCGTTCTCATCGCCAACGCCCAGGGAAGTTCGGTCGCCTATGCGCTCTGGTATCTGGAAGAGCGCGGCGCGCTGATGATCGATCCGGGCGAAATGGTCTACGAAGGCATGATCATCGGCGAGCACAGTCGCGGCAACGATCTCGAAGTCAATCCGCTGAAGACCAAGCAATTGACCAATATCCGCACGACGTCCAAGGACGAGGCGATCCGCCTCACCCCGCCGAAAAGGCTCACCCTCGAACAGGCGATCGCCTATATCGAGGAGGACGAATTGGTCGAAGTGACGCCGAAATCGATCCGCCTGCGCAAGGCCCTCCTCAACCCCCACGAGCGCAAGAAGGCCGAACGCGCGATCGAGGCCGAGGCCATGGTCCATCAGCGCTGAGGCGGGGCGCAAAACTTTCCGCAATCCCCGCTTGGTGGTAAGATGCGCTCGCTCCCGAAGCGGGGGAGAGGCGGCCGAAGGGGGATGGGATGAAAAATCTCATCGCGGCATTGGGGATCGTGTTCTGCGGTCTGGTCGGACCGGCCGCGGCCTGCGATCTTGCGGCCAAGCCCGATTGGTCGGCGGCCGAAGCCTGGACCTGGGCGCGCATCTGCGCCGGCGAGACGGCCGATCTTCGCATCTTCAGCGGCAATAATTCCCCGATGACGGAAATCGAAACCTGGCCGAAGACGCGCCATCTCGGCGCGCGCTTCCTGACCGAGATTCTCTCCGACCCCGCTTATGCCGCCGCCATTCCCTATGCGGGTTTGCGGATTCTGGGCGCGCGTTTTCCCGAAGGACTCGATCTTCCCAATGTCCGCATCGACCGCTTTCTGCTGATCGGCCAATCGGTCTTCGATCTGCCGGTCAATTTCCGCCAGATTCGTTCCGTCGCCTCGATCGATCTCAACAATTCCTGGTTCCGCTGGCTGCCCAGTGCGGAAACCGAGGTCGCGAACGAAGTCGCGGTTTCGGTCGAGTTTTCCGAATCCGTCATCGAAGGCGGGCTTTTTCTCAATCAGGCGAGTTTCGGCGCGCTCTCCCTCGTGGATGCCAGTATCGGCCTCAATCTCACCCTGCAGGATAGTCTCGGCACCGGCGATCTCTTGCTGACGCGGAGCCGCATCGCGGGGAGCGCCTTTCTCGACCGGCTCGATCTCGAAGGCGATCTCTATCTCACCAATGCCAGGATCGACGGCGATCTTTCCTTCGGCGCCGCGCGGATCGCCGCCAAGGCCGCGCCTGCGGATCAACCCGATGCCCCGCTTGCGGGCGGCGGCATCTTCGCCAGCAATCTCCGCCTCGGCGGCAGCCTTTTCCTCGGCCCCGGCACGGATCGTCCCGGTATCGCCGGCAGCGAAGGCGCGATGCCGACGCAATGCCAAGCGAATGCCGGGGCCTCCGAGCAGAATCCGCCCGCCGCGACCGAGGAACCACGCTTTCGCGCCCGCAGCCTTACCCTGCTCGGCGCCGAGATCGGCGGCGAATTGGCGATGCGCCAAGTCGCTGTCGAGGGCGAGATCATGTTGCAGGATGTCGAAGTCGCCGACGATCTCTGGCTGACGACCGCCGAAGCCGGATCGGTCAATCTATCGGGCGCGAAGATCGGCGGGTTCCTCCTGCTGATGGATTTGCGCGATGCCGGCGCCTTCAACGCCGATTCCATGCAGATCGGCCATGCGCTTTGGACCAATCGCGGTACCGAGATCGCGGGTTATGCCGATTTTTCGGCCGGGATCGTCGCCGGCTCGACCGAAATCAAGGGCGCCTGTTTCCTCGGCGACGTGAAGCTCGATGCCGGGCAGATCGTCCACGATCTGCGCTTGAGCGACGGGACCGAGATCAAGGGCAATCTGGCCGCCGGGTTTCTTACGATCGGCGGCAGCCTCGACATGACCGGCGGCAAATTCGTCGCCGTCGATCTTACCGGCACGACGATCGGTTCGGAATTGCGCCTCGCGACCGAGCATAAGAGGGTCGAGATCGGCACCGCGCTTTCCTTGCGCAACGTCAAGGCGGATTCGCTCCAGGATCTGCCCGAGGCTTGGCCGGAAACGGTCGATCTCGTCAATTTCACCTATCAGCATCTCGGCGGATCGCGGGCCGAGGACGGCGAGGCTGCGCTTTCGATCGATAATCGCGAGGCCGCGGCCCTGATCGATTGGCTGGCGCGGCAGAAGACCTATTCGCCGCAGCCTTACGCGCAATTGGCCGGCGTTCTCCGCCAATCGGGGGCGGAGGATAAAGCGCGCGCCATTCTCTTCGCCGCCAAGGAACGCGAGCGCGCGGAGGCCGCGGGCGGCGAAGCGTTCTGGCTGGCCTTGCAATACGTCTTCACCGGCTACGGGCTCTATACCTATGTTTCGGGGCTTTGGGTGATCGCCCTCGTCGCGATCGGCTATGTCGTCTTTTCCTTCGATACTTCGCCGCAGATCGCCGGCATGTCGCGAATCGGCCGCGCCATCTACAGCCTCGACATGCTGTTGCCGATCGTGCATCTCCGGCACAATCATCAGCAGATCGATCTCGAATCCTGGCCCAAATATTATCTCTATTTTCATAAGCTGATGGGCTATTTCATGGCGACCTTGCTGATCACGTCCCTGACGGGCGCGAAGATCGGCGAGTGAGCGGCGGACGAAAAGGATCCTAAAAGCGCGCCATGCTGGATTTCGGTCCGCGTTACCGCCCGGCGCCGCCGGAATTGACAGCGCGCCGGGTCTATTTGCGACCGCCGCTTTATCGCGATCATGAAGCCTGGGCGGAATTGCGCGCGGCGAGCCGCGCTTTCCTGGAGCCTTGGGAGCCGAGCTGGGAGCAGGATGCGCTGTCTTTCGCGCGCTTTCGCGACCGCCTGCGCGTCCAAGCGCGCGAATGGGCGGAAGATCGCGGCTATGCCTTTTTCCTCTTCGCGCGCGAAGACGATCGCCTGCTCGGCGGCATCAATCTTTCCCATGTCCGCCGCGCCGTCTCGCAAGCGGCCAATCTCGGCTATTGGATGGGTGCGCCCCATGCCGGGCGGGGATTGCTGCGCGAAGCGTTAAGCGTGCTGCTGCCTTTCGCCTTCGATGGGCTGGGATTCCACCGCATCGATTCCGCCTGCATTCCCGAGAATTGGCCGAGCCGCCATTTGCTGCGCCGCATGGGGTTCCTGGAAATCGGCGAAGCGCCGCGTTATTTGCGCATCGCCGGCGAATGGCGCGATCATGTGCTCCATGTCGCCTTGCGCGACACGCTGAAACTCGATTGAGGGGGCGCGAAGATTCCCCGGATCAGGCGTGGCCGATCTCACGCGAGAGGGAGCCGGGCGTAATGCCGATCTTGCCGACGCTGCGCTCCCATTTGTCGTCGAGCGCGTCGTCGAAGACCAGCGCCTCGTCGGCGGGAACGCAGAGCCAGGCATTGGCCTGGATTTCAGCATCGAGCTGGCCCGGCCCCCAGCCGGCATAGCCCAAGGCCAGCAGGCGCTGGCGCGGGCCGCTGCCATCGGCGATGTCGCGCAGGATGTCGATCGTCGCCGTCAATCCGATATCGCCGCCATCGCCGCCGATCCGCATCGTCGCGTCGTCGAGATAATCGGTCGAATGCAGGACGAAGCCGCGCCCGGTCTCGACCGGGCCGCCCGAACGGATGCGGATGCTGGGTATCGCATTCGGCCCTTCTAAGCCAAGCTGCGCCAAAAGATCGGGGAAGGTGAGCGAGCCGATCAGGCGATTGACGATCAACCCCATCGCGCCCTCGGCGGAATGGGCGCAGAGATAGATGACGGTGCGCGTGAACCGCGCATCGCGCATTTGCGGCATGGCGACCAGCAATTGCCCGGTCATGAACCCGCGATGCGATATCGTCTTAACCATGGCGCGGATCGGCCTCTCCCGAATATCCTCGGAAGCGAAGCCTATAATCCCCGCCCCGTCTTGGCAATTGACGCAAGCCGCGACTTGCCGCACAAAACCGTTATGTCCGTTCGCGCGTCGTTCCCGATCTTCCTCGCGATCCTGACGGCGATTCTTCTGTCGCCGGTCTTGGCTTTCGCGCAATCGGCCGCCGGTCCCTGGGCGGAAACCGAACAAACGCGCACGCGCCTCATCGCTGCCGTGACGGCGACCGGCGATCTCGATTTCCTGCCCGTCGCCATCGAGATGGAATTAAAACCCGGCTGGAAGACTTATTGGCGGAGCCCCGGCGATGCCGGCTTTCCGCCCGAAATCGCGATTGCCGGTTCGGCCAATGTCGCCTCGGCCATTCTCCAATTCCCGCCGCCGCACCGCTTTTCGCTCTTCGGCCTCGAAACCTTCGGCTATGGCGAGCATGTCGTCTTTCCGCTGGCGCTGCGCGTGAAGGAGAAAAGCGTGCCGCTGGCGCTCCGTCTCCATCTGCGCTTTCTCGTTTGCGCGGATATTTGCATTCCCTATGAACACGATCTCGCCCTCGACCTCCCGGCGGGGCGGGCGATGCCCAGTGCCGAGGCCCCGCTTTATAACCGCTTCGCCGCCCTCATTCCCGATGACGGCACGAAGATCGGCTGGTCGCTCAAGGCCGCGCGCATCGAGGCCGAGGCGATCGAGCTCGATCTGACCAGCGCGGCCGCGCCTTTCCTGGCGCCCGATCTCGCCATCGAAGGGCCGCCCGGCCTCGTTTTCGGCAAGCCCGAGACCTTTCTGCTCGATAACGGGCAGCGCCTTCGCTTGCATGCGCGAATCCTTCGCGACGGAGAGGCACCCGATCCCCGCACGATTCCCTTGACCGTCACGGTCTTCGACGGCGAACGGGCGATGGAACGCGCCTTGCCGGCGGGCGGCCTTGCCGGCGCGGTTTCGCTTTCCTCATGGTCGATCGTTTGGGTTTCCATCCTCGGCTTTGCGTTTCTCGGCGGTCTCATCCTCAATGTCATGCCTTGCGTTCTTCCCGTGCTGGCCTTGAAATTGACGGGCCTCATCGGGCGCGGCGATCGCGAAACGCGATCGATGCGGCTTTCCTTTCTGGCCAGTTTCGCCGGCATCGCGATTTCCTTTCTTGTTCTCGCCGGGATTCTGGCGGCGCTCAAGGCGGGCGGCGCCGCGATCGGCTGGGGCATTCAGTTCCAGCAGCCTTGGTTCCTGGCGCTGATGGCGGCGCTTTGCCTCGCCTTCGCCGCCAATGTCTGGGGCTGGTTCTCGATTCCCCTGCCGGGCTTTGCGGCGGCGGCCGTTTCCGGCGCGGATCGCGCGGCTTCGCGCTCGCCTCATCTCGGCGCTTTCGCCGATGGCATGCTGGCGACATTATTGGCGACGCCCTGTTCGGCGCCCTTCCTCGGCACGGCGATCGGTTTCGCGCTGGCGCGAGGGAGCGCCGAGATTTTCCTCATCTTCGCCGCGATGGCGGTCGGATTCGGCTTTCCCTATCTGGCGCTCGCCGTCTCGCCCGGCCTCGTCGCGTTTCTGCCGCGCCCGGGGCCTTGGCTCCGCTGGTTGAAATGGGCGCTGGCGCTTTCTCTCGTCGGGACGGCGATCTGGCTGCTGACGATTCTCGCCGGCACGCAAGGTTGGATCGCGCGCTCGGAAAAGGATGCGGCGCATTGGGAAGTCTTCGCGCCGGAGCGCATAACATCGGCCCTGGCCGAAGGGCGCGTCGTTTTCGTCGATGTGACGGCGGATTGGTGCCTGACCTGTCGGGCCAATGAGGAATTGGTGTTGGATCGCGATCCCGTCCGCGCGCGCCTCGCGGACCCGAATATCGTCAAACTGCGCGCCGATTGGACGAAGCCCGATGACGCCATCGCCCGCTACCTTGCCGATTTCGGGCGTTACGGCATCCCCTTCAACGTCGTCTATGGACCGAAGGCGCCGGAGGGGATCGTGTTGCCCGAATTGCTGACCGATCGGGCGGTCCTGGCGGCGATCGCTGAGGCGGGGGGATAACCCTACTCGCTTTGGGGAATGGCGCGGCGCTTGGCAAAGCGCGCCGCAATTCCTATTCTCCCCTTCATCCCGCGTCTCTTCATTTCATTTCACGAAAGGAAACTCACATGGCGATCAAGATCGGCGAACGCATTCCTGCCGCCAGCGTTCACACCATGACCAAGGACGGCATGACGAAACTCAGCACCGACGACATCTTCAAGGGCAAGAAGGTGGTGCTGTTCGCGCTTCCCGGCGCTTTCACGCCGACCTGTTCGGCCAAGCACCTGCCGGGCTTCGTCAAGCATGCCGATGCCATCAAGGCGCGGGGTGTCGATACGATCGCCTGCCTTTCGGTCAACGACGCCTTCGTCATGGATGCCTGGGGCAAGGCGCAGAATGCCGGCGATAAAGTTATCCTGCTGGCCGACGGCAATGCCGATTTTTCGAAGGCGGTCGGCCTTACCATGGATGGCAGCGGCTATGGCATGGGCCTGCGCGCCAGCCGCTATGCCATGGTGGTCGAGGATGGCGTGGTGAAGGCGCTGAATGCGGAAGCCCCCGGCGCTTTCGAGGTTTCGAGCGCCGAAGCGGTCATGAAATTGCTTTAATCGCTCTCGCTCTTAATCGCCGCTTTCGGCGGCGCGCATCCGGTCGATCGCCTCGCGCGCCAGGCGATCGACCGTTTCGTTTTCGGCATGGCCGCTATGGGCGGCGACCCACAGCCATTCGACGCGATGGGGCGCCATCGCCGTTTCCAGCCTTTGCCAAAGATCGACATTCTTGACCGGCTTTTTATCCGCCGTTTTCCAGCCGCGCCGTTTCCAATCGGGCAGCCAAACCGTGATGCCGAGCTGCAGATAGCGGCTATCGGTATGGAGGCGGACGACAAGCGGCCGCTTCAAGCTTTCCAAGGCCATGATCGCCGCCAGCAATTCCATGCGGTTATTGGTGGTCGCGGCCTCGGCGCCGCTGATCGTCTTTTCGTATTCGCCCTGGCGCAGCAAGGCGGCCCAGCCGCCGGGGCCGGGATTGCCGCGACAGGCGCCGTCGGTGAAAATCTCGACTTGGTTTTTCATGCGCCGCCGAATTCGGCCGCATCGCGCGCGCGGAAGAAGTGCAGCTTGGCGAGATATTCCAAGGGGTCCTTGGGCTGAACGAAGGCGCCCGCCGGATGATGCAGCCAATCGTAAAGCCGTGTCAGCAGGAAGCGGAGAGCGGCACCGCGCGCAAGCAGCCCCAGCGCCGCGCGTTCCGCCGGCGCCAAGGGGCGGCGCGTTTGATAGGAATCAACGATGGCGGCGGCCTTCGCGGCCTCGAAACGGCCATCGGCGGCAAACGCCCAGGCATTGAGGCAGACGGCGATATCGTAAGCGAGGAAATCGCGGCAGGCGAAATAGAAATCGATGAGACCGGAAAGCCGCTCGCCGAGAAAAAAAACGTTATCGGGGAAAAGATCGGCATGGATGATGCCGCGCGGCAAATCGGCCGGCCAATGGCGAGAAAGAAACGCGATTTCCTCGGCGATCAAATCGCGCAATCCCGGCGCGATTGCGTCGGCGCGATCCGCCGTCGCGGCGGCGAGCCGCCGCCAGCCGGCCAGCGAAAGATCGTTCTCGCGCGTCGGCGCGAAATCGGCGCCCTGGCGATGGAGATCGGCCAAGGCCGCGCCCAGGGCCCGGCAATGATGGATTCCGGGTTGGCGCGGCCACATGCCGTCGAGAAAGCTGATAATGGCGGCGGGCCGAGAGCAGAGTTCGCGCAAAGTCGCGCCGTCGCGTCCCGCAATCGGCGTCGGGCATTCGATGCCGCGCGCCGCGAGATGCCGCATGAGACCGAGGAAAAAAGGCAAGTCCTCTCTTCGCACGCGCTTTTCGTAGAGCGTCAGGATGAACCGGCCGCGCTCGGTCTGGAGAAGGAAATTGGAATTTTCGACGCCTTCGGCGATCCCCTTGCAAGCGATGACGGCGCCGAGATCGTAGGCGTCGAGAAAGCTGCGCAAGTCATGATCCGGGACTTCGGTATAGACGGCCATGATCAGGGTTTCGCGGGACCGGCCTTCAGGCGATGAGGGCGCGCGGCAATTTGAAATGCGTGGTCTCGACCCGCATCACGATTTCCTCGATGGCGACGATAAAACGCTCGTGCAAGGCATCGATGACGTCCTGAACCAGCACTTCCGGGGCCGAGGCGCCGGCCGTGATGCCGAGCGTATCGACGCCGTCGAGCCAGCGCCAATCGATTTCCTCGGCGCGCTGAACGAGATGGGCAACGGGACAGCCGGCGCTTTTCGCGACTTCGACCAAGCGACGCGAATTCGAGGAATTGGGCGCGCCGATCACCAGCAGCAGATCGCAGCGATCGGCGATCGCCTTCACCGCCTGCTGGCGGTTGGTGGTAGCATAGCAGATATCTTCCTTGCGCGGGCCGTGGATGGTCGGGAATCGCCGCTTGAGGACGGCGATGATGCCGATCGTATCGTCGATGGAGAGCGTCGTCTGCGTGATATAGGCCAGCGCCGTGGGGTCGGGAACCGCGACCTTTTCGGCCGCCTCCGCGGTTTCGACGAGCGTCACCGCGCCTTCGGGCAATTGCCCGATCGTGCCGATGACTTCGGGATGGCCGGCATGGCCGATCAAGAGGATATGCTGCCCGGCGGCGAAATGGCTCTCCGCCTCGCGATGCACTTTGCTGACGAGCGGGCAGGTGGCGTCGAGATAAAGCAGATTGCGCGCCTCGGCCGCCTCGGGCACCGATTTCGGCACGCCATGGGCGGAGAAGATGACCGGATAATGCCCCGGGATTTCGTCCAATTCCTCGACGAAGACGGCGCCCTTGCGCTCCAATTCCTCGACGACATGCCGATTATGGACGATCTCGTGGCGGACATAGACCGGCGCGCCATAGCGGGCGAGGGCCTTTTCCACGATCTGAATGGCGCGATCGACGCCAGCGCAGAATCCGCGCGGCGCCGCCAGCAGCAAGGAAAGCGGTCGCTTCGTCATGGGATGAAGACATAGGGCCTAATCCGCGGCCTGGCAATGCCGGATCGCCGGAATTGTCATCGGCGGCGGGTTCGCTGCCTTGAGGCCTTGCGACCCCTCATGATAAGGTCGGCTAGACCGTGATCGAGGATGGGCATGGCCGGAAATAGCCGCGCAAAATTCGCGACCCAAGTCGATGGGCGCCTGCTGGCCGATTTGCGCCACCTTTCTCGGCGCGAAGGCCGGCAGATTCAGACGCTGGTCGAGGAGGCGCTGACCGATCTTATCGTAAAGCGCAAACAGGATCGGCCGCGCACTCATGTCATGGCGACTTATCGCGCGAGCCACAAGAAATATGCAACGCTCTACAAGAAACTCGCCGAATGACGGACTACCTCACCGTCATAGAGGTTCTTGCCATCCATGCGGATCAGATCGAGAATTATGGCGGCGCTAGCGGCATTCGCGACCTGCCGATGCTGGAAGCGGCTTTGTTTCGCCCGCAGGCCGGCTTTTATGCCGATCTAATCGAGGAAGCGGCTGCCCTTTGGGAAAGCCTAGCGCTCAATCATCCGTTTCTCGACGGCAATAAGCGAACGTCCTTTGCCGTTACCTATACGTTTCTAGCTATCAACGGGGTGCGGATAACCGCCTCGGCGAAAGCCGTCTATGACTCCATAACGGAAGCGCTCGAGACGCAATCCTTTCGCTTTCCCCGCATTGTCGCTTGGCTGCGGCAGAATACCGAATGAAGCTGCACGCAGCCTATTCCCACCCATCGCAATAGGCTCTAAAGTCGAAAACCGACCATTCGTCGATTCGCCCCGGAGGTTCCATGGCCGACCCGCAGATCGCTCAAAAATCCCCCTTCAAAATCGAAACCGAAGCCGGAAAAACCTATTTCTGGTGCGCCTGCGGCAAGAGCGCGAAGCAGCCGTTCTGCGACGGATCGCATAAGGGCAGCGAATTCGCGCCCGTGAAATATCAGGCCGAAGCCGCGAAGACGGTCTTCTTCTGCGGCTGCAAGCATTCGGCCAAACGGCCGCTTTGCGACGGTTCGCATAGCAAGCTATAAGCGGGGGCTTTCCTTATCGCCCCGCTTCCGGCCGGAGATCGAATATGAAGATTTCGCGAATCGTTTTTGTGGCTTGCGCGCTCGGCACTCTCTGGCTCGGCGGCTGCGCGCAGCGGGCCGATTACGTGCGGCCCTGCCCGGCGATCGTGCTGGTGCCGGATGCCGCCTTCCTCACCCGCTTCGCCGGGACGAGCGAGGAATTGAACGACATTCTCTTCGAGGCGGAGGCCGGCATCGTCCAGCCGACGGTTTGCTATTACATCGAGGATAGCGACGGCGCCCCGACCACGATCCGCAGCGAGATCAAATTGAAATTCGCGGCCTCGCGCGGTCCGAAAAATCAGGACGGACTCGCCAAATTCAATTACTGGGTCCGCGTCACCGGACCCAATCAGGCCCGGCTCTCGACCCAGACGCTGGACGTTGAGATTCCCTTCACCGCCGCCAAGGTGCAGAATGTCGTCGGCGACGAAATCGAGATTCTGACGCCGCTGAAATCGGGCGAGAATGGCGATTTCTATCAGATCTGGATCGGCATCGAACTGACGCCGGCGGAACTCGCCTATAATCGCAAGAATCCGCGCCAATAAGGCCCGCGTCGGCGACCGAAATCCGACTTGACGGAAAGCGGCGACCGGCGCATGGTCGCATCCGATCGAAGACCCGCCGATGGGAGAGATTCGGGATTGGCTAAAGCGCCGATTCCGGACGCCGAAGGAGCAACCGCCCCCGGAAACTCTCAGGCAAAAGGACCGCGGCGGGGCTTGAGCCAAACTCTGGAAAGCGGTTCGGGCGTCCTTGCGGGCGATCGGACCCACCGAAGGAGTAAACCGGCGCTTAAGGCCTTTCCGCTTGCGCTCGGCCAATCTCTCAGGTTCCCGGACAGAGGGGGGTCGCAAAGTGCCTCGGCCGGAGGGTCGAGAGCGCGCGCGATCTCTGGCGAAGGGGGTTAGGATCTTGCAATCCACCGTGGAATTGGCGCAATCGCCGCTCGCTTCCCTGCATCGCGCGCAAGGCGCCAAGATGGTGCCCTTCGCCGGCTACGAAATGCCAGTGCAATATCCGATGGGCATCCTGCAGGAACATTTGCATACCCGCCGCGCGGCCGGGCTTTTCGACGTTTCGCATATGGGCCAGCTGCGCCTTACCGGTGCCGATGTCGCCGCCGCGCTGGAACGCCTTTGTCCCGCCGATCTTCGCGAATTGAAACCCGGCAAGCAGAAATATAGTTTCTTCACCGACGATAAGGGCGGCATCCTCGACGATCTCATGATCACCAGGGGTGCCGATCATTTTTTCCTGGTCGTCAATGCCGCGAATAAGGCGGCCGATCTTGCGCATCTCCACGCCCATCTCGACGGCGATTGCCGTATCGACTATCTGGAAGATTGCGCCTTGCTGGCCTTGCAAGGGCCGCTTGCCGCGCGCGTCTTGGCGCGGTTGCAGCCCAGCGTCGCCGATCTCCGCTTCATGACGGGAGCGGCTTTCGTTATCGGAGGCGTCGCGGCTTTCGTCACGCGCTCCGGCTATACGGGCGAGGACGGGTTCGAGATTTCCGTTCCCGCCGCTTCCGCCATCGCTTTCGCCGAGCGCCTTCTGGCCGAGCCGGAGGTGAAACCGATCGGGCTCGGCGCGCGCGATTCGCTGCGCCTGGAAGCCGGACTTTGTCTCCACGGCAACGATATCTCGCCCTCTACCAATCCGATCGAGGCCGATCTTCTTTGGGCGATCGGCAAAAGGCGGCGCGTCGAGGGCGGCTATCCCGGTGCCGCGATCCTGGCCGAGGAAATCCGTCGCGGCCCGCGGCGGCGCCGAATCGGCATAAAACCCGAAGGCCGCGCGCCGGCGCGTGCCCATAGCGAAATCGTCGATCCCCAATCGGGCCGCGTTCTCGGCGAGGTCACGTCCGGCGGCTTCGGTCCCAGCGTCGATGGCCCCATCGCCATGGGTTATGTCGCGGCCGAGAGCGCCGCGCCCGGAACGGAAATCGCGCTCATGGTGCGCGGCAAGCCCTTGCCCGCGCGCATCGTCGATTTGCCGTTTCAGCCGCATCGTTATTTCCGGGGTTAGATCGGGAAGCGGGCATGGTCAGTTTCACCGGCGAGCGGCGCGACGATCCATCGCGGCCTCGCCATCGCCATCAGGGAGGAGAAAAAATGAGCGGCTATCGCTACAGCAAGGAACACGAATGGGTACATGTCGAGGGCGATGTCGCCACGATCGGCATCAGCCCCTATGCCCAGGAACAATTGGGCGATGTCGTTTTCGTCGATCTGCCGGAAATCGGCCGCAAAGTCGAGAAGGGCAAGGAATTGGCCGTCGTCGAATCGGTGAAGGCGGCGAGCGAAGTCTATGCGCCCTTGTCCGGCGAAGTGGTCGCGGTCAATGCGGCGTTGGGCGATGCGCCTTCGACGGTGAACGAGGATCCGCTCGGCAAGGGCTGGTTCGCCAAGGTGAAAATCGCCAGCGCCGCCGATCTCGACGGGTTGATGGACGAAGCCGCCTATAAGACCTATTGCGAAGGATTGCATTGAGATGCGTTATCTGCCGCTGACCGAGGCCGATCGGCGGGCGATGCTGGAACGGATCGGCGTCGCCGCGATCGACGAGCTTTATCGCGATGTTCCGCCCGATGCCCTACTGAAGGCGCCGATCGCCGATCTCGCGCCCCATCGCAGCGAGATCGAAGTCGAGCGCCTGATCGGCGCCCTGGCGGCGAAGAATCTCGGTACCGCCGCTTGTCCCAGTTTTCTCGGCGGCGGCGCCTATCGGCATCACATTCCGGCGAGCGTCGATTATCTCATTCAACGCGGCGAATTCTTGACCTCCTACACGCCCTATCAGCCCGAAATCGCGCAAGGCACGCTGCAATATCTTTTCGAATTCCAATCCCAGGTGGCGCTGCTGACGGGTCTCGATGTCGCCAATGCCTCGATGTATGACGGCGCGACCGCGACCGTCGAGGCGGTCGCCATGGCCCATCGCGTGACAAGGCGCAAGAAGGCGGTAATCTCGGGCGGATTGCATCCCCATTATCGCGCGGTTATCGAAACGCATGGCCGGCATACCGGCTTCGACGTCGCCGCGCTCGCGACCGATTTCGCCGGCGCCGAGGACATGACGGCGGCGATCGATGGCGAAACCTCCTGCATCGTCGTGCAGAATCCCGATGTCTTCGGCCGCTTGCGCGATTTGACGCTCTTGGCCGAAGCGGCGCATCGCGCGGGCGCGCTGCTCATCGTCGCCGTGACCGAGATTCTCTCCCTCGGCCTCGTCACGCCGCCCGGCGCGATGGGCGCCGATATCGTCGCCGCCGAAGGTCAATCGCTCGGCAATCCCTTGGGCTTCGGCGGTCCCTATGTCGGGCTTTTCGCCTGCCGCGAGAAATTCCTGCGCCAGATGCCGGGACGCCTCGCGGGCGAGACAATCGATGTCGAAGGCCGGCGCGGCTGGGTGCTGACGCTTTCGACGCGCGAGCAGCATATCCGCCGCGAGAAGGCGACCAGCAATATCTGCACCAATTCCGGCCTTTGCGCGCTCGCCTTTACCATCCACCTCACCCTGCTCGGCGAAACGGGCTTGCGGAAACTCGCCGAACTCAATCACGCCGGCGCCTCGCAACTCGCGGATCGCCTGGCGGAAATTCCGGGAATCGAAGTGTTGACCGATCGTTTCTTCAACGAATTCACCTTGCGTTTGCCGCGACCGGCGGCGCCGCTGGTCGAAACCTTGGCCGCGCGGAAAATTCTCGCCGGCATTCCGGGCGCGCGCTTCTGGCCGAAGGCGGCGGAAGCGGACAATCTTCTGATCCTCGCCTGCACGGAAACGGCGAGCGAGGCCGACCAGGACGCGCTTCTCCGCGCTTTGCGGGAGGTGTTGCGATGAGCGCCCGCGAAACCTCGAGCGATCTCAAGCTCGATCCCGTGACGCAGACTTTTTCCGGCAGTCGCGGTTTGCAGATCGAAGAACCTTTGATCTTCGAAATGGACGAACCCGGGCGCAGCGCGGTCGATCTGCCGACGCCCCCCGCCCATCGCGACCGCATCGGCGATCTTCGGCGGCGGGAATCGGTCGGCCTCCCCGGGCTTTCCGAGCCGCAAGTCATCCGCCATTACACCAAGCTCAGCCAGAAGAATTACGCGATCGACATGTCGGTCTATCCGCTGGGCTCCTGCACGATGAAGCACAATCCGCGCCTCAACGAAAAGATGGTGCGTCTTCCGGGATTGGCCGATCTTCATCCGATGCAGCCGATCTCGACCGTGCAGGGCGCGCTCGAATTGATCGACGCTTTGGCCGAATGGCTGAAGAAACTCACCAACATGCCGGCCGTCGCGATGTCGCCGGCGGCGGGCGCGCATGGCGAATTCTGCGGCATCCTGGCGATTCGCGCCGCGCATCTCGCCAAGGGCGATCCGCGCCGGCGCATTCTGGTCCCCGAATCCGCGCACGGCACCAATCCGGCGACGGCGGCCGCTTGCGGCTATGTCGTCGATCCGGTGCCGGCCGATGCGCGCGGCCGCGTCGATCTCGACGCCTTCATGGCGAAGCTCGGCCCCGACGTCGCCGGCACCATGATTACCAACCCCAATACCTGCGGCCTGTTCGAAACCGATATCCGCCGAATCGCCGAAGCCGTGCATGGCATCGGCGGCTATTTCTATTGCGACGGCGCGAATTTCAACGCCATCGTCGGGCGCGTGCGGCCGGGCGATCTCGGCATCGATGCGATGCATATCAATCTGCATAAGACCTTCTCGACGCCCCATGGCGGCGGCGGTCCGGGTTCGGGACCGGTCGTGCTGTCGGCGGCGCTCGCGCCCTTCGCGCCCGTTCCTTATGTCGTGCATGGGCCGCAGGGTTTCGACCTCGTCGAAGCGCACGAGAACGGCCAGGCTTTCGGCCGGCTCAAGGGCTTTCACGGGCAGATGGGCATGTTCGTCCGCGCGCTCGCCTTCATCTTGAGCCATGGCGCCGACGGCTTGCGCCAGGCTTCCGGCGATGCGGTGCTGAATGCCAATTATCTGCTGGCGGGCTTGCGCGATCTCTTGACCCCCGCCTTCCCCGGAACGGCGATGCACGAGGCGCTCTTCAACGACGATTTCCTGAAGGATACCGGAATCACGACGCTCGATTTCGCCAAGGCGATGATCGACGAGGGCTATCATCCGATGACGATGTATTTCCCGCTCGTCGTGCATGGCGCGCTGCTAATGGAACCGACCGAAAGCGAAAGCCGCGACGGCCTCGATCGCTATATCGCGGTTCTGCGTGCGCTGGCAAAGCGCGCCAAGGCGGGCGATGCCGCTTACTTCCAGGGAGCGCCTTATCATACGCCGCGCCGCCGCCTCGACGAGACGCTCGCCGCCCGCCAACCGATCCTGCGGTGGAAGAAGGCGGCGGCTGCGGAATAGATTCAAGATGCGCCACGCAGAGGACCATGAGCCATGACTAAGCCCTATCGCAGCAAGACCTTGGCAGCGGCACACGAGATCGCCGTGGGCTTGCGGGAAGCCGGTATCATGGATAGCGGCGCCATGAAGACCTTCGACGCGATGCGCTTGACGCCGGCGAAGCCGCTATCGGTGCGGAAGGTTAAGTGGATTCGCCTTCGCAAAAAGGCCAGCTAAGCCGTCTTTGCGCGATGCCGCGCGCCTCGCGATTTGACAATCGGCGGCACTCGGCGCATGGCTACGGGCTGGAAGGATTGACACATGCCAAAGCCGACCACTTATTACGATTCGAATCTTTTGACGCTCTCCGAAATCGCTTGGCTGCGCGAAAATCAGAGGGAGGCCCAGGCGTATTACCAGAAGGAACTGGATCGCATGGAAGCGGAGGAGGCAAAAGCGGCCGCGGCAAGCCGGACGACGACCTCACACCCAACGCCCAAAGGCGTAGGTTATGTGGATTTGGCGGACAGCACGGAAACGGCCATACTCGAAACGGTTCAGGAGTGGAGTGCCAAGCGGCAGGCTGCGGCAAGCCAGACGAAGACGGCGGCCCCAACGATGACGGAATCGGCGGATCAATCGCAGCCAGCGGGAACCCAAATCCCGGCGCTGAAAGCCGATCGATCGGAAGAAAGTTAAATTCTACTGCGGTTTTGTCCGCCGCCGCGCCAAAGAGACTCACCGATAGGCTCTCCAGAATTTCAGCGTGTCTGTTTTTTACTGCGACCACGCCGCTGGGGGCGAGCAATAAGTGCCGCTTCGATACAAGCCGCCATGTGTTCGTAGCGACCGTAATTGGCTGCCTGCGAGGCTGCTATCCAGGAATCGCGCCGGAATTTTTCGAGATCGATGCGATGACCAGCTCCGATGGCAAGAAGCTCGAGATAAGCGAGCTGCGTACGCCCATTCCCCTCACGAAAAGGATGCGCATGATTGATATCGCCGATCAGGGTTGCGGCTTTCCCGGCGAATAGAGTCGAAGCTGTATCCTTGAGGTAATCGTCCGCAGCGAGGCGGCGGTGAACATAGGCTATTCCGGCTTCGATCCGGCGATAATCCAGAAAGGAATCGCCGTCTTTCGATAGATTTATGGTGCGGATCTGACCTGCCCATTCGTAGAGATCTTGGAATAGGTGGCGATGGATGGCTTTGAGATGCTTAAGATCGAAATTGCCGGCCGGCGTTCCTTCGATCAAGCGTTGACCGACATAATATTGTTCGGCCAAAAATAGGGAATCCTGACTTTCGAGGCTAAGCTTGTTTTTTAGAACGCGGGTTCCCGGATAGACATAAGGATCGTCGCTCATTCTGCGGCTTTGCTATGGCCTACCAGCTTCCGTACCCAGTTTTTCAGATAGGCCAGCCGCCGTTCGTGCGACCATCTTTCCCGCTCGAACATTTCGAAAGTAGCTATGGTTTCAGGCGCGAAGGCATTGCCTTCGATCTCGTGAAGCGCCATGGCCGTGCGGCGTCGCTTCTTGGCGACGGCAACGTCTTTGAGGGTTAGTTTACAATCGATGAGTTTCATAAAAGGCTTTGCCGATAAGGCCCAAGAACTTAGCGAAAGCGAAGCAAAATCTATAGGAATTTCCGCAAGAAAACAAGTACTCGACTATTTCTCCTGGCGGCCGTGCCGGCGGCTATTCCTGCTGGTGGGTGCGACAGGGATTGAACCTGTGACCCCTACCGTGTGAAGGTAGTGCTCTCCCGCTGAGCTACGCACCCGAGGGCTGCGTTTCTAGCGGCAAAATCGCTCCCCTGTCAAACCGGGCATCCCCCCGCAGGAATCGGATAGCGGCGCCTTCGCCCCCTGGGCCAGGATGCGGGCGGGGCCGATCCGGCCCGCTTGGCTCATGGAGATGGATTATGCCCGCCGATCATTCCCCCTTGCCGACCGTGCCGCGTTTCGCGGATTTCCACATTTCCGGCCTGAAACGCGCCGAGTTCGCCGCACTCTTCGGCTTGAGCGAGGCCGAATTGGCGGCGCGGCATATCCGCCGGATCGTCGCCGACGAAGCGCCCGGTTTTCCCTGCCGCATTTCCTTGCGCGATGCCGCGATCGGCGAAAGTCTATTGCTGCTCAATTACGAGCATCAATCGGCGGCGACGCCTTATCGCGCGCGCCATGCGATTTTCCTGCGCGAAGCAGCCGAGGATGCGGAACTTAGCCCCGGCGAAGTCCCGGAAAGTCTGCGCCTGCGTCTCCTTTCCTTACGCGCCTTCGATGCGGCGGGGATGATGATCGGCGCCGATATCGTCGAAGGCGCGGAAATCGAGACCTTGATCGGAAAGCTTTTCGCCGATCCCCGTGTTGCCTATCTCCACGCGCATAACGCCCGGCCCGGCTGTTATGCCGCGCGGATCGATCGCGCGATCGCGCCCGGCGCCTGACGGAGGCTCCGCTTCCCGGCCGGCCGGCTATTTCCCGTCCGTCCCCGCTGTCGGGCGCCATTCGCAGACGGCGATCAGGCAGCCCTTCGGCGAATGCGAATGATGCCGCGTGCCGGGCGCGTAGCTGACATGATCGCCGGGGCCGAGGACGAGGCCATCCTCGTCGATCAATTCGCCTTCGAGGATCAGGAAATCCTCGTAGCCGATATGATCGTGGGCAAGCGTGCGGGCGCCCGGTTCCATCCGCATCAGATAAAACCCCTCGCCCGTCGCCCTCCGATAGCTGACGGGAAGCCAGCTCATCTCCGGCTGTGTGGGGCCTTCGAGATCGTAAGCGAGAAACGCGTCGCGCCGGTGATTGCCGGTCTTTCTTCCCTCAATCATATCCGTTCAACCCTTCGTGATGATGGGGCGGCGCGGCTCACGCGATGGTGAGTGGAAGCGCGCCGAGGCGGAGTCTAGCTTCCCCCTCGTCACTTGTCATGAATCGCGAAAGGGAGATTATCCATGACCAACATGCGCAAGATTTCCGGAACGGCCATCGCCGCCGCTGCCGCCGCTCTGCTGATGGCGGGCGGTATCGGCACGATCGCGACCTCGGCCGTCGCCGATGGCGTGAAATGCGCCGGTATCAACGCCTGCAAGGGCCAGAGCGAATGCAAGACGGCAAACAGTTCTTGCAAGGGTCAGAATTCCTGCAAGGGCCAGGGCTGGGTCACGCAAGCGAGCGCCGAAGCCTGCACCGGCGCCGGCGGCACGGTTCTCGAATAATCGATTATCGGCTCCTAGGGTCTCGGGTCGGGCGCCGCTGCGGCGTTCGGCCCGAAATTCCTAAAATGCCGGTTTTCTCGCCATGAGCCTCGATCTTTCGCGCCGCTTGGGCTTCGGTCTCGGGTTGCGGCCCGCGCATTTCCCGGAGATTCTGGGCGGCGCCAAGGGCGCCGATTGGTTCGAGGCGATTTCCGAGAATTATCTCGGGATCGGCGGCCGGCCCTTGCACAATCTGCTGGCGGTGCGGGCCGATTATCCGGTCGCGCTCCATGGCGTTTCGCTTTCGATCGGTTCGGCCGATCCCCTCGATCGCGATTATCTCGGCGCGCTTCGCGATCTCGCGCGGCGCGTGGAGCCGGTTTGGATTTCCGATCATCTCTGCTGGACGGGAAGCGGCGGAAAGAATCTGCACGATCTTCTGCCCGTGCCCTATGATTCCGCGATGCTGGGTCATATCGCGGCGCGGATCGGCCAGGTGCAGGATTTCCTCGGCCGCGAGATTCTGATCGAAAACGTTTCGAGCTATGTCGCTTATGCCGGATCGGACATGAGCGAATGGGATTTCCTGGTCGCTCTCGCGCGGCGGAGCGGCTGCCGTCTGCTCATCGACGTCAACAATATCCATGTCAGCGCCTTCAATCACGATTTCGATCCCTGGCAATATCTCGCCGCCATTCCGGTCGATCTTGTCTGGCAGATTCACCTCGCCGGTCACGAGAATTGCGGCGATTACATCATCGATACCCATGACCGGCCGATCATCGATGAAGTCTGGCGGCTTTATGCCGAAGCGATCCGCCGCTTCGGCCCGGTCGCGAGTATGATCGAGCGCGACGACGCTATTCCCGCTTTCGCCGAATTGACGGCGGAATTGGCGATAGCGCGGCGGGTCGCCGCCGATGCTTTGATGCCCGGTCTTGCCGCATGAACGCGATCGCCCAATGGCAGGCGCAATTTCAAGCGGGGCTGATCGGCGATCCCGAACCGGCCTTGCCGTTGCTGCGGGTTTCGCCGCGCGTGGCGCCGGCGCGGCTTTTCGGAATCTACCGCCATGCCTATCGCGCGCGCCTCGTCGAATCCTTGAGCCAGGATTTTCCCGGCCTCGCGGCCATGCTGGGCGAAACGGCCTTCGCCGAGCTCGTCCGCGATTATCTCGCGGCGCATCCTTCGCGTTACCGATCGATCCGCTGGGTCGGCCATGCGCTGCCCGATTTCCTCGCCGCGCGCGGGCCCTCGCCGCTCGCCGATATGGCTAGGCTCGAATGGGCGTTGCTCGCCGCCTTCGATGCGCCGGACGAAACGGCCATCGGCCGCGATGCGCTGCTCGCAATGCCGGCGGAACATTGGGGCGCCTTGCGCTTCGGACTTGCCAAATCCGCGGCTTGTCTCGCTTTGCCGGCCGCGATCGTCGCGCGCCATCAACGACTCGTGCATGATCGCGATTTCGATATCGCCGGGATTCCCGAAATTGCCGATTGGCTGATTTCCCGCCAGGATATGATGGCGCAATGCCGCATCATGGAAGCGGACGAAGCCGCCGCTTTCCGCGCCACGGCTGCCGGCGCCGATTTCGCCGCGATTTGCGATCATGTCGCTGCGGCCGGCGCGGGGGAAGAAGCCGCTTATCGGGCGGCGGCGATCCTGCAAACCTGGATTGCGGCCGGGCTTATCGTCGGCCTCGATCTTTCGGGGATTCCCGCCAGTCTCGCGATCTGACTTTCGTCACCCGAGAATTTCGTCGAGCGCGCCGATCAGCCGATCGATATCGCCATCGTCGTTGTAATGGGCAAGGCCGATGCGAAGGACGCCTTCCTCGGGATCGAGCCCCAGCGCCTCGATACAGCGCCTTGCCCAGAAATCGCCATGGCCGATGGCGATATTGCGCCGGTTGAGTTCGGCGGCGATTTCGCTCGAGCGCCTTCCGGCGATGGTGAAGGCGATCACGGGCGCGAGGCGACCGTCGCCGGTTCGTTTCTGCCCATAGAGGCGAAGCCCCGGCCGCGCGCGCAAATTCGCGACCAGCTTCGCGGCCAATCGCGCCTCGTGTTCGGCGATCAAGCCATAAACCCGCGTCACGCTGTCATGAAAGGCATTGGCGGGATGCGGGAAATGATGGACGTCGAGGGCGAGGAAATATTCGGCAAGGCCGACGAGGCCGGCGCTGAATTCGTGATTGGGGCCGCCCGGCAACAGATGATAGGCGGTATTTTCCGGCGCAATGAAGAAGTGATTGCGGCCGCTCGTCCGGCGCAGGAGATCGCGCTTGCCGTAAAGCAGGCTTTGATGCGGCCCGCAGGTTTTATAGAGGCTGAAGACGTAGAAATCGACATCGAGCGCCTTGACGTCGATCGAAAAATGCGGGGCATAGGCCGTCCCATCGACGATGGCGAGCGCGCCCGCCTTATGGATCGCGGGAATGAGCTTGGCGAGATCGTGCACGATGCCGATCACATTGGAGCAATGCGTGAAGGCGACGAGCTTGGTGCGGGGCGTCAGCAGCGCGAAAAGATCGGCCTCGGCTAGCGCGCCGCTTTCCCGATCGACGCGCCATTCCTTGACTTGGACGCCGCTTTCCGCCCAGCGCCGCCAAGCGCCGATATTGGCCTCGTGATCCTGCTCGGTGACGATAATCTCGTCGCCCGGGCGGAACCAGGGGCGGATGGCATCGGCGAGCAAATAGATATTGAGCGTGGTCGAGGGGCCGATGACGATCTCGTCCGCTTCTGCATTGACGAATTCGGCCATGGCGCGCTTGCCGGACTTGATGCGCTCGGTCGCGCGCTGGGAACTCGGGAAATTCCAATTCGGCTGCACTTGGCTGTCGGTCATGTATTCGCCGATGCGCGCGATCACTTGGCGGGGCACATAGGTGCCGCCGGCATTCTCGACGAAGACGTGATCGTTGCCGGCGGCGATGGCGGGAAAGAAGCCGCGTACGAAATCGGTATCGAGGTTCGTCATGCGCCGCTCCAGGATTCCGGGGCCTCCAGATAGGCGCGGACCTTGGCGACGGCGCCGTCATCAAGGCGCTTCGTAGCGATCGCCGCTTCGAGGACATCCCACCAATTGGCGAGACCGTGGAGCGCGACGCCGAGTGCCTTCAAGGTTTCGCGCGATTGCGGAAAGATGCCGTAATGGAAGACGACGAGGGCATGGTCGATACGCCCGCCGGCCTTGCGGATCGCCTCGATGAAATTCACCTTGGAGCCGCCATCGGTCGCGAGATCCTCGACCAGCAGGCAGCGCGCGCCTTCGCGGAAATCGCCCTCGATCTGCGCATTGCGGCCGAAACCCTTGGGCTTCTTGCGGACATAGAGCATGGGAAGGCCGAGCGCCTCGGCGATCCAGGCGGCATAGGGAATGCCGGCCGTTTCGCCCCCGGCGATGGCGTCTAGGCTTTCATGACCGATGGCGGCGAAGATGCGCTGCACGGCAAGATCGATCACGGCGCGGCGCGCGCGCGGGAAGGAGATGATCTTGCGGCAATCGATATAGACCGGACTCTTTCGCCCCGAAGTGAGGGTGAAGGGATCCTCGGGACGGAAATGCACGGCGCCGATTTCCAGCAACAGGCGCGCGACGATCGGCCCGCTCGGGCCTTCGGAATCGGAGAGCGTCATGATCGGTCAGGACCTCTTGCCGGGTTTCTTGCGCCGCCCCGAACCGGCTTTTCCAGATCCGGGTTTTGCCGGCGGCGGGCCGGCGCGTCCCGAAGGCGCCGGAGCGGGCCGCGAAGCCCGGTTCATGTCATAGGGCGTCATTTCCGGGCCGAGATAGGGATTGTTGCCCTGGCGGATGCGCGCCGCCGCTTCGTCATAGAGGAAGGGCAGGAAGGCGTAACGCTTGCCCTCGGTCACGGGCAGGGCCTCGTGCAGCATCGAGCAGGAAAAGACCACCGCGCCCCCGGTCGGCGCGCGGAAAACGACGCGGCCATATTCCGGAAAGACGAGATCGCCGCCCTTGTAATCCTCGGCATTGAGATTGATGGTGACGGCGAAGCGGCGATGCGCCGTTCCCTTGGTGGTATTGTCGCGATGCGGTCGGAAATAACCGCCGATTCCCGCATCGTAACAGGCGACGAGATTGCGCTCCATGCGCGTGACCTTGAAGTTGAAGGCCTTTTCAATCTCGGGCACGAGACGCCGACGGATGCGTTCCTGCGCGGCCTCGACCAGGGCATTGTCGTCGATCAGCCAATCGCTGCGCCGCTTATGGCGGTAATTGACTTCGAGCACGGTCTTGCCGTCGCGCTCGACCATATAGCCCGAATCCTTGCCGCCGTCGCGTTGATAGCCTTCGATCAGGCGCCGGCAGAGATCGCGCTCGAAGACATTGGGAAGGACGATGACCGGCGCTTGAAGTTGGAAGGGGCGCGGCGGGCCGAGTTTGGGCAGGCGCTTCAGCGTATTCAAAACCGATTCCGCCTGCAACTTGCCGTCGGCCGTGGCGAAGGTCCCCATGACGCGCAGATTGACGTCGAGCAGATAGGTCACGGGCCGAAAGGCCGTCGCCGGGTTCTCGCCGCCCTGAGGATCGAGCGCGCCATAGGCCTTGCCGATCGCGCGGTCGAAATCCCAGAAAATATCGAAACCCGGCTTGTGGGTCGTCAGATCGGCGAATTGCCGGTCGGCGGGATCGCTGCTGACGCCGAAGAAATAGAAATTGAAATCGCCGAAGAGGCCGGCCTCGGCGAGAAAACTTTCGATCAAGCCACGACCGACCGGATGCGCGCGCGAACCGAAGAAAGAGAGCACGACATAACGCCCGGCCGCGGTCGAAAAATCGAATTGCGGATTGACGTTGCTGGGTGCGCCGAACCAGGGCGCGGGATCGCCGGGCAAAAGGAATCCGCCGCCGGGCTTGCGGGCAGCGGCGGGATTGGCGCTCAGGGTTAGGGTCGGTTTTTCGTTGCTCATGGCCGGGCCTTTCGGAATCGATCGCTTTATCTCATAAGCGCCAGAATGCGCGAAAAGGCCGTTCCCGCGCAAGCGGACTTGCGCGCGCCATCGATGATCGAGCCTTGGCGGCGACGATGAGTCTCGAATATTGCTAAGGCGGAGATGGCAAATCGGTGGTCGATGAATTAAGCTACCCCCCCTTCCTAATTCGTCATGGTCGGCGAAGGCCGACCATCCCCGAGTTTCGTGCCGTCTGCACACGTTCTGGCCGGGCTTACGCGCGGCGAAAACTCATGGATGGCACGCCTTCGCGTGCCATGACGAGGAAAGGGAATTATCACAAAAAAAAGCATTAAACAATTAAAGCGACTGATATTATGCCAAGAATGCGCGCGACGATTTGAGCCAGAGAGATCGCAATGATTTTCGC
>CAYQAG010000020.1:0-12817 GCA_964415425.1 uncultured Rhodospirillaceae bacterium | reverse complement strand
TTATGCCAAGAATGCGCGCGACGATTTGAGCCAGAGAGATCGCAATGATTTTCGCCAATTGACGGCCCGGTTGGCGGAAGCCTTTAAGAGGAGAAGACATGAAGAGAATAGCCGATAGCATCCGTCGCGGTCTTCGCGAGGCGATCGCCTATGCCGAGAAAAAAGGCGATGCTGCGGCTTATCGCGTCCATGTTCCCGCCAAGATCGATGTTCGCGCGATTCGTTCCCGCTTGGCGATGACGCAAGAGGAATTCGCCGGACGTTTCGGTTTCAGCGTCAATACGCTGCGCCATTGGGAACAGGGATCGCGGCGACCGGAAGGCGCGGCGCGCGCCTATCTGCTCGTTATCGAACGAGCGCCCAAAATCGTTCAGAAAGCCTTGCAGGCCGAATGAATTTTCCCTGGCTTCCGGGCGCGCCGCTCAGCCGAGCAGCGCGCTTAAGCTGCGATTGGCGACGGTAAGCATGGCGAGTTCCAGCTTGCCGACCTGGGCGAGATCGGCAAAGAGCGCTTCGGCCCGATCCAGCATGGCGCTCCTGGCGCCGCACCAAGCGGCGATGGCGGCGGTTCCGGTCGCGCCGGCGCTTTCTTCCAGAATGGCCGCCGCCAGCTTGCGCTGATGGCTGTAAAGATCGTCGATGATGGCGAAAATCGCCTGCCGATCCCAGTGATTGTCGCCGATCAATTGCCGCGCGCCGGCGCGGAGCCAGTCGAGACGGAAGCGATCGCCGATTTCGTAATAAGTGGCGGCGACGGCGGCGACGTCGAGCTTGGCTTGGGTAGCGATGCGCACGATATCGAGGCTCGAAGCCATGGCGGGAATCTTGGCGAGATGCCGCGCGAGGTCTTCGGCCAAGCCGGCGGCGCGGAAGCTCGCCTCCCGCGTTTCGATCTCAGCGCGATCCTCCGCGCAGACGCGGCCGGGCAAGGCGGCGAGGATGGCGGCGATGCCGGGCGCCGCCCAATCGGCATTGGCGGCGATATCGAGCGGATGGCGTCCGTTGCGCAGGAACCAGAGCGTCGCCTGTTCGGCCAGCCGACTGATATCGATCAAGAGGTCGGTTTGGATATCGGCGGCAACGCGATTGTCGAGCGCCTCGATCGCCGCCCATAATCCGCGTAGGCCGAAAGCGCTGCGCGTGATGGCATAAGCGCGCGCGATCGCCGCGGCGTCGTGGCCGGTTTTCTCGCGCATGACATGGACGAAGGTGGCGCCCATGCGATTGACCATGGAATTGGTGACGCTGGTGGCGATGATCTCGCGCCGCAGGCGGTGCCGCGCGATCGGCCCGGCATAGGTTTCGCGCAAGGCGGCGGGGAAGTATTTGACGAGATCGTCCAGCAATTGCGGATCGTCGGGCAAATCGGAGGGGAGCAATTCGTCGTAAAGCGAATTCTTGGCATAAGCGAGCAGCACGGCATTTTCCGGCCGCGTCAGGCCGTGGCGCTGATTGAGGCGTTGACGCAAAATTTCGTCGTCGGGCAGAAATTCGATATTGCGGTCGAGCCGATTGCGCCGTTCCAGGTGGCGCATGAAGCGACCCTGCTGATCGAGCCAAGTATAGCCCTGCGCCGCGGCGACGGAGAGCGCCTGGGATTGCAGATAATTGTCGCGCAGCACCAAAGCGGCGACGTCGTCGGTCATCGTCGCCAGCAATTTGTCGCGCTGCTTCATGGTGAGATCGCCATTACCGACGGCCTCGTTCAGCAGGATCTTGATATTGACTTCGTGATCGGAGGTATCGACGCCGGCCGAATTGTCGAGCGCATCGGTATTGAGGCGGATACCGGCAAGCGCCGCTTCGATGCGGCCGCGCTGCGAGCAGCCGAGATTGGCGCCTTCGCCGATGATGCGGCAGCGAAGATCGCCGGCGGCGATGCGGATCGCGTCATTGGCGCGATCGCCGATCTCGGCATCGGTTTCGTCCCCGGCGCGGATATAGGTGCCGATGCCGCCGAAGAACAGCAGATCGATTTCCGCCGTCAGCAGCGCGCGGATCAATTGATTGGGCGTCACCTGATCGCGGTCGAGGCCGAACCGCGCCTTCGCCTCGGGGCTGAGGCGGATCGATTTCGCCTTGCGCTCGAAAATGCCGCCGCCCTTGGAAAGGCATTTCGGATCGTAATCCGACCAGGCCGAGCGCGGCAGGTCGAATAGGCGACGACGCTCGGCGAAGTTCCGCGCCGGATCGGGATCGGGGTCGAGGAAGATATGCTGATGATTGAAGGCGCCGATCAAGCGCGTATGGGGCGAAAGCAGCATGGCATTGCCGAAAACGTCGCCCGACATGTCGCCGATGCCGATGGCGGTGAAATCCTGGCTTTGGCAATCGCGGCCGAGTTCGCGGAAATGCCGCTTCACGCATTCCCAGGCGCCGCGCGCGGTAATGCCCATTTTCTTGTGATCGTAACCGGCCGAACCGCCGGAAGCGAAGGCGTCGTCCAGCCAGAACCCGTATTCGCGCGATACGCCATTGGCGATGTCGGAGAAGGTCGCCGTTCCCTTATCGGCGGCGACGACAAGATAGGGATCGTCGCCGTCATGCGAAATCGTCGCGGCGGGCTTGCGCAAAGTCCCGGCGACGAGATTGTCGGTGATATCCAAGAGACCGCGCATCAGCGTCTTGTAGCAAAAGACGACTTCGGCCATGAGGGCTTCGCGATCCCCGCTTTGGGGCGGGCGCTTGACGACGAAGCCGCCTTTCGATCCGACCGGAACGATGACCGCGTTCTTCACCATCTGCGCTTTCATCAGGCCGAGGATTTCGGTGCGGAAATCCTCGCGCCGATCCGACCAGCGAATGCCGCCGCGCGCGACCTTGCCGCCGCGAAGATGAATGGCCTCGACGCGCGGCGAATAGACGAAGATTTCGACCATCGGTCGGGGCAGCGGCAATTCGTCGAGGGCCTGGGAATCGAATTTGCAGGCGATGTAATCCTTGACGGCGCCGGCCGCGTCGCGCTGGAAGAAATTGGTGCGGAGCGTGGATTGGATGGCGTTCAGATAGCGCCGCAGGATGCGATCCTCGTCGAGATTGGCGACGGCATCGAGTGCGGCGGCGATCGCGCCGGCGATCTTGGCGATTTCGTCATTGCGCGGCTCGGCGCGCGTAGGATCGAAGCGCGCATGAAAGAGACGGACGAGATCGCGGGCAATGCCCGGATTGGCATTCAGCGTCGCTTCCATATAGGCTTGGCTGAAGGGGATCGCCGCCTGGCGCAGATATTTGCAATAGGCGCGTAAAAGCGCGATGTCGCGCCAGGCAAGACCGGCCGTGACGATCAGACGGTTGAACCCGTCATCCTCCATCTCGCCCGCCCAGATGCGGGCATAGGCTTCCTGGAAATTGTCGCGGATGGTGGCAACGTCGATCTCGGCGCCGTCGCGCGCGACCATGGTGAAATCGTGCAGCCAGACGCTTTGCTGAGTGCCGGCGGGCGTAATTTCGAACGGGTTTTCGCTGATGACCTTGAACCCGAAATTTTCGAGCGAGGGCAGAACGTCGGAAAGCGCGATCTTCTCGCCCATCTTATAGAGCTTGAGATAGAGTTCGCTGGGTTTCGCTTCGACCGGGCGATAGAGATTGATGGCGATGCCGCCCTTAGCCATCGCCGTCTCGATGCGCTCGACATCGCCGGTCGCCGTATAGGCGGTGAAGAATTCCTCGTAGCCGAGCGGGAAAGCCTCGGCATAACGGCGCAGCAATTCGAGACCCTCGGCCTCGCCATGCGTTTCGACGAGCGCGCTTTGCAGGCGATCCTGCCAGGAGCGGCAGGTTTCGGCGACCAGTGCCTCGACCTCCTTGAGATCGTAAGCGGGGAGCGCGCCCGGAACGGTGGCGATGACGATATGAAGCCGCGCCAAGGCCGATTCGCCGAGATGCACGTAAAAGGCCGAAAGCTTGCCCGCGAACGCCTTGGCGAGTACGGCCTGCACCTTTTCGCGCAGCCTTGTCGTCAAGGAATCGCGCGGCAGATAGACCAGGCATGACATAAAACGTTCGTAAGGATCGCGCCTGGCGAATAGGGCGACGCGCTGGCGTTCCTGCAGATGCAGAATGCCGAGCGCCGTTTCCAGCAATTCCTCGGTCGCGATCTGGAACAATTCGTCGCGCGGATAGGTTTCCAGGATATGCGCCAGCGCCTTGGCATCGTGGCTGCCGGGAGCGAAGCCCGCCTTGGCGGCGACGGTTTCGACCTTGCGGCGCAGCAGCGGAATGTCCCACGGACTGCAGCTATAGGCGATCGAAGTGAAAAGCCCGGCGAATAGCCGCTCGCCGATCACGCGGCCCTCGGCATCGAACATCTTGACGCTCAGCGTGTCGAGATAAGCGTTGCGATGGACGCTGGAGCGCAGATTGGCCTTCGTCACCAGCAGCAGACGCGGCTGGCGCAGGAAATTGCGGATGTCGGCGGGCATGTTGTCGCGATTGCGGATGCCGTCGAAAACCCGCAATTCGTGATCGGCGAGAATGCCGAGCGAGCGCCCATCGGCGATGCGATAGGAACCGCCTTCGTTATCGGCGAAGACGTATTCGCGATAGCCGAGGAAGGTGAAATTGTCGTCCTCGATCCATTTCAGGAAATCGACGGTTTCGGCGATTTCGTCGGCCGGCAATTTGAGGCCGGGCCTGGCGGATTCGGCGATCGCCTCGGTCAGGCGTTGCCGCATCTCGCGCCAATCGGCGACGGCGCGGCGCACATCGGCAAGCACGATTTCGATCCGCGCCTTGATCGCCGCCAGCTTTTCCGCCTGCGCGATTTGATTGATGCGCAATTGCATGATCGATTCCGACTTGCCGCCGGCGGCATCGAGGGCGGTTACCTCGCCCTTGGCGTTGCGCGTAAGGGCGAGAATCGGGTGGATGACGAGATGCACGCCGAGATCCTGGCGATTGAGTTCGGCCGTGACCGAATCGACCAGGAACGGCATGTCGTCGTTCACGATCTCGACGATGCTATGCGCGGAACGCCAGCCATGTTCGTCGATGCGGGGATTGAAGACGCGCACCTTGGCCGTGCCGGGGCTGCGGCGTTGCGCGAAATTCCATAACGACAGAGCGGCGGCGAAGAGATCGACGGCGCTATCGCCGGCGATATCGGCTTGGGGAACGTTGGCGTAGAATTGGCGGATGAAGGTCGCGACCTCGCCGGCGCGGGATTTTTCGATGCGTTGGCCGACGAAGGCGAGAACGTCCTCCAGCACTTGCGATTTCAGCTTTTCGGCGCGCATTCTGCCCGGTCCTTGGTCATGATCGACGATCGAGGAAAAGATAGCCCATCGCCGGCGGCTTCGCCAGCCGCCCTTAGGGTAAGGGCGCGCGCGGCGCGGCGAAGCGCAGCACGCAATAGCCGAGCAGCGCCGAGGCGAGCGAACCCATCAGCACGCCGAGGCGGATTTCCGCCTCGCGCTCGGGCCCGGCGAAGGCGAGCGAGCCGATGAAGAGCGACATGGTGAAACCGATTCCGGTCAGAACCGCGATGCCGTAAATCTGCCCCCAATGGGTGCCGGTCGGCTTGCGGCAGAGGCCGAGCGCGATCCCGCCCAGGATCGCCAGCATGACGCCGATCTGCTTGCCGAGGAAAAGCCCGGCCGCGATGCCGAGCGTGACGGGCGCCAGCCAGTCTTCCATCGTTAGCCCGGTCAGCGAAATTCCCGCATTGGCGAAGGCGAAAAGCGGCATGATGAGAAACCCGACCCAGGGATGCAAGGCATGCTCGGCGCGCTCCAGCGGCGAAGCCTCGCCCGCCTTATCGCCGAGCGGAATCGTCATCGCGGTCAGCACGCCGGCCAAGGTCGCATGCACGCCCGATTCGAGGACGCAGGCCCATAAGGCGAGGCCGAGCAGCAGATAGGGCCAAAGTCGCAAAACGCCGCAGCGATTGAGAAGGAGAAGGGCGGCAAGCGGAATCGTCGCTAGGAGGAGCGCCGTCCAAGAGAGATCGGCGCTATAGAAAATGGCGATGATGACGATGGCGCCGAGATCGTCGAGAATGGCGAGCGCCAGCAGGAAGACTTTCAGCGATAGCGGCACTCGGTTGCCCAGAAAAGAGAGAACCCCGAGCGCGAAGGCGATATCGGTTGCGGCCGGGATCGCCCAGCCGACGAGATTTTCCGGCGCTCCCCGATTGACGAAAACATAGATCGCGGCCGGCACGGCCATGCCGCCCAAGGCGGCGATGCCCGGCAAGGCGGCGCTTTTCGCGCTCGACAATTCCCCGCGCGCGATCTCGCGTTTGACTTCGAGGCCGATCAGGAAGAAGAAGATCGCCATCAGCCCGTCATTGATCCAATGGGCTAGCGTCTTCCTGAAATCGATCGGCCCGAGATCGAAACCGAGCGGCAGATGCAGCAAATGGTCATAGACCGGCGCCAGCGGGCTGTTATCGAGGATGAGGGCGAGAAGGGCCGCCGCCAGCAGGACGAACCCACCGGCCGATTCCAGGCGCAGGAAATCGCGGATCGTGGCAAGCGGCATGGCTGAGCGGCATCCGTTTTCAGAATCGGGACGCCTTCATAGGCCGGAAAGGGCCGCCGGCCAAGCCCGGATAAACCCGGGCCTATGGCGGAAAGCTCAGGCGAAGCCGCCGATCGACAAAGAGAGCAGAATCAACAGGGAAAACCCGGCCGCCTCGGCCAGGGAGATCAGGATTCCGGACTCCGAACGGTTCATCGCGCTCTCCTTCGTATCTTCAATGATCCCTTTATGTTCCTATTTTGATCTTATGTCAAGCCGTCGGGAAAGGCGGATTTTCCGCCCAGACCCTATCGCCGAGCGAGATCGATCAATGTTTCAGCCGGGCTTTCGGGCGATAGGCGCCTTCATCCGGCCCGCTTTCGAAGATTTCGCCGACCATCGGATGGCGGCAAGGCTGCCCGCTGGCATCGGGCAGGAGATTCTGCTCCGAGACATAGGCGACATAGGTCGTTTCCGCATTCTCGGCAAGCAGGTGATAGAAGGGCTGATCCTTGCGCGGGCGGATCGCCTCGGGAATGGCGAGCCACCATTCCTCGGTATTGTTGAAGACGGGATCGACGTCGAAAACGACCCCGCGAAAGGCGAATAGGCGATGCTTGACGATATCGCCGATCTTGAATTTGGCGTCGCGCTTTTCCATGACGGCAGAATCCTTCAGGGTCGCGCCCCGCGTCAAGCGGGGCGGCGGGCTCAAAGCCAATCCCGCAGGATGGGGATGAGCGGGAGATCGGCGGGCGGCATCGGATATTCGGCGAGTCGGCTGGGCGCCACCCAGGCTAGGCTCTGGCCCTCGCGGGCGCGCAAGGTCCCCTGCCAGCGCCGGCAGACATAAAGCGGCATCAGCAGATGGAAATCCTCGTAAGCGTGGGAAGCGAAGGCGAGCGGGGCGAGACAAGCCGCCTTCACGTCGATATCGAGTTCTTCCTTCAATTCGCGGATGAGGCTCGCCTCCGGGCTTTCCCCGGGCTTGATCTTGCCGCCCGGAAATTCCCAAAGCCCGGCCATGGCCTTGCCGGGCGGGCGGCGGGCGAGGAGAACGCGGCCATCGGCATCGATCAGGGCGACCGCGCTCACCAGAAGCAGCGGCTTATCGCCCATGAGCGGGGATCGAAGCGCCGGGTTCAGGAGCGATAATCGGCATTGATGTCGATATAGCCATGGGTGAGATCGCAGGTCCAGATTCGCGCCGCGCCGCGCCCGATGCCGAGATCGACGGCGATCCGAACGTCGCGGCCGCGAATATGGGCGACGACCGGCGCTTCGTCGTAATCGGGTCGCCTTTCGCCCTTGGCGGTGATGGCGGTGCCGCCGATGCTGATGGCGAGCCGATCGCGATCGGCCTTCTCGCCCGATTTGCCGACCGCCATGACGATCCGGCCCCAATTGGCATCGCCCCCGGCGATCGCCGTCTTGACCAAGGGCGAATTGGCGATGGCGAGGCCGACGCGCCGCGCCGCCTCGCGGCCGGCGGCGCCGGTCACGTCGATGGTGACGAGCTTCTCAGCGCCCTCGCCGTCCTTGGCGACGAGAATCGCAAGCTCGGTCAGAAGTTCGAAAAGCGCGCGGCGGAAATCCTTAAGCAAAGGATCGCCGGGGCGCTGGGGTAGCGGATGGCGGGGGCCGGCGCCGCTCGCCAGCATCAGCAACGTGTCCGAGGTCGAGGTATCGCCATCGACCGTCAGGCAATTGAAGGAGCGGCGATTGCCCTCGCTGAGTAGGCGCTGGAGGATGGCGCTGGGGATGCGGGCATCGGTCGCGACGAAGGCCAGCATCGTCGCCATGTCGGGCGCGATCATGCCCGATCCCTTGGCGATGCCGTTGATCGTGACTTCCGCATCGCCGATCCGCGCGCGCCGCGTCGCCATCTTGGGGAAGGTATCCGTCGTCATGATCGCTTGCGCCGCTTCGCGCCAGCGATCGCCATTGCCGGCAGCGAGCAGATGGGGCAGGCCGGCGATAATCTTTTCCGCCGGCAACGGTTCGCCGATCACTCCCGTCGAGGCGACGAAAATTTGCCGCATCGGGCAACCGATCGCGCGCGCCGCCGCCGCGAGGCAATCCTTGACGGCGCGCTCCCCGGCCTTGCCGGTGAAGGCATTGGCATTGCCGGCATTGACCAGGATGGCGCGGGCCTTGCCGCCGGCGAGATGCCGCCGGCAAGCGAGAACGGGCGCGGACGCGGTCAGGGAGCGCGTGAAGACGCCCGCCGCCTGGGTGCCGGGCGCCGCGACCAGAAGCAATACGTCGTCGCGGCCGCGATAGCGGATGCCGCAAGCCCGCGTCGCGAGTTCGATACCCGCGATCGGCGGCAGGTTCGGAAATTGCCGGGGGGCGAGCGGCGATATCTTGGCGCTCATCGGTCGAGCCTCGCGATGTTATCGGCGCGCCGCCTCATGGCGTCGGCTTGGCGCCGCCGCTGGCATCGATGATTTCGACGCCCGCTTCCTCGCGCAATTGCGTGGCGATGGCGTCGCGCGCCTCGTCGATCAACGCCTCGCGGATCGCGTCCTTGACGTCGTCGAAGCCGCGATCGCGCTTTTCCTCGACATTGATGATATGCCAGCCGAATTGCGACTTGACCGGAACCTTGCTGATTTCGCCCGGCGCCATGGCGAAGGCGGCATCGGCGAATTCCTTGACCATGGTCCGGCGCGTGAACCAGCCGAGATCGCCGCCCTGCGCGCCGCTCGCCGTGTCGGTCGATTTCGTCTTGGCGATGGCCGCGAAATCGCCGCCCGCCTGCAATTCGGCGATGATCGCCGCCGCTTCCTCTTGCGTCGCGACCAGGATATGGCGCGCCTTCAATTCGACGAAGGTGCCGGCCTTGACGAGTTCGTCGTAGCGCGCCTTGACGCTTTCGTCGGTGACGCGCGCCTTGACCTCGCGTTCGAAATAGGTGCGGCGGATGGCATCCTCCTCGGCGGCGGCGACGATGGTCTTCACCTCGGCATCCTCGGCCAAACCCATCGCCCGCCCCTTGGCGACGGCGAGTTTCAGGAAGATCAGCCGCTCCAGCAATTGCGGAAAGAGATTGTCGAGCTTCTCCATCGCATATTGCCGCTTTTCCTCGGGAAAGCCGGCGATGGAATCGATGACGTCCTGGCGGGTGATGGTCTCGGCGCCGATCTTGGCGACGACGAGTTGAGGATCGATAGCCGGCGCGGGAGCCGCCGCCGCCGGATCGGCGGGCTGAGCCGGCGCGGTCGCCGCCGGGGGCGTCGGATTGACAGGCGGGGTCGCATCCTGGGCAAGAGCCGCCCCGGCAAGGCCGAGCCAACCGGCCAGACAAGCAAGGCGGACGAAAACGAGGGTCATGGGGGTATCCTTCGGGCTGAAACGGGCGGGACTATGCCCAAGCAAGGGCCGCCTTACAAGCGGGAAAGCCCGCGAATCTCGGGCGCCCGGCGCCGGAGCGGGCAAGTTGACAGGGCTAGGCCGGCTGCCTATCTCTTGGCCTTCGCGAGGTTCTCGAAGGTTCCCCACATGTTTGCCGTTTTGGCCAAGCGGATTTTTGGCAGCGCCAGCGACCGCTTCATTCGTTCGCTCGACCGTCAGGTCGCTGCCGTCAATGCCTTGGAGCCGAAATTCGCCGCCCTTTCCGATGCGGCTTTGGCCGAATTGACGCCGGCTTTCAAGGCGCGTCTCGAAGCGGGGGAAAGCCTCGACGATCTGCTCGTCGAAGCCTTCGCCGCCGTGCGCGAGGCGGCGAAGCGCCAACTCGGCCAACGGCCCTTCGACGTGCAGCTGAAGGGCGGCATCGTCCTCCATCAGGGTCGGATCGCCGAAATGAAAACCGGCGAAGGCAAGACGCTGGTCGCGACGCTCCCCGTCTATCTCAATGCGCTCGAAGGGCTCGGCGTCCATGTCGTGACCGTCAACGATTATCTCGCCAAGCGCGATGCCGAATGGATGGGACGCATCTATCGGGCCCTCGGCCTCAGCGTCGGCGTCGTCGTCCCGGGCTTGCGCGACGGCGAGCGGCGCGAGGCCTATGCCTGTGACGTCACCTACGGCACCAACAGCGAATTCGGTTTCGATTATCTGCGCGACAATATGAAGCATCGCGCCGAAGACATGGTGCAGCGGCCCTTCGCCTTCGCCATCGTCGACGAGGTCGATTCCATCCTGATCGACGAGGCGCGCACGCCGCTCATCATTTCCGGCCCGACCGAGGACAATTCCGAACTCTACGACAAGGTCGATAAACTCATTCCGCATCTGCTGGATGCCGATTTCGAGAAGGACGAGAAAGCCCGTCAAGTCACCCTGACCGAGGCGGGAAACGAACATATCGAGCAATTGCTGCGCGGCGTGGGGCTTTTGAAGCAAGGCGGGCTTTACGACATCGCCAATATCGGCCTCGTCCATCATGTGACGCAGGCCTTGCGCGCGTGGAAGCTGTTCGATCGCGACGTCCATTACATCGTCAAGGACGATAAGGTCGTCATCATCGACGAATTCACCGGCCGCATGATGGAAGGCCGCCGCTTCTCCGAGGGATTGCACCAGGCGCTCGAAGCCAAGGAAAAGGTCGCGATCCAGAACGAGAATCAGACGCTGGCCTCGATCACCTATCAGAATTATTTCCGCCTCTATCCGAAACTCGCCGGCATGACCGGCACGGCGATGACCGAAGCGGCGGAGTTTTCCGATATCTACGGCCTCGACGTGATCGAGATTCCGACGCATCTGCCCGTCGCGCGCCTCGATCAGGACGACGAAATCTATCGCACCGCCGCCGAGAAGAATCGCGCCATCGTCGAGGAAGTGAAGCGCGCGCGCGCGCGCAATCAGCCGGTTCTCGTCGGCACGGTCTCGATCGAGAAATCGGAGGAATTATCGAAACTGCTGAAGAAAGCGGGCATCCCGCATCAAGTGCTGAATGCCCGCTATCACGAGCAGGAAGCCCAAATCGTCGCCGAGGCGGGCGCGCCCGGCGCCGTCACCATCGCCACCAATATGGCGGGGCGCGGCACCGATATCCAATTGGGCGGCAATCTTACCATGCGCCTCGCGCGCGAGACGAAACCCGGCGAGGATGCGGCCGCCATCGAGCGCCGCCGTCAGGCGATCGCCGCCGAAATCGCGGAAACGCGCAAGGCCGTGCTTGGCGCCGGCGAGACGGTCGAAATCTCCCCCGCCAAGGGCAATAAGCCGGCGCAAACCGAAACCTATCCCGGCGGGCTTTACATCATCGGCACCGAACGCCACGAAAGCCGCCGCATCGACAATCAGCTGCGCGGCCGTTCGGGCCGTCAGGGCGATCCCGGCCGCTCCAAATTCTTCCTCTCGCTCGAAGACGATCTTATGCGCATTTTCGGCACCGAGCGCATGGACGGCATGCTGCGCCGGCTCGGCCTCAAGGAGGGCGAGGCGATCATCCATCCCTGGGTCAGCAAAGCGCTGGAGAAGGCCCAGCAAAAGGTCGAGGCGCGCAATTTCGAAATCCGCAAACATATCCTGCGCTACGACAACGTGATGAACGATCAGCGCAAGGCGATCTACGAACAGCGCCGCGAAGTGATGGCGGCCGGCGACGTCGCCGAGGATATCGCCGATATGCGCCGCCGCACGATCGACGATCTCGTCGCGCGCTACATTCCGGAAAAGGCCTTTCCCGAGCAATGGGACGTGAAGGGCCTGCACGAGGAAGTCTTGCGCATTTTCGGCCTCAATCTCGCCATCGCCGATTGGGCTAGGGAAGAAGGCATCGCCGATGCCGCGATCCACGAACGCGTCACGGCGGCGGTCGCGGCGAAAATGGAAGCGAAGGCCGCGGCGATCGGCCCCGATTTCCTGCGCGTTGTCGAAAAATCCTTGCTGCTGCAAGTGCTCGATCAAAATTGGAAAGAGCACCTCTTGGCCATGGATCATCTGCGCCACGGCATCGGCTTGCGCGCCTATGCGCAGCGCGATCCCTTGAACGAATATAAGCGCGAAGCTTTCGAAATGTTCGAGGCGATGCTCGATCGCCTGCGCGAGGCGGTGGTGCTGCTGCTCTCCCATATCGAAATTCGCGCCGAAGCGCCGCGCCCCGAAACGCCGCCTTTAGCGCCGCATGCGGCGATCGGCGCGCCGATCGATGCCGAGGAAGCCGCCTCCGGCGCCATCGACCCTCAAGATTCGAAGACTTGGCGCAATCTCGGCCGCAACGCCGCCTGCCCCTGCGGGTCGGGCAAGAAATACAAGCATTGCCACGGCCGGCTAGCCTGAAGGCGGATTTCAGAAGTCAGATGACAGATGACAGAAACTTACCTCTCCCCTTGGGGAGAGGTCGGCGCTTTAGCGCCGGGTGAGGGGTAAAACGAAGATCGATCCTTCCTGTTATCCCTCTTTT